>JBCDAJ010000005.1:0-89173 GCA_039185935.1 Cyanobacteria bacterium P01_F01_bin.56 | reverse complement strand
AGGTGTCAAGCTCACCCAAAAAGCGATGGCAGAACTTGAAAAGAAGCTGCATCGGTTGCCAGGTCTCGAAAAGTGGTTTGTTGAAATCATTCCGACGCCTGCTTAACTATTGGATGATCTTTTCCTTGGACTACTCTTAGTGGGATAGACGCAAGGGCCTATTCCTGGAGGGCCCTTGCGCAGTGATAAGGCGCATTTAGGGCGTTGCGCTTAAATAACATCCCACCGGCCCTGCTACCCATCCACCCTGCCACAGTCTTGTCCGGGTACTTTATTTTCAAGCCGATCCCTTACCGTCTTTTTTTAAGAGATAAGCCAAGCGGGCAAGGGCTAGCGATCGCTCTTGCTGAGTGAGATGGTGCCAAACGCCCTCTACCAAAATGCTGCCTGCGCTGCTGCCAGCAAATCTGGCAGGGGCTCCACCGCCATGACAGAATGACCGAGCCGGGTTAACCCGCAGCATTCGGCCCGGCTCCTGCCCCGGCATCCAAAACTCGCCCAGATAACCAGGGCAAGTGCTTGAGAAAATCGTTGCAAACCGCTTAGAAGCTTAACGCCTAGCTGCTTTCCAAAAATTGCTGGGTGCCCTTGCGTAACCGGCAATCCCTGGAACAGTTGTCATCGGTTATGCAAAGTTGCTGAGCTGCATTTTGAGAATGGTTATAGTTGGGATGCCGCAGCCAATCAAGCGTATGTTCAAGTCCCAGTTGCTGCTAGAAGTGGTGTTTCACTTCAACAACAGAGATCTCTATTACAACCGAGGTGGATGGATTAGCGATCGCCAAAAGCTGCGATTACGATGCATGCAAATACTGTCGCCGCTACACATGCTCATGGTTGTAATCATCACGACCAGTTGCGCCATCCTTATTAATTTGGCGATCGCCTTAATCGCCGCATTTCAGGCAAATAACTGGCCTTTTCTAGCCCGGCTGTTAATTGGCTTTGCTGGCGTAGTGTTAATAATTACATTGGTTATGGTAAGCCTGATTCATCGGCTTCAAAGATTGAATTTTGACATCCAAAATGGACATGTTGGAATTAGAAAAGGGATGATTACTTTTCGGCCTTACATTCGCAATAAGATTCCATTTATGTACATTCTTCAGATTGAAGGACATGAATATAAAGTCATATTTTGGCAAAGATGGGCGTTTCATCAGCACGCAAAGTATGCCATTTATGCCACCCCTCGAATAGGATTAATACTCTCCGCAGAACGTATTTGAACTAAATCTAAACTGCTGAATTGACCTTTCATCCCTCGCAGTTCGTAGAGTCGCCGTTATCACCAGCGAGGAAAGGGCCATGGCGAAGCTAGAGATTCCGGCCGATGTGCCAAAGCACACCACTCGGATCGGGCCGCACAAAATCACGCATTTCCCAAGGTCTGTCTTCCGGTTCTGTAACGTCAACCTGATATTTGTCAGCAATGCCAGAACTCAGAACATGCTGGTAAGTCGGCAGGCGTTGTTAAATTGCAAACGATATAGGTTGTGATTGAAGAACGAAACCCAACATTCGCCAGGGTTTCGTCACCATAAGCTCGCTCTACAAAAGATTTAACCCACCTACTTACCAGCTATCAATATCTTCTACCAGCAGATGCATCATAAAGTTATGAGCATGCTCTTCTTGATAAAAGTCCTGCAGTGGAAAGCTTTGACCATTGCCATGAAAGTAAGCGATGCCCTGATCGTCAGAGGCCGATGCAAACCCTAAATCACAATAGAAACCTCGTGATCTTTGGCTGGTACAAAGGTCTTGATGTCTACAACGGCTAATTTTTCCATGGCCTTGAGAGGGATGTGGAAACTATGAATGATCCCAATCGGGACGGAAGCCTTTGCGAGAGTTGAGAAAGCGATCAATCGCCATGGCAGCGACACAGCCATCCCCTGCTGCGACCACCGCTTGTTTAAATGGAGTGTTGCGAATGTCACCGATCGCCCAGACTCCTTCTGTACTGGTTGCCATCAAGTCGTTGACCTGTACCCCGCCGTCAGGATTAAACGCTACCTGGTCGCTAAGGAAATCAGTAATCGGCTTCGAGCCATTTTGATATACAAACACCCCAAGCGCAGGTAAAGAAATCGGCTCTTTTGCCTGCTTGGGTTTAACTTGAATGCCGGTCACGCCCATTTCATCTCCCTCGATCGCTAATAGACGCGAGCGGCTCCAATGCTTCACGTTAGACATAGCTAGCAAATCTTGCACATGGGGGTCTTCAGTCGGCGGATCTTTGAAGGTGACGAGATGAACCGTAGAAGCAAACTTGGTCAAGACTTGGGCCTCTTCAATCGCTTCTTGATTTGAGCCAATGACCGCGACTTCGTGATTGCGATAAAAGGCCCCGTCACAGGTGGCACAGTAACTCACGCCTCGTCCCAGAAATTCCGATTCCCCCTTGAAAGATGCCGTGCGCCCCATGGCCCCTGTCGCGAGCACAAGAGCCCGCCCCACAAAGGTGCCCTCCGGGGTGTAAACCTTTTTGCGATGGCTGGAAACGTCAATGCCAAACACCTGCCCGCGACGATAATCAGCACCAAACGTCACGGCTTGGTCGCGCATGATGTTGAGCAGTTCCTCGCCGCTGATATCTCCAGGCACACCGGGATAGTTAGCAATCTTATGAGTAATGGCCAGGGCACCAACAGCAGGATTTTTATCGAGGATGACCGTTTTAAGATCGGCACGCGACGTGTAAAGGGCGCAGGTACATCCAGCTGGACCCCCACCCACAATCACGACATCAAATTCAAACGTTTCCACGATAATGTGCTCCTATCAGGGATTTAACAAATCTATAAGACGAGAGATGAATAAGCTTTTCAGGGTTCAATGCGACATCTATGGCGAGAAAATTTCGATGAGGGGGGTCTCGGCCAGAGGAGATGCCGTTTGATACCAAAAGTCGAGAATGACGCCACTGGTTTGGGGCACATGGGTGTGTTGAAAGAAGTGGCGTCCCTCGGGACAGGTCCACAGGCGATCGCCCGTTTTCAAAAAGGGTTGCCAGTGAGCATGGGCACTGGAGTCCACAATGACATCATGGGCACCGCGACAGACCAGCAGCGGTACCTCAACCCCACCAGGCGAAAAGGGTTGATGCTCGACTAACGAATGAGGAGCTAGTTCACTATCCAAGACTTTTTCCAAGAGCTGGGCAAGGCCTACTAGTTTAGATCGACTTTGGCAACAAAACAGCATATTTGCCATCTGCATCAAGATCATACTGCGATCGCAGGGCAAACGATTGCGCAAAACATAGTAATGGGCATGCCAGCTCACTGCAGGATGAGAGCCCACCGAGAGCAACGTCAGAGATTTGACCCGATGGGCGTACAGGCGAGCATAGAGTAACCCCACCGCTCCGCTCAATCCGTGGCCAATCAAGTGAATGGGCTGAGATTGAGATTGCAGATAATCGTCGAGTAAAGTTAGGGCCGATTGGATGCTGCAAGGCTCATCAAGAGATTGGTTGTAACACCAATAGTGCAGTTCAACTTGCCGACTCAGAAGCCGACACAAGCGCTGATCAAAATGCTTTAGGCTCGGATTAATGCCCAACCAAAGGGCCTGCGGGAGTTGACTCATGACGACCTAAACGTAAGTAGTTGAGGGTCTCAAGCCAGTTGTTTCCGCTTTAAAAGCCCAAACTTTGTTGAGAACTCACTCATATGAGGAAGCGCGGACACTGCGCATCTTCGGGAAGTGATACTGCTAGCAAACTTGCTGGTGGCGTCAGGTCAGCCCCATATCGATTGGCTGTACCTTGCACCAGACAGGCAATTCATTAGTTGAAATTGTATATCATCAAGAACCACTTTATTGATAGTAAATTTCGTCTGTATTTAGCGTCCAGCTACTGCCGCTCCCCCTCAATCCCCCTTCAAAAGGAGGACTTCTAGACCTATGAGGTACTAGCCCCCTTTTGAAGGGGGCGGCGACAACGAGGGATTCTACGGCACGCTAAATTGACAGCAAATTTCATTTACCACCAATAAAAATAATTTCGCGATTATGGGCATCGAAACACGTGCTTTTTCGTCTATCTTTCTTAACTATTTGCCACAAAAGTTTGCAATCTATATTCGTAAGGAACGAGAGATTCTTCTCGAAAGTGGTGAAGCGGTTTCAAAAGTGATGAGGCGGTTATTCAAAGAAAATCTTTAGGCTTTTTTGCTGTTTTGGCAACCTAAACAAGAGCTTGGCAGGGATTTGTTGCTCGGTCCTAGGGAAAGTTCTCAATATAAGTTAACGGCAATCTTATTGAGAAAAGTTTTGAATTATGCTGAAATCAGCTTCATGAGAATAAAAGTCAATAATGTAGGCTTTGCCCTTGTTCCACTAGGGATTGGCGGTGATGCCGAGGAGCATGATAGCGGATGCAGCTTGAGTATGAGGAGCTGATATGACAAACGGACTCTTTTGGACCCCCTTAATGCGAGCGTTAGGCTGGTCGTATCGGGCCACGTCTGAGGTGGGTGCCCCTTTACTGGCGGGGAATGTCCGCTTTAAGGATCTCTCCGGGCGCTTACTCGGAGCCCACGTGGCCCACGCTGGGCTGATTGTGCTGTGGGCTGGGGCGATGACGCTTTTCGAGTTGTCACGCTTTGACCCTAGTCTGCCGATGTATGGGCAGAATTTAATTTTGCTGCCTCACCTAGCAACCCTCGGCATCGGAGTCGATGCTGGTGGCGTTGTGGTTGACACCTATCCGTACTATGCGATTGCGATGGTGCATCTCATCAGTTCGGCAGTGTTAGGCGCTGGCGGCTTGTATCACGCAGTGTTGGGGCCAGAGAAGTTAGACGCAAAAGGCTTTGGCTATGACTGGAAAGATGGCGAAAAAATGACGACCATCCTTGGCATTCATTTGCTGCTATTGGGTGTGGGCGCGCTATTGCTAGTCTTTAAGGCCACGCGGTTTGGCGGTATTTACGATCCCCTGGTGGATCAGGTACGGCTGGTGCAGCCCAATCTCGATCCCGGTCGCATTTTTGGTTATCTGTTTGGCATTAGTCCCCATGGCTGGACGATTACCGGCATGGCTAGTGTCGATAATCTTGAAGATGTCATCGGGGGGCATGTTTGGGTTGGCATCCTCTGTATCAGTGGTGGCTTGTTCCACATGTTCACAAAGCCTCTGAACTGGGCTAAGGAAAGGTTGGTGTGGTCAGGGGAAGCATACCTGTCCTACAGCCTGGGGGCTTTGGCGATCGCGGGCTTCAGCGTGGCAGTCTTTGTTTCCGTTAACGAAGTTGCCTACCCCGTGGCCTTTTACGGCCCTGTTGGCGGTACCCAAGAGTCAATCCGTGCGGCGCTTGCTAGTGTTCACGCCACCCTCGGCGCTCTAGCGTTATTGGGTCACCTATGGCATGCCTACCGTTCGCTCAGCGTTTCACTTGGGACAGCCCAGGGTACGTTCTTCGACTTTATCGCCAATCGCAAACCAAATTTGCTGGGTGAAGTATGAAGTCGGCGGTTAGGTGCAGCGGGTGGCAGGGTGTGAGGTGATGAGAGTTTGGGAGTTGGTGGGCAGAGCCTCACGCTTCCTGTATTGCTCTTGGCATTTTCACGCCACCGCTTTTAGGGTATGTCATCAATTAAGTCTAGAACGCTGGCGGTACAAGCATTATCACGCTCACTCTGAAAATCTGAGGAGCTGAAATTATTGCCATAACCGAACTTGACCGCTGTATGATGACGGCCTTTCGACTATTGCTCTCTCAAAATTCTCTCTTAAGTACAAGGAGGACTTTTCTATGGCAGTTGCCACGGATAATATTGATACCAGTATTCCATTTCGAGCGGGGAACGCTCGCCTTACCGACTTATCAGGTCGGTTACTCGGAGCCCATGTTGCCCATGCCGGCTTGATCGTCTTCTGGGCGGGCGCTATTACCCTGTTTGAGCTCAGTAATTTAGATCCGGCGCTGCCAATGTGGGATCAGGGCTTAATCTTATTACCGAATTTAGCGCGATTGGGCATTGGCGTGGGTCCCGGTGGGGAAATCGTCGATACTTACCCTTACTTCGCGATCGGGGTTATTCACTTGATTAGTTCGGCTGTGCTCGGGGCTGGTGGTATCTTTCACGCGATCTTTGGCCCCGCCAAGCTGGAAGGTAAGTCTGGCTTTTTTAGCTACCGCTGGAATGACACTAACAAAATGACCAGCATCATCGGTATTCACCTGACGCTGTTGGGGGCTGGAGCCTTTTTGTTGGTCGCTAAGGCGATGTACTTTGGCGGTTTATATGACCCCGTGGTTCAAGATGTTCGGGTAATTACGAATCCTACCCTCGCTCCGGGAACTATCTTTGGCTATTTGTTTGGCACCCAAGGCCGCTTCTGGCTGGCTGGAGTCGATAATTTGGAAGACGTGGTCGGCGGCCACATCTGGATTGGGGCACTCTTAATTGGGGGCGGCATCTGGCATATTGCGACCAAGCCTTTGCCTTGGACCAAAAACATTTTTGTGTGGACCGGTGAAGCTTATCTGTCCTACAGCATCGGAGCGGTAGCCTTAATGTCTTTCATCGCTACGCTGTTCGTTTCGGTCAACACGACGGTTTTCCCAACTGAATTCTTTGGCCCTGCTCTTGGATTAGAGTTTGATCGCTTCCCCGTGTTTGTTAGCCCCGACGGCATCAACACCAATCGGGTTTGGTTGGCTAATGCTCAATTTTGGCTGGGATTCTTCTTCCTGCAAGGACATATCTTCCACGCGCTGCAGGCAGCGGGCTATAGCTTTAAGGAAGGCCGGGTGATTCAATCCACTCGTGGGGAGGCGACCTGGTCATGACCGCGACGCAAACGAATCCACTCAAGCCGTTAGGGTTTACGGCTGATGAGGCCGACCCTAATGCTTTTGTCGCTCAATCACTAAATCCCTATTCCTGGTGGGCCGGTAATTTCCGGTTCGTTGATCTGTCTGGCAAGCTGCTGGGAGCTCACATTGCCCATGCCGGACTGATTGTGCTGTGGGCCGGAGCGATGACCCTGTTTGAGCTGTCTCGCTTTGACCCTAGCCTGCCCATATACGACCAGGGGTTGATTTTGCTGCCCCACCTGGCAACTTTGGGCATCGGGGTCGGCGCTGATGGAGCCATTGTTGATACCTATCCCTACTTTGCCATCGGGATAGTGCATCTTGTTAGCTCCGCTATTTTGGGGGCGGGCGGCGTTTACCATGCTGTCCTTGGCCCAGAAAAGCTGGATGTCAAAGGCTTTGGCTACCAGTGGGAGGATGGTCGCAAAATGACGACGATTCTCGGTATTCACTTAGTGCTGTTGGGCATGGGGGCCTTGCTGCTCGTGCTCAAGGCGACCCAATTTGGGGGGCTATACGATCCGGCGATTGCCGACGTCCGCCTGGTTACCGAGCCTACTTTCAGTCCCTTACGCATCTTTGGTTACGTCGTGGGCATTACCCCCGACGGTTGGACGCGCCAGGGCATGGCTGCGGTCAACAATCTAGAAGATGTGGTTGGGGGTCATCTGTGGATTGGGGCCATCTGTATTTTGGGTGGCATTTGGCACATTCGGACGGAACCAACTCGCTGGGCCAAAGGCCTGTTTGTCTGGTCAGGTGAAGCCTACCTCGCCTATAGTCAGGCGGCGATCGCCTACATGGGCTTTTTTGCTGCTTACTTTGTGTGGGTTAACGGCACAGTTTATCCCGAAGCGTTTTACGGCCCAGTCGCCACCACCACCGTAGATGGGGTGGTTACCCCCCGCACCTGGCTGATGCTATTTCAGGTGATTTTTGCCTGTTTGTTGTTAGCCGGTCACTTTTGGCATGGTTTGCGATCGCGGGCCATTGCTGCTGGCTATAACTTCAGCCAACTGAAGTTCAACCCTGGGGCCATGTACGGCGATCCGCAGTTTAACGATCAGATGCTATTTGAGGGGATTGTTGTCCCCCAGCAGAATGATCCGCAAATCGGTATGTTTGATACCCCTGTCAGCGGCAGCCAGTTGACCAAAACCTGGGTTAAGAATTTGCCCATTTACCGGGCGGGGCTGGCGCCCATCGTTCGGGGTTTAGAAATTGGCATGGCTCATGGCTATCTCCTGTTGGGGCCATTCCTCAAATTGGGGCCACTCCGTAATACTGACCAAGCTCTCCTTGCCGGATTAGGCAGTGCATCTGGATTGATCGTGATTCTCAGCGTTTGCCTATTCATCTATGGCGGCGCCGTGTTTCAAGGTCGGCGTCAACCGCTTGGCAATCTCCCGGACAACATTCGGACCTACGGTGACTGGAGCCTCTTTACCTCTGGTTTCTTAGTCGGTGGACTGGGAGGCGTAATTTTCGCCGGTTTTATTTTGTTTGAAATCGGACGTTCGGGTCTCGCGTGACGAGTGCACAGGCAATGGGTTAAAGCGTGATTGTTGATCAGAGTAGGGTAGAGCCAGCTTCTTGATCGCCGTCGCACGTGGACTCTCCTATCCCATTGCCTTTCTTAAAAAACTTTCTACAACTCATTTAATCTAAATCGATGACAATCCCTTTACTGGAATATATTCCTTCGAGTCAAAATCAACGAGTGCCAGGCTTTGAGGTCCCTGGAGACGAGCAATTGCAGCTTTCAGCCTTGAATGACGCCCCCGCAGAAATCGATATTGACGATATGATTCGCGCGGCTTATCGGCAAATCTTCAACGAGCAACAAATGATCAAAGCTCATCGTCAGGTGACGTTTGAGTCGCAATTACGGAACGGGCAGATAACAATGCGTGACTTCATCCGCAAGCTGCTGTTGTCAGACTCGTTTCGGCGACTCAACTACGACACCAATAGCAACTATCGGTTTGTCGAACTCTGTATTCAGCGGGTGCTGGGGCGATTGCCTTACAACCAACAAGAGAAACTGGCCTGGTCAATTGTGCTAGCGACCAAAGGTTTACAGGGCTTTGTTGATGACCTACTGAACGCCGATGAATACCTCAACGCATTTGGCGACTACATGGTGCCCTATCAGCGGCGGCGTATACTACCACAGCGCGATACCGGCGAGCTGCCTTTTGCCCGCATGGCTCGCTATGACCGCAACCACCTAGAGCAGCTTTATCGGTCTGGACAATTGCGGCGAGACGGCAATGGTGTCGTTGATCGCAGTGCTGTCGTCTATGACTTGGTATTGAAATGGGTGCCGGCCCTGGCTGCTGCGCTACTCATTTTGACGCTCCTAATCATTCCGACTACTTAATCAGCAAATCACTCTTTAAAAAGTGGCTTTTCAACTCGTTTTATATCAAGAGATCATCCATGAATACTTCGAAGCATCAGACCGCTCAAGCCGGTTCAAGTGAACTATTGTCGGAAGTAAATGAGCTGGATGCGCCCTTAGACGACTCCCTCAGCTTGCCCCGTAAAGCCGAAATTTGGAGTGGTCGCTTTGCCATGCTGGGGTTCATGACGACAGCTATGGCGATTGTATTTAAATCCACCCTATAACCACCACTCACTCAGGGGAAGGTGTCTTATGACCCAGGCCTCGGTCGCTACCGCTACCCTATCAGGAGTGCCCCGCACGTCATTACTCACGACTCGAGGTCGAGTTGACGAACATTATCGCCCTGATGGCCTATTGCGTGATCCGCTGGTCGCCGATGGGTGGGCCGCCCTATCGTGGGATACCTCTCTGGACTCGCTTTACACACCATTGAGTCGGTTAGGGTGGGCGGTCAGAGCCCACCTAATTGATGAAATCGTTCAGAGACATTTGGCCGTCCATCAACAGGCGGTCGTCGTGGAATTAGGGTCTGGCCGCTCGACTCGCTCCTATCGAGTGGGGCAACTAAGCCATTACTGGCTGGAACTTGGTCTGCCAGAGACCATCGCGCTGCGACGCCAATTTGATACTGAGAACGATCGCCATCGCTTTTTGCCTGTTTCGGCCCTTGCCTTCAATTGGCTCGATGAAATTCCCGACTGCTCTCCCGAGAATTTACTCATTGTGGCGGAGGGTCTACTCATGTATTTTGAGCCGGATGAAGTGCAGACCCTCATCACTCGGCTTAAGCAGCGATTTTTAGGAGCCACCATCGTCTTTGATGTCGTTGGCAGTGTGACGAAAGGGCAATCAGCTCAACGATTAGCCGCCTCAGATGCCCCACTCAAGTGGTTTATTCAGAATGAGCATGACCTGCCAAGAATGGGCCTGACTGTATTGGAGGCGCGATCGCTGGTTCGGGAAATGTGTCGTTATCGCCGTCGTACCGGGGGCTATCGCTGGGTGCCGTGGCTGAGCTATCTACCACCGCTTCGCAACGCCTCTTTACTCATCGAAGCTCGCTTACAGTCTACGCGTTCTGGCAGTTAACTCAGTATGGATTCCTCAATGTCCGTCATGTGTGGCTTTTTAGGCGGCACGATTTTCTCTGTCGAAGGGGGCTATCAAGTCCTTCAGCATCCGCGACCGGAGAAGGTTTTCGAGCGGATTGCCGACGCCCGCTGGTTTCTGGCTGTGAATTGGTGCGACCTGTCTGCTGCTCCTGCCGCCATTCTCACCCACGATGGCCGCATCTCCTTTGAGAATCCGGCTACTCACATCGTCGGTGAGGCTGAGTTTTTGCCCTTGGAGGAGCGTGCCGACATCTTTGAGGCAGGGCTCTCAGCTCAGTCTGGCAAACCCGCCATCTACACTGTGCACAACCCCAATCCTGACCACAGTCATCAAGTCAAAATCATGATGCTGGAGATTGATCCCCGCTATGGCAAAGTCGCCCTGGTACAGGCTGTAGGCATGAATGATGCCCGGTTAGAGCGATCGCCCTTCTGAACCAGCAAATACCGACTAGCTAGTACTCCTCATAGCAGAAGGCAAAAGGCGAAGGGCAAAAGGCGAAGGGCAAAGGCAGAAGGCAGAAGGCAGAAGGTAAAAGGCAGAAGGCAGAAGGCAAAACTAGAAGTCTTACCAAATCAAGACTCCAGCGATCTACTCTATTCAAACCTAACCGCGACTGGCTATAGACGAAGGACAGTCCGTTCCGAGTTAACTTTCTCTACCTCAACAGTCCGGACAGTTTTGCTAACGAAGCCACAAGGCTTACAGGGCCATCATCCCAGTAACTGCCTATTTGAATCAAAGTTAGCTTTCAGGCTGACATTGATGATTTAAATACCTCTAGCAACGAAGGCTCTACATTACAGGCAATGTGAGGAGCAGAATTATGTCCAAAGTGTTGTAACTAATTCGCCTTCTTTAAAACCATCAGCAACAGCCTTTAAGAGAATACAATGTCGAATTCACAGCAGTATTTCACTTAAACCATAGCAACGTATCCCTGATCTAGATGATCTTTAACAGTCAGTGAAATAAGCTTGCCAAAATGCGTCCAACTCCACATTCTTAGCCCTGAATTTCAGGAAAAATAGTGAGCCCGTTCTTCGGTCTTCAACAAGTTTTGCTAAGACAACAACTGCGTTGCGTGATCGCCTAAACTTCTTGCCAGGAAAACTTGACGGTGCCTGATCTCGATCAGCTGTCCCTCGGCTTGCAAGTTATATTCAATCATTAACCGACAATGCTTGATGTCATTAGATGCTTGCTCAAAACGGCACAGCTCCGACAATTTAACCAAAGGTGAAATTGACACCCTCTTTAAACCCTGCAGTCGTTCGTTGATGGCTTGGGTGTGATTTATGTTTTTCGTGATTTTCAAATTTGCAATTTTCAAAGAAGCGTACATCAGATGAAACTCAGATCTTCATCACTACGGAATGATGCCTTCAACAGGGCTAAAAAGCACAGTAAAGCTCACTTGAAAATTCACTAATTCTTCCACAATCAACTCTGTGAAGTTGTTGGAAATTCAATCTTATTTTCAACAACTTCACCATAGCCTTGCCAAATCGTTTCGAAAGCAGATATAGCCATCCGCTTTTAGATTTGAATGCCTGGAACAGCCGGAGACTTCGTACGGCAGTGATTCGACTCGTGAATATTAAACTTTGAGTCTTGCCCCTTGCTGTGTCGACTTTTCCTCAAGCAACAATCACTGCCTCTCGCGACATGCTGGGCCCTTAACAATTGTCAGTATAACTTTACTCAATTTATCGTGGCGAATTATCGATTGTGTCGATCTTTCAGGGTGAGTTAAAAAAGCATCATATGACACCAATTCTTAATAAGCTGATCTTTAATTCACACATCAAGCTTGCTAAGCAATCAAACTCCTAAAGGAAGTTTAAGTATTTCCTAGTCAGAGTTAGGTTTTCATGTCAAGGAAACTAATGGTAAGTGTCAAAGACAATATTTAAGCTTTCTTAAATTCCGGCTTATTGGGAATATTTCCGATTTAACCTGGAGCCTGTTATTGAGAATAATCGTCAACAGTTTTCTCGATGATCGTTGTCTTTCGAATAAGGAGTCGTGCTTATGCAAACCTATGGCAAGACAGAGATTACTTATGATTGGTGGGCTGGAAATGCTCGCTTTGCCAATCAGTCAGGGCTTTTTATCTCTGCCCATGTGGGGCAGGCTGCCCTGATTACGCTGTGGGCCGGTTCATTTACGCTATTTGAACTTTCCTGGTTTGACCCAGCAATCCCGATGGGAGAGCAAGGACTGATTTTATTACCGCATTTGGCCACATTAGGGTTTGGTATTGGGGATGGTGGACAAGTTATTGATACTTATCCCTATTTCGTAGTTGGCGTACTGCACTTAATTTCCTCAGCAGTATTAGGAGCTGGAGCACTATTCCATGCGTTTAAAGCGCCAGCTGATTTGGGTGAAGCTGAAGGCCGAGCCCGCAAGTTCGATTTTGATTGGGACGATCCTGCTCAACTGGGGCTGATCTTAGGTCATCATTTACTGTTCCTGGGGATAGGCGCGTTGTTACTCGTAGCCAAAGCCACGACTTGGGGCGGCTTGTACGACGCGACGACTCAGACAGTGCATACGGTGCAACCAACCCTAGACCCATTGGTTATCTATGGTTACCAGACTCACTTTGCCAGCGTCAGCAGCTTGGAAGATTTAGTCGGTGGTCATGTCTTTGTCGGTACCCTGCTGATCTTAGGTGGGGTTTGGCATATCGTGGTGCCCCCCCTGAAGTGGGCTAGAAATGTTCTGGAATTTTCTGGGGAAGCGATTTTGTCATATTCTCTCGGCGGCATTGCTCTTGCCGGGTTTGTGGCAACTTATTTTTGTGCGGTCAACACGCTCGCGTATCCGGTCGAGTTTTATGGTCCAACCCTAGAAATCAAGTTGGGCATCATGCCTTATTTTGCCGATACAACTGCGTTGCCTCTAAATGCCCACACCTCTCGCTGTTGGCTAGCAAATGCTCATTTCATTCTGGCATTTTTCTTTTTGCAGGGGCATTTGTGGCATGCTCTGCGAGCCATCGGGTTTGATTTTCGCCGAGTAGAGCAGGCGCTCGACACTACAGGGTCTTAGCGCCCAAGTATTGTCACTGAACTACTCCTCTCAGCAGGGGCACTGGGAAGTCATGAGCCTAATGCCCCTTTTTTGTTGTTGGTTGCGCTGGCACAAACTTAATAGTTGTGTTCTTTACCCTCGGGGCCTGACGCCTCTTGCTGATGTCACACCTGCCGATAGGTGAGCACAATCTAGACCACTGAAACAGCTAACCGACAAGGCTTTTGTTTCTAGACTCGGGGTTTTGACTTCGGAACGCGGCCATGAAGTCACGGCTAATCAGGGGTGGGCAGCATTTGTCTAACTGAATCGGTTTGATTAACCATCGGTCGTCAGCGACTGGTTGACATATGTCCTTTTCCCACTGAGCAGATTGTCTTCATCTCAAGAAGCTAGATATGATTCATTACTTTTCTAATCTCAATCCTGATACTGCGATGGCCTTGCTATTCCCCATCTTGATTTGGACCGTGATGTTGGCATTTTTATGGTCGACGATGGTGGCGCTATGTGATGGTGTGAAGCACCTGAAGAAATTACATCGAATTCCCTGCGATCGCTGTCAATACTATACCGGCACCCATTACCTCAAGTGTCCGGTTCACCCAATGACGGCACTATCGGAAGACGCCATCGATTGTCACGATTTTGCACCCATCGCAGACTGTCAAACTCAGCCTTGCAATCGTCGTCCTGCCAATAACAAGCAGGTTGTCTCTCACTAATAACAAATCAACAATTAATCATGAGAGAACCTGAGCCGATACCGGTTCAGACTGACCCAACCCCCCTCAATTTCTCCAATCTGGGTGACGCAACTGCATAAGTCCCCTAAATTGGGCGTTGCTGAATCGAGAAATAAATCGAGCATCTAGAGACTGCGGGCAGGCTGCCAGCTCTGCGCTATTGATGTAACAGAATGCGGAGTTCGGAATGCGGAGTTGGGAATGCGGAGTTCGGAATGAAAACGCTTACTATGTAGTCATTCCAGAAAATATAACTGTCCTGACCTGATTGCGGATCGCCATAGCTCGTCATCGGCATGGGTGACAACTCAATTCATCCTCAAAATCAGCCATGCTCCAAAATTGTGATTTGAGCATGCTCCAGTCGCCGCATCATTATCTCAGTCAGCCCAACTTTACCGAAGGTGGAGGCTCCTGACATCTTTCAGAACCGACATTTCGCAGGTTCCCTCAAGAGATCGAAGGATCTTTAAAGCCTCGTCCCATAAGACTTTCAAGGATAAAGTCGGAATTGCGATGATCCTAGGTTTGACGCTTTTTGCATCGATCTGGTTGCTTTCATGAACAATTGGCAGGGTGTTCTCACCGCGATCGCTGTCGGCAAATCGGACTGAAAGGTAAATGTCTCTGGTGTTTAGGCCGAAAGCTCTGCTCCAGCGTTAGTCTGGTTTTCAGCGGTTAGGGATGGAAAAACCCCAAAATGGTAAAATGCTTACACGGTAAGCGTTTCAGGGTATCCGATAAAATCCCTCTTTCTGTCCATTAACCTGCGAAATTTGGGTAAGAACGAAAGTTCTGACTCAGTTGTTCGTGAGTCGATCGAGTGGCTAACTTATTGAGTCCGTCAAGCTCAACGACTCAGGTGGCTTTTGGAGAACACGCCCTTAAATAGCGGAAAGCTGACAAGCGGGACAAATGCCGTAAACCGTAAACTGGCAGTCTCGCAATAAAAAACCATGTTCTAAGGTTTCTTGTTGACTCGCTTTGGTCACTCGATCATCTTCAAATTCGAGTACATCACTGCAGTGCACACAAACTAAGTGATGGTGTTGCTTGGCCAAAGGCGTACTCAATTCATAGTATTTTCGACCTTCAGCGAGTTCAACTTCTCGCATAATCCCCAAATCAACCATCAAATGCAGAGCCCGATAAATCGTCGAGTGGCTAATCCGGTTGCCTTTCTTTGAGAGTTCACGATGAATCTCTTCAGCACTGAGATGATGCCCATCGGGCGTGCCGTCAAACAAATCCAAAATCTGTTGACGCTGATTTGTTAATCGCAGACCTTCTCGATTAAGGATGACCTTTAAGGCACCCTCCTTAGCGATTGAGCTTGTCTCGGGATTGTCAGTTGTCATGCGCTAATTACCGACAGTTTTAAGTTGAGAACTATATCAACAGCAAGTATGGATACTTTTCAAAGGGTGAGTATATTTACGGAAAGAATCAGCTATTGACAGTTATTCCTGATAATAGGCGATCGCTGTCAAGCACGCTACCTATTCTCAAGAATGTTTCTCAACTGTGATTGAGAATATTGGCTTTGTCTGGAAGATAGGGAGAGGTTATGGAAAAGCTTAATGAGCCCGATATAGACTAACTGAGTCTAGTCACACCGTGGCTTAGGGCGCATTATCAACTAAATTCAAAAGCCTCTAACAGTTAGTGTCACCGCGCCCGCACTCAAAACACACGTTAGGCACTGCATCCCTCCTGTGGAGAGGATTTCACTGCCAAATAATGACAGTCCCCAGGATGACAAAGGAAGCGTCACTGAACCAAACTTTTTTTCCAGCACCGTTGCAAGCGCTCTACCATAACCTCTCTGGAAGCCGTCAAAGTTTGAAGAATGCTCCACAAGCGCAAGGCCGCACCCACGGTATGAATCTGAACTCGTAACGGCTGACCATGCTTACACGTACAAGGAATGGAGTGCTCTTTTAAGCGTAAGTACACATCCCAGCGAGTAACTGAGTCAAGCTCAAGTTCCATTATTAAAGGATGATCAAACTCAGTCGGAGCTGAAAAGTCAAATTCCATACGGTTAATTTATAGAACAACAACAGCAAACATAAAATCGATGGATTATTGATAATTACTAGCGATTATCAGAATGTGCTTCTGCCTGCACAAGTGAGCAGAAGCACTCATGGCGACAAATAAACGTCGTTGAATGTCTCTAAACCAACTCTTTCGAGAACTTTGATAGAAGTGAGCTACAGCTAACTATTAACATCATCACCATACCCGAAAGTGGTGATAATGCCATCAATTTTCAATAAAGATGCAAGTAATTTTCAACAACGCATGACTCCGCAGGGCATTTCCTGATTGGGCGTTGCTGGTTTTCAGGACGAATCACGGAGCTCCAGCCGAAGTGGGTCTGAAATCTTCTTGGCTAGAAGACCGATTGAGCGTGAATGTGGCGGGGTTCTACAGCGATGTCTCTAATTTCCAATTTCCCAGCATTCAAGGTAACGATGTTTTGATTGGCAATGCCGATACTCGCGTCATTGGCGGCGAGCTAGAGGTGATGGCGCGTCTAGGGATCGGCTTGAAAATAAAGTGCCCGGACAAGACTGTGGCAGGGGGGATGGGTAGCAGGGTCGGTGGGATGTTATTTAAGCGCAACTCCCCTAGTGTCAGGGTTAGAGGTGAGCGCTGGCTGGGGCTTCCTCAATACCGAATTTCGCAACGGGACCGATGCCTTTACCTTTGCTGTGCTAGAAGGCAACCGCACCCCGTTCATCCTCAATCTGACCGATAACGTAGCCGCTCAATATCGTAGTGAAAACAGTTTCTTTGGGCGGTTAGAAGTGATTGAGTTCGGCAATACGTTTTTGAATGACCTTAATACCGTTGAGCGAGAGGCGTTTGCCTTAGTGCGTCTACGTTTGGGGTATAAATACGAGGACTATGGTTTCTCTGCGTTTGTCAACAATTTGTTCGATACCGAGTACGCCACTCAGATTTTCGAACTTAGCAGGGGGACAGCTGGAACTTTTGGTGCTCCCAGAACCTTTGGCGTGCAAGTCAGAGCTAAATTCTAAGCACAACATTCTGACCAGCGCCTACCAGACGAACACGAGTTAGTAATGAGCAAGCTAGAATAAAGCTGAGTTATTGAGACTAATTCTCATCAACCAGATTTAGGATGACTTAGTGAGGTCTGCAGTGTTGCTGAAGCGATTGAGGCGTCAATATCGCACTGAAATCATGCATTCGCTTAAAAACACGGCGCGCTCTCGTCAAGGAAATGCTGTCAGCGATCGCAAAAAATCCGTTTAGAGGGCTGTGAAAGCCAGATCAATCCTTATCCTTAGAGTCTTTAGGAAGATCGCTTTTTAGGGCAGAGATATTGATTTTTTCAGAAAACTTGTTCTGTTGTCTTTGCTGCATTGCCACTCAAAATCCTGGAAAACAAGCAGTTTATTACTCGGTTTTGAAACCTAAAAGCACAGCCCATCTATTTTGATTGATTAGCTTGAAATCCTTGTTCACTGTTGTGGAGCAGACTTTTCATGGTAACTATTGATGATAGTCGTTGGCCCTTAGTGTCCGTTCGG
Source organism: Cyanobacteria bacterium P01_F01_bin.56 (assembly GCA_039185935.1). Classification (GTDB taxonomy): domain Bacteria; phylum Cyanobacteriota; class Cyanobacteriia; order Phormidesmidales; family Phormidesmidaceae; genus Halomicronema. The sequence continues at coordinate 71,460 of JBCDAJ010000005.1, read as the reverse complement.
TTTCAGGGTATGGGCACCCCCGATGAAATGACTCGTTTCTATAGCCGCTTTGAAGAGTGGTTGACGAAACAGGAGCGATTTGCACTAGTGCTGCAGCGGGATGATGCCGAGGCGGCAGAAGCGCAAGGAAAGCGATCGCCGGTGGCCAAGCAAATGCGCAAAGACGGCATCGCCTGGACGAAGGTACACAAGCCCGAAATCTCTCAGTACTGTGCTGGGGTGGCGATGGTGCCCGACTCCACTAAATTAATTGCCCTTTGGGGGCCCATGGTGGCGACGGTTACTCAAAATATGTATGGTTGTCCTGGCAAAGTTTTTGGTTCTTTGGATGAGGCTAGGGATTGGGCTGCCGCGCAGTTGGGTCTAGTAGAGACCCACATGACGACAACGGCAGTGCCCATGTCTTTTCGACGGGTAGTGCTGCAACAGCGATTGCCCTTAGCATTGTCAGGACTTTTGGCAGCGATCGGCGCGGCCCTGGGGCTCGTGCCTTATTACCTGGTCTATCTGGTGAGTCTGCGAGTGTTTGGCTCGTCTGCCTCCACGTTAGATCCGCAATACATCTGGCAGCTAGCTTGGTGGGCCGTTGGTGCAGTGGTCGGTAAAGGGCTTTGTATGGGACTCTCGACCCGGCTATCCCACATGGCGGCTTACACCATTCTTTACGACTTGCGTATTGAGCTAGCTCGCAAGCTCGGTCGATTGCCCCTGGGCTATTTCACCAACCGCACGACGGGTGAGGTTAAAAAGATTATTCATGAGGATGTGGAACAGCTAGAGCAAGGGTTAGCCCACATTATTCCCGATGTGGTGGCAGGGGTGACGGTACCCCTGGTGGCAGGTATTTTGCTCGTGCTGGTCGATTGGCGCATGACCCTGGCAACTTTGGCCAGTGCCGCGATCGCCCTGGGTCTTTTTGGCTTTATGATGTCGCGCTTTGACATGCAAGCCTACAACGCGCTGCTAGCCAAAATGAACGGCGTCGTGATTCAGTACATCAATGGGATGAAGGTGATCAAAGCCTTTACCCGCACAGACGTTTCCTTTGCCCAATTGCAGGATGTGGTGGAAGAAATGCGGCAGGTCTATGTGCGGACCACCCGCATCTCAGCCTTGCCGATGGCCATTATGCTCACCTTGATGCGCTCCGCAGCGGTGACGGTAGTGCCTGCTGGCATTGCCCTGTACCTGATGGGTTCCCTGAGCCTGCCGACATTTGTCCTGTTTGTTGTGATGGGCATCGGCTTTAATCGGCCGATTATGGCGGTAATCTTCCACGGGATGACTGGGTTCTATCAGGTGAATGCCGCCTCTCAACGCATTGCCGCGGTGTTTAACCAGCCGGATTTGGCCGATCCAGAGCAGCCCCAGCAGCCTCAGGGGAATGCGATCGCCTTTCAAAACGTTTCCTTCGGCTATGGCGATACGACCATCCTCAAAAACATTAGCTTTACCGCTCCAGCGGGCCGCGTGACGGCGTTGGTCGGGCCTTCGGGAGCCGGTAAAAGCACCATTGCTAAGCTGATTCCCCGCTTTTGGGAGGTCGGTGAAGGCGTGATCGCGATCGGAGGCGTCAACGTTCAAAACATCGCGGTTGAACAGCTGATGAACCGGGTCTCGTTTGTCTTTCAGGATGTATTTTTGTTTAACGACACCATTCTGGAAAATATTCGCATTGGTGACCCGACTGCCCACCCTGACGCGATTAAGGCGGCGGCTAAAGCGGCCCGCTGCCACGAGTTTATTCAAGCGTTACCTCAGGGTTACAACACTCCCGTGGGGGAAAACGGTGTGAGCCTGAGTGGTGGGCAGCGGCAACGATTATCGATTGCCCGCGCCATGCTCAAAGACGCGCCGATTATCGTGCTCGACGAAGCCACCGCCTATGTGGATCCGGAGAATGAAGCCCTGGTGCAGACCGCTCTGGCAGGGCTGTTGGCCGGAGGGCATAAAACTCTGATCGTGGTAGCGCACCGACTTTCCACCATCACCGCGGCCGATCAAATTTTAGTGGTTGATCAGGGACAGATTGTCGCCAGGGGCAACCACGAATCGCTGCTGAAAACGTGTGACCTGTATCAAGCCCAGTGGCAGGCACATATGACCGCACGGGATTGGCAGTTTGATCAAGCGGAAGAGCGGGAGCAAGGGGCGCAGTGGGAGAGCAAGGTAGCCGCAAAACTCACTTCGTCTTCAGTCAAAAGTACCTCAGAGATTGATGAGCCCTTAGAAAATCCGTATCAGTTACTGGATGAAACCGATACGGTCTGGACGATGATGCGCAAGCTGATGCCGCCTGGAGCCGAGCATTATTTTTGGCGAGCGGTGCGTTGGCGCTGGGTAGAGGGCATGGCGATCGGGTTGACCAGTTATCTGGTGTATTTAGTCCTCGTGTCGCTATTTCAAAGGTTCGATGAGGGGACAATCGATAGCGGATCGCTTTGGGGCTATGCGATCGCTATTTTTATGCTTTGTCTCGCGCAAATTGGCTTTGGCTATCGGGCCAATACCCAGGCCTATGCCTTGACCATTGCCGTCCAAACTCGACTGCGAGTGTTTTTAGCAGACTATCTCAGGCGGTTGCCCTTGGGCTTTTTTACCCAGCACGACACGGGCACCATTGATGCCCTCTTTACCACCAACATCATGTATCTAGAACCCCATCACGTTCTAGAGAGCTTGATTAATGCGGTGGTCACGCCGCTACTGATTTTTGTGGTCATGTTGGTGTATGACTGGCGACTGGCGCTGGTGCTGGCCTCCAGTGTGCCCTTTGCAATCTTGGCGCTGCGCTATGCCGAGCAGGTATTTGCGCGAGTGTGGCGGTTACAGGCGGCTGCCCGGGTGCAGGCCAATGCCCGCATGGTGGAATACATCCAGGGCATTTCTGTTGTTCGCGCCTTTAATCTCGGCGGCGATCGCCTCCAGCAGTTTCGCACTGGCTTGCAAGACTATCGGACGGCCAGCCTCAACACAGTCACTCAGATCGTTCCAGCACTAATCCTATTTTTGTCTGTTTTAGAACTGGGCTTTGCACTGTTGCTCGTGGTGGGAGCCGCCTTCTTTGTGAACGGTAGCCTCACAGGCGATCGCTTCCTCTTTTTTATGGTGTTGGGTTTGGCCTTTTATACGCCGCTGATGGCCATGGCTGATATGTCAGAGCTTTACCGCATCATGCAAAACTGCGTGCGCAATCTGAACGAATTTTTGCAGGCACCGCTGTTACCGACTGCCACCAGGCCTCAGCCGCTGCGCAATACCGCCATTGAGTTCCAAAACGTTAGCTTTAGCTATGGTGGCGAAACCGTGCTTGACCAGGTTAGTTTCAAAATCTTACCCGGTTCGATGACGGCGTTAGTCGGCCCCAGTGGCTCGGGCAAAACCACCATGACCAACTTGATGGCTCGTTTTTGGGATGTCAATGCTGGGGCCGTCACCTTGGGCGGTGTTGACGTGCGGCAGATTCCCACGAACACCCTGCTGGCCCAAATGACGATGGTCTTTCAAGATGTGTATCTGTTTAACGATACGGTTTTTGAAAACATTCGATTTGGCAACCCCGATGCCACCGAAGCTCAGATCATGGCAGCAGCCCAAGCCGCTCAGTGCCATGAGTTCATTACTCGCCTGCCAGCAGGCTACCAGACGATAGTCGGTGAAGGCGGCGCGACCCTTTCCGGCGGTGAAAAGCAGCGCATCTCGATTGCCCGCGCCATGCTCAAAGATGCGCCAATTGTGCTGCTGGATGAAGCCACGGCATCCATTGACCCGGAGAATGAACGACTGATCCAGCAAGCAATTCAGGCGCTGAGTGCTCAGAAAACCCTGATTGTCATTGCCCATCGGTTGACTACCATTGCCGCTGCTGACCAGATACTGGTGCTGGATCAAGGGCGCGTTGTCGAGCAGGGACAGCACGCGACGCTAGTCGAGCGGGGTGGGCTGTATGCGCGATTATGGGACGTAAAGGCGCGATCGCACGGCTGGAAAATCGCAGTGTCATGAGTCGAAAGACTGGCCACTCTTGGCTCAATGCTGACAAAGGGCACGGTGGCGATCGCCACGCCAAAAACAAGGGCACGTTGCCTGAGCAATCATGGGGGCATGCCACACCCGATAAACGCTAAGGGATTAGCTGGAAAATAAAGTACCAGACGATACTGTAGCAGGGTGAACGGGTCGCAGGGTAGACGGGATGCTATTTAAGCGCGACTCCCTCAACTCACTTACACTCCAATACGGGAAAAGCTGTATGTAAGGGAGATTTTGAAGCATTTTTACAGTTGATCGAGATTTATTTGACTGCAGGTTGAATATTGCCAATTCTGCGGTGGCAGTCATCTTAGATTAGCGAGGGTGATCGCCCCAAACAGAACAAATAGTCCTCCGCTAAGTCCCGTAAGCCAACGCTCGGAAAGCCTGCCAGCACAAAACTTGCCGCACAGCACTGCGATCGCCGCACAGATGGCATGCCCCAACGTGGCGCCCACAACGACCCCAACCGGGTGATGGGTAACCGCCAAGGTGATCGTCGCCAGCTGAGTGCGATCGCCCCATTCCGCTACCAGCGTGAGGGCAAAAGCGCGGGAAGCGATTCTCGTTCCGAGCCGCTGCGCGAACACCGGCATCAGCCCAAAGCTCGTCCAGCCCGGCGACGTGGTGCGAATCGCGTCATTAGCCGCTACTTGTTCATCACCGAGGGCCCCACTGGAGTCCATCAAGGCTGCATCGTAGAGCAGTTTGCCACCACAGCCGATGAATAGTAAGGCGGCAATCCATTTCACTATCTGTAGCGGCAGTAGGGCGACCACTTGCCCAATGAATACAGACAGCACAGTCATTGTAAATAAGGCTGCCGTCACCCCCGCAAACACCCAGCGCCTGGGGTGACGCATGGCCAACAATGCACCGATAAAAAATGTTTTATCCCCTAATTCGGACAGGGTGATTAGCAACAACCCTGCGGTAAAACCGGTTAATACACTCATGCTCGCCTCTCTACAACAGAGGTTTGAATGAGCATGACGAGAATCAAAGCAGACCTCACCAAGCCCACTCAAACCGTGGACTCAGTAAAGGTCTCGCTAACAAACGAAAAGACTATACGCTTGCTGCCTAAACCAGGCTCATCGCCAGTATGTTGACTTAGGCATCAGGATGGGAAATCCCAGAGCTACTCCCCTTCTACTAAATTGACAATATCACACGCTGCCAGCAGTGAAATGTCGACGAGGATACTTGGCTCCACAGAATCGAATATTGAGGATGCCAAGCCTCAACAGCAGATCCCTTGGACACAGTAGATTTGTCTAAACTCTAGAGAAAAAGCTGCCCCCACCAATATGGCCAAAATGGCTCGGGGTAACCGTACAGTGCGAATTATCAAGTGACCGGTGGAGCCATCAAACTGAAAAAGGGCTTGTCAAACCGTACTCGGGTTAATATCAGCGGCCCCTAACAGGATGCTAAACATCAGGCAGGCTAACAAAATGCCACTGCCGACTAAAAGGCCTAATGATAAATAGACAGAAGATTTAGGGAGTCGCGCGTAAATACCCTCCCAACTCCCCTGCTACGGAGGCGCACACGTTTCATTTGGTTGTGATGCCTGGTTAAGCGATCGCTCCTAGAATCTCACTGCGATTTGAATATTTAACACCTTAGATAGCAGTAGAGTTTTTGATTTGAATGGCTAAAAACAACTTTGGCTTGAATCGAAAAAACGCTACACCGCGAACAACTGCTCCATCTGTTTGAAAGCCTTGAACTCTAAGGCATTGCCAGAAGGGTCCATGAAAAACATGGTTGCTTGTTCTCCAGCTTCTCCCTTAAAGCGGATATATGGCTCGATTACAAAGTCGATTTTGTGTTCCTTGAGCCTTGCCGCGAGACTTTCCCAATCCTTCATGGCCAACACGACGCCATAGTGAGGGACTGGCACACCATGACCATCCACAGGGTTATAGTGCGATGCAAGTTTGCCATGCTTGCCGATGTCAGGGTTGAGATGGCACACAAATTGATGCCCATATAGGTTGAAATCTACCCAATTCTCAGCACTACGGCCTTCTTCACAGCCCAGTGTGCCTGAATAGAAGTGGCGACTTTCTGCAATGTCGCGAACCGGGATAGCTACATGGAATGGCGTCAATTTCATGGTGAATTGCTTGTCAATGATTAACGCATTATGCGGAGAAGCATCATCATCTGCCAATCGCGACATTCTAATTGGCATACAGCATTATTGCCATACAGCATTAGCCGGTGCTTTTTGGGCGATCGCAGTTGCATCTGTTCTGACTTTATACCTGAGAAACTGTCCCATCGCACCATCACTTGCGCATCACGACCTTGAGCTTTTTAGAGCGTCGAGCCCAACCTGAGCGGTTTCAAGTCGGGGTTTTAAGCAGGGCATGCTCTGTTTCGATTGTGCTTGGAGGTTATGTCGACCTTCTGATTTTCTTAGAAGAAGCTGGGATGCTCACAATCTTGAATCGAGGCGTTAGCATGTGTCAGGTGAGAGTAAGAATGTGTCTCTTCTCACAAGCACTGACAAGACTTGAGGTCTTCGCTTTACCGAAGATGCAATCGACTCAAAATTGAGGATGAGCCATCATGAATACTTTGGAAGCAATCTACCAAAGGCGCGCTATTAAGCAATACGACCCCAACCATAAGCTCACGCCTGACGAAGAACAAAAGCTGTTTGAAGCGATGATTCAGGCTCCGACAAGCTTCAACATTCAGCACTGGCGGTTTGTGGTGCTTCGCGATCCTGAACTGCGAGCCAAAATCCGCAAGGAGTTGGGCAACGACCAAGCACAAATGACCGACGCTTCTCTGTTAGTCCTCTTTACGGCTGATACCAAGGCCTGGGCAAAGAGTCCTGAACGCTACTGGGCAAACGCACCCAAAGAAGTCGCGGATTTGCTGGTGGGCTGGATGGGGCCATTCCATGAAGGGCGCGAATGGTTGCAGCGGGATGAAGCGCAACGCTCGATTGGGATGGCCATGCAAACGCTGATGCTGGCAGCGCAGGAATTAGGCTATCAGTCTTGTCCGATGATTGGCTTTGAAATTGAAAAACTCGCTGAGTTGATTAACTTGCCTGAGGATTACGTGATGGGGCCAATGGTCGCGATCGGCAAGGGCACTAAAGATGCCTGGCCGAAGCCGGGTCAAGTTACCCTCGCAGATCTTGTCTTTGAGAATGGTTTCTAAAGCCTAGAAATCGACACCAGAATATCGTTGTTTAATCAATGCGGTGGTCTGCCGCTGGCAAGGGAACTTCGTTCTCTAATCGGCAGACTACATGCGTCAGCTTCAGCGAGTTCCAGACGCCCGTTGATCTTGAGCTGCTAGGTCAGCCGTTTTTTGAATCCGTTTGATGCGGGTTTCTGGCTTTTTGGCCAGCTTAATCCATCGGAGAATATCGCGCTTGGCTGAGTCGGGAAATGCTTCGTAGTTTGCCAACGCCGGAGGATGCTGGGTCAGCGCCTCAACTAAATCATCGGGGGCGATGAGCGCATCGACATCGTTGAGAAAATCCCACGCACCACTTTGTTTAGCGGCTTCTACGACCTTGATACCGGACTCATGCATACGCCCGGCTGCGGTTAGTTTGGCGACTCGGTTTTTGTAGGTTTTTGACCAATGCTCAGTTTTGCGAGGCGACAAGAGCTGCATGGTACGGTCATCATCAAGTTTCATGCGCCGACCGTCCATCCACCCAAAGCACAGAACCTCATCCAGCACCTGCTGGATGGAAACATATTTTTCAGGCACGTTTTTCTTATAGGTAACGAGCCAAATGGATGATGTTTGCGCGTGATTAGCTGCCAACCATGCCCGGAGTTCCTCGACTGAGGTGACTTCAACTTTGAGAAGATCTTGCAGATTTGACATTCAGCGATCGCCAGCTCAGCAGTGTAATAAGAAGATTCAGATAGCGCTTTTTCCCGGTCACCCACGCTAACGAGTAGCCCTTACCTGTGACGCTGCTTCCCTGAGACCATAACACGCTTGCGAGAGGTGATGTGGCAAGCGCTAGGAGCTGCCATTATCAGGGGCTTTGACGCAGACTTAGCCGCCAGCCCGACTCAAAACTTCTTATTTTTCTGAGCGATCGCAACTCAGCTTGGACGAAGGGGCCCAAAAGTCCGGATTACGTAACAGTAAGCACCTGACCCAATCGCTTTCTCAGCTTGCTAAGGATGTTTCCAGCTCGCTGTAACCTTAACCCTCCTATAGCGGTGCCTAGATCAATTAAGTACACCAGGTATCCGTTGCAGAGCTGTCTTGATTACGAATCTGTACTTAACCTAAGTGGGCACCGCTATAACTCGTGGGCTGGCCGCTCAGCATTAGCGTCAGTTAGCCGTCAATTGTGATGAGCTGATTCCGCCGGTGCCGCCAAGGGGGGATTGTCTAGATCGTCATCGCGGGAGAGGAAGTGTCGGTCATGCAGGGTGATCGCTCCTGGCGATGGCCGTTTTTGTAGTATATGTAGTATAAATGAACAAAGGATTCCGAAATGCCTTGGTGGCTCTCTGTAGTGTTTTACGGAATGCTTTTGTACTTTGGCATACTACAAGGGGGTAGGAGCCATGATGACAATCAGACAACCCTTTCAGCTCAACACCTATAGCGGCGAAGGGGATTTGCCTGCCATAGCAACGCTCATCAATACCTGTCAGGTGGCTGACAACTTAGAAAATCGGGCAACTGTCACCAAATTGCGTGAAAGCTATGCTGATCCGACCTTTGATGTTGCTCAAGACTTGCGGCTTTGGCGTGATGCCGATGGCGAACTCATCGCTATGGCTGAACTTTGGCGACAACCGCCAGAAGCGTCGTTCATCAGTCATTTAGGGTTTGCGATTCATCCGCAGGCGCGTGATAGCGACTTGGCAGAGGCGATTTTAACCTGGGCTGAGGAGCAGGTTTTAAGGCTGGGCGCTCAGTTGGGCGTGCCTATTGTGCTGCATTCTGGCTGTCGCGATACAGTGACGACGCGAAAAACGCAATTGCAACAACTGGGCTTTACGCCAGAGCGATCTTTTTGGCGGTTGCAGCGATCGCTGACACTGCCCATTTCTAAAGCTCCTCTGCCTGACGGTTGGCGGTTGCGTTGTGTCGTCACCACCGATGCCGAAAAGTGGGTCGAAATGTTTAACCAAACATTTGTTGACCACTGGAATCATTCGCCCATGACCGTTGAAGAGTTCAGGCACTGGTGTGAGGGCTCTCAATATGATCCCAATCTCGATTTTGTGATTGAGACACCAGCCGGTGAGTTGACGGCGTTTGCCTACAGTGAAATCAATCCTGAGCGGAATGCTCGCCTGGGTAAACAAGAAGGCTATATTTGCCTATTGGGAACTCGGCGCGGCTATCGGCGATTGGGGTTGGCTCGGGCCTTACTTGCCGAAAGCTTACAGCGACTGAAGCTGCTGGGCATGACAACCGCCACGATTGACGTCGACTCTCAAAACCCATCAGGGGCAGTGAAGCTGTATCAATCAGTCGGTTTCGAGCAGCAGCGGAGTTCTACTGTTTATCGCAAGGTGGTCTCTATGCCGTAGGCATTTTGCGCGAATACTGATGACCCCAAGGGGCGTGTGGCTGCACGCCCCTTTTTGCAATCTGCCCCAATGTTGCAGTCATGGAATTTTGCTCCGAAAACCGTCGTAAGGGAGTTGCGCTTAAATAACATCCCACCCACCCTGCTACCCATCCACCCTGCCACAGTCTTGTCCGGGTGCTTTATTTTCAAGCCGATCCCTAAGGTCGGGCGAAATCTTCGTTACTAGACCTCTTGAGTCAATGCTTGAGCCTGCCCCCTTTGCTTGTCTGCCCAGAGGGCTTTAAGCCGCTAATACTGAGGAACTTTCGAACCCATGGTAGGGATATACAAACCCTTCAAAAGCAGTTTTCCCATAATTTAGGGGACGGCAGGAAGCCTAATTTTCTTAGTGCCAGAGGTCTGCTTTATCAGACTAAAACTGAAGCAGCGGCAGTTTCTGCAACAGCCCTCAGGGCCTCTTTCAAAACAGGGCTACCCGCACCGGGTAAGCAGGCATTTTCAGTAATGACGCGGCGCCAGGTACGGCTGCCGGGTTGACCGTGAAAGAGCATGAGCATGTGGCGGGTAATGCTGTTGAGTTTGAGTCCCTGTCCAGTCCAATGATCAACGTAGGGCAGCATGGCGTGAATGACCTGAGATCGCGTCTTCACGGTTTCCTGATCGCCCCAAAATTGACCATCGACGTCAGCAAACAGGTAGGGAGTATCGTAAGCCGCCCGCCCGATCATGACCGCATCTACTTGGTCTAAATGGGCCTGGATTTGCGGCAGAGCTTTGATGCCGCCATTGATCTCAATCCACAGTTGAGGAAAGTCGCGCTTGAGACGATACACGTCTTCATAACGAAGCGGGGGAACGTCGCGATTTTCCTTAGGGCTGAGGCCCTGGAGCCAAGCTTTGCGGGCGTGCACGGTAAAGTGCTGACAGCCGGTGGCGGCGACTGTCTCCACAAACTGGGCCATGTGGTCATAGCTGTCAAGTTCGTCGACCCCAATGCGATGCTTCACGCTAACGGGAATTTTGCCAGCGGCCCTCATCGCCGCGATGCATTCCGCCACTAGCGCTGGTTGCGTCATCAGACAGGCCCCAAAGTTCCCACTCTGCACGCGATCGCTCGGGCACCCCACATTCAAATTGATGGCGTCATAGCCAAACTCGGCAGCAATGCGGGCGCATTCGGCAAGCAGTTTCGGGTTATCGCCGCCGACCTGTAGCACCAAAGGTTTTTCTTCAGCAGAGAAGCCGAGTAAATGATCGCGATCGCCATGTTTGATCGCCTGTGCTGTCACCATCTCGGTATAAAGCAGCGTTCGTTTCGTGATTTGCCGCATGAAATATCGATAGTGGCGATCGGTGCGATCCATCATGGGCGCAATGCTGATGGGATAGCCCACGGCGGTCGGCGATCGGACAAATTCAGACTGAGCCATTGAAGCAGCCATAAAACACGGATATACCGGTCTTTCAACTTAACCTAAAGTCATGAGTTTGCGAATAACTTAGGACTTACGCAATTGAATCCGATTTTGGCTACGGCATCCCTCATCCTGGGAAATCGGATTCAACATTCCTCAGATTGGGGGGCCAGATTGGAGGGCTAGATTGGTGAAATTGAGGGCGCTTTTGTATCAGTCTCATAACTTTAGGGAGAACAATCGTCATGTATCGACCCAAGATATTTCGAGAAGACGATGTGCACAAACTAGTGGATTTTATGCGGGCCAACAGCTTTGCCACCCTGGTGTCGATTGTTGACGGACAGCCTCACGCTTCCCACATTCCTCTGGTCGTCACGGTACAGGACGACGTCGTTGTACTGACCGGACATCTGGCCAAACAAAATCCGCAGTGTCGGGCGTTTGATCACGCCGAATCGCTAGCGATTTTCACCGGCCCCCACGCCTACATTTCACCCCAGCTATACGAAAAACGCGAAAACGTTCCGACTTGGAACTACATTGCCGTTCATGCCTATGGTCGTCCGCAACCGCTTACACTTAACGACGCCCCAGAACGCATGGCCGACATGATTGACGACATGGTCAATGCTTATGAAGTCGCCTACCAGCAGCAGTGGCACAGCTTGTCAGAGCAATATCGCAACCGCATGATGAACGGCATCATCGGTTTTGAAATGCCGGTGACACGGTTAGAGGGCAAGTTCAAGCTCAGCCAAAATCGCAGTCAAGCGGATCAAAAAAGTGTTGCAGACGCCCTGCAGCAGAGCCCCGATCCCACCATTCAGGCTGTCGGCCTAGAAATGGACAAAAGCCTACAGGCGAAAGATTCATCAGATCGATAAATTGTGGCTGAGGTGGATATCCACCTTTTAGCGATGCCAGAAGGTGAGGGCGATGATGCCAAAGGCTAACAAAATGATGCCTGACAATCGGTTGAGCCAGCGCATAGCAGCGGGCGTAAAGCGATCGCGCAGCAAACCCACAGCGCCGCTAAGGAAAAACCACCATAGTGCCGAGCCCAGAAATACGCCAAGCACCAGAATTCCAGAACTGGCAAAATCTGTCCCTAATTCGACCATGCCGAGTCCCGTAAAGATGCCCGCAAAAGAAAGAATTGTGGCTGGATTGGTCAGTGTGAGCGCCAGGGTTGAACCGTATGCCGTGAGCAGCGATCGCGGCATCGCTGCGGTTTCTAAAGGGGTGTCTAAATCAGTCGAAACGACTGTCGCCGCCAAGGTCTCTGACGCCGCTGGTGGGGTAGATAAAAACGTAGTGATGCCCAAATAGCAGAGAAACAAGCCGCCAAGAATGCGTAGCCAAGTGGATTGATGGTTCAGGAAATCGGCGATCGCGGTTAGACCAAAGCCCGCAATACAACCGTAGAGACCGTCGGCAGTAGCAGCCCCCAACCCCGACACCAGCCCCACCCATTGCCCCATCAACAACGTTCGTCGAATGCAAAGAATGCCGATGGGGCCAACCGGAGCCGCGATCGAGAGCCCGAGCAGGAGACCCGTGAAGAAGGTGGAGAGCATGGTGGGTATGAGGGTGGATGGGTGTGCGGGTGAATGGGTGTGCGGGTGGATGGGTGTGCGGGTGTGCGGGTGGATGGGTGTGCGGGTGTGCGGGTGTGTGGGTGGATGGGTGTGTGGGTGAATGGGTAAATGGGTGCTGCAGGGGCGAGGCATGCCTCGCCCGCCATCGGTAAGAGCAATGGATAATCCCCTTACAGTGTTGATCAGTCGGGAATCGGCACCGCGATCGTTTCTTTCACCGTTGAGAGCACGATGGTCGTGCGGGTTTGCACGACCCCAGGCATTTCTTTGAGCTGATGGGTGATGAGGCGTTCGAGACCTGGCGTGCCTTGACACCGCACCTTGAGTAGATAATCTCCCTCGCCCGCAACGTGATGACACTCCTGAATGGCGGCTGTAGTAAGGATTGTGGCCAGAAAGCTGTCGCGATGGCGGGGATGCTCTAACGTCACAGCGATAAAGGCCGTCAGGTCGTATCCGACGCTGTGAGCGTCAATCTGAGTGACGTAGCCCTGAATCACACCGGCCTCTTCGAGTTTGCGGACGCGATCGGCAGCCGCTGGGGGCGAGACACCGAGTTGACTGGCGAGATCTGACCACGTCATGCGGGCTTGACGGCTGAGCTGCGTCAATATCTTTAAATCCAAGGCATCAAGAGATACTGAGTTCATATTCAAAGCCCAAAAGACCTGACAACTAATTATTACACGGCAGGCCAAAGAGATCTATGTTTATGAGGCAGAAATACCTTTCTTGCTTTAAATACAAAGCAGAAAAGTATTTTTACTTTGTCAATTAAATGAGCTGAGGAATTATAAGGGCATCGCAAGCTGGGGGATTTTCTCAAAACGTTAAGATGCGCTAGAGTTCACACCAAAATCGTGATCGCCTGTCTCACAATTGATTTCGGTGCCTTAACGTTTTGCAAAATTTCCTTTCATAATTAAGGCGTTGTTGAGTGAGATCCCGAAATTAAAATCCTATGCCCTACTACTGGTTCAAAGCGTTTCACATCATTGGTGTTGTCGTCTGGTTCGCTGGGCTGTTTTATCTGGTGCGCCTGTTTATTTATCACGTCGAGGCTGAAGCCGAGCCCGAGCCTGCTGCCAGCATCCTGAAGGGCCAGTACGAAATTATGGAAAAGCGCCTGTATCGCATTATCACCACACCGGGGATGATCGTGACCGTGGCAATGGCCATTGGTCTGTTATGGACCAATCCTGAATGGCTCAAGCAGGGCTGGATGCACGCTAAGTTGGGCTTTGTGGCAGTGTTGCTGTTTTACCACCACTATTGCGCCCGCATTATGAAGCAGCTCTGGCGCGGCGAATGCAAGTGGGGCAGTAAGCAACTACGAGCGTTGAATGAAGCGCCGACATTGTTGCTTGTCGTCATCGTCATGTTGGTGATCTTTAAAAACCAATTGCCGACGGATGCAACTACATGGTTAATTGCGGGACTGGTTCTCTTTATGGCTGTGACGATTCAACTCTATGCCCGCAAGCGACGGTTGGATAAAGAGCGGGAACTGACAGCCGCTAGCCCTACGCTGGAAACCGAAAACGCCCCAGAACCAGCTCAAGGTTAAAGTAGGGAAGTCGCGCTTAAATAACATCCCACCCTGCGACCCATCCACCCTGCCAGAGTCTTGTCTGGGTATTTTATTTTTAAGCCGCGCCCTAGGTGCTCGCCATCGCTAAGGGCTATCATCATTTAACTTCCAAATCCTTTCAGCGATCGAGATACAGCCCCTAGCCTGTATTTTGAGTGCGGGCGCGATGATGCTGATGGTTAAAGGCTTCTGGATTTAATTGATGACGCGCCATAGCGGCTGACTCAAAACTGCCCCGACGCCTCTACTCTCGCGGCCCTGTTTGCATGGGCCTGCGACTTTCCCGCCGAGTCCTAAGTCCCGTTGCATTTGCGGCGATTGACAGTTCCGTTTCGAAAAAACTGCTGTACCCTTTAGCCGTTAGGCTATCTGCGAGCTAGCGGGATGGGTGCGGGGAATTTGGGTGGTTCAGCAAAGGTGACGGACATGAAACGGGTGAAGACAGGGCTACTAGTTAAAGGGGCGATTGCCGCAGCCGTCTATTCAGGCGCGATCGCGACCGCAACCATGAGGGCGATCGCGTCTGACCCTTCCACCAATTTGACCGAGCAGGGGTCTACGACCGCGATCGCGGCAGCACCCGCAGAGGCGCCCCGACTCATCAGTCAAAGTGCCGCTGATTATCGGATTCCAGCGTTGCAAAAAGACTTTACTGGCAGCCTATGGATTGGGACTTGGCGCGGTGAGATGGCTCGCATCAATCCTGAAACTGGGCAGGTTCAGGCGATAATTCCCATGCCAGATCGCACTATTCAGGCCTTGACTCAAGACCGGGTCGGGCGCATCTGGGCTGGCACCTATTCTGGGCTGGTGCGGGTTGATCCACGCTCTAACCAAGTAACAGCCGCTAATTTTTCGTTGCCGTCGAGTCAGGTTTTATCACTGCTGATTGATACTCGCGGCTTTTTGTGGGTCGGTACAGATCAGGGCTTGGCAATGGTGAGCCCTGACCAAGGGCTGCTCATGACCACGCTGCGGGGATTGTCGGGCGTCAGCGCCAACGTCATGGAGTTGGACAACACTGGCCAGCTCTGGGTCGGTACTCTGAACGGTTTGACCCAGGTCAACACGGCGAGCGCTACAGAAATCCGAGTGGTGCGCAACATTCCCGGTGGGGTGGTGCAGGCCCTTGAGCGGGGCCCTCAAGGCAATCTCTGGGTGGGTACGCCAGCCGGGTTGTTTGTCATCACGCCTGCTGATGGCCAGCTCGTTCGCCGAGTGGGCTCAATGGCTGGGCAAAACGTGCTTTCCCTGGCTTTTGATCCGAACCAAGCGCTCTGGGTCGGTACGGAATCGGGGCTGTTGACGCTCAATCCTTACAATGGCGAAATCTTTGGCGACGTCTTAGGGCTGCCAGGTCGTCAAACGTTAGCGATCTCTCCTGATACGGGTAACAAAGTCTGGGTGGGCACGCGCGAAGGTCTTGGCTGGGTCAGTACCAGTACGGGGCGAGGGGTACCGCATTTGGACTTTACCAATCCGGAAGCGCTCTAAAATCCATTCCTTTTAGGCAGTGGTTGGAGGGAAGGGGAAGGGAGCGGTTTGGGGTGTTGGGTGTCGGGTATCGGGTGTCAGGAGGGGGAGTGTGAGAGCGTATCCCAATTTTTCATCCATACAACGTGTTTAGGATGGCCGGCTTGCCCGCGAGCAGGACTCACAAGCAAAGGTGGGATGCGCTCATATTGGGATGCGGATGTTTGTTTGGCGCATGGGGGCAAAGTTCCGGCGTGGTCGATATTCTTCTACGATCGCTGGGCCGCTCTCTCGACAAGATGCTCCGTGATCGGCTATCTGGCTTGTGCTGTTCCCCTGGCTTTTGAGGTTTCAGGTTCTGGGGCTGAGGTGCCATCCTTAAATCTGTAAGCTGTTGGCCCCCCCAAAAAGCCGAAACGCTCTAGATAAGCTACCCTCACCTCCTCACTCCCTCTCCCTCCCCCACTCTCCAACTTCTCACTCGCCCCCACCGACTCCCCCAAACACCGCCGGTCAGCGATGATAGAGATAGTCGGTTTTGCAGGCTGACAACCGAGTTTCCAGGGGATGACATTGCAATGAAAGTTAGGATCAATCAGTTTACAGAGTGGAAACAACAAAGCCAGCCTGTCGCGGTACTGACCGCGTGGGATTACATATCTGGGCAAATGGCGGATCAAGCTGGGGCTGACATGGTGTTGGTCGGTGATTCTTTAGCGATGGTCGCTTTGGGCTATGACAATACGCTGCCATTGACCCTGGATGAAATGCTGCACCACGCTAAAGCCGTACGACGGGGAGTCAAAAATGCGCTACTCGTGGCTGATTTGCCCTTTTTGAGTTATCAAACCACGGTAACTGACGCCATTTGCTCAGCCGGTCGCATGTTAAAAGAGGCGGGGGCGCAGGCTGTAAAGTTAGAGGGGGGCTATGCCCGGATGGCTGAGACCATTCATCATTTAGTCGAGTCGGGCATTCCTGTGGTGGGTCATGTTGGTTTGACCCCGCAGTCGGTGAACCAAGTCGGGGGCTTTCAAAAGCAAGGCAAGTCACCCGAAGCCGCCGATCGCATTTTGGCGGAAGCGGTCGCGATCGAAAAGGCGGGAGCCTTTGCCATCGTGTTAGAACACATTCCCAGCCAACTCGCGAAGACCATCACGGAAACCCTCAGCATTACCACAATTGGCATTGGCGCCGGGCAGTTTTGCGATGGTCAAGTGCTGGTCACTGCCGATGTATTGGGCCTCTCAGATTGGCAGCCGCCGTTTGCTAAACGCTATGCTGATTTGCGCGACCAGGGTTTGCAAGCCGTGAAGCAATTTTGCGATGAGGTGCGATCGCGCCAATTTCCCTAATGTGTGACTGTTGCGGTCTTGTGCTCAAGACCGCAACAGTTCATGCACAGCTTCACGAATAAACGTCTCATCTTCAAGATTTTGGTAGGGGTTGCCTGCCCGATGTCCCCAAATTGAGGGAATGGGAGAGTACGTTGAGTCTTGAATCAGCTCGGCTTCAGCCGCACAATCATCGGGAGTGAAATACAGGTCAGTCGTCGCCGGCATCACCAGGGTTTTAGCCTGAAGGGTGCCCAGGGCTTTGGCGTAATCGCCTTGAAACGTGGGCGTTTCTCCCACATTGCACCGCAGCCAGGTGTCAATCATGGCGATCAAATCATGCGGGTCGCGTTTGCGATAATTGGCTTCCCAGCCGCGCAGTAAATAGTCTTCTAGAGAGTCATAGCCAAACTGAAGATAGGGCTGTTCTCGATAGTACGCCTGAGAGGCGGCCCAACTGGCATAGATGCGAGCATAGGCTTGATAACCGCGATCGGGCACGCCTTCAAACCGATGACCATTCCAAGCCGGATCAGCGGTAAGAGCCGATCGCAAACTCCAGAGAAAGATCTTGTTGTGGTCCGTCGTCTTTGCGGTACCGCAAAGGGCCGCAATGCGTTCCACCTTGTCAGGGTAATGACATCCCCAGTAATAGGCCTGTTGTGCCCCCATCGACCAGCCATAAACGAGAGCCAACTTGTGAATGCTGAAAACCTCGTGCAACAGGCGCTCTTGAGCGCGAATGTTGTCGTAATGGGTAAACCAAAAGCTGTCTTCGGCCAAGCCACAGTGCTCATCATTGCTGGGCGACGTAGAAAGGCCATTGCCAAATTGATTCGCAATGATGATGAAATATCGCGTCGGGTCGAGAATGCGATCGCGCCCAATTAACCAGTCAATATCGCTATGCTGCGCGCCATAGGAGGTGGGATACAGAATGACATTAGTGCGATCGTCCCGCAGCTTTCCATAGGTTTGATACACCAGACGGGCCGCTGGCAAAGTAACCTCACACTGAAGCGCAAAGTCTTGAAGAACAAAGGTTTGAGCGCCTTGATTCATGTTGCCGATGGCCTCAGATGGGCCATTACCGAGCGATTGACTCGCACGTCGCCGGACTCAATGTGGGCAAAGTGAGGGGCCAACATTTCGTGAGCCATCGCTAATTGAGGAAAGGGAATGGAGGGATACAGATGATGTTTTGCGTGGCAGGGTATGTTCCACATGAGGAGTTTGACCGGCCAGAGGGTCAGGGTCGTGCGGGTATTGGTTAGGGGAACAACATTGTCGCCATCCGGACAGCCCGTATGTTCAGCAATCAAAATAAATTGCCGAATCGGTTGCCCCACGGCTAAAGGCAACACCCAATACAGCAAAAACCAAGGCTGTTGAAAAATCACGGAGCGCGCGATCGCCCCCCCGTAAACCCTCAATTGTCGCCAGGCCGATCTTTGAGCCTCACGATACGCCGTTTCTGAGATATGGGGCATGCCCTCAAAATTGCCCCGCGCCCCTTGCCCGTGACCTTGAATCTTGCCCAGCCACCAGGGAATACTGCTCATGACCCACAGATACTCAGCCCAGGTAGCGGGAATGAGATCGTCAAGTTCGGGATCTTTGCCAGGGACTTTGGTAAAGCGATGGTGCCATTTATGGTAGCGCCGGTAAAACGTACTGTTGTAGCCAGATCGCATCCCTGCTAGCCAACCCACCATGTCATTAGCGCGATTACTTGCAAAAGCAGTGCGATGCCCGCATTCATGTACAGCCGCAAACAGGGCCGCCAGACTAAAACCGTAAATCACTAAAGCCGGTAGCGCGATCGCCCAGTGAGTCCATTGAGTAGCCCATAACCAACCGCTGATACCCATGGTGCTTAGATGGGCCGCTAGCTGTGCAAAACCGCGTCGGTTTGAACGTTTATTTAACCGCTTCAACTCATCTGCGGATAAAAGTTGACGTGGATTTGCCCCAATTGCTGGTGCTGCCATACTGTGCTCTCAATCTCCTACAGAGGTGCATTTTGACAAATCCTTAGGACTGACGCAAAAGCCCCCTTAATCCGCCAAATCTGGGGAATGTGGCCTCCGATTTTCCAAAATCTGGGGACGTCGGGGCCAAGATCGGAGGCCACTGCGTAAGTCCTAATCTGAATAAATCGATCATAAGCTCTGCCAGTCAACTCCAGGTGTAATCGCAACTACGGTTCCGCCGTCATATGCCAAGGCTTCGACGCTGTCGCAATCTGTAGTGGGCTGAGAACCATCGCGATCGCTAGAACTTTTGCGTAAAAAAGCTTTGATTGCCGTAGGCCGGATTCTTGAGGTTCTATGCCCGGTGAAAGGCCACGATGAATCGGGTGGCGAATCAATCGTGAACACTAACATCAGTCAGGATTTCAGGGTGATGGTTGAATATGTCCCTATCGCTGGGAGTTGTTGAACATCTACACAGCATCATTGGGTTTTAGCTCACGTAGGCTAGAATCCTAAGCGTTGTTGGGAGCTGTGCTGAGTCGCTGCCGTCTGAACTGCCCGTTTATGAGCGAAGTGTCCTTGAATCAGAACCTGCCGGATTGGAGTCGGTTGCAGCGCGCCTTGATGGTCGAGGCCGATCGCGGGTTCAATGACTTAGAGGGCCATCAGCAGCGGTTTAGTGAGTTTTTGCAAGGCGAACTGTCGTCGCCACCGGAGCCATTGCCAGAAGATAAGCGCGGCGTGTGGCGATCGCTGGCGGCTGACTATGGCCGCTATAGTGAGATGAGTTTTGCGGCCCGGCAATATCTAGTGGCTGAGACCCGCAAGACAATTTATGAAACTCAAAAAACGCTGGAGCGCCGGAGTCCAGTTGCCCCCGGAGCGCCGCCCACCAGTGAAGCGACTATCAGCCGCGCCAAGCCGCATCGCAGCGGTGCCGACCAAGACAAGGGGCAGCGATCGTCCGCGACTTCTGCAGCCCCAAAGCCCGCGAACGTTTCAAACAAAACGCCCCCTCTAGAGCAACCCGTCACTTATCTCAAAGGGGTGGGGCCGAAGAATGCCGAACGGCTGGCCAAGCTCGGTATCTTGACCACTTTGGACTTGTTGCATTACTATCCCCGCGATTACATCAACTACGCGCAACAGGTAGCCATCCGAGACTTGCCGCCCGGAGAAACAGTAACGCTCGTGGGTACGGTAACCCGGTCAGGCTGTTTCAGCAGCCCTAAAAATCCCAACCTGACCATTCAAGAGTTGGTGCTGCAAGACCCGACAGGACAAATTCGCATCACAAAATTTTGGCCGGGGAAACGGTTTCGGGCTCCGGCTTGGCAACAGGGGCAAAAACGTCGATATCCTAAGGGTGCGGTGGTCGCCGCCTCGGGCTTGGTCAAAAAGAATAAGTACGGTATCACCCTCGACAGCCCCGACTTAGAGGTGCTCGATGGCCCCGATGGCGACCCCGAATCTTTGACGGTGGGGCGCATTGTGCCCGTCTATCCGTTGACAGAAGGGGTGGGTGCGGCGTTGGTGCGGCGGGCAGTGACGTCGGCATTACCCAGCGCTATTGAGTTGGTCGACCCCTTACCAGAGGCGATCCGGCAGGAGTTAGGGTTGGTGCCGTTACCCGTGGCGATCGCCCATATCCATTTCCCCAAAGATGAAGACGACCTGCAGGCAGCTCGTCACCGCTTGGTGTTTGACGAATTCTTTTATCTGCAATTAGGGCTGCTGAAACGACGCCAGGAGCGGCGACAGGAGGCGACTTCGGTCATTTTGCCGCCCACCGGCGCACTGATCGATCAGTTTTATGCCAACCTGCCCTTCGACTTCACCGGAGCCCAGCAGCGGGTCGTAAATGAGATTTTGACGGACATTCAGCAGCCGACCCCGATGAACCGCCTGGTGCAGGGAGATGTGGGTTCCGGGAAAACGGTGGTGGCCGTGGTGGCAATTTTGGCCGCCATTCAAGCGGGGTATCAAGCAGCGCTGATGGCCCCGACCGAGGTATTAGCGGAGCAACACTATCGTAAGCTGGTCGGTTGGTTTAACGCCCTGAATTTACCGGTGGAACTGCTCACGGGTTCGACGCGCACGGCCAAGCGCAAACAGATTCATCGCGAACTTTTGACTGGGGAGTTGCCGCTGCTGGTAGGTACTCACGCCCTGATTGAAGATCCCGTCCAGTTTCAGCGTTTGGGCCTGGTGGCGATTGATGAGCAACACCGGTTTGGCGTGCAGCAGCGGGCACGACTGCAGCGTAAAGGCGACAATCCTCATGTGCTCACGCTGACGGCGACCCCCATTCCTCGAACTTTGGCGCTCACCCTTCACGGTGATTTAGACGTGAGCCAAATTGACGAGCTGCCACCGGGGCGCAAGGCGATTCAAACCACTTTGCTACGGGGCCGCGATCGCAATCATGCCTATGACCTCATGCGTCGTGAGATTGCTCAGGGCCGCCAAATCTACATTGTGCTGCCATTGGTCGAAGAGTCAGAAAAGCTGGATTTGCGCTCAGCGATCGAAGAGCATCAACGTCTCCAAGAGGTGATCTTTCCGGAATTTAAGGTCGGCCTGCTGCACGGGCGGATGACGTCGGCAGAAAAAGACGACGCCATTAGTCAGTTTCGAGATGAGCAGACCCATATTCTGGTGTCAACAACAGTGGTCGAAGTCGGCGTCGATGTACCCAATGCCACCGTCATGCTGATCGAACATGCAGAACGGTTTGGGCTCTCTCAGCTACACCAGCTTCGCGGGCGAGTTGGGCGCGGTGCCGCTCAATCATATTGTTTGCTGATGAGCAGCACCCGCAATGACCTGGCTTTGCAGCGGCTCAAAGTATTAGAAGACTCGCAAGACGGCTTCTTTATTGCCGAAATGGATATGCGCTTTCGCGGTCCTGGAGAAGTGCTCGGCACTCGCCAGTCCGGCTTGCCAGACTTTGCCCTGGCTAGCCTGGTGGCCGATCAGGATGCCCTCTCGATTGCCCGCAAGGCCGCCGAATCCCTTGTCAATGAAGACGCCGAACTCACCCTATTTCCGCACCTGCGCCAAGAACTGAAGCGGCGCTATGAAAAACTCATGGGTGGAGCTATTTTGACTTAGAAAATGTGATTCCAATGGCCTTAAAGCGGGCAGAGCAGTGTTTCTGGCGATTGAAATAGGGCGCGCCAAATTGCCCTAGCTGCGCCGCTCAATCGGGCTTAAAATCTGGTTGAGGCGACGCAGTTCTTCCGAAGTACCCATCGCAATGACCATATCGTCCGCGCAAATCATGGTGTTTGCATTCGGGCCAACGATGAGAGTGTGGTCAGAGCGGCGAATCGCTAAAATCAGGGCCCCTGATTTTGACCGCAGTTCCGCTTCTCCGAGGGTCTGATTGACCTTGGGACAATCGTCGGCTGAGATGAGGAACTCTTCAACATAAACCGTGCGATCGCCCCCCGACAAAATGCCCTCTAAAAAGTCCACTACTTGAGGTCGCAGCGCCGCGGCTGCCATCCGTTTACCGCCTGTAATGTAGGGCGAAATGACGACATCAGCGCCTCCCCGCTGGATTTTTTGTACCGCTTCTTCGCTGCTGGCCCGAGCGATCGTCCGGATTTGGGGAGCCAAAGTTTTCGCTGACAAAACGGTGTAGAGGTTTTCCGCATCGGAGGGGAGAGCCGCAATCAAACAACTGGCACGCTCAATACCGACTCGTTGCAGCACTTGATCTTGCGTCGCGTCGCCTTGATAGGTAATGAACCCCAGTTGCTGGGCCGCTTGGATCGAGTGATCATCAGAGTCGACCACAATAAAGGGAATCTGCTCAACCGCAAACTCAGCCGCCACCTGACGCCCGGTGCGACCAAACCCACAGATAATATAATGCCCGGTTAACGAGTCCATCAGCCTCCGGCGTTGCCGTAAGCGCATTCCAGCTTGAAAGTGGCCTTGAATCAGCGCTTCAGAAAACGAATTCAGAATATAACCAATCACCACCACGCCCATTAAAATCAGCACGATGGTAAAGATGCGTCCCCGTGCCCCGAGCGGCTGCACTTCGGCAAATCCCACCGTTGCCAACGTGATGACCGACATGTAAACCGCATCTAGCCAGGTCCATCCCTCCACCAGCTTGTACCAAAAGATGCCAGAGACCAAGACGCCGCCCAGCGCGATCGCCCCCCCAATCAAATGGCGGCGGGTGCGATGATAAGTCATCTCGATGAGTGTGTCAGAAAAAGCCTGACTCGGCGGGGGGGCGGCCATGTATTGACAAACTCAAAGCAGGTCAAGAAGACAGGATCTAGCGGGAATCCGTTCTAGATTGTAGAGCCTGACATGGCGGAAACGGCGGCTGGAGTGAGCGTCGCCCCTGGATATGGAGCCGTCACCGTGACGGGTTGACCCGTGCGCGCCGAAACCTCAGCCGCCGCCGCGACCTGGAGCGCATACACACTTTCTTGAGGGGTGACATAAAGGGGTGTCCCGTCGGTTAATGCCTCCAGCACGGCAGCGGTGTCTTTGGCAAAGAGGCCCCGGCGAGTGCCGACCTCAATCGGGGTGTCGCCTTCAGCCGAGAGCAGTTGCCCCTGGTCACCGTCAAAAACGAGCGCCCCGCGATCGCCTTCGACTTCCATCCAACGTTGCGATCGCCAGGTTTGGGCCCCTTTGGCGTACAGGACCTCAGCCAGGGTGCCATTTTGAAAGCGCAAGTGTGCCACACAGCGCACTTGGCGACAATAGCCCTCATCTCCAGATTCAGCGGCCTGAGTTTGTAATTGGCAGGTCACTGTATCGACAGCGCCAAACAGATTAGTTAATCGGTGGAGCCGTGATAGCGCCCCCGCAAAGGGAAACCCAAACAGTTCTGGATGATAAGTCCATTTGGGGGGGGCGGGGCGTTGCGGTATTGCGGTGCAATAGCGCACATACTGCGGGGTGCCAACCTGCGGCAAGTGCGCCAACATGGCTTGGTGCAAGCCCCCTAATAGTTCAATGTGCTCGACATGTAACAGCCGCCCCTGTTGTTTAGCCAGCGCCACTAGAGCCGTGGCCTCAGTAACTGACAGTGATAAGGGATATTCCACCACGACAAACTTGCCCGCGGCTAGAGCGGCTCTCACCACTGCCCCATGATCGCGATTGACATTGCAAACAAACACGCCGTCGAGTTCAGGCTGCTGTACTAATGCTTGCCAATTCGCGGCGATTTGGGGGATGCCCTGGGCCGTAGCAAAGGCCTGGGTTTTAGTCGGTTGATGTCCCGTTACTGTCAATACCTGAGCGCGCTCGTCAGTGGCGAGCACTTCGGCTCTGATTTTGGCCGCAAAACCGGTGCCCACCAGACCAACACGCAGCGATCGCCCCAGATTTGCCCATGAGCCTGATGCCACAACGTCATTCTCCCGCCACTACAACAGTTAGATATCCTTTAGATATCCTCGATTTTAGAGGGTCTTGCAGCTCAATATGACTGCCGCTGTAGCCGCCTTTGTCTCACAGTAGAGGAGCTGATTAATTAACACCATAGAATCACGTAAATAAATATAATCAAAACTTATGAGACGCTGTTTTTTTGATTAAAAACTGGCCCAGATTTATTGGGAAATTGTCGTTGAGAAAAGGCCTGGGTTGACGCTAGAGCCCTGTTAATAAAGGGTTCTAGCTGATTTTATGAGGTGTATTGATAAGACGACAGAGGAGAAAATTCATTTTCGATTATGAATCCCATTCAATCAAAAGAGGGATTTTTAGCTCACAGCAAAGTTTTTCCCGTAGTATCAAAGATGAAGGCAAGCTTAAGTTAGTAGTACTGTGCACAGTTTTTGATGCATTCTCTACTGAGAAGTTTGCTCATGCACCGTTTCCCAATTTTGTTGATGAGGATTACAGTATGGCATCTTATAAGGTGACTTTGGTCAGCGAGGCCGAAGGTCTAAACACAACGATTGAAGTAGCTGACGACGAATATATTCTTGACGCCGCTGAGGAGCAAGGTATTGATTTGCCTTATTCCTGCCGTGCTGGTGCTTGTTCTACCTGTGCCGGTAAGATCACTGCTGGTGGCGTTGACCAATCTGATCAGTCTTTCTTGGATGACGACCAGATCGAGGCCGGTTTTGTCTTGACTTGTGTAGCCTACCCTACGTCTGATTGCACTATCGAAACCCATAAGGAAGAAGATCTGTACTAGGGTTTCCTTAGATCATTTTGATGGACAGCTTGAAAGCGAGAAGCCAAAGCTTCTCGCTTTTTATTTGCAATGTAGGCGGCACCTGCCATCTCACTTTTGCACAGGGTGCTGCCCATAAAAAGGCAGTACGCTTGACCAGTCAGGGCGATCGCCAATTTGCCACTGATGTTGGGCGATGGCCAGTACCCCCTCGACACTGTCGCCTAGTCCGCCTGCGGCTTTAATCAAATGGTGGGGTGTGGCCCCGTCGTTGAGTTGGGCCTCCCAATCAGCATGAGCATAGAGCGCCTCGGCAAGAACAGTAGTGATGACGGGCGTTGAGGTTTGATAGATCGCACCAAATATTTCGCCGCGCTGGGCGGGTAAAGCAATTGCTATCTGGGTTAGCTCAACCTTGGGAGCTGAGGTGAGCTGATACTGTTGCGCGATCGCGGCCAAACTTGACACCCCAAATAGCGGAATCTGCAATTGCTGAGCCAGGGTGCGAGCCACTACCACCCCAATGCGCGTACCCGTAAACCCGCCGGGGCCTCTAGATACCGCAATATAAGCTAGGTCAGACCAGCGATAGGTTGACAAAAAGTCGGCCAGACAATCATGCAGATAAGCGGTCAAATCACGGCCCAGTGGCCATACCTGCGATCGCTGAGTCGCCCGGTCAAGATCTATCAGGGCCAACCCGAGTTCCGGACTACTCGTGTGAATCGCCAGCCCAATCATGAATCGGTGCGCAGCGACCCATCGGGCATCACCGTATTCTGAAAGGTAGCACCCTCCAGCACCGTTCCCTCGATATCTGCATCCTGCAGGTTGGTACCAGTCAGGTCAGCACCGCTGAGATTCACCTTGTTAAGTTGAGCGGCCATCAAAGAAGCCTCAGTCAAATTGCTACCGAGTAAGTTAGCTTCCTGCAAGTTTGCCTTCACAAAGTTGGCTTTGGCCAAGTTAGCCCGATTGAGGCGAGCCCCTTTGAGATTGGCTTCCTCAAGATTGGCCTCACACAAAACGGCACTCAGGAGACGCGCATCTTCTAAGTTGGCCGTGGTCAGGGTCGCCTGGGTCAGCTTCGTCCGTTGCAGTTCAGCGCGTTTGAGATTGGCGCCACTGAGGTCAGCCCCGGTGAGGTCAGCGCGACTCATCTCGACGCCAATCAGACTAGCCTGGCTGAGATTGCATCCACTAAGGTTAACGTTTGAGAGATCAGAACGGTTGAGGTTGACTCCTGACATTATGGCTTTACTCAGGATGGTTTCTGCGAGGTCAGCCCCTAACAGATTAGCCCCGGCCAAAGTCGCTCCCGTAAGATCAGCCTTATTAACGTCGGCACCGCTCAAATCAGCGTTGGAGAGGTTGGCCCCAGACAGATCGGTGGCTGATAGGGTAGCGCCAATAAAGTTGGTCCGTGAGAGGTCAGCGCCACTCAGGTTGGCCCCTGTCAGGATGGCGTTACTCAAATTGGCTCGGCTCAAGTCGATCGGCTCGTCCAAAATCGATTCTCGCCATTGATTCCAGCCGTCTACGCCTGCGCGCAGCTTGGCAAGTTGTTCTGCATTTGCCATGTTGCGTTGTCGCCCTCCCGCGATCGATGTGCTGTAAATGTAGCCGGTTAAAGCTGAATTTGTGAATGCAGCTAACTCTCATCAGGCAAGTTCAGCAACCCAGCTTCGCCTCAAGGGCGATTGCAGCAGTCAGCACCCGGTTTCAGCGTCCATCATGACATACTTCTTCCCTGAGTCCGTCAATATTCTAGGGGCTGTCGTCATCAAATTATGGGTTACATTACAGTCGAGGATGGCCCACAGTTCCAAAGCTGATCGAGTGCCGATCAACCGGATTTTTCTTGTGACCTGGTTGAGCAAAGATTCAACAAGGTTTCAACACTTCAAGGGCTGTCATTCATTAGAGCCAGACGCTCTGCCCAGAAGCCTGCAGCCCCTCGCCAAGCAAGTTGATGCAGACGCGCTCATGCGTATCCCACAAGATTTTTAAAGTTAATTGATGACGCGCCCTAAAAATTCGAAGACTCGTCAACAACTTTCAGTCCATGCTTCTTGTTAAGTCGGCAGGCGTTATTAAATTTCAAATGATGTAGGTTGCGGTTGAGGAACGAAACCCAACACTCGCAAGGGTTTCGCCACCATAAGTTCGTTCTACAAAAGATTCAACCCACCTACTTAGCAGCGCCTGTTTTTAGAGCCTTCGCTATTTATTCATCCTGAAACTTAGGAGATTTACACGAAAGAATTTACCGCTTGTAGGGTGTCATTAGCGAAGCGTAATGCACCGCCGAATGGGTATGTTTATTGACAGAAATCTCCTTAGTCGGAACAGTCAGCGATCGACAGGCCCAGGCTGATGGTCGGGGCTGAGAGCAGCTGAGAGCAATTGATGACCGGTCTAGAACTGCTTAGGGATCGGCTTGAAAATAAAGTACCCGGACAAGACTGTGGCAGGGTGGATGGGTAGCAGGGTCGGTGGGATGTTATTTAAGCGCAACTCCCTTACAACTTGAGCGCACCCTACTTTTGCTTATTCGTCTTAGGGATGAAGATTAAATAAATTACTGAGGCCAAGCCGGATAACCTTTCCCCTCCTAGGAGGGGCAGCGGGGTGGGTTGCCCCTGAGTGCGAGGGTTCGAACCCACCCCGCCTACGGCACCTCTCCCGAGAGGGGAAAACCGGCACATGATTAAATTCCCGATCCTTACTGGCGGGCAAGATGCTCGCCCTAAAAGCGTTGTATAGATTGATCAATCTGGGATGCGCTCTACAAATCACTCTGGCCAGGCCCACCAGGCGAGTTGTCCCAGATGGGTAAGGCTAAGAAGCTGGGGCTCGTTGCCATCCCTGCTCTGGTGTGAGGGTTGCAGGGCGATTATGGCCCCATTTAGCGTCACTGTTTGAACGATCGCACTGCTAATCGAGGGGGTGTCTCCTTGATTGCTTTGATGACTCCACAACTGCAATTGCCCGTCTTGGCTACCGGCAACGACCCAAGGTTGGGTGGCATGAGCAAGCAGCGATCGCACCGGCAGGTAAAAGCCGGCTGCTTTTGCCGCTTGCCAGGTGCCGCCAGTTTGGGGACAGCGCCATCGCAGGGTGACATCCCAACCCGCCGTGACGAGCACCTTATCGCCTGGCAACCAAGCGATCGCCGTAATCGCTCCCGGCTGCCGACTGAGGGTTCGTAATTTCGTCTGATTACGCCAGTCCCAAATTTTGATGCTGCCCTGATTGTCACCGCTGGCTAGTAGACGGCCATTATGACTGAGGGCGAGACTAGTGACTTTGCCTGCATGGTCAGACCAGGTGTGGCGCCCGGTTTGAGTAGACCAGTCCCATGGATGAATCTGCCCGCGGACGTCGGCGACAAACAGCACCTCGGCATCGGGGGTAAACAGGAGGTGAGCGATCGCCGCATCTAGTTGCATGAGTTGATGGGCTTGCCAAGCGTTGTTTTGCCAGTCCCACCGCTGCAACTGTCCTTGGCGATCGCCCGTGAGGAAAAGGGGCTCCTGCGGATGCGCGGCGATCGCCGTGACGTTCTGCGGTGAGGGCTGGAGGGGCATCGTTGGGGCCGGTGAAGTCAGCGATCGCACCGCAACGGTGGCGTCTGTCGTTAACACCAAAAGCTGTTGCGTCGTTGAGAGCACCGCCAGATCTTGGCACGACAAGTCGAAATCTTGAGTCGTTTGGGACGACCACGAGCCAGACTGTAAGGGTTTCGTTCGGACTGGGTCCGGAGTGGGGGGCAGAGACATCCCCAGACTTGCCATCACCGTTGCTACATCGGGCAGGCGATCGCGCAGGGCCGGTTGCACCATGCCATCGATTAGCGTGGCCAGACTGGGAGCGACATCGGGCACGATGCTACGCCACTGCCAACAGCCATTGACGCTATCGAACAGGTCAAAAGGTTGCAGACCGGTAAGCAAATGCAGGCACACGACCCCTAAGCTGTAGAGGTCGCTGGCGTAGGTCGCCTCGCCTCGCAACTGTTCTGGTGAGGCATAATCAGCACTGCCAATCAGGGTACCGGGCTGCGCCATTTGGGTCGCCGTCACAGGCTTGATGGCCCCAAAATCCACCAGCCACCAATCCGCTTGTCCTGGGGGTTGGCGCAAGTTGCTGGGTTTGATATCGCGGTGGATGAGACGATGCTCGTGCAAATGCTGCAACACCGGCAGCACGTTACGCAAAAAGGCCCGGACATCATCACTATCAAACGGCCCCATGTTTTCTTGCAAGCGCTGATCGAGATGCGAGCCCAGCAAAAATTGATGCACCAAAAACTGCTGATCGCCCCGTTCAAAATAGGCCTGCAAATCCGGGATTTGGGGATGCTGGCTGGCGATCGCCAGCTGCTCCACCTCTTGACGAAATCGTTCAGCGGCCTGGGTTCGGGCTAGCACCGTCTCGCCATCGGGCGTGAACTGTTTAATTAAGCACTGAGCCCCGACCAGCGTGCCGCGATCGCGCCCCACGAACGTATGACTATGGTGTCCTTCACCTAGGCGATAAACCGCTTCATAGCGAGCGCCCAGCTGCAGTCGCCAGCCACAGCTTTGACAAAAGCGATGATGATCAGGATTTTTCGGCCCGGCACACTGAGCGTTCAAACAGTGAATCATCGCAGTCGCCAGCGCATCAACAGCGGTAAATGATCAGAAGCCTCCCCGCCTTCAGCGATCACCTGAGCTTCCAACAGTTCGATGCGATCGGGCGTGTAAAAGATATAGTCCAGCTTAAATTCAGGCATCCCCGACGGATAGGTAAACTGTTCAGAGGTCTCCCAATCGGCCGCTGCCACCACCGGTTGAAAACCCGAGGCATCTAATACCGTTTGAATGGAGCGTGGCGCGCCCTCGGCATCCCGATTTAAGGCACTGTTGAAATCTCCCAACAACAGTACCGGATACTGCTCAGCGTAGGTCTCGGCCAGGGCCAACACAAATTCTGTTTGACCTTGCCGGGTGGGGCGATCAAAGGCTTCGAGATGCAGATTGATCACCACGACGATTTGCCCATTCACAGCCACCTGCGCCACTTGGGCCAGGCGATCTAAATAGAGGGCATTGTAAAAAAACGGATTACCCGCCACCTTTTCCAGTACCAGGCGCTCGTGTTCCACGATGGGCCAACGGCTCAAAATTGCTTGTCCCGACAGCATTTGCCCAAAATGCACCGTCGGTGGCCAAAAGGGAAAAGGCACGTAGCGTTTATCCCAGTTGATCGCGATCGCCCGTTGCGGGTACGCCAAAGCATCGCCCAAGGCCGTCACCTGATCCACTTGATAAGACCGCCGCGAGTCGAGGTCGATCTCCTGTAACGCCAGGATGTCAGGAGCTAGCGGCTCTAGAGCGGCGATCGCCGTCGCCAAATTCGTTGCATACAGGCCGGCCTCAGGGCGTACCGCCTGATTATTCGTCAATCCAGATAAATAGCCAATGTTGTAAGACACCACTGAAAACTCATTCGCCTCAGGGTTCAAGGGGTAGGCCTCATTCACCTTAATCTGAGCGTACTCTGACGCCGCCAAGCGGCCAGAACTCGCCCAAAAAAAGAACATAGCCAAGGCGACGATGCCACCGCCGAGCAAGAGTGCTAATCCCACTACCACCGTTGTCAACCTCTTCATCGCGACTTTTGACCTGATTGATTGCTGAGAACCTGACAGATGCCCAAAATTAAGCGGCAGTCAGCTAACTAACTTTGGTATTCTGGCACCTGACCTCTTTGACCCGCTATGTCGATCAAAAACCTTATCTTTTATGGCCTGTTGATTTTTGTCCCCATTTCTTTGGCGGCTCGCTTTTTAGGCTGGGGAGAATTAGTGGTCTTCATCACTGCTGGACTCGCGATTATTCCCCTGGCGGGGTGGATGGGCGCCTCAACAGAAGAAATCGCCGTCGTTTTAGGGCCATCTTGGGGCGGCTTATTAAACGCCACCTTTGGTAACGCCACCGAACTGATTATTGCGCTGATTGCTCTAAACGAAGGACTGGTCGGTGTGGTGAAATCCAGTATTGTGGGATCGATTATCAGTAACCTGCTCCTGGTGTTGGGCTTATCAATGCTGCTTGGCGGCATCAAATTTAAGGAACAAGATTTTCAGCCGGTGATGGCCCGAGTCAATGCCTCCGCGATGAATTTAGCCGTGATTGCGATCTTATTGCCGACTGCAGTTGGGTTTACCTCCACCACGATCCCTGAGAGTACGCTGCAAAGCTTGTCTGATGCCGTCGCCATCATCCTGATTGCCGTTTATGGACTGACGCTACTGTTTTCCATGAAAACCCACACTTATCTCTACGATGTGGGTACGGCTGACTACGCAAGCTCTGTGACAGGGACCGTTGAAAAGTCTGCACCAGAGCCACCTGATGCTGCCGAATCAGAACCCGCGCCCAATCTCAAAATCTGGATTCCGGTGCTGATTGGGGCAACACTCATCGTCGCAGTCGAGTCAGAGCTGCTGGTCAACGCCCTCGAACCCGCAACTGAACAGTTGAGATTGTCGCCCCTGTTTACCGGGGTAATTGTGTTACCCATTATCGGCAATGCGGCTGAACATGCGACCGCCGTTACCGTCGCGATGAAAAACAAAATGGAATTATCGGTTTCAGTCGCAGTGGGTTCGAGTATGCAAATAGCCTTGTTTGTGGCACCGATTTTGGTGTTGGCGGGCTGGATACTAGGCGAACCGATGGATCTCAACTTCGATCCGCTGGAATTGGTGGCTGTGGCCGTGGCCGTTTTAATCACTAACTCGATTAGTTCTGACGGACGTTCTAACTGGCTCGAAGGGACGCTGTTGCTGGCAACCTATGCGATTCTCGGCTTTGCTTTCTATTTCCGCCCCGTGCTTGAGACAATCGGGGGATAGGTCATCATGCCAGGGAATCAAAAAAAGGGAAGCCAAACACAGCCGGATTTCTGCCGCCAACAGTCTCTGAGCGTGTTTGCCTGCTTCATGCCTATTTAACCTTTAACTCAGGCGCTGCTCGCACACCAACACTTCTACTCTCTCTAATGCCTATCAGGATCACGGTAAAACTTTTTGCGGCCTATCAAGATGCCTATGGTCAGCCCGAACTCACGTTGGAATTGCCAACCGGAGCAACGGTGGCAGATGTGCGCGATCGCCTCTTGACTGACCACCCCGAATTGGAGCCATGGCGCAACTTGACCCGTTTTGGCGTCAATCTGCAATTTGTGGAACCGGATACAGCTTTGCAGTCAGGTGACGAAGTGGTTTTGATTCCACCCGTGAGTGGGGGCTAATTGAGCTGTAGAGATCAATTTCTCTGACTACAAAAAAAGGGTTTAGATCCTCAGATCTAAACCCTTTTGTTCTCTACATCAAATCGGCGGTCATTTAGCAGCTCACCGAATGCTTACCGCTGAAGCAATTAACGCTGAGCAAAGCTACGAGTGTTATTTTGCTCACGAGGACGAGCCTTGTTGACGCGCATGTCACGCCCCATCCACTCAGCCCCGTCAAGGGCCTCAATGGCTGCTTCCTCTTCTGAATCAGCACTCAATTCAACAAAGCCAAAGCCCCGCATGCGGCCAGTTTCCCGATCAGTGGGAAGCTGTACGCGCTTAACAGAACCGTATTCAGCGAAGACCGTCGTCAAGTCTTCTTTAGTAACGTCGTAAGACAGATTACCTACATAAATGGACATAAATTTTCTCCAAAATTTGAGGAACGCTGAGAGTGAAACTTCGGAGAGAACTTTGCCAATGGAAAACGTGAAAAAATCGTTCGTACTTGAAACAAAAACCGCAACCGAACCTACTTATCTCTATGACAACCTTAACACTTCTCTCTTTACGGAGACCAGCTCATTTTCAACTTAAGCGTTAAAAAAGTCCGGAAAACCTCACATATTTCAGCCATCTCTTGGCGAGAGTTATATCCTTAGAGGCGATCGCCCACCAGCTACGGCAACTCCAAATACCTCTTGGCTTCAGAGCGGTCTAGAGTCCCTTATCGATACCGACTGGTGATGACGATGAAACGCTCACGCTTGCTCAAAACGCTTCGATTTATCGCGATCGTCCTCACGATGGTAATCGCGATCGCCCTAATTCAGCGATTTGGGATCGCTCAGTTGCGATCGCAGGTCGAGCAGTGGGGTGTCTGGGCCCCGGTCGGCATTTTTGTCCTGCGGTTTACCAGTGTCGTCATTCCCGCGCTGCCGGGGACAGCGTACGCCATTTTGGCTGGGGGACTGCTAGGTTTTGGCAAAGGGGCCGCCGTGGTGTGCTTCGCCGACATTTGTTCCTGCTCTCTGAGCTTTTGGCTCTCTCGACGCTATGGTCGCAACCTAGTAAAGCGACTGGTTGGCGAAGGCTTTATGTATCGTATCGACAACTTTAGCCAGCGTCATTTAGAGCGCAACTTTTTTCTGATGACCGGCTGCCTGATGACCGGCTTTTTTGACTTTGTCTGCTATGGCGTTGGACTCACCAAAGCACCCTGGATCAAATTTCTGCCGGCTCTATTAATTAGTATTGCCCTGTCAAACCCACCATTTGTTGCCCTCGGTGCCGGCATCTTAGAAGGCGGCGCAAGGTTGCTTATCTTTGCCTTGTTGGGCGTCTTTGGCTTAGCTTTAATTACGTACTTTGTGCAGCGCCGAGACAAAACAGCTTGAGTGAAAGTCGTCTTCAATATGGCCAAGCATGCTGAGTGAAATGTCAAAGATCTAGCCGAGATGCGATGTTACGCCCAACGGAACTCTATAGCCAAAGCTCGATTGCCTCTTTCATATCGCGTTTCTGGAGCTAATAAGGAGTCTGTCCCTTTTGGGGCCACTTCGAGAGAAGTCGTTGCACGTCTACACCCTCAATTTCTCCCCCAATCCTAGAAGAGGAACTTCGGACCACTTGCTCCCTAGCTCCCAATGTTGAGAGTAGGAACTGGAACATAAGGGATGCCGGAAATTGAGAAACCTGACATGCGCTTCAGCTAATGCAGCCTAAAAATAACCTGAGTTCGGGATAAGGAATTCGCGTGCTTTTACCCACCGGTCAGACCACAAATCCCCTCCTGGGAGGGGTGTCCGCAGGACGGGGTGGGCCTGAATTGAGCTTTTACCCACCCCATGAGCCCCTCCCAGGAGGGGAACGAACGGGTTTTGTCTTAACCCGAACTGACGTTAAAAATAGGCTAAAGCCCTTGCTCTCAAGCAAAATAGGATATCTTGACTAGAGAGTAAATGCCGTCTGCACATGCTCCTCATTTTTATGTATGCTACCTAATCTAATTATTATTGGAGCAATGAAATGTGGCACTACTAGCCTACATTTCTATTTAAGTTTGCATCCTGAAGTTCAAATGTCAAAGCTCAAGGAGCTAGACTTTTTTGCTGAACGCTATAACTGGTCAAAAGGGTTTAAATGGTATGAATCTAATTTTTTAGAACAGCCTGAAAAATGCATTTATGGCGAATCGTCTCCTAACTACACGAATTGCACTTTGTCGCCGGAAGTGCCGAGGCGAATGCATGATTTAGTCCCT
Source organism: Cyanobacteria bacterium P01_F01_bin.56 (assembly GCA_039185935.1). Taxonomy (GTDB): domain Bacteria; phylum Cyanobacteriota; class Cyanobacteriia; order Phormidesmidales; family Phormidesmidaceae; genus Halomicronema. Next base: position 36,765 of record JBCDAJ010000005.1, on the reverse strand, counting down.
GATGCCAAGCTGATTTATGTCGTTCGTGATCCAATTAAGCGCATGCAGGCACACTATATACATAAAATTAGCAATGGTTCAGAAACGCGAGAGATTAATGATGCATTCTTTGATATCCAAAGCGAACGATACTTTCCTAGGAGTCTCTATTACAGTCAGCTAGAGAAATATCTGGAGTATTATCCGCTCTCCCAAATTTTGATTGTGACAACTGAAGACTTAAGAAATCATCGACAGCAAATCTTGCAAAAAATATTTGAGTTTTTAGAGGTTAATCCAAACTTTTATTCACAGCTGTATAACTTAGAGCGCCACAAAAGTCGTACGAAACGGCGTAAAAATGAATTGGGTCAAAAGATTGCTCAGTCAACCTTGGGAAAGGCTGTTAACAAGCTTCCGAACAGCTCAACTCGTAGATTAATCAAGGAAATCATTTACTATCCTTTTTCCACAACTGTCTCTGAACCAACCCTTAAACCAGAATTGATTGCTTTTTTAAAGGAGCAACTGCAAGATGACGTTAATAAATTGAGGCAGTTAACCGGACGTCAATTTTCATCTTGGTCAGTCTAAGTCAGTAGGTGCGCCTCAGTTTGGTAGGGGTGTCTATTTGCTTCTGTTTTTGTCAATTTCAAGCCTATTGGCAATTTTGGTAGAGGCGCTTTGGGATTGTGCCCCTTCTCACACATAGAAAAAGGGAACTGAGGAGTGTAGCGCTTTCGCTTTCTGCAGGGTGAGCACGCTGTAGAAGTGAGAGGCTTTCGAATTGCGTGCCCTCTCCTGAATGGAGTGTGGCTATGGCGAAAGGCAGAAGGCAGAAGGCAGAAGGCAAAAGGCAGAAGGCAGAAGGCAGAAGGCAGAAGGCAGAAGGCAAAAGGCAAAAGGCAGAAGGCAAAAGGCAGAACTGGACGTCTTGCCAAATCAGGGCTTCAGCGATCTACCCTGTTCAAACCTAACGACGACTGACTATGCACCTCATGTGGGCTGATCAGCTGTGAACTCAAGTCTTTGAGAACATGTGAGTGAGTCTGATCACCGGTTTTCGGGGTGCTGGAGGCGGCATCACCTGAATTTCTGAGCGCATCACCTGAATTTCTAAGCACATCACCTGAATTTATCTGAGTTTTTCCCCATTGTTGTTCCTTGAGGGCTAAGCGAGTATAGATACATCCTGTAGACTCGCGTGTGCTCCTAGAGCACAAGCCGGGCTGGAAGGCTTCTTCGGAAGACGGCCAGCTCGGTTTTTCGTATTTAAAGTAAATTTGGCTCTCGGATACCCCTGACTAGGAGATTTTCAGCAATCAAGACGTCAACGCTACGGTGCATGGCGCTTTGCTAGCAGCATCCGACGAACGGTAAGGGAGTTGCGCTTAAATAACATCCCACCGACTCTGCTACCCATTCACCCTGCCACAGTCTTGTCCGGGTACTTTATCTTCAAGCCGAGCCCTAAGTCTTTTTCTGCAGCTCCCCCCAAGCAAGGTCTAATCATCAACCCCAGCGATGGGGGCAAAGCCCTGGCGTTGCACATTTTCGCTGACGTGGCGAGGTTCTAAGAACTGCAACAGATAATCCGGGCCACCGGCTTTTGAACCTACCCCAGACATCTTTAATCCACCGAAGGGATGACGCGAGACGATCGCGCCGGTGATGCTGCGATTGATGTATAGGTTACCGACGGCAAATTCTGTTTGCACGCGATCAATATGAGAGGGGGTACGAGAGTAGAGTCCGCCCGTGAGACCGTAGTCGGTGTGGTTGGCGATCGCCAAGGCCGCGTCAAAGTCCTTGGCTTTAATAACGGCTAAGACCGGGCCAAAAATTTCTTCTTGGGCAATCACCGCATCCGGAACAACATCCGTGAAGATCGTGGGGCCAATGAAATATCCTTCGTTTGGTGCGGACAGTGAGAGTGCTACGGTGGCCTCTTGCTTGCCCGTCTCGATGTAGCTCTGAATTTTGGCTTGGGCTTTAGCATCAATGACTGGGCCCACTTTGGTGCCTGCGGCGGCCGCATCGCCCACATGGAGCGAGCGGGTAGCCTCGATCAGGCGAGTCATAAAGGTGTCGTAGATGGACTCGACAACGATCACACGAGAGCAGGCCGAGCATTTTTGACCGCTATAACCAAAAGCGGAGTACACCACCCCTTGCACGGCTTGGTCAAGATCGGCGCTTTCGTCGATAATGATGCCGTTTTTGCCACCCATTTCCGCGACGACTCGTTTCAAGTGCTTTTGGCCCGGCTGCCATTGGGCTGCTTTCGCATAAATCTCGCAGCCCACGGCCCGTGAACCCGTGAACGCAATCATATGCACATCGGGATGCTGTACCAGATGCGCCCCCACAGTGGCACCGATCGCTGGTAAGAATTGCAAGGCCCCTGATGGAATACCTGCTTCATAAAGGATTTCGACGATTTTAGCCGCAATGACGGCGGCGTTTTCGGCGGGCTTGAGCAGGGTGCAGTTGCCCGCTACCAAGGCCGCCACCGTCATGCCAGTCGTGATTGCCAGGGGAAAATTCCACGGGGAAATAACGACGGTGAGGCCGCGAGGAAAGTAGCGGTAGCGATTGGTTTCGCCCGGATAGTCGTAGTCATAGCCCGCATCCAAGCGTTCCATTTCGTCGGCGTAGAAGCGGCAAAAGTCGATCGCTTCTGACACTTCGGGATCAGTTTGGCCCAGTGGCTTACCCACTTCCAGAACCAGCCAGGCGTTGAGTTCCGCTCGTTGTGATTCCATGATGTCGGCAGCGCGCCGCAAGATGGCACACCGTTCCGAGGCTGGCGTCGCGGCCCAGTCCGGAAATGTGGCTTTGGCAACCGCGATCGCATCATCTGCTTGTGCCTGACTCGCCAGTCCCACCTTACCCACGAGCTGAGTCGGATGAGAGGGATTCACCGAATCTAAACTGGTCTCAGTGTTAACAGCTTCCCCATTGATGATCGGGCGGTAATGCTGGCCAAGCTGCTGCTGTACTGTGCTCATTGCGGCGGTGGCGGTATCACGGTTTTCAGCGATCGCATAATCGGTATCGGCAGCATTCTCAAAGGGGGGAAGCCATTCACCCCAGTCTTCTGGTTGCCCCGCTTCCACGGCCAAATCATCGGGTGCAAACTGTGGGGCTTGCAATAGTTCCTCCACAGAGGCGTCTGGCTGGTTTTGGCGCAAAAAGGAGCTGTTCGCCGTGTTTTCTAACAAGCGCCGGATTAAGTAAGACATTCCCGGAATCAGCTCCCCAAAAGGGGTGTAGACCCGGACTCGGTAGCCCTTATCAGCCATGGCTTTGGCGAGCTTATCGGCCATGCCGTAGAGTACCTGTAACTCGATCTGCCGCTTGGGAATGTCGAGAGCCTCGGCGATCGCCATGGCATGAGCCTGTGATCGCACATTGTGACTACCGATGGCGGCATATAAATAGGAATGGTTTTCGAGCAGCAGGCGTGTCATCCGCTCAAAGTTCGCGTCGGTGGATCCCTTTTGGCTGTAAACCGGGGTAGGCCAATTGTGCTGGCGGGCGGTGATGGTTTCCTGATCCCAATAGGCTCCTTTCACCAAGCGCACGGTGACGGGGGTACCTCGCTCTTGGGCCCAGGCCACGAGGCTTTCCAAGTCCCGATAGCTGTCTCGCAAATAGGCCTGTAGGGTGATGCCCAGGTCATCGCGATCGCGAAATTCTGGCTCCATCAACAGGTCTTGGAGAATTGCCAGAGTCAGATCTTTATATTGGTACTGCTCCATATCAAAATGCACCATCACCCCCAACTCTGCTGCCCGTCTGAGCAGCGTGCGAATGTGCTGGCTTACTGCCTGGCGACTGCCTTCGGCGTCTATTGGGTCAAACTGGGAGTAAAAGGCCGTCAATTTAACCGACACCTGCACCTTAGAAAGGCTCTGTTCACCAGCACGATCGATGGCGTCAACGGTTTGCCAGTGCTGGGCGGCAGCGGCAAGTTGCGCCATCAAATCGAGATAGCGATATAGATAGGCCTCGGCTTCAACTTCGGTGATCACCGCCTCTCCGAGCAAGTCCATGGTGAAAGTGAGGTGGTCTTGTCGCATGCGCGCGATCGCTTTAATCGCCTTATTCATGTCCTCGCCAGAAATGTAGCGATAGGCGAGGGTTTCAACTGCTGGCGCTACGGTGGTCGCGGCCAGTTGTCCAGGCACTGAATCAGGGCTCGTAAAGTTCAACAATCCTTTCAGGGCACTGGGCAACTCAACCGCATCGACTGACAGATATTCCTGCAGGTGGCGAGCAATTTCGGGTTTACTCCGCAGGGCGGGCAGCGCATCAATGAAGCGAAACAGTTGCACTTTAAGCCCTGGATTATCCATGGCAAAGTCCATAATCTTATCGTCCCAGCGCATTTGATCGCGCATCTGCGCTAGGAAGTTCTTCTTTTCCCGCGTCGCCATGAGCAGACTATTCGAGATCGCTAATGTCTTGGCTTCATAATCCGGCGTTTGAATTTGAGTAACCATACTTTCCTAAAAGTAAAACTCAACGAGACGATCTAGAATCAACTATTCACAGCCTAACGTCTTCGCAGTGAGGCCAGGTTAATGGCCGTTGATAAAATAAAAGAAGACGCTCAAACAAACACAGACTCATGCCGTAAATTTGGCCAGTGGCACTCTCCTCAAATTAAGAATTCATGAGCATTTAAGAGCTTGGACAAAGCTTCATCACTCTGATTCTAAGTCTTGAGTTTGTTAACAATCGATACATGACCAACCTGCAATAAGCTCTAGAGTAGAGTTAATAGGGATAAGGAAAAGGCAATCCTCAGCTTTGTTCCCTAAAAGTTGTATTGAAGTGAGTCTCATCTAACTTCAGTCACCTAATCTCCAGCATCCAAATAGTTATGAGAGGATTACATAATGTCATTGTTTTCTACTGAAAAAGTCTTAGTCCCTCTTGATTTTTCTGATGAAGCGGTCAAAGTTCTCAAAGAGACTCTAGAGTTCGTCGAAGATCCCAGCAAGATTTATGCCCTCTACGTTTTACCGCCTCTAGAAGCGACTGATCCAGGTGTCGTTTGGCAAACCGTAGACGATGCTACTCGAATTAAAAAGATCAATGAAATGTTTGGCAAATATTTCCCTGAAGCGGTTTATCAGAAGATAAATTTCGTAGTGGAAGTGGGCAATCCGAGTTCTGAGATTGTTGACTACGCTGAAGCAAATGAGATTACCCTCATCGTGATTCCTTCCAGTGGTAAAGCCGGGCTATCGAGATTTTTCATGGGCTCGGTCTCAGAAAAAGTTGTCCGCTTTACTCGCTGCCCGGTCCTCGTTATCCATTAGTAAGGCAAAACCTAAAACCCGAAGGAACAATAGACATCATCTGCATAAACAATTTGAGCAGCTCAAACAGTTATAAAACTGTTTTGGTAGAGCATGACTTTAAGGAGAGCGGCGATTATTGCTAGACGCTACTGAGTGTAAGTTACTCAGAATTCTCCACCGGTTTGTTCACAGCAGAAAACGGACTTGAAATGCAGAGCAGATATCGCTTTTACCCATTCAAGATAACTTGATTAAACGACAACTTACTGTATGGCGAGCCGCAATCAGGTCAGGACAGTGGGATAGCGAAGGGCGAAGAGCAAAAGGCAAAAGGCAAGAGGCGAAGGGCAAAGGGTAAAAGGCAAAAGACGAAGGGCGAAGGTAAAAGGCAAAAGGCAGAGCTGCAAGTCTTGCTAAATAAAGGTTCCAGCGATCTATCCTGCTCAAACCTAACGGCGACTGGCTATGCTTTCTGAAAGCACCATACAGCCAGTGTTTTTATTCCGAACTCCGTAGGGCTCTGCCCTTCCCGAAGGGGATTCTGCACTTTACTATGTCAGTACTGTGGCCGCCAAGTTAACCAATGGCTGAATGCTGCTTAGGGATTAGCTTGAAAATAAAATACCCGGACAAGACTGTGGCAGGGTGAATGGGTCGCAGGGTAAATGGGATGTTATTTAAGCGCGACGCCCTTAGCGCCCATCCGATTCAGCAAATGGGCAGACACCTTTAGCCCCGGTATGCTGGGAACTCAAATTTTGAATCGCGAGATTGCGGTTGGCAACACAGTTATTAACTGAAGCTGCCAGCACAGTTTGCAAAGTTTTAACTGTGACCGAAACAATTTACGAGAATTGCCTCTGTTCGCTACTCAAAAAATTGTTGACAATTGAGATGTAACCGCTCATTTAGCCGGTTTTTGGGCACCATTCGCATGACTGTAATAGCTGATGGGCGATCGCCTGATCAGCCCAAAGTGGATAGCTCAGATGACGGATGCCGGTCTTGAGTTCCAACCCATCAGGACTGACGCAGTTGCATTCGATTTTGGCCCCGGTATCGCCAATTGCTGGAGAAATCGGATGCAATATCTTCCAGATTTGGGGGATTGAGTGAGCTTTGGCGTCAGTCCTACCCATAGTCCATTGGTTTTGATCAAGTATGTAGCTTTTGCATAGATGTCATCGAACTAGGCGGTGGTTGTCTGAATCAGGGCTTCTTAGGATTAAACCAGCTTGAAAAATAACTGAATATTAAGGAGGTAACTATGTTTTGGCTTTCAATCTCAGCCCACGCTCCAGAGCTGCGATACTTATCAACTCAAACCCGCCCGTGGTTCATTGTGAAAAAGATTTGGCAGTTTTGTCAGACCTATGGTGATTATCAGTCTTTACCCCCAAGTCAACGTCGGCGCTTCATTTTGGAGCAAGAAGCCCGTCAAGCGGCGCAGCCTGTTTCTGTTTCTGAATCTTGCCTTTAGCCAAGTCTTATACCGACTTTCCAGGATCGAGCTACAGACTGACATCGAAGGCTATGGGGGCAAAGGGGCAAAGGGGCAAAGGAGAAAAATGTGTAGCCGAGTTTTAGAGAATCAGTATTACTTCATGGCTATCGATGTCTGCTCTATTTTGCAGAAGTGAAAACAGAATCCGGCTGCACCGAGGGTAAACGGTGAGGTATGCCCAGCCGGATTCTGCTGAGTGAGGCCTATCAGCCTGATTTAAGAAAACGTTCAGAGCTCGGCAAATTTAACCTTATTCTGACGCACCATCAACAGTCGCCATTTGATCATAGGTCGGCATTTGGCCAGAGGTGAGCCGTTGCCAATAGTCTTTGAGGTCACCGGCCAACTCATTAGACAAAATGTAGCAGCCCACCAGGTTGGGAAAGGCCATCCCTAGCAACATCAGGTCACTGAAGTCGATGATCAGCCCCAAGCTGGTAAGCGTGCCCAAAAAAGTGCAGGTGACGTAGATGAGCTTGAACAGTAGCGTGCTGCGCTCGCCAAAGAGATAGGTCCACGCCTGAATGCCGTAGTAGCTCCAGGAAATGATCGTGGAAAAAGCAAACAGACAGACGGCGATACTCAAGATGATGGGGAACCAACCAATGACTGATTCGAAAGCGCTGGAGGTCATGGCGACACCGCTTAACCCTTCGCCAGTGTCTTGATAGACGCCAGTCAGCACGATCGCAATGGCCGTCATGTTACAGATGACGATGGTGTCGATAAAGGGTTCGAGCAACGACACCATACCCTCGCGGATATGCTCATCCGTCCGCGCCGCTGAGTGAGCGATCGCAGCTGAACCCACACCCGCTTCGTTAGAGAACGAACTCCGGCGAATCCCCTGCACAATCACCCCGACTAAACCACCAGTCACGGCGGTGGGGGCAAATGCCTCACTAATGATGGTGCCAACCGCAGCGGGCACCTGACCAATATTGATGACAATCACAAAGAGACAAGCGATCGCATAAATAGCCGCCATCGCGGGCACCAGCTTTTCGGCAACGGCGCCAATCCGGCGAATGCCGCCGATAATCACAAATGCTGCGAGCCCGGCCAAAATCAAACCAAAAACCCAGGCGGGCAAACCGGGAATCAAATTACTGATTGCCGCATAGGCCTGGTTGGATTGGAACATGTTGGCGCCGCCCAAGCTGCCGCCCAGACAGAGGATGCAAAAGAGCACTGCCAGGCCCTGACCCAACGGTCGCATGCCCTTGTTAGAGAGTCCCCGAGTCAGGTAATACATCGGGCCACCCTGGACGGTGCCATCATCCAACACGCGGCGATACTTGACGGCCAGAGAGCATTCCACAAACTTGGTGACCATACCGCAGAAGCCTGCCAGCGTTAGCCAGAACATCGCCCCCGGCCCCCCTAGCTGAATCGCCACGGCGACACCGGCAATGTTACCCAAGCCCACGGTGCCAGACACCGCAGTCGCAAGCGCCTGAAAGTGAGAGACTTCTCCCTCGTCGTGGGGATCGTCATATTTACCCCGCACGACATCAATTGCATGCTTAAAGCCCCGCAAGTTAATGAAGCCCATGCGCAGCGTGAAAAATATGGCCGCTATAAACAACCACAGCACAATGAAGGGAAAGCCATTTTCGCCACCAATCTTGAAGAACAGCAGGGTGCCCATAACGTTAACGATGGGGGCAAAAATGGCATCAACCCCGGTCAAAGCGTCATCTTGAGCCCACCCTGGACGGGCTAACAAAAACAAAAAAAGCCCGGCAAAGCCAATCGTTAACAATGGATTGCGCGGATTCAACAGCTTTGACAATTTGCCCGGAGAGGCTGTTTTCGCCCCTGAGTCCGGATAGCGTTTCGCATAGCTCATGAGATTCTCTCGTCGGTAAATATCAAACAGACAGCATCAGACAGTTGGCGCGATGGCCTCATCATCGGTCAGTGAGTTAGCCCGCCAGCCACACTCTTTGGCAAAGTGCGGTTGAGTAACTCCGTCCAGCTAATCTTTGCCTTCAATGTCAAAAACTAGCTGGATGAAATCGGGGCGTCCCCCCCATTCAGACTATTTGGCAACCTTTCTAAACCAAACGTTTCTTGGTCTAAAAAAGGGTGAATGTTTCACCCCTTAGACCTGACCAGCCCTTAGTTAAAGCCCATCACTAACCTTTGGAATTTGAGGGCGATTGGCTTTAACGGAAGGATGAAAAAATCATTAGATTAGGACTGATGTAAAAGCCCCCTCGCCCCCCATCTGGGAGATATTGCATCCGAACTTCCCCAGAAATTGGGGATGCCGGGGCCAAAATCGGATGCAACGGCGTCAGTCCTCATTAGCTGACCTTTTCACAGAGTGGCTTAACGAAACATGCCTTACAGCAGTGACGTAAGCTCATAAAACTAGCCAATTCATGATCGAATTTGTTAATTGTGTCGTCCAACACAACAGCAACATAGTTGCTTGATAAAGCTCAGGATATAGAGATATTTATGGTTTTTTTATGTCTTTGCTGTTACTTTCGACACGTTGAAGATTGAAAATATGTTGGGCAGAGCAGATAAGGTTTGATGGTGCTGAGCGATCGCCCAATTACGTGATGACCGTACCGATAGATACCCGCCTACGATAGAAGTCGAGATGATGGCTGCACTCAATATCGACTTCTGAAATTCTCAAACCGCGTTGTCAAGCTGGCGTGACCACAGCTGTAATGGCCATGGCCTGATGGAAAAACGGCAACCTATCGCCGGGGAACGGCGGACCTACTCTGAGACCGGTCATAGCCCTGCGAGTGAAAGGCTGGACCCAGGCGATCGCCAATAATGCTAAAGTTTGCTTCTAATGAATTGGTGGGCCGGCCATTTCTGACACGACGCTACAGCTAACGGTAGAAACAGCCGAACCCTCACGACTCGATCGCTGGTTGACGGCTAACCTGCCAGACCTCTCTCGCAATCGGGTGCAAAAGCTGATTGATTGGGAATACGTGAGACTGAATGGCGCGGTTTGTACCAACAAAAAATCTGCCGTGCACGTGGGAGATGCGATCGCGGTGACCATTCCCGCGACGAAACCGCTTGAGGTCAAGGCCGAAGCGATTCCCCTCGAAATTCTCTACGAAGATGCCCATTTCGTAATTGTGAATAAAGCTGCGGGTATGGTGGTGCATCCGGCCCCTGGCAATATGAACGGCACCCTTGTGAATGCACTGCTGGCCCACTGCGGTGAACAACTCACGGGTATTGGCGGGGTCGAGCGTCCAGGGATTGTCCATCGGTTGGATAAGGACACAACTGGCGCGATCGTCGTAGCGAAATCAGAACTCGCACACAGAGACCTGCAAGCCCAGATGAAAGCGAAAACGGCCCGGCGGGAATATCTCGGAGTCATTCACGGGGTGCCTGCAGCAACCAGCGGCACCATCAATGCGCCCATTGGTCGTCATCCCCACGATCGCAAAAAGCAGGCGATCGTGCCGCTGCAAAAAAGCGGACGCGAGGCCGTCACCCATTGGCAAATCGAAGAACGGCTAGGCAACTTTACCCTCATGAGTTTTCGGTTAGAGACGGGGCGCACCCATCAAATCCGCGTTCATTGTCTACATATGAAGCATCCGATGGTGGGAGATCCCGTTTACGGTGCGGGGCGATCGGTGGGGGTCAATCTGCCGGGGCAAGCGCTCCACGCGGAACGGCTGACTCTACAGCATCCAGCCACCGGGGAACGGGTGACCGCGATCGCGCCCCTACCACCCCATTTCACCAAACTGCTCACCGTTCTCCGCCATCGTCAACAATCAGGGTGAGCGGTGACTCACTCACTTCGTGAAAGTCAGTTGATGCCAAATTCTCTGTGTCGCCAGAAAATCCTTTGAGTAATGAGGGGCGGGTGAAATAACGTGGCATTTGTCGTCCAAATTTAAAGGAATCGATCCCCCCAAACTCTGAACGCTGAGTTCTGCTATATCCTGAAAGCCGAGACTTTCACCATTGCTCGCTGGCACCTCTTTATGGGCGTCGAACTCCTCATTCTCACGATTTACTTCATCTGCATCGTTTATGTGCTGTACCAGATGGCGCTGTCAGTTGAAGATAAACTCGAAGACCAAGTCACCATCGTTCTGCAGGGTGAGGAGTTACAGAATGCCGTCAACGCGCAACTGCAGCAGCAGACTCTTTATCGTGCGAAAGCCGAAACGCAAACTTTTAATGGCACCTCACTGCTCAAAATTACTTTCTTTAATGAAGAAGGACCCGTCGGTACAGTGGCATGGCAAGTGATGCCCCAAGGCAAGAAACCGTTGCAGCCGCCGCTCAAGTCTCTCAACATCAGCATCGTCAACGCTTTGCCTGATCAGCAGGTGTTTGTCCAATGGGATCGCAGTGCGCTGAGCGTACACGGCGGGTTCGCTCAACGGGTTATCCGTCAGGTACCTGGCAGCACGACTGATCTGCTCCCGTCTCAGGCTCCTACGGTGGTCAATCCAACTTTGAAGACCAATGTCAGTGTCACTGCCGAGGGCTTACTGACGCGTCCTGACAATCAGGTCTCGCTAGAGGTTGGTCCAGCCTTGGTTGACTTAAGCAGAATACCTGGAATGACAGAACCGATGCGGCAATATACGCTGCAGTTGGTCGTGTGGGTGCGGTCGATTTTGCATCCCAACAGTCCAGCCTTGCAGCTTATCCTGCCCTTTCATTTCCGAGTTGAAGTCCTACCTGATCACGTGGCGCTGCCGATCCTCAGCTGGTTGCTCAACTTTAACCCGCTGAAGCTGATCGCCCCCAAAAGTCGCTAGATCGTCTGAGCACGCTTGCATAGGCCATGGAAACAGGGGGAGAGTTAGCCGGTTAGCCGGTCAGGGTGCGATCGCGATTCGTCCAGTAGGGTAACGGTGTCTTTCTACTCGGCCAATTACGCCGAATGAATTTGGCTAAAAAGGGCATGGCCGCAGCCAGCAATATTGCGCCGAACCAAATGCCTGACCGAAAGTCTTCCAGCGTCGTGGGTTCACTATGACCCATCAGGCGCATAATGACTTCAAGACTGGCCGCGATCGCATTGTTCAGCGCATGCACGGCGATCACCACTCCCAAACTACTCGTGCGGAAATAGAGTAGCGCCATGACCAGACCAAACATGGTCAGGCCAATTACATTGCCATGCAAAATGCCAAACAGCACGGAGGTCAGCAGCACTGCTATGGGAGGATTCCAGCGGGTGCCCCAACGGTGAAGCAAAAATCCGCGAAAGATAAACTCCTCTAACACTGGAGCGGCAACCACCAACAATAACACCATCAACAGGTTGTACAGCCAGGGAATGGCGGTCTTGTCTGCGCCTAAAAACAGTGACTCATTTAAGGTGGTGGTCACAAACTCTGGAAAGACATAGGAGAGTAGGGCAAAGGAAACTTGAAAAGCGCCTAGAGAGAACATAAACAGCAGCACCCAGAGCCCAATCAAATAGGGCAAATCAGCTCGATGGGGCCACTTGCCTACTAAGGTCTTGAGTTCGATATGGTGACGGTGATATTGCCACCATACCCACAAGCTGCTGCCCCCAAACAAAATGAGGTAGAAAATGGGTGTCACTAATGGATCGGTAGAAGCGGTGGTGGCACTGTCACGAGCGATCGCGATCGCCAGCAATCCTCCTAAACCTAGCCACAGCACCATAACGATGGCTAAAAACTGACGAAATGTCGGCTTATCAAACACCGTAGAAACGTTAAGTTTGGCCATATACCGGTACCGCTGCTCCACGAATATCTTTAGCGGCCTCAGAGGCCAAAAAACAAATGACCTGTCCCAACGACTCAGGTTTAACCCACTGATCGGCTTGGTCGGCCCCCATGGCCTGACGATTGGTGGGGGTATCGATGACGCTGGGCAGGACGATATTGGCGGTCACACCAGTGCCTTTAGTTTCATCGGCGATCGCTTGAGTTAACGCCACGACTCCCGCTTTTGAGGCACAGTAAGCGGCTAATTGTCCCGTCGGCTGTACAGCTCCCCGTGACCCCACGGTGACGATGCGACCATAGTTTTGCTTGAGCATTTTTTTCAAGCTGTGCTTACAGACCAGAAATGTGGTGTTCAAATTGAGGTCAAGCTGCTGCCGCCACTCCGCAAAACTAAAATCGGGGGTAGCCCCCATCGCAAAGCCACCGACCAGGTGAATTGTGGCGTCTAAGCGATCGTGGCTCTCGATTAACGAAATGACTGACGCCTCATCACTCAAATCAGCTGAAACAAACCGCACCCGCGATCGCTCTGCGTCAGATAGTTGAGCTTTCAAGGTTTCTAAACCGTGGGGGTGCACATAAGGCAGCGTCACGTTGGCGCCCTGGGCCAGCACCACAGCCGTAACCCCGCGACCTAAGCCGCCGGTGCCTCCAGTAATTAAGACGTGGCGATCGCGCATAAAATCTGCTGGGCTCATATCCATAACTGCAATCTTATCCCCTCTTGTGATGCTGCTCGGTAACGACATCAGCAAACGACGTTGCCCAGGCAACTGAGCAAACTTTCATGCCTCAGCCCAGTGACTATCACGGCTTTGCTCGATCAACGACTGCTACCTACTGTGAATTTTCGCTAGCCGGCTCTACCATATTGTCAGCTTTATTTCACAGCAAATCATCGCCATTTCACAACGAATCAGTTGCTATGCCCGAGTCAATCCGGACGATCCTCTCTCCTCGCGTTCAAGATCTTGGCGGGTTTGAAGCTCGACGACTGCTCCCAAATGAGGAGCAAAAGATGGTGGGGCCGTTTATCTTTTTTGATCACCTGGGGCCAGCCACCTTCCCGCCTGGCAAAGGGGTTGACGTGCGACCCCACCCACATCAACCTAGCCACCGTGACCTATCTGTTTGCCGGGGCACTCCTGCATCGTGATAGCTTAGGCACCATTCAAGAAATTCGCCCCGGTGCGGTAAATTGGATGACTGCGGGTAGAGGAATTGCCCACTCAGAGCGATCGCCTGACGCTGACCGCACCGAGGCCTCGACGCTGCATGGCATTCAAACCTGGGTAGCGCTACCCGATGACGTTGAAGAAGTGGAGCCCGGCTTTCATCACCATCCCGCTACCGAAATTCCCACTTGGGAAGCACAAGGCGTCATCATCACCCTCATTACTGGCACTGCCCGTGGGCACACTTCCCCGGTCAAAGCCCTGTCGCCGATTCTTTATCTTGACCTGCAGTTTACGGCTGGCAGCCAATTTATCCTGCCTGCCGACTATAGCGAGCGAGCCGTATACAGCGTAACGCCGGGACTCACCGTTGAGGGAAAACCGCTTGAGCAACATCGCCTAGCCGTTTTGGAATCATCCCAACCAGTGGCGATCGCGGCCAGTACAACGGCGCGGTGCATGGTTGCAGGTGGTGAACCCTTGGGCACACGACACAAATGGTGGAACTTTGTTTCCAGTCGATTAGACCGTATCGAACAAGCCAAACAAGATTGGCGAGATGACAAGTTTGGCCAGGTACCGGGTGAAACAGAGTGCATTCCGCTGCCAGACAAGGCTAGTTAACGTTTCCCCTAGCAAGCGATCGCACTGACTGTAATTGACTTAGGGAGTCGCGCTTAAATAACATCCCATTTACCCTGCGACCCATTCACCCGGCCACAGTCTTGTCCGGGTATTTTATTTTCAAGCTAATCCCTTACTTTCTAAAGCAGGGGTCTAGCTTCAACCGGGTCTTCAACTTTGCCAGTTCGCCAATCGTATCGACAACGCATTCGCGGTTGCGGTCATCAGTCAAATAGCTCATTGAGCCTTCCAACGTCTTGATAAACTTTTCAAACCCCGAGAGCAGGTCTTTCTGTTCATGGGATTCGCTCTCACTGCTTTCAGCCGCCATCAGGATTTGAGTCGAGAGATGATAATCTCCACCAGGCTCTTGCACTTGCCTGGGCACGGAACCAAAACTTTGACGAGGGGCATTCTCTGACAAATCCACAAACGGCGAAAACCGCTCTTCGGTCGCATGTCGCAGTCCCAAACGCGTAAAGCGGTTGATCATTTCAGTTACAGAGACCCCTTCTTCGGAGGCTTGAGTTTTTAATTGTGCTGCCAGCGGCTCTGGCAGCCGAATACTAATTGACTTTTTGACAGACATCACGGTTTTGATTCTCACTGTATTTAAGTGTAGTAAATAATGGTTCATTTGAACTATGTGGTGACGAATTTGTGATACCGGCTGGCGATCGCCCCCTCCTCACCCAACTTTTGAAAGGATGATACTTGCGGCAATTTGTATGACCAATATCTGCATCTGTATGACAGCCCTGCAAGTTCTCTCATTTCGCTAGCTTGACGAATGCAATACACTTGAATTATAGTTCATTTGTATTTAATGAGGTGCCATATGCCCTCAAAAACATCTCGTTATGTATTACCGGTAATGACATTTGCTGCCTGGGTCTTCATGTTGGGAACGTTTTCTCGAACTCAAGGCAATCCAGTTTCTGCCTTTATTTATGGCTCTAGTCATGAGTTGACCTGGCCAGTACAGAACTGGGGCATGAGCCCATCTGACCCGCAGTCATCAGAGCGAGACTTGCTAGAGATTCCCTTAGATAGCCTGGAGTCTGAGGTGCGCCGATTGGCCGCACAGCATGGTTGGAGTGCGACGTGGTTTTGGCTGCTGCTGCCCCAGGCAGTAGAAATGGCCTGTGCGGTGGAGTTTTCTTCGCTAACACTGACTCAAAAGATTGAGCATGCCAATTTGCTGGCGTTTCGGTTAAGCGCAAATTTGAACCCTAAATCACTTCAGGCGTTAGGCCGAGTAGCTGATTTTCAGGCTGTGCATGAGAACCTGATAAGCAAAGTGGAGGAGTCTGTTATGACGCCGCTGGCTTTAGAAGCAGCTGTCGATCAACGGCTGCTGGCAATCTTTCCCAAAAGTTCTGCATCGAATGTCAAGCAACGAGGTTCCGTTGTTTTATTGGGTTTACAACTAGCGGTGTTAAACGAAGTGCTAGACGGCACCAACCCACAGTCGACAATCTATGTGGCTGAGGACAGCGCCTGTCCCACTCCTTGGCCCGGCATGCAGGAGCACCTGCAGCCACAGAGTCCGCTAAGATTGGCAGTCCGGTAAGGCGATCGCGACAACTTGATTGGCTGGGGCGATCGCTCTCAGCCAAACCTCGTAGATTCTACCGATATAAATTTACTTGCAGAAGAATTAGGACAGCGTAATTTAAGTTTTTCACCTTTATTGACGGAGCTTTGATCCCCCCAATCCCCCCTTAAAAAGGGGGCATCCCCATCCAGGGATTGAGTAGCCCCTTTTTTAAGGGGGCGGCGGCAGCGGGGGATCGAACTACGACCGCTGTGATCCTAAAGAAACTTGGTTTACAGAATCATTAGTGTGTAGATGCTTGGCAAACTGATGATCCGCTGTTTCTCTTGGCGGAGTTTCCCACTTCTAATCACTACTTAGTGTACGTGGATGTAGAAGCTGCAGCTGCGTCGACCCTTACAATCGGCGATCGCGTCACCATCACCAACCTCGAATTCCTAGGAGAAATCACCTTTCCTGATGGCTTTGAGTTTGAGGGTACAGAAGTCGGTGGCCTGTCAGGACTAATCCGTAACCCGAGTTCCGGTCTGTATTACGCTTTGTCAGACGATCTCACTGATGCGCGCTTTTGCACATTGCAAGTTGAGCTAGTCCAGATCGGCTAGGGCTTTTTATGGCTCAGCATCAGGAAAGGTCCCCTGCTTCAAGCGGCTCATACAAGGTTTCTCGAACTGCCAAGGTACGTCACTTTGCTTAGCAATAAGGAGGCTTCAGAGCATTTTTACGTCATGAGCTGCGGCAACACTGTAAATCAGACAAGTAATGCTGCCCAGCCACCAAACGACAGCACTGGTAACAGTGACCCCAAAGTCGTTCTCCACTGCTCGATATCCGCAACTGTTAAGCCTCCACGCCCGACACATTGGCGGCGCAGAACCGTCAGTAGCTGGAGAATCCCACCAAAGCATCTTTTTGAACGCCATAATTGCACTTTTGTCAAGATTATTGACGATCTAGATGTTTATTTGTTACATTATTTAATAAATAAAGCAGTCGTACGTAAGTCCAAGTTTGCAGTCCTGGCTTTAAGGCTAGGTGCTGCTAGTAAAATGCTCCTTTCATGGCGAGAGCTTTAGAAGTGAAAGTGAGTCTAGGCAGAGGCTGCTGTTCTGACGATATTTTGGAGGAATATTCCCCATGATTACGTTACTGATTGGTCTGTTCATCTCTGGTTGGGCTGCAGTTGCTCTGATCGGTGCTCAAGCTTATTTCCGTGGCGAGCAAACCAAGCCGATTCACGAACGTAACTGGCGTTCTGAAAACTTTGAAAAGCTCGCTCGCAGCATCACTGGTCGCGCAACTGATAACAATGAGCGAGTGCCTGCATACAGCCTAGATGCCTATGGCAATGCATCTTTGCCCACCAAATAGAGCTTGGTTCTCAAGTCTCTTTTAAAAGAATAGCTAGAGCAGGTATTGAGAAAACTTTCATGGTGAGTGAAATCCCTCAGCAGTGGCTGGGGGATTTTTTTGATTAATCAAAATTGAGACCTGTAGCGATCCGCAATCAGGTCAGGACAGTTGTAATTTCTGGAATGACTATACACTCGGCGTTTTTATTCCAAACTCCGCATGCAGAATTCTGCCATGTGCATTTGAATTCGCGCCATTGATAAAGTTGCTCAACCGGCGTGGTCATTATCCAAAGAGTTGGTAAACCGCATTAGGCAGCACATTCAACCGTTGCTGAGCATCTCAGCTCTTGGCTACCGCAATTCTACTGGTTCCCCCAATCTTCGCTGCGATCGCTCGACCAAGCGCTAGTCAGCCCACAGACGGACATCCTTCGAGACACTGAAAGACCAGTTAACCCCATATGTCTGAATCTTTGGTTCCCAATAACTACGGATGCGGTCACGATAGAGATGTTCCGCGATAAACCAACTTTTTAGTGAAAATACTGCTTCTGGATAGATATCGATTCTGTAGCAGTCATAGGTGGGAATACTTTTTTCGGGCTCAAACTATGATTTCTTGCGAGCCTGCAGAGTTTACGAGTTTAGGTAATAGATGAAACTGGCCACCCAACGCCGCTTTAAGCTACCGCTACAGATGCTGTTGATTGTGCCGTTTGTGGCGCAGATATTTGCAGTGGTGGGAACGGTTGGATACCTCTCTTTCCAAAATGGCCGCAAGGCCATTGACGATCTGGCTGACTCACTAATCGACAAAACCAATAAGTCTGTTACCGATCACTTAGAGAACTATCTCTCGGTGCCCCATCGCATCAATCAAATTAACGCTGATGCCATTCGCATGGGCGTCCTCGATGTGAATGATCCAGAGCAGGTGACCCAATTTTTTTGGAGTCATATGCAAGCCTATGACCTGACCTACATTGGCTATGGCCTGACAGATGGCACCGGGGCCGGAGCGGCTAAGTATGACGGTATCACCGTCACCGTAGAGGAATGGGATAGTGAATTACCTGACAACGTGTCTAATTTCGCCACCGATGACCAGGGGCAACGGGCTGGCTTAAATGAAACCTGGAGTTACGACCTATTTAGTGAGGCCTGGTATACGCAACCGATCACTGCGGGCGAACCCACTTGGTCGCAAATTTACGTTTGGTCATCCTCTGGAGACAATCCTTACATTTCTGCTTCCGCCGGTCGCCCTATTTATGATGACAGTAATCAACTGCTGGGCATGGTTGCTGTCGATATCCACCTATTAAAGCTGAGTGACTTTCTGCAGAATTTGAATATCAGTCAATCGGGGCAGATCTTCATCATGGATCGCGACGGTATGCTCATCGCTAACTCTGGTGACTATCCCCCTTTTAAAGGCATCGGTGAGGACATTCAGCGCATAGATGTGTTGGAGAGCCCCGACCCGACCATTAATGGGATTAGCCAAGCGCTGCAAACCGAGGTAGAAAACTGGCAGCAAGTGACCACTAGCCAAGAACTGAAGCTGGAACTGCAAGGGGAGCAAAGCTATGTGCGACTAGAGCCCTGGCAGGATGAGTTTGGGCTTGATTGGGTCGTGGTGACCGTCGTGCCTGAGTCCGACTTTATGGCGGAAATTAATGACAATACCCGCATCACCATAGTGCTATGTGTCGGGGCTTTGGCGATCGCTACGGTGCTGGGTATCTATACGTCTCGACGGATTACTCAACCTATCTTTAAGCTTAGTCAAGCGAGCCAAATGCTGGCAGCTTCTGCTCGTGAGCGTTTTGCTGACCATAAAGATCAGAACGAAAAGCATACCCCTTTAGAGATTGACCTTGATCGGGCCGGTATTCAGGAATTGGATGCCCTGGCTGATTCCTTTAGCCAAATGGCGCAACAGCTACAAGCAACTTTTGGCGAATTGGAAACTCTGAACGAGGAACTGGAGGAGCGCGTTGAACTACGCACGCAAGAACTCAAAAATACCCTGCAAGAACTGCATCAGACTCAATCTCAGATGCTGCAAAGCGAAAAAATGTCAGCACTAGGGCAAATGGTCGCTGGGGTAGCCCATGAGATTAACAATCCCATTAACTTTATTTTTGGCAACCTGAGTCACGCCCACACTTACGTTAATGATTTGCTAGAGCTGGTAGAGCTTTGTCAGCAAAAGCAGGCAGGCAAGGACCCAGAGATTAATGACTTAGCTGACTCGATTGACCTCGACTTTTTAGCCGAAGACTTGCCTAAGCTAGTCGGCTCTATGCGGGTAGGGGCAGAGCGAATTCGCGAGATTGTCAAGTCTCTGCGCACTTTCTCAAGGCTTGATGAAGCGGAATTTAAAACAGCTGATATCCATGATGGCATTGACAGCACTTTGATGATTTTGCACCACCGCACTAAGGGCAAACCCGATCAACCAGCAATCAAAGTTGTTAAAGACTATGACGAACTCCCATTGGTTGAGTGCTATCCGGGTCAGCTCAATCAGGTGTTCATGAACATTCTCTCTAATGCAATCGATGCGTTAGACGAATTGCGTATTTCAGCGAGAACGGCTGATAAGGATGCCGACACCGCTGTGCAGGAACTCATGATTTGCGTCCAAACTCGTCGCACGGCAGAAGACTCGGTGATGATTTCGATTAAAGACAATGGCCCAGGCGTTGCGCCAGAGGTTGGCGATCACCTGTTTGACCCCTTCTTCACAACTAAGCCGGTGGGCAAAGGTACAGGGATGGGCATGGCGATTAGCTACGAGATCATCAACCAGAAGCATCAAGGCTATCTCACCTATACCTCGACGCTTGGACAGGGGACGGAGTTTGTGATTGAAATTCCTATCCGTCAGAGACAGCCTGCCGGTGTTGGCAAACCCGTGTAAAGTCGCAATAGCCTAATGAATCACGCCATCAAATTGCACGATCGCTCCAGCTCTGCCTGAGATATTTCTGGGCTCATATAGCGGTGTTCACTTTGGTTAAGTACACTCTCAAGCTTCGATGCCTTTTTGTGTGGAATCCCCCTGTGCTTGATTAGCCTGCATGCCGCTATATATCGTAAGCCGCGTTTAGCTCAGGCCATTTAAGATGGCTAAAACTCTGGTCTGAAAAGGGTTTCAATTCTAAACTCTGTAGGGCTTTGTCCCGCCCCAAGGATACTTTGATTTCTGGACTTGGCGATGGCAGTCTGGGGCTTTTGGTTGATACTCAATTGCGGCAGCACCAGGAAACGTTGCAAGTTGCGTTTCCGACTGCGGTAGTGAATCGGTTGGGGAAACACACTGGCCAGGGTCGAGAGCTTGACTTGACGATGAACTTGTAGCAATAGCAACGGCAATTGCAAGGTCAGATACTGGGCTTCGCTTAGGTGCGCCCGAAGCGTCGTTTGGTATGATGCAGGCAACATATTTGGTTGGGGGAGCCTTCAGTGGATTCCCTATTTTTTTGCCTGACTATTGTCTCAAAGCTTTGTCCAGCCTACTTTAGACTCGCCTTGTCACCCGCAAAGATTACTCACCCGAGAATGGTCATAGCAAGTCGCCAACAAGTCAGCCCGATGCTCTAAAACTCAGCTATACCGATTCGTAATTGAATCAGCTGTAATTTCTGGAATGACGATGCAGTGAGCGTTCCGCATTCTGGCATCACAATCCGCAGTTTGGCAAGAACCATCCAGATCGCTAGAACTCTTAGGTGACAGGCTTTTTATTTCCGCACTCCGAATTCTGCATTCCGCACTCTGCTATACACATTTTCCGCTTCGTGCCCTTGCCCCATCGCTCTCCATGCCAATCCATAGCTTTATGCTGGAGAACTGAGATTAGGCCACCAATCCTGGCACCTTGAGTTAACAGGCATCTTAATGCCATAGCGCATGTCTCTGCTAAAAGGGCTGCCGACTCTAGCAACCCAAATGCTGCCTTAGAAAAGAACCGATCAGCGATCGCCCTCCACAAAATTGATTGCTCTGGCATGGGCCCATTCAGAATGCACCTTTAACAAAAGTGAGCGTTATCCGTAGCCTGAGCATGGGGTAACGCTCGCTACATTACTCCTTGTCATTAAAACTTCTCTATACATTGAAGGATTCCCACAGACAGAGAGTTTTTACGGTTGTCGCTCTTCAAGCATCAGTACAAATACTCATCAAGAATTTGACAGCCAGTATTATTCCACCGCTCAATTAAGTATGTTTATTTACCTTTCGAATATTAACTTCACAATATCATAAAAATTTATTAAGTATTTTTACCGAAGCCTTAATGTAACGGCTGTAGATATTCTGAGATTCATAGCCAGCCTCCCCCCTCGGCTTCATCAAAATTTCCAGATTAAATCTGCGGGATTTATCCAGATTTCCGAAAAGTTACTAGGTTTTTGCCTGTTAAATTGCCGATTGACTTAAGCAATTGGCAATTGGCAGTGGTATTTCAAAAATCACCCTGTAGTCGTTATTTCTCAAAAATCATGCTTCAAAGTTGTGTTTGCGCTTTAGTCCATGAGCGATTTGAGCTTTGGGCTGAGCAAACTCCTGAGGCGATCGCCTTGGTCGCTCAGGGACGAGAGTATACCTATCACCAGCTCAATGCCCGGGCCAATCAACTCGCTCGATTTTTGCAGCAGCGGGGAGTCGGCCCCGAAGTGTTGGTCGGGGTTTGTTTACCTCGTTCACCTGAGCTGATCATGGCCTTGCTTGCGATTCTCAAAGCCGGCGGGGCTTATGTTCCGATGGATCCTGGCTACCCGGCAGAACGGTTAGAGATGATGCGGGCAGATGCCCAGATGCCTCTGCTGCTAACCAATCGAGCTAATCAAGCCGATTGGATGCAGTCCCCTCACACTCAAGTAGTTTGTCTCGATGCCCAATGGGAAAGTATTGCTCAAGCATCAGAAGAAGATTTATCTTGCCAGGCGCAAGCCCACAACCTGGCTTACATCATCTATACTTCTGGCTCGACCGGTAAGCCTAAGGGGGTGATGATTGAACATCGCTCGATCGCCGCGTATGCTCAAATCGCCGGGACGGCTTACGAATTGCAGCCTAGCGATCGCGTGCTGCAATTTTGTTCTATCAGCTTTGACACGGCAGCCGAAGAGATTTTTTGCTGTTTGGTGCGAGGCTCGACGCTGGTGCTGCGCACAGAAGATATGATCGGTTCAGTGCAGGCATTTCTGGCGCGATCGCAGGCGTGGGGCATCACCATCTGGGTGTTTCCGACCGCGTTTTGGCATTTCTTGGCGACCGAGTTGGCGCGCACGGGCCTGACTCCATCGGCCAGTCTGCGGCTAGTGACTATGGGGGGCGAAAAGGCCATTCCCGCACAGCTAGCCCAGTGGCGACAGCAGGTAGGCGAGCACATTCGATTGGTCAACACTTACGGTCCTACCGAAGCCACTATTGTGGCGACCATGTGCGATATCGCTGGCCCCGAGGCCGTCTCTGGAGCAGAAACCTCCCCCATTGGCCGCGCGATTCCCCAGGTGCAGACTTATGTGCTGGATGAGAATCGGCAACCCGTGGCCCCAGGCACAGCGGGTGAACTTTACATTGGCGGCGTCGGAGTGGGGCGGGGCTACCTCAATCGCCCTCAAATCACGGCAGAGCGGTTTTTACCTGACCCATTTGTGGCTGATGAGACTGCTCGCATGTACAAAAGTGGTGATCGCGTGCGCGATCGCGGCGACGGCATTTTAGAGTTTCTGGGTCGAGCTGATCACCAGGTCAAAATTCGCGGCTTTCGCGTCGAGCTGTTTGAAGTCGAAGCTGTGCTGAATCAACATCCTACGGTACAGGAGGGGATTGTACTCGCCCCTGAAGATGCCCTGGGGAATAAGCGTTTGGTGGCATATGTACTGCCAAACGACCCGCAAATCGCGACGGATAATAACTGGCTCGCGACCCTAAAATCGCATCTGCAAAACCAGTTACCCAGCTACATGGTGCCGGCCCAGTTTTGCGTACTAGAAAGTCTGCCATTGACCCCCAACGGCAAAGTTGACCGCAAGGCACTCCCGGCTCTCGATGATCTGAGCAGTACGCCGCTCGCTCCCGAAGATCGGCCTCAGACTGAGATTGAGAAGCAAGTGGCCGCAATCTGGAGTCGGGTGCTGCAGATACCCACAATCGGACTCTATGACAATTTCTTTGAGCTGGGGGGCAGTTCTCTGCTGGCAGCCCAGTTGGTCAGCCTAATTGCCGACGACCTGAGTATTGAATTACCGATTCGCTGCGTTTATGAGTCGCCCACCGTAGCCACACTCGCCCAGACATTACAAGTTTTGAAACAAGCCGAGGGTAACCCCCTCAGCGTGCTTACAGATTTGACTACGTTAGCGATTCCGCAGCCGCCCCCTATGGCTCGGCAGCGGATACAGCCGACTCTAGAAAGCCCCAAGGCAATATTTTTGACCGGTGCTACGGGTTTCTTAGGGGCGTTTTTACTTCATGAACTGTTGCAGCAAACCCAGGCTCAGGTCTTTTGTCTAGTACGCGCAAACAGTCGTCAGGAAGCTTTTAATCGTCTGCAAGCCACGTTTACGAAATACGGATTGCCTGTGGCTAACCTTGCAAGACGAGCTGTGCCGGTGCCCGGTAATCTCAGTCAACCGCGCTTGGGTCTCTCAGAAACTCAGTTTTCGCGTTTAGCTGACCAAGTAGACGTGATTTATCACTCCGGGGCGACGGTGAATTTCGTCAAGCCTTACTCGGCGCTAGAAGCCGAAAACGTCTTGGGGACAAAGGCCGTTCTAAAGCTGGCTGGCAAAGGGAAACTGAAGCCGGTGAACTATATCTCAACGGTGGGTGTCTTTGGGGCGATCGCCTACTTCACTGGGCAAAACACCGTTTATGAAAATGATGACCTTGACCTGAGCCGCGACTTTCTTTGCTGGGACGATGGCTATGCCCAAAGCAAATGGGTTGCCGAAAAAATGTTGTTAGTTGCCAAAGCGCAGGGCCTGCCAATCACGGTATTTCGTCCTGGTTTCATTGCTGGCAATAGCCATACAGGTGCCACCAACCTCCGCGACTTTCTATCCCGTTCTTTATTGGGATGCATTCAACTGGGAGCCTATCCCGATTTGGTCAACTTTAAGAACCAAGTTGTGACGGTGGATTACGCGAGCCAAGCCATCTTGCACATCTCTCAGCAGCCAGAGGCCATCGGTGGCACGTTCCACATTACTCCTTGGTCGCCTGTCCACGACTTTGCTTGGAACGACCTGTTTGCTTGGGCGCAAGACTACGGTTATGCCCTCCAGCGACTACCCTACGGTCGTTGGAAAGAGCAGCTTTCTGAACATTGTCGCCAGGCTCAAGACAATGTTCTTTATCCGCTGCTGCCCTTCTTCAACGAAACCATCTATGAGCAAAAGCTCACGATTTTGGAACTCTACGAAAACACTGCTGATTTTGACTGTAGTCGTGCGATCGCGGCTCTTAAAGGTAGCGGTATCCAGTGTCCAGTCGTTGATCGACAGATGCTGTTCACCTACTTGGATGCCTTCACCGAGCAGCAGCAATTGCCTCAGTCACCGCCGCTATCGCTGTCGGCATAGGCATTGTTGACACGGGCAACCTCAACCGCCTCAACCGCCTTCTGTTGGTCAACAACATGAAGTGCTTTGTTACCAGATTTTGAGCCTTTGTAGTCAACAATTGGGCCTTTTGCCGTTAGGCCAGCCAGCGGGATGGCAATCCACTGCCTTCGCTCTGGCGTAACGCTTCTGCAACTGTTGATGCACTATCTATCCACACTATTTTTTAGGAGATGACCGTCATGCTAAAAGTTCAACAAACTGCCGATGGTACGGGTAAGTGTCTGACGACAACAATGCCCATCCGGCGGGATACGGCATTTCATTTAATTCGCCAGTACCGCCCTGCTACTGAGAAAACTTACACCAGTGTTCAAATCGGCATCAACGATAGTATTGAAGAGTTTTATCTGGCTCATCTCAATCATAGTTGTGAACCTAACGTGATTGTCGATACGAAGAAGTTAGAGTTGCGCGCAATTCGCGATATTGCGCCTGGGGAAGATTTGACCTTCTTTTACCCCAGTACAGAATGGCACATGGCGCAGCCGTTTCAATGTTCATGTGGCTCGCCTCGCTGCATCGGCAAAGTTTCTGGAGCACGGGATCTACCACTTAATTTGCTAGGAGGATATTTTGTCAATCAGCATATTGGAGCAATGGCGATGGAACATCTAATCGGGGCCCAGAAACTCAAGACACCGATTGCTGTGTAGCCGCGCATGCTCTTGGCGATGGGATGGTTAGAACGCAAAGTTTCAATCTGCTGGCGTTCTGACCTTTCCCGTTGTCTTTTTAGGACAGAATTCACGCATGTGAATCTGATTTTGGTCCCTGAATCCCCAAATCTGGAGATTCAGGGAGTTTTTGTGTCAGTCCTATTCAAGATGGTTGGCCCAGACGGTGACGGTGATTATGGGGCTCCCATGACCTGCAGGTAAGTGAGTTTCAGCCGCTCGACACGTCTTTCTGTCGGGTTGCTAATGAATAATGAGATCGTCACATTAAAAGCCGCCTGCGATCGCTGACCACACCCTTGGCCGAAGGCATCGTGGCCGCTAACGGTATAACCTTTCTGTGGTGCTGTTTTTCTCAAGGAGCACGCCAGCAATGCCACGAAGGAAATGGACGTGGGAGGAAATGCTACACGGTTCTAATCGACCGGGTCATATGTTTGCCGCCTGGGTGGTCGGCGGCTTCGTCTTTTTTCTGGGAATATATTTCAACGATCTATGGCTGATACGCTGTGGTTTCACCGTCGCAGTCTGGGAGTGGCTCTGCACGCCAGATGTTGACTACGCGGCTCGACGGCGACCTAACGGCTGGTTTTGGCGAATTATCTGTGCCTTTTGGCTGCCCTACAGTTGGGTGGTGCCGCATCGTAGCCGCTTTTCCCATTCCCTGCTGTACGGACTACCTTGCCGAGTTCTGTATATTGTCTGTTGGCCAATTTTGCTGTGGATTGTGCTGGTAACGCTCGGGGGGGAAAACCCTGACATCAATTGGATAGCGTTTGATCCGCGTCGCTACACCTGGTTATTGGCAGGAGCGGCCTTGGCTGATATTGTTCACCTCGCCAAAGATGGCTACGGCCTAGTCGAGATGTTGGCCGGGAAAGGCTAGCTGTCCATCGAGTCAGCACAGCTATCGTCCTACTCTTAAGTAGGTGGGTTGAATCTTTTGTAGAACGAGTCGATGATGACGAAACCCCTTTGAGTGTTGGGTTTCGTTCCTTAATCGCAACCTACATTATTGGCAATTTAATAACGCCTGCCTACTTACTAAAACATTTTTAAGCAGGAAAGCGTCGCTTTCTTAAGAGCCTTTTTGATTGGCAGAGCGAAATCGTCCTGCTATAAAGTCACGCTGCTGGCGATGTTTGGTGCGGCGGCCAGTGACTCGCTTACGCCACATGCGAAAGCTGCTGGGCTTCATTGCGCGACGCATGAGCTTAATGACTTCTGTTTCTGACAGGCCAAACTGAAATTCGATCGCAGCAAAAGGGGTGCGGTCTTCCCAAGCCATTTCAATAATGCGATCGTGATCGTCGCTACTGAGCGCAGGTAATTGTGGGGTCATGTAAGTCAAATCTATCGTCTGTAACCGAGGAAAACCTTTTGGGTGCTCTCATCAATATCTTTAGCTTGACAAAAAAGCATCCAGAAATCACTCATCTAAAGACATCAACCCTGCCAAAATTTCCGTTAGGCTGATGCTCAGGTTACTATCTTCAATTTCTATGCTGCACGGCTTTATTCCCCCGCATCGCTACTTTGCTTATCTCACTTGGCAAATGATTGCTGATATGGCTGACAAAGAGAATGTAGTGATTGCCCAACCCATCGGGGCGATCGAGCAGCATGGGCCACATTTGCCTTTAGCAGTTGATGCCGCGATCGCGGCTGCCGTTTTGGGTAAAGCGCTCGCTCAATTGCCGGATTCAATCCCTGCCTATGGTCTGCCACCGCTGTATTACGGCAAGTCAAATGAGCACTGGCATTTTCCGGGCACGATTACCCTGTCGGCCCAAACCCTGCGACAGGTATTGATGGAGTCAGCTGAGAGTTTATACCGCGCTGGATTTCGCAAGTTGCTGTGGCTGAATGCCCACGGCGGCCAACCCCAAGTGCTTGACATGGCCGCTCGCGACTTGCACCAGCAATATTCTGACCTGATGGTGTTTCCCCACTTTGTGTGGAACGTGCCAAATCCGGCAGCAGAAATGCTCACGGAGAAAGAACTGGAATTCGGCATTCATGCTGGCGATGCGGAAACCAGCTTGATGATGACGATCTTGCCGGAACAGGTGCAAGCTGATCGGGCAGTGTGTGAGTATCCCCAAGGGTTGCCTACCGATGGTTTGCTCAGCATGGAGGGAGCACTGCCCTTTGCCTGGGTAACGCGAGATCTCACTCGGAGCGGAGTGCTCGGCGATGCGACTGCCGCTAGCCGCGAAAAGGGCGATCGCCTACTTATGGCGTTAACTCAAGGTTGGGTAGACGTGATTACGGCCATTCATCAATTTCAACAGCCAGCTGCCTCACAAGTTGGCCATCCGATTTAGAAAATGTTGGCAACTTGTGATGACGATTGGCCCGCGCCAAGTCCGGGCTCAAACGTGAGCCAGCTGATTGAGTAAACCAGAAAAATATTTACTGAAAAAGGTTCTGGCATGTTTTGAAGATAATGGCAGCAACTTAGCTCGCTGCAGTTCATACCCTATACCTTCTTCATGTAAGCCTTCTGACCAAGGTCTCAGGCCTTTGGGCGTGATCCATATCTCATCAGAAAACTTAGCTGTGAACAGTCTGTCTGGGACGGAACCCAGTATCGTAAATATACTGAAAATCCTCTGTGGTGCTAATGGTTTCCTTATTGTTGCGTCATGGCCGTTTGGTCACAGCTCCCCAGACGACTGTTGACCTGGCGATCGCCGATGGTCTGATTACTGCGATCGCCCCCAACTTGGACATGGCGGCTGAGCAAACAATTGATCTGGATGGAGAACTCATCAGTCCCCCCTTTGTGGAATCTCATATCCATCTCGACTCGGCGTTGACCGCCGGACAGCCCCGGTGGAATCAGAGCGGCACCCTGTTTGAAGGCATCGAAGTTTGGGGCGAACGCAAGCAATCTCTCACTTTAGAAGATGTGCAGCAGCGGGCGATCGCGACGCTCAAACTCTTGGCCCGTCAGGGCACGCTCTTTGTGCGTAGCCATGCCGATGTCAGCGAACCGGCGCAAATTCCTCTCAAAGCGTTGCTAGCTGTGCGCGAAGCGGTCAAAGATTGGCTGACCTTGCAAGTTGTGGCGTTTCCTCAAGATGGGATTTACAGCCATCCAGATAACGCCAAACGCTTAGAAGAAGCCGTCAAGTTAGGAGCTGATGCGGTCGGGGGCATTCCTCACTATGAGCTTACTCGCGAAGCTGGCGTCCAGTCAGTCCACTACATTTTTGACCTGGCAGAACGGTACGATCGCCTGATTGACATTCACTGTGATGAAATCGACGATGAGCAATCGCGGTTTTTAGAAGTCGTAGCGGCTGAAGCCCTGCGCCGCCATATGGGCGATCGCGTCACCGCCAGCCACACCACTGCTTTTGGCTCTTACAACAATGCCTATGCGTTTAAACTCATGGGCTTTCTCAAACGGGCCAAACTCAATTTTGTCGCCAACCCGCTGATCAATCTCACCCTGCAAGGACGCACTGATACCTATCCCAAACGGCGCGGTTTGACCCGGGTCAAAGAGCTGTGGCAAAACGGTCTGAATGTCAGTTTAGGCAGCGACTGTATTCAAGATCCTTGGTACAGCTTAGGCTCTGGCAGTCTGCTAGAAGTTGCCTCAATGATCATCCACGCTTGCCAAATGACTGGACGTGATGAACTCGCCGCTTGCTATGACATGATCACCTACTTTGGCGCTAAAACCTTTAATATCGCTGATACGTATGGTTTAGCGGTAGGCAAACCAGCCAATTTGATTGCCCTAGATGCGGATAACGCGATCGCGGCCCTGCGCGATCGCGCCACCATTCGTCACGTCATTTCTCGGGGGTCGCTGCTTGTCAGCACTTCTAAGCCTGAAGTCTCTTGGCAGCGCCAAGTCTAGGCTCAAGAAGCCGCCAATTTTAAGAAGCAGCGGCGGCAGGCGATCGCTGTTGTAACGTCTGCAAAAACGCAAACACCCCTGGGGGATGCAAAGCTTCTGCCAAAACCACGGCTCCGACCTGCCGTTCGAGCGGGGCGGGCAGGCGCGCAATATTCACCCCTGGAGGAATGGGATGCGCCGATAGCGAGGGAATGATCGCGGCCCCCAATCCTTGAGCCACCATGCTGAGAATCGTGCTGGTCTCACGAAACTGATAGCGCGGCTCCAGGGTAAATCCGGCCTGCTGAAAGTGTCGTTGCACCGCTTCATAGCAGCTATTGTCTTCGGGATAAACAATCAGCGGCAGGCTTACCAACTGCTCCCAAGTCAAGACAGGTTCGGTTGGGTCAGTTTCTGGTGGCAAGAGCACCCAAAACGGATCGCTCATCAACTCCCAGCTCTCAAAGTCTCCACTAGTGGGCAAAAAAGTGATGCCAATATCAGCCTTGCCACAGCGGATTTGTTCTTCCACATAGCCAAAATCGTAATGCTCGGTGATGGTAACCGCGATCGCCGGATGCTCTTTATTAAACTGAGCGACAATGCGCGGTAACAGATTCGCTGCCGCGCCGCGAAACGTTGCAATGCGCACCTCTCCGCCTTGCAACCCCTTATGCAGGTTGGCAGTCTGCTGCATCTGTTCAAGCAAGTGCAAAACGTCTCGCGCCTGCTGCGTAATCGCTGTTCCTGCTGGAGTGAGTTGTGCACCGTGGCGACCCCGCGCTAGCAAGATGACACCGAGCTCATCTTCTAAAGTGGCGATCGCGTGACTCACTGTTGGCTGGGTCAGCCCCAACTCTAGTGCCGCCTCGCCAAAGCTACCAAAATCGGCAACCGCGACTAGCGCCCGAATTTGGGAAAGTTTGGGACCCATCTGGTGTGCTTTACTCACGGCACTGCCCAAAGCGAACTGTTCAAATTATGCCTAAGTCTTGCAAAAACGTCTGATGTCAACGGCCATAATTCACACATAACTTTTATCTTGAGGAGACCGGCGATCGCCCCTGCCGCATTGAGTTGCTTTATCCTTGATGGGGCAAGTCGCAACCCCCTCCAGGATCTGTTACCCTATCGCTTTGCGGATCACAAATGGTCGGCAAATTTATGCCGTTGTGTACTAGATGCCACCGCGCCACTAATTCGCTTTTGCCTGCCCCTGTTGAATAACTTGCCATGCCTAATTGTGATGGTTAAATCGATACGTGGAGCTGGCTAGTTCACCGGCATTTGCGCCCACTGCCTTCAGGGTAAATGGTTACCATTAAGAGCTTAAGTGAATTCTAAACGCTGCCGGTCTTCAGATTGCGATCGCAAACATTTATCAGGTCAGAATGTCGCCGACAGCTCAAGATTGACGACTCATCGCAGGTACCTAAAGCGGCAATTACGAGGCTCATAAGCCCCCATCGCGCCTAATCGGGACTGCTCAATTTTAGGAAAGCTAGCCACCCATGATTTCCACCGAACGGTTGTTAGGATATCCTCATTGTCAGGATACTTTCGCAGTCCAGCCTCCTTTACCAAACGAGCTATCTGAGGCTGATGAGGTTGCTGATTATGACGGAGGCTATTCTCCTCACTTAAAAACTAGACCTCATCAGATCACGATTGCTGAATCGACTTCCTAGAAGTCATTTATTCAGGGTTGAGCGTGCAGCACTACCACTCGTCGAAAATTAGTTCGGACAAGTGTTTGATGGCTCAAGCTTGGGCAGTTTATGACCGACAAGGTGGCTGATAATCATCGCCAAAAACCGGCTCCTACAACCAGAAGTTGTTAAGTCTGACGATATTCTCAGGGAGCTGTCTTGATTAAAATAGGCCTCTAAACGACTTAAACCAGGCCGTTTGCTGATCCATAATCGTACCCCTGGTCAGAATGGATAAATTCAACTTACGTCACGTCTAAGATAGCGTGATGTAGTATCCTAATATTCGTGGAAAGAATAATAGATGTTTTCTACGTATGAAAACCTCAAGCCTTATTTCCATACTCTTGTTAGCCCACGCTAAATGTTGAGCAGCTTTGGGGTTGCAGCAATCTTTATAGACTGTTCTAGACGTAAGGTCCATCAATTTATTCAGTAAGTTCCAACTCTGGCCTCAGGACTTCAGCCCTGCAGAGATTTGGCCCTATAATCTACAAGTCTTTCTATACATGATAGGTGTGTATCTACCATCTCAGATTGAGGCCCTTATCATAATAAAGATGACTTGTTGGCACTTTCGGGGCTAGTTTGAAGTGCGTCTATCAGCTAATTATCCTTTAGGTTGGTTTCAGGATGTGGCATGTTCCGGCATCCCTATTAAAGCTCCTGACAAGAAATTATCATCCATTTATTGCAGAAAAGAGAATACGATAATTCTCTGGTTGATTAGCTGGTTGATGATCTTTATCAAGTCTTTCCTGAATGACACAATTTCTAATACAATTAATTTGTCTATTAATCGTCAGGATGAATATAATGCAATATAGTTCACCGCATGAATGACGATGGGTCTTTGTTGAGTTCAGTTATTAGTTTTTCTAAGACTGGCAGTCAATCCTAAATATATGCAGTAATAGAAAGCGGCTGTAATATATTCATATTCTGTGGTAGTCACTGTTACAACGAGGTTTCCTCACTAATGGCAAGCACGAAGGTAGATGCTTTAATGGGTAAAGCCCTATTGCAAAAAGTAAAAGATTTGTCTCATTTGACAAAGCGTGAAAAGGCTCGCGAGTGTGGATATTACTCCACGACCAAAGATGGTCAAATTCGGGTTGATGTGACTGGATTCTATGATGCTTTGCTAGAGGCACGAGGTATCCAACTAGACCCAGATAAGGGTAAAGATGGTCGTGGTCGTGAACCGACATATCGAGTCAGTGTTCATAAGAACGGCCAAATTGTTATTGGTTCAACCTACACAGATGAAATGGGTTTGAAGCCAGGTGATGAATTTGAAATTAAGCTGGGGTATAAGCATATTCACTTGATTCAGCTTGATGACGCTGAGGAATCTGAATGATTTCGTCGGGTGGCTATTTGGTAAGCTTATGATTTTTGCAAGACGATTAAACAAAAAGGTTGTCTAGTTCGGCGAACTTCACCACTTACTGTGGCTTGTGTGAATCGTTCGTCTTGCCTCTTACACAAAGCCAGTTTTGTTAATAAGGTTTCAAGCTCGGGAGTAAGTCTAGACAATATGACTACTCTTTAAGCTCTCTTACATTTAGGGTCGGTGTTTAGTAGGCACTGATCCTATTTTTATATTGAGGTGAAAATCTACGTCCTAATTGCTATGGACCATTTTGGGCGGCGTGATGTGGGCAAGTAATGAATTGCTTTGGCCCAGAGAGGCTGTAAGGGAATCTGTCATGTTTGCCAAAACCTTGCATGACCCCATTGGTATCTAAGATTTCGTCATCAATTGGTTCTTATGGAATTACTGCCACATACCTTTAAGGTCATTGCGATATTCTCTCTAGGTTGGTTGGGGGTTTGGTCGGTTGTAGCGATTCCTCTGGGGCAAAAGTTGGGATGGCGACCGTTTCGAGCGACTCCGCCAGAGCAAAAACTGGCGTTGCTGATGCCTCTTTACGCGATCGCCCCTATCGCTATTACCATCGCTAATCGCCAACTCGGGCAAACTTGGGCCGATCAGGGTCTATCGGGGACTGTTGATAGTGCTATTGAGCTATTGCTGGGGTGGAGTATTGCGATCGCGGGACTGTCTGCACTCTTGTGGCTTAAAAGACGATGCGGATTGATCACGCTTCCCTTGAGTGACGCGAATGTCTCCCTGCGGGCCTCATTTACTACCCAACTGCTCACTGGGCTAGGCTTACTGCTGCTGGGCCTGGGTATTGGTGGCATTGAGGAGCTAGTGTTTCGGGGCTGGTTACAGACCCAACTGGAACTGACGTTTTTGCCGTGGGTCGCCGCGATTACCGCCAGCGTTATCTTTGCCTTAGCTCATTTGGTTTGGGAGGGTCGCTCAGGTCTGTGGCAGCAACCGGGTCTATGGCTATTGGGCATGGTATTAGTGAGTGCTCGCTGGGCTGATGGCGGCGCGATCGCCATCGCCTGGGGACTGCATGCTGGTTGGGTCACTGGTTTGGCCTACATCGGCGAGTTTTTGCAACCTTTGCCCGTTGCCGATAAACCCACTTGGCTCACGGGCCGAGTTGCCCAGCCTTTAACTGATATTGGGGACGGCATCCTGTTAGTGGTCACAGCCGGCCTGATCTGGTGGCTTTCGAAAGGGGTTTGATAGATGCTGACTGGCCCCAAGCTGACGGCTTGAATTGTCAATTGGCAGCAGAGATGAGAAGGGAAGCGCTGACGGCAACTTTGCTGGAGCAAGTGACCTCCTCGCCGTCGCGCAGTTCGGCCCTCGATTTGACCCCATTCGCAAAACAGCTTTGGAGTGGCGCGGGGGCTAGCATCGCAAACAGACGACTGATGGGGGCGTGGCAGGGAATGCCCTTAGGTAGAGTCAGAAAGCTTTGCAGCCAGTCGGCTTGGTGTGACCGTAAGCTGCGATGTCGACCCCACTGATAGCGAGGCGTCGATGCTCCACCAGATACTCTACTCGCAGGTCTTTGAGCGAGGCAACGAGTGGGCGTTTGTCCTAAGCGTACCGTTAACGCTGTTGCAAAATAAGACGCTAGCAGTAACCATGCTCGGCCAAAAAGTCGAGGGCGATGTCAGGTTCCTGGGTTGTGTGCGCCGGCCCTAGATTAAGGAATTTTTCGGCATACTTACCCAAGACATCTCCCTCTAAATTCACTGCTTGATGCGGTTGGAGATGCTGTAGGTTCGTTTCTTGATAAGTCACTGGAATTACGGCCACGGTAAACCAGTCACCGCTGGCGCTACAGTCAGCCACGGTAAGGCTGATGCCATTTACGGCAACACTGCCTTTGGGGACAATGTAGCGAGCAACTTGGGTTGAGGGCACGGTAAATCGCAGTTCCCAGGAGGTCGCTGTCGCGATCGCTGCTTCTAAATGACCAAAACCATCCACATGGCCGGTTACAAAATGGCCGCCGATTTTGCTCCCCACGCGCAGCGAGCCTTCCAGATTTACGCTGACCCCATCAGCTAAAGCACCAAGGGTTGACTTAGCTAATGTTTCTGGGGATGCAGTAGCAATAAAGCCGTTGGTGAGGGCCGTTTCTACCGTGAGGCAGACGCCGTCGACGGCAATGCTATCGCCTAATGCCATATCCTGCAGCAGGCGATCGTGCCCCGCCCCAGTACACTCAATCTTGAGATGGCTAGAATCGATACGTGTTAAGTTTCCTAGCGTTTGTATTAAGCCTGTAAACACAAAACTTTGATCCGAAATATTCAGAACATCTCGCCCCACACGGTGAAATATGAGGGCATACTTAAAGACGATGACGATCTTTCTCCCTGAGCATATCAGTCATAAATGCCAGATTGTGTTAACCAATGGAGAATATATGAGCAGCTGACGACTGAACCTTTTTACCTTTTTAAGTCAGCTCGTGACGTAAAAGATGTCACCCCCAAAACGGTCCCTGTCGCTTAAAATCACCTAAATCGTGGACTTTTTCTGTTCCCTTTCCCGTTCAGCCAGCTGTAGAGGCGAAGCAAATGATTGAGATGAAAGTCGCTGGTATTGCACTCGACGCGATTTCACGCAATCCAGTGGTGCTCTTGCGAGATACAGAAGATCGGCGCGCCCTCCCAATTTACATCGGGCAAGATCAAGCCAAATCCATCATCAGTGCTCTAGAAAATCAGCAGGCCCCTCGGCCCTTAACCCACGATTTGTTTGTCAATTTGGTTGATGACTGGGAGATGACCCTCGAACGAGTTGTCATCCATGCGCTTAAAGACAACACCTTTTATGCCCTACTGACGCTAAGCTCGGGCGAGACGCGTAAAGAACTCGATGCTCGACCGAGTGACGCGATCGCGATCGCGATCCGCTTAGATGCCCCCATCTGGGTGATGGAGGAGGTTATTGCCGATGCCTCAATTCCGGTTGACCGGGCGGCCGATGAAGCAGAAAAACAGGCTTTTCGAGAGTTTATCTCTGGTCTCAGCCCGTCTGACTTTACTCAGCAGGACGGTATCAGCAACGATACTTTTGAGCAGTAAGGGAGCGGCTTGAAAATAAAGTACCCGGACAAGACTGTGGCAGGGTGGATGGGTAGCAGGAGCGGTGGGATGTTATTTAAGCGCAACTCCCTAAGCGCCTAGTCATGAGGATTTGTACCGTGCGGCGTAAATTTGCCTACCGTTTTCTAGTGCAGGGGTCAACGGGGCAGGGGCTCCAGAAACTAGAAGGATAGGGAGACTTTTGCGGCCGAGTAATAGTGAGTTGTTCTAAGTCTTTGAGCTAAAGCGGACGTATGCAGTATCGCCGATTTGGCAAAACGGAGTTATCGTTATCCGTTTTTTCGCTGGGCACGATGCGATCGCTGGCGGCAGCGGCAACCTTTGAGGCCACCGTTGCAGCAGCCATCGATCAAGGCATTAACCACATTGAGACGGCTCGCGGTTATGGTCAGAGCGAAGTTTTATTGGGCCAGACGCTACAAAACCTGAGCCCGGCAGTTCGCGATCGCCTCATTGTCACCACCAAAATCCCCCCCACAGCAGATGCAGCCAGTATGGCCACTCACATTGATGAGTCGCTGCAGCGACTGCGGGTTGAAGCTATCGACTGCCTGGCAGTTCACGGTCTTAACACGTCAGAGCATCTGGCTTCGGTCCAGGCTCCTAATGGTTGCATGGCAGCGCTGCAAGCAGCTCGACAAGCCGGAAAAATTCGTCATATTGGCTTGTCGAGCCACGGCAGTCTGGAGCTAATTCAAGCTGCTATCAATACCGATCTATTCGAGTTTGTCAATCTGCACTATTACAGGTTTTTTTCTCGTCAGGCGGCAGCGGTGGCATTGGCCCAGCAACGAGATTTGGGAGTGTTTGTCATTTCTCCAGCCGACAAAGGTGGGCTACTTTATACCCCGCCCAAAACCTTGCGTGAACTCTGTGCCCCTTTTGAGCCCTTGCATTTGACCTATCGCTGGCTGCTGAGCCAACCGGCCATTACGACGCTCAGTGTGGGACCGGCTCACCCCGATGAGTTGACTTATCCACTGGCGATGAGCGATCACGTTGCCCCCCTCACTGCAGAAGAACAAGCCGTCATGACGCGCCTAGAGGCCGCCGCCCAAGCAACGCTTGGCAGCGATCACTGTCACCAATGTTATGCCTGCCTACCCTGCCCTGAGTCGATCAATATTCCCGAAGTGTTGCGATTGCGGAATCT
>JBCDAJ010000004.1:0-99247 GCA_039185935.1 Cyanobacteria bacterium P01_F01_bin.56 | reverse complement strand
TGCGCTCACTGGAAGCGAGAACCTACCCAGACTTAGCCAAAGCCATAGAAGAAGCCTTCGAATCTGTTTCTTTGAAAGATATCGAAAACTGGTTCACAAATTGCTGCTACTGTACCTCATCAGAGTGAGAACCGCTATATCAGCACACTGGCAGTGACTACATAAGGCAACAATTTACAACAACTAGTTGCCAGAAATTACCAGTAATTCACTTTCTAAAAAATAACAATACTCTCAAAGCTTTTGAATGATTTGATTCAGATTTTTTGTGATTTCTAGTTGCAAACGAGTTTCAATTTTACTGTAGAAGTCAGATTTTCACCCCTGTCTCAATCGTCCTAATGTATAGGAGGTAACTGTTTGGTTCATAGCGCATAAATGTAGCGCTATGAACCAAACAGTTACTTTGCGTAAGGAGATGGCATTATGGCTCAAGCAACATTAGAAAACGTGTCAGCCCTCAATGAAATTACTGGTCTGGCAAACTGTACCGCTTGTTTGACGCGTGATTGTCCGATGGCGGGAGCAGTTAATTATCCGGTGCAGCGCTGCAATAGCTTTCGTCAAGCGAACTGCTATTTCTGCAACCAAGCAAACTGCGCTCTGAATGGCTCTCTAGAGTCTCCGGTGATGGCGTGTGAGCAGTTTGCGCCACTCATGGCATAGGGCGTCATCGCCACGTGAACGCTTAACTGTATTTTGCCCGCACTATGCAGGCTTTTTGTTGATATATAAAATGCAGTTTGATCAGGTTGTCCTCAATTGTTGAGACCACTATCTGACAGGTATTTCAATTCTGACTTCCGACTTCAGCATTCCGAATGCTGCCATACAAAAATGGAGAGAGTTAAAAGATTTTTTATGGAAGAAATCTATATTGCATTCGGGCAAGCGGTCTATTCAAAGCTGCTCGGCTTCATAGCCCTCGGCTGACAGTAGCTCTAGCACGTTGTCGGGGCCCACCAAATGCAGTGCCCCAACCACGATTAAGTAATCTTCATCCGACCCCAACCAGGGCAAGATTTGCTCCACCCAGTCGCGATTGCGATCGCTGAGAAAAATTTCCTGCATGGCAGGATTGTCTTCGAATTCGGTCAGCAAAATCTCGGTCATGCGATCGCTGTCTCCGGCATCCCAAGCGGCCACAATATCGTTAAAAGATGCCTCAAACTGGTCAAGTTCGGCCAGGGTTTGCTCGGTAAACAGGCGCTGTTCCTCAATAGAGAGTTGCTCAAATAAATCGAACTGCTGTTCAACCGTTTCTAAAAACAAGATGGGCGTTTCGGTTGCCTCAGCCTGCCGGTAAAAGTATTGGTCAACTCCATATTCGGGCAAAAAGCCCAGATCAATCAGTTGCAACGAGGTGAGCGAAATTGCTAAAAACCAGGGTTCGAATTGCTCAAAGGTTTGGATAAACAGCCCAAACTCTTCAGTCGCTTGGGCAGCTAAGCCATAGGCGTTAGGGCTCAGAACTTCCGCAAGGGATTCACCCGGTTCAGGTAGGGCTTTATCTAAAAGTAAAACCGCGATGTCAGCCTCGTTGTCCGGGCCGACATCGGCCTCTAAAACTAGATTCTCAGCGTCCCTAAACGCCGCTTCCATCGCCGCCGGTAGCGGATAGCTATCGGCGGTCAAAAAATGTATAGACCCCAGCAAATAAACCGTGTTGCTGGGCGTTGCGATTTGCCAGAGAAAGTTGGCGTCCGTCTCTGCCGCCAAATCATTAGCTGAGGCAGCGTTCAGTGTCGGTATGGGCATTGGGGCGATCGCGAGTCCAACGGCCATACTGACACCGGTCATCAGGTGCAATGGCTGCCGCCATCGGTTCCAGACCCTGGCAAAGCTATCCATCAACCTGAACCCCCTCTGCTTAATCACTGTTCTGAAACTCTAATAACGACCTCGAATCTACCAAAGTATCGATGCAATTGCGCAGATTTGTTAGTACCGGCAGACATTCTCGCCATATCGTCATTGGACTGCCTCCCAAATTAAGTTGCACAGGAATGAGTATATACACTCCCATCGTTCAGAAATTTCGATCGCTGAAGGCTAGCCATGACTTGGCCTAAAGGACGGTCCTTTTCGGTAAAAAATAGGTTTTGGGCATTAGGTGCTGGGTTTTGGTTGCTAGGTTTGGGCCGAAAGTTGAGCCTTAATTCAGCTGCTATGGCCATCCACAATTAGGTCAGGACAGTCGTAATTTCTGAAATGAGCACACAGACAGCGTTCTTATTCCGAACTCCGCATTCAGAATTCCGTATTCTGGTATATTTGCCAGTTCCTAAGACCCGCAACCCAAGACCTGAAACCCAAGATCCAAGCCCTCAACGGCGGGTCAAGCGCGATCGCACGCGATTGACCAGTATCGTCGCTTCGGGAATTCGCAGGGCTAATGTGCCTAGGCTGAAGACGATGAGGCCTATAGCGCTGGCGATCGCGAGTTGGGCTAAGCGATTAATGAAACCCTCAATGCCGAAAACTTGTTCTAATCCCAATCGGGTGCCCCAGGTGGCGAGTCCGGCAACCCCACTGAGCAACGTGAGGACAAAAATGGAGCGCCCCCAATCAAACCAAGGGAGGCCATTGAGCTTGCGGTTTAATAAAAATACAAGCGCCAGGGTGGAGGAAATATTGACGCCCACCGTTGCCAGCACCAGGCCCGGTGCGCCAAACCAGCGGATAAAAAAGTAATCAAGCACCACATTGAGGCCGATGTTGAATAGGCTGATGCGAAACGGTGTTTGCGCGTCCCCGAGGGCGTAATAAACGCGTACCAACACATCCCGCGCCAGATAGACAAACATCCCCAAGCCGTAGGCTACCAGCACCGCTGTGACCACCTCAGCAGCGGCCAAATCAAACGCGCCCCGTTCGTAAATCACCTGCACGATCGGCAGCGCTAGCGTCATGAAGAGCACGCCCAAGGGCAACATTGTTAGCGCGACCATCATCAAGCTCTGGCGAATGCGGTCTTTCAGTTCAGGCCAGTTTTCCGGAGCCGCTAACCGCGCAAAGATGGGCAAAAACGGCACCAAGATAACGTTGGAAATGATGCCTAGAGGCGTCTGTACGAGTAACGTGGCATAGCCTAGCGCGGCCGCTGTACCAGGAATGTAGGAGGCAAAAAACAGATCGGTGAACACATTGATCTGCATCATGCCAGAGGAAAATGTGGCTGGTGCCAGAATCTTAAAGACATCCCGCACGCCAGGGTCTTGCCAGTTAAACCGCAGCCGCAGTCGCCCGAGCCCCGATCTCCACAGGGCAGGAATCTGCGCTATCCACTGCATCACCGCCCCCAACAGGGTGGAACCGGCCAGCACCATGCCCCCAATCATGAAGTAATCGGGTTGAGTCATGTCGTTGCCGATCGCGGCATACAGTAGTCCCAGGCCCACAATTACCGCCACGCTAGAAAACATGGGACTCACAGAGGGCAGCCAGTACTGGTCATCGGCATTCAACGTGCCAAAGCCAATACCAATCAAGCCCGCAAACACCGCCATCGGAGCCATGATTTGCAACTGCCGAATGGCGATCGCCCGCGCGGCTGGCTCGGTATCACTTAAACCTTGGGCCACAAAGTCGATGATCGGGGCAGCAAACACCACCATGCCGGCCGCCACGACCAACAAAATGAGTGTAACCAGGGTGCTGATCGTTTCCACCAGCGGGCCAATTTCTTCGCGATCGCGCTTGGCCACAACACTGACAATGGCACTGTGAAACGGACCGTTAATGCCCCCCAGCAGCACCAATAAGAAGCCAGGAATTACGTAGGCAAAGTTATAGGCATCGGCCACTGGCCCCACCGCAAACGCGGCGGCGATCGCCTGCTGTCGCACCAATCCAAAGACTTTGCTAATCAGCGTAGCGGCGGCCACTATAGTGGCGATATTGGTAAGCGAGCGAGTGGGTTTAACGTCAGACACAGAGCAGCTTTACGAATCGAGAGTGGCAGTGCGCAGCTAGCTTATCACCTTATCTGGACTTCGGTCTTTCTCTGCCAACGACACCTACTGACTCAAGTCCTTTAGGCAAGTTTCGCTAACGTCCGCTCCAACCGGACCCCTCAAGCACTCTCTCCAGGCAACGGTTCATCCAGCAAAAACTGCTGCATAAACAGAACATTTGTGTAGAACTGGTAGTCAATATTCTGCTTTTTAGAAAAACCGTGGCCCTCATCATTGGCCACGAGGTACCACACCGGTATATCCTTACCGGCCAAAATGTCCACTAGCTGTTCGGCTTCACTCAAGGGCACTCGGGGGTCATTGGCCCCATGCACCACCAACATCGGTTTTTGAATGTTGTCGGCATTGGTTAAGGGTGAAATTTCCGTCAAAAACTGACGCATCTCGGGGTCACGCTCATCCCCGTATTCCACTCGTCGTAAATCACGGCGATAGTCCTCGGTATTTTCCAAAAAGGTAACAAAGTTGGAAATACCCACAACATTGATCGAAGCGCGAATGCGATCGCCATAGTTCGTCGCTACCGCCAGAGACATATAGCCGCCATAGCTGACCCCACTCACAAGCACGCGATCGCCATCCAATTCAGGTTCTGCATCAATCCAGTCAAGTAGCGTGCCAATATCTTTGACCGCATCTTCTCGTTGGTAACCGTTGTCGAGTTTGGTAAAGGTTTTGCCATAGCCGGTCGACCCCCGCACATTAGGAAACAGCATGGCAATCCCCAACTCATTGATGTAATAGTTAAGTCGTCCTAAATATGAAGGGCGGAACTGACCCTCTGGTCCCCCGTGGATGTACATTGCCACCGGACGCGGTCCCGGAAATTTGTCCTCTGGGGGGCGGTATAAGAAACCGGTAATGGTGTGCCCGTCAAAGCTCTCCCAAGCAACCAGTTCCGGTTCTGCAAACATCTCAGTATTCAGGCCAGCGGTTTCGCTGCGGGTCCATCTTTCCAAATCGCCAGTCGCTAAGTTGAGGGAAAACACATTCGCCGTTGATCGTGCCGAGTAGAGCGTAAACCCCAACTCTTTACCACTGTTATGCCATGCCAGCCCCCGTAGTCGCCCCGCCGGTATCGTTTCGAACGTCCGCCTTTCTCCAGTCACCGGATCCATGAGATACAGCACGCTGGCCCCGTTTTCATTCATGATGATGGCCATTTCGGTGCCATCCGGTGAGAGTTCAGCAGCTTCGACATTCCAGGGAATATCGTCAGTCAGATGGCGCAATTCCTCGGTGTCTAAATCGATATAGCCCAAGTGCAGAAATTCAGAGTCGCGATCGCTCACGGTATATAGTCGCCGACCATCTGGACTAAAGATGCCATCCAAATAAGCCACGGGCACATCGCCCAGCTGTTGAGTCAGCGGGGTCCATTCCCCAGTTGCCACATCCAACAACCACAGATTGGCCTCATTGATGGAGATGTATTCGATCACAGCAATATGCTGATCATCGGGCGACCAATCAGTGGGAAACCACCCCCCGCCGGAGACCTGAGCCAGCAAGCGGTTATTGTCTGGCTCTAATGGATCCATGATGTACAGATCGGCATCCGCCCCATTGCGCCGGGTTGAAGTGTAGACGATCCGATCGCCGGCCGTCGACCAAACCCCCCTGCCGTTGCGTGAAGTGCCATCCGTTAATAAGGTGACGTCCCCATTGGCAACGTCATACCGAAAGGTCTGGTTTGCCTCGGTACCGCCAATATCTTTGCTGAACAAAAAATAGTCGCCGTCAGTCGGCTGATAACTGACCCCTGACACCCGCTCGTCAAAGAATGTGAGTTGATAGCGCAGACCTAAAGGCTGACTAACTCGATGAGTCTGGGTGGTATCGCCAAACCGAGTGGAAATGAGCATTTCGCGACGAGTCGGATGCCAGCTTTGCAACGTCGCCGTCCGAAACTGGGTGTAGCGATCGGCCTGCGTAACCAAACTCATGGGAATCGGGGGAATTCCCTCAATCCGCAAGTTGTCTCCCGGTGCCAAAGTTGCCCTAGCGACCGATATCGTCGGGTGAAGGTGAGGCAGCGTTACCGAAAATAGCGCAAAGCATAGGGCTAGTAACCAAAACTTGGACTTCAACATGGCTTCTCAGTCTCTACCGGGGGTGAGCAAGGAGGCATCACCCATACGCCGATCACTTTATCGAGAAAATCCATAAGCCCGCCAGTATGACCACAACCTTCACCGCTATCCCTTTTTCCTGATGAGCGGGGCTACTGATCGTCCGAGAGAAAGAAAAAAGACCCGAGTTGAATCAGCTAGTACCGTGCGGCGTCAACTTGCACACCTTTCCCTGGAGTCGGGGCGCGACGGCACAGGGAAGCGAGAAACTGAAATGGAAAGGCGACTTCTGCCGTCGAATACCAGAAGAAAATGGCACGCATCTCAGATTCATCATCCATACAACGTATTTAGAGCGGGCATCTTGCCTGCGAGCCGGACTAACAAGCAAAAGTTAGGATGCGTTCAGAAAATGTTGTAATTCAGCCTAGGCAGACAACTATTTATGAAGCTCGATTACATTTCCATAAAGAGAATTAGCAGGAACTTCACATTTTCAAGTCCGTCAATACTTTAACAGCTATTGATAAGATCTAAATGCCTTATAAGGTGTTTAAATAACTATAGACTGATTTTCTTTAAGGTCATCTTTAAAGCTAATTGAAGGTAGAACTTAAATCTCGATGGCGCTCAGATTTATGAAGATAAGGTTTGCTTTTTTGCCACTGTAATCTTACTGAAAGCATTTTGGAAGTCGCCTCGAGTCCTCCTGGAAATCACCTGAAAATACTGGATTTGAGGCTTTTCAGCCTCATGCGGGTAACCTGATGTATAGCAAATCGGCTCGATTTTCTTCTCTGT
Organism: Cyanobacteria bacterium P01_F01_bin.56; assembly: GCA_039185935.1. Taxonomy (GTDB): domain Bacteria; phylum Cyanobacteriota; class Cyanobacteriia; order Phormidesmidales; family Phormidesmidaceae; genus Halomicronema. The sequence goes on along the minus strand of JBCDAJ010000004.1, from coordinate 92,397 downwards.
AACTTAATCAAAGTTTTGGTTTTTTATAAAGTTGCTCGTGGTCTCCGGACGTTCCATTAGTACCAGGCATATGTATGGGTATGGGCTAGCTATTAAGACTGCACATACACATTCATTGCTAGGCGTTGAATCGTTTTGATATCTGGTCAATCGTTTAAGCTCCCTTGCCCTCCAAGAAAATTACAGTCAGTAGCTAAAGGAAATTCTGCAGTCATGCGCATCCTCATTTATTCCTACAACTATCACCCCGAGCCTATCGGCATCGCACCGCTGATGACTGAACTGGCAGAAGGACTGGTGAAGCGTGGGCATGAAGTTAGAGTCGTCACCGCGATGCCGAATTATCCAGAGCGCAAAATTTATCCGGCTTACCAAAACAAGTGGTTTACCACCGAGGAAAAGAACGGGGTCACCATTCAGCGATGCTACGTCTGGATTCGCCCCAATCCAGGACTCTTCACTCGCTTGTTGCTCGAAGGTAGCTTTGTCGGACTCAGCTTCATCAAGGCTCTGCAGGGATGGCGTCCTGACGTGATTTTGAACACTAGCCCCTCGCTACCGGTGGCGATACCGGTCGCTCTTTTGAAGCTCATTTATCGCTGTCCAACGGTTCTCAATCTGCAAGACATTTTGCCTGAGGCCGCTGTGCAAACTGGGTTGATTAGCCATCCGCTGGCGATTCGCGTCTTTGAAGTCCTGGAGAAGTTTGCTTATCGATCCGCTACCCAAATCAGCGTAATTGCCGAAGGTTTTCGCCAAAATCTCTTGGGTAAAGGGATTCGAGACGGCAAAATGAAAATCATCTCGAATTGGGTCGATGTTAACTTTATCCGACCGTTGCCAAAGTACAAAAATGCCTTTCGCCAGGCTAACGGACTCGATAAGAAGTTTGTGGTGCTTTATTCAGGCAATATTGCCCGTACCCAAGGTATTCAAACAGTCATTCGAGCGGCTGCCCGATTACAACACCTTAAGGATCTTGTATTTGTCGTTGTCGGAGAGGAAAGTCAACTCTCTGACTTAGATGAGTTGCGCCAAGAATTAGGGATTCACAATGTCTTGTTACGTCCGTTTGCGCCTCGTGCGGAGCTCCCAGAAATGTTGGCGGCGGCTGATGTGGGCTTGATTATGCAGAAGCGGAATGTAGTGGGTTTTAACATGCCCTCTAAAACTCAAGTACTGCTCGCTAGCGGTCGGCCAATTTTGGCGGCAGTTCCTGACCATGGCACTGCTGCTCAAGCCATTCGGGCCAGTGGTGGTGGCCTAGTCATTCAACCCGAAAATCCGGCTGAGTTGGCTCAAGCCATTCAGAAGCTATATGAACATCCGGAAGTTGCCGAAAAGTTGGGTCGGCAAGGACGTCACCACGCCATGAATGAATACTCGTTTGAGCAAGCACTTAATCGGTATGAAACGCTCTTTAAGCAGCTAGTACAGGGCAAGCGTGGACGACGCCCATATGGCAAGATGGCAACTCAAATGGTCTCTGCCGAAGCCATTCATGGTAATGATGTGCCGCCGCACATCCGATGACGGCAGTCACTAGAGCATTTTGAATGTTTACCGCTAGGCCAGCTTTGCTCAGGCTAGGAGACGTTTTGTGCGCTCCTGCCAGGGCTCAGAGCAGGCATCAGGCAATTCAATCACTAATCATAGGAAAGCCAATTGCGATCGCTGCCCTGATGGCCCTAGAGCCAGTAGGATGGAAGGTAGATATTTGTAAAGTCATCTTAACTGCGGGATCATCATGACATTGCTCATTATCGGCAAGCGATTTGTCAAAGACTTGGAATCGGCTGGCGCGTTAGCGGTCAGAGCTCCTTTGGAAGGCGGTTTTGAAGGCCGATATCAACGTCGCTTGCGAGCAGCCGGTTACGAATCCGTTAATTTAACCGTCAAAGGTTTGGGGGATTTGTCGGCATACCTAACCGATATTCATGGTGTAAGACCCTCTCATTTAGGCAAAAAAACGATTGGCCAGTCCGCTGCTGTTGGCTACCGTCACTACATTCCCCCCATCATTAGCTACCGTATGGAGGGCATGTCACCTAAAGTCAAAGGATTGGTGCTTTGGCTGATTGAAGGCAACATTTTATCTCAACAGGAAATTGCTTATCTCGCTGATTTGCCTAAGACCCTGCCCAACGTCAAGGTCGTCTTAGAAATGGGGGGCGATCGCGTCTTTAGCTGGCAACCCTTGGTGAATGAGCTTGCCGCTTAACCCATGCTCTCCTGAAGAGACCGGGCAGTGTTTCTGTGAAATCTTTTATACACCCGTCCAAGATGGAATAATCGAGTCAACAGTCACTCAATCGCCCAGAACCTTGAAGCTTTGCTGGAGATATTGGGTAGCGATCGCCCTTGCCTTTAGAGGCATTGTTGCAGTTCTGAACCGATTCTTGAGTCTTGAGTAATAGAGCATTGCTAACGTTATCGATTGTTGCTTCATCAGCCGCATCAATTTCATCAAGTTAACCTGCTCAGCTTCATCAAGTTAACCTGCTCAGCCCATTCTTTTATTGCTTGTTGCCATCATGCTTGACGCGTTTATGATGAACATCCGCACCATGAAGCCGGTTGGTAGCAGCCGCACAATTTCAGGTTTTCGCTCCTGTCGTACGTACTTGGCATCAGAGTCATCAACACCTGATTATTGCTCAAGGACGGAGACCGCCAAGCTCTCTTTCTAGCTGTCAATTGCAGCTAAAGTTCTGCTGAGAACTTGATTGGGCAATTTGTGATGGGTTGGAGAAGATAGGCATTAAGCTAAACCCATGACACCATCGGAAAATACGCCGACTGAAAGTGATTTTGCCTTGGCTCGTCCTAGCAACCAGGATGCCGGGCTCGCACCGCTGCTGTTAACCGTTACAGAACTGGTGCGTCAGCTGATGGAAGCCCAGGTCATCCGGAGAATGGAGTCAGGTGATTTGGCTGATGAAGACTTAGACCGAGCGGCTGAAAGTTTGCGACGGTTAGAAGCCGAGATTGTGCGCCTGTGTGAAGTCTTTGACGTTGATCCAGCTGACTTGAACATTGACCTGGGGGATATGGGGACATTGCTGCCTCGCCATGGTGACTACTACCCAGGAGAAACCTCAGACGCGCCTTCTCTGCTCGAATTGCTTGATCGGCTACTAGATACGGGGGTGGTAGTTGAGGGCGATGTGGATCTAGGGCTGGCGCAACTCAATCTGATTCAAGCAAAATTGCGGCTAGTGCTTACCTCGAAGCCGATGAACTGAGGTAAGCTTTCAGCGCATCGTGATGTTTTTTGATGGCTGACCATGTCGCAACTGTTATATCTATACGGCATCTTTCCGGCGCCGGGGCCGGAAGAATTGGCGGTGCAAGGACTTGATCAGCAGCCAATTAACACCCACGCTATCGATGACTTTATATTTTTGTACTCCTTTGCTCAGCAAGAGCGCTATCTGGCTAGTCGCAAGAACTTGTTAGGCCATGAACGGGTACTTGAAGCCGCGATGCAGGCCGGATATCGGACCCTCCTGCCATTACAGTTTGGCTTGATTATTGTCACTTGGGAGCGGGTGGTTGAGGAGTTGATTACTCCCCGAGGTGATGCTTTGAAGCGACTATTTGACAAATTGGATGGTCGACGTGAGGTCAGTGTCAAAGTTTTGTGGGAGCCAGATGCCGAGCTCAATCAGCTGATGGCGGATAATGCCGAGCTGCGATCGCAGCGTGACCGCTTGGAGGGCAAGCTCTTGAGCATGGATCAAGTCGTCACCATTGGTCAGGCGATTGAAGAAGCGATGGCCGATCGTAAGGATGAAGTGATTGCCGCATTTCGGCAACAGCTTAATGAACTCGCAGTGGATGTGATTGAGAATGATCCCCTCACGGATGCCATGATTTACAACGCCGCCTATTTGATCCCTTGGGCAGAGGAGTCGGAGTTCAGTCAGGTAATCGAGACGCTAGATGCCCAATTTGAAGATCGCTTACGCATTCGCTACAACAACTTTACGGCTCCCTACAATTTTGCCCAGCTCGATCAGCTAGGTTAATTTTGCTCTGTAGTTTCAGGCGCTTTCAGCGGTAGGATAGCGGGCAGCGATCGCTGCCAAGCTTGGGTTTCAGCTGGCGATCTCAACTCCACTGGTGGCAGAGACGGGTATTGAGGCATGGTCAACAACTTTGACAGTGAGCAGCGATTTTTGCGATAAGTCCCTAACGTCCACAAAATAATCGAGTCTCGGCTCAACCTCCCTTTTTGAGAGGTTTTATAGCAACTGTTCCAGAGTTCTTGGTGCCACCAACTGCGGATAATGTTGCGCTGAGTCACTTGCCAGAAACCTTCTGGCAGTGAGTATTTAAGCCCAAAGCCTCAGGATGAGCTACTTGCCTCATGAGCCGTTAACTGCTCTATTGAGCGAGGTGACAGTTCAGGATGTTGGGTCTTGGCAGATTCTCTGTACTTCGAATTCAAGACTCCGCTTGATAGAAAGGTACGAGTCACGCGGTCTTACTGGGAAGTTATCATCACACTCAAGCATCCCATTATGCGTGGCCAAGAAACCCTGGTGCAGCGGGCATTACAGGCCCCATCGAAATTCGCCAAAGCCGAACCGATCAAGATGTCTACCTGCACTATGGCATCGAGTTGACTTACCTCATTTGTGTTGTTGCGCGATACTTGAATGGTGACGGGTTTATCATCACGGCTTACCGCACAGACAAAATTAAAGAAGGCACGCTGCTATGGAAACCTTGAAAATTTACTACGATCCCGTCGGTAAGCCCCTCACCGTTTGGTTTAGTGAGCCCACTGAAGAAGATGTCGTGGAAGAAACGGGTGAGGAGATTTTGCTCATCAAAAATCGGGTCGGTAAGGTCATCGGCTTAGAGCACCTAAACTATGAGTTGGCAGAGGGGCAACAGCCAAACATTCAGTTAATCAGCGCTTGAGCTATTGAACCAAAGTAAGTTTTTGAATTTGGCTGATTTTGACTGACGCCAAGCCTTTATAGCACTGTCAACGAATCAGATTCAGCCAAAACTCGCTAACAGGAAATCATCCAGCGGCGTCAGTTTCATCGTCTCGACTGACGACACCAGCGGGTTGGCGAGTCTCTTCCACCGCTGCGAGGGGTTCGGTTTTATGCACGGCTAGCGGCTCACCCATTGACGGCAGGTGACCATTCTCTTTGGTTGAGGTAACGCTATCTGCCGCTGCCTCAGGCTGAGTCTTCTTCGAAAAGCCCCAAGCGAAAATGCCCGCAATCAAGATCACCATAAGCCACTGAGGCGGCACCCAATTATCATTGGCGACGCGCAATAGGAGTCGAATGCCGACAAAAGCCACGGTCACAAAACCGGCGTCTTCCAAGTATTCATATTCGTCCAGCCAGCGAATGAACAACTGGGCCATAAAGCGTAGGGTCAGAATGCCAATAGTGCCGCCGAGCAAGACGACCCAAACATCGCGAGATAGGGCGATCGCAGTGGTGACGCTATCGAGTGAAAAGGCCAGATCAGTCAGGGCAATGGTTGGCACCGCTTGCCATACTGAGGCAAACCGGGGACCGTGGTGATGGTTACTGGCATCCGCTGCCGAGGTGAAGTGTTGATAGACCAACCACAATAGATAAAGCGCTCCGGCAACTTCGAATTGCCAAAACCGTAGCACCCAAGAAGCGGTGACAATCAGGAGCATCCGCAACAAAAATGCTGCCACCAACCCGACATTTAAGGCTCGCTGCTGTTGCTGTTCAGATTCGAGTCCCTGGGCGATCGCCGCCAGGGCGATCGCATTGTCGGCAGACAGCACGGCCTCTAGCGCAATTAATACTGGCAGCAGTAAAAGGGTATCAATGCCAAAATTAGTAGAAATATCGAGTAGGCTATCCAGCATTCTTAAACAGTTGATTTGCGTAAGGCAGTTGTGGGATCACAGTCTCTGCCTGGGAACTAAAATTTACTAGCCACTCTCATCCCAGCATCATTCTGGGAAATCAAGTTTGGCTGTAGTCCTTATCAGCATAAAACATCTATTGATCTCTCGTCGGGGGCGATGAGCTTGTCTAGCGATCGCATGCGACTCTAATGACTAAAATTTGGCTCAACCAGCGCTATCAGCTGCTACGACCACTGGGTAAAGGGGGATTTGCCCAGACCTATCTGGCCATTGACCACCAGCGATCGCAGTTGCCCTGTGTGATTAAGCAACTGATGCCGGCTAACTCGTCACCCAAATTTCTGGCGACGGCGCGCCGTCTGTTTAAGTCAGAAGTGGAGGCCATGCGCCGTCTGGGAGATTACAACAGCATTCCAGAATTATTGGATGCCTTTGAAAGTGAGGAGGAGTTTTATTTTGTTCAAGAGTTTATTGACGGCGAATCCCTGAGTGATGTGTTTAAGCAGTCGCGCTTTGGCGAGACCGAAACTGTTGATTTCCTGCGAGCGGTGTTGTCCACGCTCACGTTTATTCATCAAGAGCAGGTGATACATCGAGATATCAAACCCAGTAACCTAATGCGGCGCTGCTCAGATGGTCAGTACATGCTGATTGACTTTGGTGCCGTTAAGGAAATCACGACCGATGTTTACCTGGCTGACAGCGAGCAGTTTACCGTCAGTATCGGCACCCAGGGCTATGCCGCCCCAGAACAAATGGCAGGGCGACCCCGCTACAGCAGCGACCTCTATGCTCTGGGAATGACGGTGATTCACGGCTTAACCGGGCGATCGCCGACAGAATTACCCGAAAACCCTCTGACCGGAGAACTGCTGTGGGATACCAATGCTCCTGCCATCAGTCCGGGCTTAAAAGTCTTTTTGCAGCGGCTTACTCAAGTTTCGATATATCAGCGCTATCCGTCTGCTGCCGCCGCTCTGGCTGACCTAGAGCAGTATGAACAACTGGCAACATCGGCCTCAGAGATGCCCCAGACCATCTTGGGGCCGTCAGCACCCGGGCCAAACCGACGGCAATACCGCCCCTGGCGACCAGCGCTCGTGGCGATTGGGGTACTCGCGATCGTCTTGATGATTCGTCAGTTGGGCGGTTGGGTGCCAATCGAGCTGTGGCTGCATGATCAGTGGGTACAACGCCAACCGCTGCCAACCGTAGACGATCGCCTGCTGGTGGTCGAAATCACCGAAGCCGATCTCATGCGTTTGCAGCAAACGACGCCGAGCGATGCGGTGCTGGCAACGGCGATCGCCACGCTGCAAGCCCATGACGCTCAGGTGATTGGCTTAGATTTATACCGCGACATTCCCCAAGGGGAGGGGCATGATCAGTTGCTCGCGGCGCTTGCCGCCGAGAATGTCATTGCGATTCGGCAGTTGGGGGGCAGTCTCTCAGAAAGAATTCCAGCGCCGCGGGGAGTCCCGCCGGAGCAAGTTGGCTTCAACGATTTCCCTGTAGATGATGATGGGGTGGTTAGACGGAAGCTGTTGTTCGCCTCGGTAGATGAGCAGCCTGAGGCCGAGGTGCTGTATTCTTTTGCGCTGCGGTTGGCTTTGGCCTACCTGCAACCGCGCAACGCTGATATCGCTCCCCTCGCGAGTGAGATCAACCCCGACTATATGGATATCAACGGTAGAACGTTCATTCCACTCGACCCTCACTTTGGGGGCTATCGCCATCTGGATGCAGCGGGCTATCAAATCATGCTGCAATATCGCGGGGCGGCAGAGACCATTCCGACTATGAGCTTGAATGAGCTCCTGGAGGGACAGTTTCAGTCAGACATGATTCGCGATCGCGTCGTTTTAATTGGGACGACTGCAGCGTCAGCCAAAGACTTTTTTCTCACCCCATATAGTGCGACTGCCGATGAGGATTTTTTGATGTCGGGGGTGATGCTGCATGCCCACGCCACGAGTCAGATTTTGTCAGCTTCGTTAGATGCGCATCCCCTCCCCTGGGCCTGGCCCGAAGCGGTTGAGGTGTTGTGGATTGTGGGGGGAGCCACTGGTGGAGTGGTTTTAGGCAGTCAAGGAAAACGCTTATGGGTGTTGGGCTTGGGCTTAGTTGTCGGCAGTGTCATTTTGGTTGGCGTGCCGATAACGATAGGGCTGTTGGCCGGTTGGATGCCCGTTGCCCCAGCGCTGGTGGCGTTTGCCGGTGGGGCGATCGCCACTGCCCTGGTCCGCAATGAGATCCCGAAATCCTGATTTCCGCTGGGATCACGCCGTCGCTCTCTGCAGGGTCTAAAATTGCCTAAAGACACCGCCACATCTATAAAACAACTGTTTTTCATCAGTCGAAAGTTGGCATTATGGCTCTTCCTAAGGCATGCTTAGAGGCGACATAAGCAATGCGTTGAAGATGGCCTCCGGAATTTATGCCGTCGTTAATTTTGGTACCGTGCGATTGTATGTGGGTGAAGTTAAACACCTCAAAACTCGCTGGCCCAAAATGTTGAAAAAGTTAGAACAGGGCCTGTTCCCAGAACCGACGATTCAAGCAGAGTGGACAATGCACAAAGGCGATCGTCGGTTCACCTTTCATACTCCCGATGAAATCAAATCTGATGGGCAGTTGAGAGGTCGCAAGCTATTTGTCAAAGACGCCGCAAAAGCTCAACAGCAGCAGGGATAAATGAGCAGTTATAGTCAGCCCATCATTGCTGTGTTAACTGTCAACGTTCAGGTTTATCAGTCGATCAAAAAGCTTGACGGGCTAGAATTTTAGGACTCTTAAGGGACGCCATTGGACTGCCAAAGCACTGTTCTACGCTACCAGCTTTGACCCCGTATTCCTGACAATTGCAGTATGGCATTTCATCATAAATATGGCCCTTAAATAATAGGAGTTATGTGGCCCATAAAGTTAGCAAAACCGCCGTTTAAAAATGGGGCAACTAAGGCCCCATTGAGAAAATATATTTGACTTGTATGGCATCAAGCTGCGAAAAAGTTATTTCAGCAGACGAGTAATGCGGACATCAAATTCAGCGGCTTTAGGATGGATGCCGGTTGCTTTAGAAATAGCGACTTCGTCAGCACCCTGAACAGAGATAGCATCAACTTCGTAACGTTCTGTATAGATTTTGGGAGTAGCGGTTTGTCCACCGATGTACTCTTTAATGTCGACAAAGGCCTCATACGTGTGGCTCATGGCTCTGTCCTCCTGGGATTTGAGTAATTTCTTCATACCCTTATCAGTATAAAAAAATTGCTTTGTTAAGCCCTTGAGAGTAAATCGTTCTTGAAAAGCCGTAACGTTTGCTTGTTTTTGTTATATAAACTACGCAGAAAAACAGCAATTTGTATCTTGAGTCGTGCTTGACATGCTTAGGGCTAAGTGAATGATCCCTGATTGGAACGCACTTGATTTTGATGAGTTAAGCGCTAAATGACGTTAGGGTAATATTTTTTTGCAATCGTAACTTAAGACCGTAACAGAACATTTTGAAGCGCGATCGCTGTCTGAATTCTGAACTGGGAATGTTGTCCTCCACTACCGGGCCGGCGGGCGAGGACGACGCATCATCCACGCCCCCACTAAGCCAACCAGCAGGATGGCCAAGGGTGCCGCATTTTCCGAGACTGAGGCATTGAGCGGATCGCCTGGGTTCGTCAGCGTATCGGTGCCGTCTTCGACTTCACGCTCAAAGCGATCTAGGTCATTTTCTGCGGCCTGCAAGGCTTCTCGCTGGCGGTCATTCACCAGCACCAGCATGGATGAATAAGGCGTGACGATTTCGGAGCGTTTAGCGATCGCGTGCAGCTGATCCAACGTTTCGATCTGCGTGACATCTTGCTGCCGGCTCAGCCAGCGGATGGCCTGTCGAGCCGCCACGGGTTGAAATGCGGCGGCTGTCGTGGCTGACGCAGACGTGGCTGAGGTAGATTGCAGGGCGGGGTTAATGGCCCACACATACCCATCTAGCACTGGATTGCCCGTTTGCTGTTCGGTGGCGAAGCGATCGATGGCCTCAGCGAGCGTGTTGCTCACGCCCCCTTGCGAGTCGGTGAGGCGCTGCTGCAAGTCGTCAGCATACGCAGTGGGCACCGCGCCGCCCAGATGCACTAGCCAAAGCGCCCCCGTCAGTTCGGGGACGGTAGCAGCGTCAGCCTCTAACTCGTAGTTGCCGGCATCGGTCAGGACAAAAACGGCATCATAGTCCGACTTGGCCCGCAACCTGTTCCACTGGTCAAGCTGTTGCGTCAAAGTCAGATTGCCGTAAAAGGACAGGTCTTTGAGAGGGGGGGCTTGGGCCCGTTTCTGAGGCGCAATCCCGGCGGCGGAAGTGACGTAATAGTCCAGGGTGTTAGTGTCGGCGATCGCGCCCAGGGTTTGCCAGGCTTGGGCCAGCTCAGCCGGGCGATCGCCCATACTATGAGAGGTGTCGATCACCACGGCAAACCGCTGATGGGTCAGTGGCAGCGCGGTTGCGGCGGCCAGCGGCGTGGCGGTCACGGTGTACCCGGCAGCCAACGTGGCCTGGTGTGTCTGTGGGGACGCCGGGGTCGCCGCTGGGACGGCGGCTTCATACCAGACGTCATCTGAGTTTTGCCGTTTTTGACCGAGCCGTAACCGCTCGGTTTTAGACGTCCAATATAGATTGCGCTTTTCCGTCAGTTGAGGCAGCGGCCAGGCATCGTCTTGCTGCGCCACCCGATAAGACATCCACAAATGTGTGACGCCGGGGCGTCCGAGCCATTGCCGACGGGGAATCGGAAAGACCCGCAGACGATATTGGCGAGGGCCAACTTGCTCTAGTAGGGCCGGGTCTTCGGCCCGTGTCACCTGGGCTCGTTCCAGTTCTTGCTGGTAGACCTGCTGCGCGGCGCCGCGCGGCGACACCACAAACCGATAGCGCTCAGCCAGACCGGCTTCACCCAGCCACAGTTCTGTAAAGACGGCACTTTCTGGGAGCGAGAATTGATAAACAATCTCTTGATCCTCGGGGGTGGCGTTTTCGTAGCGTTCGTACAAGGTCACCTCGGCCCAGTCGCCGTCGGGTTTGATGGTCACTTCTTGACGGGTCAACGCGACGACGCGATCGCTGATGTTCAGCAAACTCGCCTCGACAGAATCTCTTTCGACGGTGGACTGCAGGGCCTGTTTGATCGCTTCGGACTCAGCTTTTTGAATGGGCTCGTCAAAAAACTCCGCGTAGAGGGTTGCGGCCTGATCGGGATCGGTGCGATCGCCCTGATATAAGAACGGCGACAAGAAGGCGTTGTGCCACTGCTGCAATCGTGCGGCTTGGTCTGCTGTGACGGGTAGAACGTTGGGATACCATGCCTTCAAGTTATTTGCCGATGGCCAGGTGCTGATGTAGCGGTACTGCATAAGATAAGCGTTTAGCAAGCCGCGACGAATTTGGGGCGACTTTTGTAGCAGTGACTGGCGGGCGGCTGTCGACTCTGGAGGCTGGTTCAGTAGGGCAAAGGCTTGAGTTTGGGGCTGCGGCGACGTCAACCAAAACAGGCCGCCACAGGCCAGCATGACGGCTCCAGTGGTAGTCCAAGCCTGCCAGCGGCCAAACTGCTGGCCAAACGCATAACGCATGCGTGCCCAAGACTGCGAAAAGGTCACCACCAGGGCGTAGGGTAGGCCCACAAATAGCGTGGCACTAAAGCCAAACAGCGCAAAAATGCTGAGAACAAGGAGTGACTGCAAGCCCCCGGTGATCAGCCAGCCGATGAAGTCAATTAAGCCCTGAGGCTCATGCACTTGCCAAGACCAGTAGAGTTGTTGAGCGATCGCCCCGACCCACTCAAACTGCAAAAAGGCCCCGAGCATAATCCATAACAGCGGCACGGTGTAAAACATCAGTAACCCGCCAACGTACAGCCCAGCCAACAAGACCACGGTGTGGGCCACCATTTGAAAGCGGGCTAACGGTTTGCTGTAGGCGGCGTAGCCAAAAAAGAGTTCGAGGGTCACGGCAGCGATCGCCATGGCCCCACCCACCACCATCAGCGTACTCGCAGGCGTGAGTTCCCGCAGTACAAACATGCGCAAAAGGCTCAGCGCCATAATCGGCGCTTCGACGCTGTAAAACAGCCGCATTAGTTTTTGGGGATGCTTTCTCAGCTTGACGAGCCCAATCACCGAGCAAATCGGGGGGACGACCAAACAGCTCACCAACGGCACCACAAAGGGAAAAGGCACCGCGCCGGTGGCTAAGGCAACGATGAGCGGGATCCCGATAAAGGGCAAGAAGCCCAAATACACCACCATGATGAAAAGGCTATTCCATCCCCAGAAAATGCCGTGGCAGGCCAATTTAAATAGGACCTGGGCCAATCGCTGGGGGAATCGTTGACGAACTAAGCGAAAACACCGGGTGAGATTTGGGACTATGTTCATAGCGGCTGTCAGGGTCAGAGGCAAATTACTCTCATACTGGCCGTTGTGATGGCAAATGCCCAGGCGAATCCGGTCGGATTTCGTCGGACGTTGTTTTAATTAATACCGCCATTAATACCGCCATTAATACCGGCAGAGTGGATACCGTGGCCTTTGCACTGTCTGTTTTTAGCCACCTACAGTCCCTTGATCTGGCGGTTGAAAGTCCGATCAAGACCGTTTATGGATTAAATCGGGTGCTATTCCTGCAAAGTGATGAGTGGATGGTAATTTTACAAAGCCGGGCAAACTTGCGTGTAGATATATTCCGCAGGCAGGCTAAAGATGCATCACGTCGACTCAGGAACTCAGGGACAATGACTACTTTGGGTAGGGCAAAACGGACATTTCCAACGGTTGGAGTAACGCTATGTCTTGGTTTAGCGATGGCGAGTTTTCCTGCCATCGCGCAAGATCAAAACGAATTTCCAGGGCGGCGGGTCGGTGGTGGTACCCGAGGGGGATGTGCGATTAACGCCGCCGGGTTGGTGGCTGTTCATCCTGCTAACAATTTGGGAGTCACGAATCAAGAGCGCCCAACGCTCTATTTCGCGGTGCCGGAGTCTCCAGCCGCTTATCAAATTACGTTTGCGCTACACGATAGTGAAGCAGTCGTTCCCGTTTATGAAAAAACCGTAGAGGTCGGTTATCAAGCTGAGTTAATTGGCTTTCAGGTGCCAGCTAATGCCTTAGAGGCGGGACAATATTATCAGTGGTCTTTTGTCGCCTCCTGCGAGACTGCGAATCCGTTGAGAGCACTGGTGTTAGACGGATGGTTGCAGCAGGCCGAGGACCTACCAGAGATAATGCCCAACAGTGATGCTGTGGCTCAGGTGCAAACCTATCAAGCGGCCGGTCTGTGGAGCGATGCGATCGCCCTGGCTGCCGAGTTGCTGGCGGCCCAACCCGACTCTGCAGCCTATCAGGCGCAATGGTTTGAACTCCTGGCCGACCTGGAACTCGATACGGTTATTGATGAATTGTTGCCCGTGCGTCTACCCAATGAACTGGAGTGAGGACTTGACGCTTGCCTCGATTGGCGACCTTTTGGCATCAGATGCGATCGCGACTTGGACGCGGCACTCAAAGCCGTAGCCACCCCCGTGTCGTACCGCAGATTTTTTGGGCGGCTTTGCAGTCAGTGGCCCTGTCTAGTGTATTGGTGACGGGCTTGGGATGGGCCGGGCAGCGGATTGGCTGGCTAGAGCCTTTAGAACTCAACATGTTTGATCAATGGGTACGGTTGCAACCCGTCCTGCCCGACGATGACCGATTGCTTATCGTCGGCATCACCGAAGCCGATATTCGGCGTTATGGCTGGCCTATTCAGGATGATGTATTGGCCGCGGCCTTAGCGCGGTTGCAGACCACAAACCCGACTGTGATTGGGTTAGACCTTTATCGTGATTTGCCCGTACCGCCGGGAGAGTCGGCACTGCTGGAACAACTCAACGCCCCCAATCTCATTGCCATTACTAGCAATGCTTTCGAAATTCCGCCACCGCCCACGGTACCTGCCGAACGAGTGGGCTTCAACGACTTGACGCTAGATGCCGATGGCATTCTCCGGCGCAACTTGATGCAAGTTGGCGATGATGCCGATCCCTACTTTTCCTTTGCGTTACAGGTGAGTCGACGATATTGGGTGAGCACGGGTGAGACGTTTAGCTACACTTCGGATGCTCTCTGGTTGGGGACCTCGACGCTGCGGCGACTGCAGCCAACTGATGGGGGTTATCAAACGGCTGATACGCGGGGGTATCAAATGTTGATTGATTACCGCCATCCAGAAGCGATCGCCCCGACCTTAGCCTTGCATGAGCTACTAGACCCCCAAACGAATCTGGGTGCTCTAACCGAGCGGGTGGTTTTGATTGGCAGCACTGCGCCTAGCCTCAAAGACTTTTTATCCACCCCCTACAGCGCCGTTCGGCAAGAAGCCTTTCAAATGTCGGGGGTGATGGTGCATGCCCAAATGATTAGTCAGCTGCTCGATCTAGCAGCGGGTACGCGATCGCCGTTTCGGTTTTGGCCCCAGTGGTTAGAAGTCATTTGGTTGGGAGTGTGGGCGTTCACAGGGAGTCTGCTGGCCTGGCGATTGCGACGTCCTGTGGTGTTAAGTCTGGTCGCGCTGGGCTGTCTTACGGTGATTGTGGCGACGAGTGGTATCCTGTTTAGCTACCTCGTTTGGATTCCCGTGGTGGGACCAGTGCTGGCCTTCTTGGGGGCCTTAGGTCTGGCGATGACGCATCGGGTGTTTTACACCACCTCTCATGATGCGTTGACCGGTGCCCTAAATCAGACCTCTCTCTTAGCGCATTTGCGGCGCTCGCTCCAGCGTCATCAGCGACAGAGCCAACCCCAGCGCCTCGGGGTGTTATACGTGCACCTTGACCAGTTAGGCCTGGTGAACAGCAGTCTAGGGCAGGCCACCGGTGACTATATGTGGCTAGAGCTGATGGCGCGGTTGCGGTCAAGCTTACCCAAAGCGGCGCGCGTTGCCCGCATTGACGAAGATGACTGTGCGATCGCCATTTCTATATTCGACAAAGCAGCTTTAGAAAACCTGGCCAACACCCTCCGTGACGATATTGCTCAACCCGTTTTGATACCGGCGCAACAGTCGGTGGTCACCGATGCCAACATTGGGATTGCCGTCACCCAGCCCGACCATGTCTACACCGCCGACAATCTCTTGCGCGATGCCCATACGGCGATGTTTCGGGCTCAATCTTTAGGGCAAACCCAATATCAAATCTTTGCGACCGGCATGTTAGAAGCCAATCTCCAGCGGTTCACGTTAGAAGGCGAACTCCGTCAGGGCCTCGCCGAGCAGCAATTTGAACTTTACTATCAGCCGATTGTCTCGCTGCAGACGGGCAAAATTGCCGGTTTTGAGGCCCTCGTCCGGTGGCAGCATCCACAGCGGGGCTTTATCTCACCGGGAATGTTTGTGCCACTGGCCGAAGAAACCGGGTTGATCATTCCCCTCGGCCAGTGGATTTGTGAAACCGCCTGCCAACAAGCCTATGAGTGGAAGCTGCAGCTTCCCGATGAGCCGCTGCTCATCAGTATCAATCTATCGGGACGACAATTTGAGCAACTGGATTTGCTCGAACAACTCACCCAAAGCTTGCATCACCGCTCTCTCGACGGTCTCATCTTTAAGTTAGAAATTACAGAAAGTATGGTGATGGGGGATGTCGAAGCGGCCATTGACCTTATGTTTAAGCTGCGATCGCTTGGGTGTCGGCTGAGCCTCGATGATTTTGGCACGGGCTATTCATCCCTCAGCTACTTGCGCCGCTTCCCCATTGACACGCTTAAGGTTGACCAGTCCTTTGTGCGTAACATGCTGCAAAGCCCTGAAGACTTGGCCATTGTCCGCACGATTGTCAACTTGGCCCATACCCTGGCAATGGATGTCATCGCTGAAGGGGTCGAAACTGCTGAGGATGTGGCGACCTTGCGATCGCTCGGCGCCGAATACGGCCAAGGCTACTATTGGGCAAAGCCATTATCGGTCGACGCCGCCACCGATTTTTTAGGGCAACATCTTCAGGCCCCCGATTCCAAATTGCGAGGTCAAGCGTAAAGCGTTGGCTGCATCAAGGTTTCAAAGCTCCATACGTACCGAATAAAGCTGATGACGGGTCTCGGTAGCCAAAGTCTTCATATTCTTATCGCTGTTGGCTTCCCGGCCCCTCGGCCCCCGGCGCTAGAAAACAGTAGACAAATTTACGCCGCACGGCGCTAAGGCGCTAGGGCCCTAAAGAGCAGAGCTTGGTCAATCGCCTTCAGTGCAAGCTAAAGTGGTACTGAGTACGCATTAGATCTTGTACTCTATAGTGAAGGCAATTGAATTCTCAGTGACTGTTCATAGCTATTCAGTATATGGCAGTCTGCCTTGTGGGCTGGGGCTCTCAGTGGCCAAATTGTTGCCCTGCCGCACCGAACCGTTAGACCTGTGGAGCAGCCTTTGATGGAGAGCCCGACGGCACCCAAACCAATCCATTCTCTAGAAGATGCTTTTGAGCGATGTCAAGCGCTTAAAATGCGCCTTAGTCGGCAACGCCGCTACATTTTAGAACTTCTATGGGAAGCGAAAGAGCACTTATCGGCGCGGGAAATTTACGATCGCTTAAACCGCCAAGGGTGTGAAATTGGTCACACGTCGGTATATCAAAATCTGGAGGCGCTCTCAGAGCAAAACATCATCGAATGTGTCGAACGCTCAGATGGCAGGCTATACGGACACATCAATGATGCCCACAGCCACGTCAACTGCCTAGACACTGAGCAAATTATTGATGTCCGAGTTGAGTTGCCAGCAGACCTAATTCGCCAGGTTGAACAACAAACTGGCACTAAAATTACGGAGTATCGGATCGACTTCTTTGGTATGCGTCAGTCGGAAGCTTCCTAGCTGCCAAAAACGTCTCGTGTAAAGAGAACCAAAACGGTACCAAATACCACTGCTGCGATCGCTAAATCCATTGTAGACATCCCCTAAGGTTAGTATTGCGTGTGCTTTTGCTGCGTCAACTTCGCTTTAATGCAATCGGCAACTTCGCACTCCTAAACATACCCAATTAAAGGCATTGGGTTAAGCAGGGGGTCGCCTATCTTGACAGAATCAGAAGTGTGGCTTAAAAATGCTGCCGGTTTTCCCAAGGTCCCGTTAGGGTCAGGCGCAGTTGTCGCTGAGGGCAAAATTCAACATTGAAAATTTAAAGCGCACCATTAAAAGCCGTGGCTCTATAGCAGAATTCGGAGTTCGGAGTTCGGAGTTCGGAGTTCGGAGTTCGGCATAAGAAAACTTGCTGTGTGATGCTTTCAGAAATTACAACTGTCCTGACCTGATTGCGGATCGCTAGATGATTCACTTCAGCAAACCGTGTTCCAACTTCAGCGAGCTTGCCTGGTACAGCAATCCCTGTTAGGTTCGAATGCCCGGAAAAGCCAGAGACTTTATCCTGCAGTGGCTTCACTTGTGAACTTTGAACTTTGAATTTTGAATTTTGAATTTTGCACCTTGCGATAACTGCCGCAGAAGTGGTCATAGCTCTGGCAATAGCCCTTTAGGCGGGTCGATCACCACATAACCGGCATCTAAATCGACAATGGGGGCGATTTCGGCAACAAAAGGAACCAGCAGAGGTGGTTCCTGTTTCGGCTTGCGCTTGGGGGGATGGCTCAGAGACTCTGGCGCGGCCGCCATGACTTCTGGGAACAGGCGAATTGCCAGCAAATCATTGCCCGCAGCATAAATGTCAACGACCGTGCCGATGTCGGCTCCCGTGGCCTGCAACTTGACGGTGAGACCCACCAAATCAGCCACATGAAATTCGTCAGGCGCTAACTCTAAGCGATCGCCAGCCGCAATCAGGAGTTGGGCATCGCGCAGGGCTTCCGCCTGGTCACGATAATTGATGCCTTTAAGCTTAATGACATAGAGACCTTTGCCAGCCAAAAACCGCCCTGATAATAGCTGCATGACTTCTGGCTTGGTGTGCCCTGGTCTTAGCAGCCAGCGATCGCCGGGTGCCAAAAAGCGCTCAGGAAAATCGGTGTCAGGGTACACCCGCATTTCACCGTTGAGCCCTTGAGGGGCAACAATGCGACCAATCTCAATCCAGTCGTCAGGTTGAGGGGTGTTCATCCGCTGCCCTTATGAACCGGCTGCCACAGGGGTCGCCGCGACGGCACGCTGCTGATACAGCGCTGTTACCACAGTGGCCAAGTGTTGAATGCCCTGAGTGATTTCGGTATTGGTGGCGGTGAGGCTAATGCGAATACACTGCCGTGTATGGGGCCAATCGGCTTGCAAACCGGGGAAGAACGGATTGCCCGGAACGACGATGACACCATATTGCTTGAGTTGCTGATACAGCTCCCGGTCGGTGACGGGCAGTTGGTCAAACCACAGCCAGGCAAAAATCGCGCCCTCGCCTCGATGCACATACCAAGGTGCATCGGCTGGCATGTAACGCTCTAGGCTGTCGGCCAGGACGGCAAACTTGTTGCGGTAGTGGGGGCGAATTACGGTGGCGGCCAAATCAGCGAGGGCTCCAGAGGCGATCGCCCGCGCCGCGATCGCTTGACCATAGCGGGAAGAATGGATGCAGAGATTGGTCTGAAATGATTGCAAAACCTGAATGATCGATTCATCCCCGAGGGCAATGCCCAGCCGCTCGCCGGGTAAACCCGCTTTGGACAAACTAATGCAGTGCACCATGTTAGGGCGAAAGATGGGCGTCATCTCAGTAAAGTTGAGCGCTGGATAAGGCGGCGCATAGGCAGAATCCACAAATACCGGCACGTTGTGAGGGGCCGCTAAATCAGCGATCCGATGCACTTCTTCATCGGTCATCACGTTGCCAGTCGGGTTACACGGGCGAGAAAACAGCACAAACCCAGTGCGTTCCGTGATTTCGAGCTGACTAAAGTCGGGGCGATATTTGAAAGAATGAGTCGCGGTATCAATATCCAACGTCGGTCGGTAGGCTTTCAAGGCTTCTGGATATAAGGAGACGCCACCATAGCCGGTATAGTCTGGGCTGAGGGGCAAGACAATCTCCCGGAGTTGACCCTCGGTAGTATAGCCACCTAAAGCATTAGCTGCAAAAAAGTAGAGCGACTGACTGCCGGGCGTTACCAAGATATTGCAATCAGTCAGATGCAAGCCGTAGCGCTGGTTAAAATCTGTCAGCACGGCCTCGATAAACGGTTCATAGCCCTGACTAGAGCCATATCGGCAGACGACTTCGCCGTATGCTTGACTATTCAACAGCTCGGCCGTGCAGTCGCGCCAAAGCTGCTCCACCTCGGGCAAAATTACTGGATTGCCAGCGCTCAAGTTGATGAATGATTGCCCCTGCCCGGCTCGTAAGGTTTCAATAATGTCTTTCATGATGGCCCTTACCCCAGTGAGGTGAGACATCTGGTCGCCAAATTGAGTCAGGGCAGGATTCATAAGTCAGCCATGTATGTAGGTCGATAGGGTGCGATCGCTCAAGCCGTGCCGTTGAGTTTTGCCAGAATACCATTCCTGATTCGGCATGGGCACAGAAGTTCACTCGACCTCACAATCCGGGGGCAGTCTCTGCCCGTATCTAATTTCTTGGACTGATGCCAAAGCCCCCTGCAATGACTCATTCTGGGGCATGTTGCAGCTGATTTTTCCCGGTTGGAGGAGACCGGGGCCAAAATCAGCTTCAACTGCGTCAGCTTCAACTGCGTCAGTTCTGATCTCAATTCGCTAAAATCCAGCTACCCATTTGCCCCTTTACCCCTTGGGGGAGCGGCTTGAAAAGAAAGTATCCGAATAAGACTGGGGCGGGGTGGATGGGTAGCAGGGTCGGTGGGATGTTATTTAAGCGCGACTCCGTAGCCTGATCCTCCGATTCATCGTTTGATTCTAGAGAACTGGTATGACTGGGGATACTACAGGGTACCCAGCACCGAATCGACTAGGCTGAGAAGAGCAGCAGCGACAGCCAGCTAGCAAGGAGAAGGACCAGCGTGGAAACGGCGGCACTAGGAGCGATCGCGAGTCTGATTGCCGGTTTAGGGACAGGCATCGGTGCTTTACCGGTCTTGCTGCCCTGGATGCCTTCGGAAAAAGTCGAAGGGGTGTTGCTCGGGGTGGGGGGTGGCATTATGCTAGCGGCCACTTCGTTTTCTCTGATTGTGCCGGGGACGGCAGCCGCGAGAGAACTCGGCTATTCGCAGGCGATCGCGGCCCTGATCATGGGCCTGGGTATTTTTCTCGGGGGAGGGTTGCTGTGGATTGTCCACAATCGCTTTCCCCACGAACATATTTTTAAGGGCCAAGAGGGGCCAGAAGTCGACAACCTCAAGCGAATTTGGCTGTTGGTCACCGCGATCACGCTGCATAACTTTCCTGAGGGGCTAGCAGTGGGGGTGGGTTTTGGCTCGGGGGATGCCGCCCAAGGCTTGCCACTAGCGTTGGGCATTGCCCTGCAAAATATGCCTGAGGGCTTGGTGGTGGCTTGGTCTCTCAAGAGTCTGCAATATTCGCCCCTCTATGCGTTGGGGATTTCCACCCTGACGGGTCTGGTAGAGCCCATTGGTGGCATCTTTGGGGTCGCTATCATCAGCTTGGCTCAGGCGGCCTTGCCCTGGGGCATGGCGGTTGCTGCTGGCGCGATGCTGTTTGTCATCGTCGACGAAATTATTCCCGATATTTCGCAAAAGAGCCTGGGGCAGAGCGGCACTCTGGGGTTGATTTTAGGCTTCGTGGTCATGATGTGCCTGGATATTGCTTTGGCGTAGGCATTCGCAGAACTCGTGCCCTTTGACGTCTCACTGCGCCCATAGCCGAACTTGGCGGCAAAAGTGACGAATCCTATTTGGTGGTCATGGTGTGCACGCCATCCCAATCTGCCGGTGGTGGGTTGATTAAGTAGGCTTGAGCCCGATCAATATGTACGTCGACAGCGCGATCGCTCGGACGCAACTGCGCCGCTTGTTCAAAGCAGGTAATAGCCTGCTTAAACTGCATGCCGGTATAAGCAGCCCGTCCTTCTTGGTAGAGGGCCAAAAAATCCTGGGCTGTTTGGTCAAGCGGATTTTTCTTGAAGTCGATGAGTTCGTAAATGCTGACCGGCTCATTTTTGCCTTTGACCCGGGTCTTATCGAGCTCTCGGACCCAAATCAGGTCTTCACAGAGGTTGTAGGTATGCTCACTCAGCACGATGTCACAGCCATATTGCTTTGTCACCCCTTCTAATCGAGAGCTGAGGTTGACCCCATCCCCAATCACGGTGTATTCCATCTTGCGCTGAGAACCAATGTTGCCAGAGACCACTTCGCCAGAGCTGATCCCAATGCCGATGCTCACTTTGGGTTGACTGTGTTGAACGCGTTCGGCGTTAAAGATAGCGAGGCGATGGCGCATATCGAGGGCTGACTGCACGGCGGCCCAAGCATGGTTCTTTAAAGGCAGCGGGGCACCATACACGGCCATAATCGCGTCGCCGATGAACTTATCAAGCGTGCCTTCGTAGGTAAAGACGGCCTCGACCATCGTTTCAAAGTAGGCGTTGAGCAGTTCAACTACTTTATCGGCTTCGAGATTTTCCGACAGGGTGGTGTAGCCGCGAATATCGGAGAACAGGACGGTGACTTCGCGCCGCTCGCCGCGCATGAGCATATCTTCGCCCAGGGCCATCACTCGCTCGGCGACCCCTGGGGTCATATAGCGATAAAGCGTCGTCTTCATGCGCTTTTCTTGGCTGATGTCTTCAAGCACCAGGAGGCCACCGCGTACCCCCCCCTCAGGATTCGTGAGCGGATTGACCGTCAGGTTGATGCTGCGTTCTAGTAGTTGCGTCTGCGCTTTGCTCAAAGGGGTGGTGTCATTACGATGCCCCCAAGGCCAAAACTGATTGGTATTGTCAGGGTCGGGCAGCAAGAGCAGCGCTTCGGTGGGGTCGACGGCTTGTCCTGAAGCCGCCGCCAGGGCCACCGTCTCCGGAATCGCCACCTTTAAAGTCTGTTCCGGAACGTAATGCTTAGCTCCCGTTTCCAAGCTGTCTTCTAGACGAAACTGCAGCTTTTCGAGGGGGATGATATCCCACACGTGGCGATTGATGAGCTGCTTTTCCCAGGCTTCTCGCAGGGTATGGTCAGTATCTTCTGGCGATTCGGGACAGCCCAATAGCTCCAAGGCCGCATCGTTAATGGTGACCACGCGCCCCGCCATGTCAGTCGAGATCACGGCATCAGAGAGACTCTGCAGAATGTCCTTCTGATACTGCTTTTCGACGAGGACGTTTTCAAACAGTTGGGCATTTTCCAGCGCAATCCCCGCCTGAATGTTAAAGGCTCGCATGAATTCTTCATCCGAACTATTGAAGGAGCCCTGTTTTTTATTGATGAGCTGAGTGACGGCAATCAGCTTGCCGGAGGAATCAAATACCGGCATGCAGAGAATATTGCGGGTATGGTACCCAGTTTTTTTATCCGAAGCGGGATCAAATCGAGGATCTTGATAGGCATCGGGAATGTTCAGGGTTTGGCCGGTGGTTGCGACGTAACCCACGACGCCGCGATCAGCCGGAATGCTGAGATCAATCATGGTCTGGCCATCGCCCGATTTGACTCGCGACCACAATTCGTTGGTTTTTGCGTTAATGAGCCACAGGGTACTGCGATCGGCGCTCATCAGGTCACGAGCTTCAGCCATGACGGACTGCAGCGTTTTCTGCAAATCCAAACTTTGTTCCAGCGAGGAGATCGCTTTGAGTAGAGAGGAAACGCCCTTTTGGTTGCGCGCCGCGACGTAAAAAGAGTTGCAGCTCTCCAGAATAATGCCGATGGAGGAGGCAAATTCACGAAAGCTTCGCTCATCTTGGTTGTCAAAGGCGGTTGGTTGATTATTTGGATCCAGCTTGTTCAACAGTTGCACAACGGCAACAACGGTTTCCTGGGTTTTATTAAAGACGGGAATACAGAGAATGCTGTGGGTCCGATAGCCCGTCTCTTGATCGGTTTTACGGTTGAAGAGGTCGCTGGAGTACGCATCAGGAATGTTCAAGCATTCGCCAGAGTCGGCGACATGGCCGGCAATCCCTTTGCCTACGGGCACCCGAATCTCGAGGCGAGCTTCGTCGTTACCTTGGGCAATTTTGGACCAGAGTTCTTCTTTATCCCAATCGACCATAAAGATGGTAGTGCGATCGGCATGGAGGATTTGCCCGATTTTGAGGGTGAAAGCCTCTAAAATCTGTTCCAGCATATTCTCCAGCGATTCGTTGTTGATCATGTCGATCGCCCGCAGGAAGTGCTCAAACTCGCGGGTAATTTGATCAAGCAGATCGATGAACTGGGGGGCGGGTAGATCTTTGACCCGGTGGGTCAGGCTCCCTTGCTGATTAACTTGGGAGAAGGTCGCCAACATGCTGGATTGAGACGGTGCCATAGTGGAGGGTCGCTGCTACAAGCTAGGGAAATAATGCAATCGTGAACAAGAAAAAAAGCGGCAAAAAGGCTGGTTGTGTCAAACAACTTCAACGTGTATGAATGCCATTACTAAAAATTGGCATGGAATTTCACGCATCATTCTATCCCCCGATGCCAAGCGATAAAGATCCCCATAAACACCTATTACTCTACCGCTAACTGATTTGAACCGGCGGAAAAAGACGTGTGAGCTACAGATTCGCCAGGAAGCCTCTCTGCGATCGCTCGCGCTTGGTGCAGTCGGGCCTGGGCTCACGCTTTGTAGACTAAATCAATGCTTACGAGTTTACCCATAGAAGCATCAGGGAGCGACAGGGGACTGGCAGTGAATTATCGGACTCAGAACCCAGCTCGCAGCTACCTCGACCATCCTGAATCGTGTGGCTAAGATTGAAAAAATAGCGAGCAGATTTGAATGATGCCCCACATTTTCATCTCTCACTCCACGCAGGACGACGAGACCGTCAAAAGGCTGCGAGAAATCCTGGAAGCCCACGGACAAGTATCGTGGGTGGACTCTCGTGAGCTAACGGGGGGCGATGCCCTGACCGACACCATCAAGGAAGCTATTCGCACCGCGCGACACTTTTTGGTCGTGGTCAGCATGGATGCTTTGGACTCCGATTGGGTACCTGACGAGATTGATCTGGCGATAGAGACAGCTGAGCAGCGATCGGACAGTTATAAAGTGATTCCGGTGGTGCTGCCGGGAACGCGGCAGAACATCCTCAAGCGCTACTTTTCCAACGATCCGCTTTATATCTTTGTAGCGGAGGGGCCGACGGGACTCAACGAGGCAATTCCCAGCATTGCGGCGGCGTTGGGATTGCAACTGCCGAATGATTGGGAATCTGGCAAAACTGTTGAAGTCGAGCCCGTTGAAGAACTGC
The DNA here is from genome assembly GCA_039185935.1 of Cyanobacteria bacterium P01_F01_bin.56. Lineage (GTDB taxonomy): Bacteria > Cyanobacteriota > Cyanobacteriia > Phormidesmidales > Phormidesmidaceae > Halomicronema. The sequence goes on along the minus strand of JBCDAJ010000004.1, from coordinate 68,178 downwards.
TGCTGGAACTCAAAAACCCGCAAATCGTGGAGAACGGGGGCATCCGTCGCGCTGTGGCGATGGCAGAACTCACTTACATTCCTGCGGAAGACGGCAACCGCCAGATTAGCAGCCGCCAGTATCACTTCACTGCGCCCCTTGGCCCCTTGGAGCTGGAGGAGATTCGCTGGTACGTCGAGAGATACTATCAATGGCCCACGGGTGTCTTTAAGCAGCGAGCGACTGGGACAGAAGCCCAGTTGCCCCAATGGGGACAGGCGCTGTATCAGGCGGCGACCCTAGCCGATTCCGCTCGGGAACCGTTAGCTGAATGGCAGCGCTCCAGTGGCAGCCGTCGCTTCTCTGTGCAAGTAGACGGCGACCCCCCAGAAGGCACCCTGGATGATGAAGCTGCCCGGTTCCGCGAAGCCGCCAATGACCTGCTCACCCTACCATGGGAGATTTTATCGGAAGACGGCGAGACTTATATCTCTCAATCAAGCAGTGGAGTACGGGTGCGACGGCGATTGCCCAACCGCAAGCCCACAACCACCCTCAAAGCTGACTTGCCCATTCGGGTGCTGCTGATCAGCCCCCGCCCGGAAGTGGATGGCGACGGCAACCCCGTCGGCTATCTCGACCACCGCATCAGTGCCAAAGCCCTGGTGCAGGCCGTGGATGAATTGGGGGAAGATCTGGTGAAGGTGGATCTGCTCTCGCCGCCCACCTTTCCCGCCATGAAAGCCGCGCTGCAAAGGGCCAGAGAGGAAAACGACCCCTATGAAATTGTTCACTTTGACGGCCACGGGATGTACAACCGACGCGTGGGGTTGGGGGCCCTCTGTTTTGAAGATCCGCGTGATGCCGACAAGCTGGGGCAGCGCCTGCTCAAGCTCATCTATGCTCCGGAGCTGGCGGCAGAGCTGCGGCACTATGGCGTGCCGCTGATTTTTTTGGAAGCCTGCCAGACGGCCCAGGCCACCGATGACCCCATGGCTTCCGTCGCCGCCCGACTGCTAGAGGAAGGCATCGGGTCCGTGGTGGCCATGAGCCATTCCGTACTGGTGGAAACTGCCCGCCGCTTTGTCGAGCCCTTTTACCGCACTCTGGCCGAGGGTAAACGGGTGGGGGATGCCATGCTGGCGGGGCAGGAGGCCCTCTACAGCGACCCCTACCGGTTCAAAATTATGGGGGCGGGCAACCTGGAGCTGCAGGACTGGTTTGTGCCCGTGCTGTATCAGGATGCCGCTGACCCCCAGCTGTTTACCGTGACGGTGGGGGAAGCGGCGGCCCGCCTAGCCCGAGAGCGCCGCCAGACCCAACTGGGCCTGCTGCCCCCGGAACCGGAACACCACTTTGTCGGGCGCAGCCGCCAACTGCTGCACCTGGAGCGATTGCTGCTGCAGCAACAATACGCCGTGATTCGCGGCAGCGGCGGCCTGGGTAAAACCGCCCTGGCGACAGAGCTGGCCCGCTGGCTGGTGCAGTCGGGCCGGTTTCAACGGGGGGCGTTTGTCAGTGTGGAGCCCCAGAACGTGCAGGACGTAAAGGGCGTGCTGGATGTCATCGGTCGCCAACTGGTGCCCCAGTACACTGTTGCTCAGTATGGCGACGATCTTCCCGCCGCCCTGCAGCCCGTCGAACGCGCCCTGCGGGATTACGCCACCGTGATTGTGCTGGACAATCTGGAAAGCGTGCTGCCCGATGCCCAGGGCCAGAACCCCGCAGGCGTGGCGGATGTCACCGAGCTGCTGGCCCTCTGCCAGAAGCTGCTCTCGGCTGATACCCACTGTCGCCTGCTGTTCACCAGCCGCGAACCTCTACCCGCCCCCTTTGCCAAAGCCCGATGCACTGTGCCCCTCGGACGGCTGAGCGAAGTCGAAGCCGTGCAGCTTGTTGAACAAGTGATGGCCCAACAGGGCTGGGAGCCCCCCGCCACCGACAACGCCACCACCCCGGCTGAAATTACAGCACTGGTGGACACCGTAAACCGCCACCCTCGCGCCCTGGTGCTGCTGGCTCGGGAAGTGCGCACCGGAGTAGGGTTGACCACCCAACGGCTGAGTCAGCTTATGGCCCAGCTAGAGGCGGAAAATCCGGGCGATCGGGAGAACTCGCTGTATGCCAGCGTGGAGCTGTCGCTGCGGCGGTTGCCGGAGGCGGTGAGGGAGCAAGTGAAGCGGTTGGCAGTAGTGCATGGGGGTGGGCAACTCGGCATCCTGTCAGCAGTGGTAGGAGTTGAAGCCGAGGAAGTTCAGACCATTGCAGCCCTGCTGATTGAAGTGGGCATGGCGGAAGAGCAGGAGTACTCCTACCTACGCCTCGACCCGGCCCTGCCCGCCTACCTGCAACTGGGGCACCCCCCAGAGCAACGGTTACCGCTCACCGCGACCTGGGCCGAGGCGATGGGGCAACTGGTCGATTTTCTGTATCAGCAATGGAACCAAGACAGCCGACTAGCGAACCGACTGACGCTGCTGGAGCTGCCTAACCTGATGGCCCTGCTCGACTGGCTGGGGCAGCGCCTGACAGCAGATAACACTACGGCTGAAGATGTGAGCCGAACTGCCAGATATATTGAGCAACTGCTCGCGAACCTAAATCGCCCCCAGGCTCTGGCGCGGGCGGTGGCCCTGAGGGAACGGGCAGCCGCCGGGTTGCCGGAGTGGGGCCGGGCTCAGTTTGAACACCAGCGATTGCAGATTGAGCGACTGCTGGATCATAGGCAGCTCCAGGCCGCCTATGACCAGGCCCAGAGGCTGCTAGCGAAGGCCCAGGCGGTGGGGCCAACCGCCTACCGGGGAGCGGATTATGACTTAGCGATGGCGACTAATCTGCTGGGGCAAGTCTTGTCTGGTGGAGGTCAGGCGGCCCCAGCTCTAAAGCTGTTTGTCGAAGCTCAGCAGCAGTTCGAGGCACTGGGGGAGCGAGGAGCCCGCATGGCCTCTGTTGTTCTGGCTAGACAGGCCGACTGTCTGCGGGCGTTGGGCCAGTTAGAGGCAGCAGCAGAGAAATATGAGGAGGCGATCCAAGAATCTGAACAACTGGACGATTTCCGGCAGGTAGCGGCAGGAAAGAGCAATCTGGCGACGGTGCGCATGGATCAGGGCCGCTATGACGAAGCGATCGCTGAGTACAACGCCGCCCGCACCCTGTTTGAGCAGCAGAATGAACTCCAAACGGTGGCCGTCATCTGGCACCAGACCGGCATGGTGTACCAGGAGGCGGGGCAGTTCGACACTGCGGAAACCGCCTACCGTAGGTCCCTGGAGATTGAGACGCAGATCGGCGATCGGGCGAGGCAGGCGGATAGTTTGACGCAGCTCGGCAATCTCTACGACGACTATCTGAATCGCCCCGAGGAGGCGGTGACCTTTTACCGACAGGCGGCAGATATTTACGTCGAGCACGGAGACTTGCGGTCCGAAGGGCGTGTTCGCAATAACATCGCCGATACTCTGCGCAAGCTCCAGCGGTACGACGAAGCGCGGGGAGAGGTACAGCGGGCGATTGAATGCAAGCAGAATTTAGGCCATGCTGGAACTGTTTGGAATGCCTTCTACATCCTGCATCAAATCGAAACCGCTACCGGCAATCCCGCAGCGGCACGGGCAGCCTGGCAGCAGGCCCGCGATGCCTACCTGGCCTATCGGCAACAGGGGGGCTATGCGCAGGGTGGTGGCGGCAAGCTGGTTGACCACGTTCTAGGGCTGCTGGCGCAGCAGCAAGTCGATGAGGTGCAGTCGCTGTTTGCCGAGCTGACCAACGACCCAGAAGCAACGGACTCTCTCAAGCAGCTCATCCAGGCGATGGTGGCCATCCTTAATGGCTCCCGCGACTCGGCCCTGGCCGAAGACCTCGCCCTCGATTACGCTGACGCAGCGGAGGTGTTGTATTTGATTGAGCGGTTGGGGAGTGAGTGAGGTAGGTGAGGTAGGGGAGTCGTTGGGTAGCAGGGTAGTTGGGTGGTTGGGTAGTTGGGTGGCTGGGTGATTTGAGGTACGAGATGTAGATGCCTAACGTGAAGCCCGCAGTGAAAAAAGCTGATTCGCTATAGTTTGAAGAAGGATTTTTGCTCGCTGTTCTATCCCAATTGCTTCTATGGATATCTCTGCCACCCTTCAGGAAATTACTGGCCTCACCATTGAAGAGAGAATTCATATCGTCCAGGCCATCTGGGACAGTATTGCTGCGGAGCAAGCCTACCCCGATCTCACCGACGCCCAAAAGCAAGAGCTTGATCGACGGATCGACGATACCGAATCCAACCCAGACAGCGTATTGACCTGGGATGAAGTGAGAGCCACCATTCAGGGCCAGCCATGAATTATGCCCTGGCGTTTCGCGCAATCGTTCGTGATGAGCTAGACGAAGCCTATCGCTGGTATGAAAGTCAAAAGCCGGGATTGGGCAATGAGTTTCTAGACTGCATTGATGAAGTACTCAACCGAATTGGGGGCATGCCTGAGGCGTATCCGGTTGTCTATCGCGATGTGCGTCGAGCCGTGGTGAAGCGATTTCCCTATGCCATTTATAGCAGAATGCGGAATTCTGAATGCGGAATTCTGAATGAGAAGACTTACTGTGTGCTCATTTCAGAAATATTGGCTGACCTGACCTAATTACGGATCGCTATACTATCGCATCGTCTCAAGTCGAATCATTGTCACGGCAGTCTTTCACAGTCGGCGTAATCCCAAATTCTGGCAGGGACGATCTTAAGTCTGAAAGGTCGCACAACCCAGTGATCTGACCGCACATGCATTAAGGACATCGATTATTCTCCGTGCCCCTCAAAGCTTGCCTCTAGGGATGTCTGATAGCTTAATATCGGTCAGTTGCGGGGCGATTTGCCGACTATGATGTTGCGGTTTTCAAGATTTGCCGGTGCTGCCGGGCATATTGGCAGTGCTGACTGATCACTGAGCTGAGGCGTTCCCCGTGAAACCCATTGGCCTCTAGCTCAAAGCGTTCATGATTGCCCTACCGCCCTTTGCATTGCACGCAACGATCGCCGTCTCCCAGGCGTTCCACCCCAGTCCCTACGAGACGGGGGAAATCATCGGGCAGGTCGTGTTCAGTTATTTGATGGCGGCCATTTTGACTGGCGTGGTGGGTAAGTTTTGGCTTAAGCGCAGCTCCTGGCTCAAAACCATCCTGATTTATGCCGTGATTTTAGGAGCGCTTTTAGGCTTGCAAATGGTTGTGGCTAGTCAGTAATCGACCAGATAAGGGAGTGGCCAAGGAATAATGTACCGATAAACCCGGTTTCGACTCCGCTCAACCTACGTGGCGCGAGAGTTGAGCGGAGTCGAAACTCGTGACATTGGGACTTTGCTATCAAGCGACTCCCAGCTTACTCTTCGAGGGGGGCGTAGAACGTGCCTTCCACTTCCACAATGTCGTCTTGGTTTAGGCGATCGACCTCCACAATTGTGCGCGGTGGGTAGGGGCCATCGCCCCACAGCTCTGCCTGAATCTGATTTACAATCGGGCGATAGCGATACATATCGGTGACATACACCACCAGCCTGACGGCGTCTCGTAACGTTGCCCCTTCCGACTCGGCAATCAGCTGCATATTCAAAAATGCCTGTCGCACCCGACCTTCGGCATCTGGCACCAGGCTATTGGTGGCCGGGTCAATACCGCGCATCCCCGCCACAAACACGTAGTCGCCCGCGCGGGTGCCCAAACTCCAGGTCGCCGTGGGAATAATGCCCCCTTCCGGCGTCAGCGTTCTAACCCCATTAGGAGAAACATGATCATCCGCCGCCAGGGGACCAGCGGTGGTCACTAAACCGGCGATCGCGATCGCAGAAAACGTCATCCACTTCATAAGGCTGCAAGTCCATCACACCACTCCGGAGTTTAGGCACTCGCCGAACCCGAAAATGTAGTTTGCAGCACATTTGATTGAGAAGTCTGGCGGCTTTCCCGATGGTCGCTGCCGCCAGGTGATCAACGCAGTTAGGAGGGCTCAGCCGTGGCGGTACCCGCTTCGCCATCCAGAGATCGCTCCGGTTTCAACAGCGGGAAGGCAATGACGTCGCGAATGCTGGGGCTATCGGTGAGGAGCATAATCAGGCGATCGATGCCAATGCCCTCACCACAGGTGGGCGGCATGCCATATTCCAAAGCCGTCAAAAAGTCTTCATCGACCCCGGTCGCTTCCAAGTCACCGGCAGCTTTGCGCGCCGCTTGGGCCTCAAAGCGGACGCGCTGATCGATCGGATCCGTCAACTCTGAGAATCCATTGGCGGTTTCGCGGCCGGCAATGAACAGCTCAAACCGCTCAACCACTCCAGGTTTGCTGCGATGGGGCTTAGACAACGGCGAAATTTCGACGGGATGATCGATAACAAAAGTGGGCTGCATCAACTCGGCTTCTACCGTTTCTTCAAACACGGTGTTGAGCAGACGACCGAGCGAGTCACAGGTCTCTATATCCTTGATGCCCAGTGCCATCACCTTGCTTTTGGCATCAGCTAGGTCGGTGAACTGATCAAAGGCCAGGCCAGTCTTTTCCTTTACGAGATCGTGCATGGAGACCCGCGGCCAAGGGGCCGCTAGCTCAATTTCCGCCCCTTGGTAAGTGATTTTGGTGGTGCCCAGCACTGATTTAGCAATGGTCGAGATTAAGTCTTCCGTCAACGTCATAAAGTCGTGATAATCGGCATAGGCTTGATAAAACTCGATGCTGGTAAATTCGGGATTGTGCCGGGTCGAAATGCCCTCATTGCGAAAAATGCGCCCGATCTCGAACACCTTTTCAAACCCGCCCACGACCAGCCGCTTGAGATGCAGCTCAGTGGCAATGCGCAAATACAGGGGCATGTCCAGCGTATTGTGGTAAGTGGTAAAGGGCCGGGCCTCAGCGCCCCCGGCTTCCCCCTGGAGCACCGGCGTTTCGATTTCTAAAAAACCCCGATCTTCAAAAAAGCGGCGAATGCCCGAGGTGATGAGCGCCCGCTTGCGAAACGTGTCGCGCACTTCGGGATTCACAATCAAATCAACGTAGCGCTGGCGATAGCGCTTGGAGATATCGGTGAGGCCATGCCATTTGTCTGGCAGCGGCAATAGGGATTTCGTCAGGAGGGCATATTGCTGCACTTTGACGGAAAGTTCACCTTTTTCCGTCCGCTTAATCGTGCCGCGCACGCCCATAAAGTCACCGACGTCGGTGAGTTGCTTGACTTGATTAAAGGCGTCGGGGTTCTCGGTCATGCCGTCGCGAATGACCTTTTTGTCTAGATAAAGCTGAATCGTGCCGCTCTCGTCTTGGATGTTGAAAAAGGCCAATTTGCCAAAGACGCGGCGCGCCAAAATGCGTCCGGCGATCGCGACCTCATTCTCCACCTCTTCACCCGCAGCTAACGCTTGATAGGTTTCCTGTAGCTCAGCAGCGCTGTGGGTTTTCTCCCAGTGGTAGGCAAAGGGAGTCAGGCCCGCTGCGGTCAGTTGCTGCACCTTTTGTAAGCGAGCCGCCCGAATTTCATCCAGGGTAGACGTACTCTGATCGGTTTTGGGTGACTCGTTCTGGGCCATGAATTTTGGAAGAGGTGGGCAATACAAACAAGCACCTATTATAGGCAGTCCGTGAACCGACCTCACCTCTTCTAAGAAATGGCGGATTAAATTTCAGCCATTTTGGTGATAAAGCTCATCCAGGTTCAGAAGTAGAGTTTTGACATCTGGGGCAACCTCACCGCCTGCGGCACCTCTCCTTGCCAAGGAGAGGCTCAGTTACACTCTGGCCCCTCTCCTTGGCTCTAGCGAAGCGGCGCGCAGCGCGAGACGTTAGGTGAGGTTTTCCCAAGCAAGCAAAACTCCAGTTTTCAACTTAGACGTGGTTTAAATCAGCATTTTGGGATTTTAGGACTTGGTGCGTATCACTCCTACAGGGGCAAGCATGGGGGATGCTGATGTTCTCCAGGCGATCACATCAGCACCGCCACTAAATAGCAATCGGCTACTCGCCTCTGCGTTCGCGACGACCATCAAAACCTTCTTGCAGGCGCTCACGACGACTTTCGCGGCGCTGCTCCATGCGCTCGGCCAAGTCTGTCCGCTGCTCAGGGGTCAGCACGTCGCGCACGGCGAGCATGTTTTCAAACCGCTGATCCGCCACTTCCCGATGCAGCGTCTGCACGGTTTCATGCTGCGCCCGCAGTTCTGCTTCAGCGGCAGTGCCCGACATCAAGTCATGCATGGCTTCGCGTTCCGCTCTGAGATTATCGTGCAGGGCGCGCATGGCATCGCGATCGCCTTCACGAATGGTGCGCAGTTGCGCCGCCTGCTCGTCCGTGAGATTGAGGTCCTCAATGAGTTGCTCAGCGCGATCGCCACGGGGGCCTGCACCCACTTGTGCCTGCAATTGGGAGGCGGTGATCCCGCCCAATACGGGCACGGTCAGACCCACAATGGCTAACAAAGACAAGGTTCTACGATTCATCACAAATCTCCAAAATCAAAACATCAATAGGGGGTGGCATATACCGACACCAGCCAATCAGACTGGGGCGTCTCAAGGGGGAGTCGCGCTTCATCGCCATAGGCACTGGCATACCAGGTAGCCACCAAAAAATCGTCCACGTCTGAGGCCGTTTGCCAGTTGGCAAAGGTTGAGCGCCAAGCTACCCAGCCGCCGCCCAACAGCAAGACGGAAGCGGCTAGAGCGGGCATCGCCCACCGTCGCCGCTGCAGCCCGGCTGGGGATGGTAACGGAGCGATCGCGACCATGATTTGCGCTTCTAAATCGGGAGCCGCTGCGGGCGGTTCGGGACGATGGTGACGCAAAAAATTGACTAGGCGATCGTCGTCTGGGTTCGGTGGCAAGGTCATAGCTGTACCCCTTCGCGCTGCAAAAACGTTTTTAAGGCTGAGCGGGCATGGTGTAGGCGAGATTTCACCGTGCCCTTGGGAATGTTCAGGATGCTGGCCACTTCCTGCTGAAGCAAATCTTCTAAATCATGCAGGACGAGAACGGCCCGATGCTCTAAAGACAATGCCTGGAGTCCTCGCTGTACCAGATCTTCGTAATGAAGTTGGGTCAGGTTAGACGGTTCCAGGGAGGGGGGATGAGACCAGGTGGGTTGCGATCTCGCTTGGCCTTGGCGGCGGCGGCGATCGGTCGCAACATTCCAAGTGATGCGATACAGCCAGGTTGAGAACTGGGCCGATTGCCGAAACTTGGGCAAGCCTTTCCAGGCGCGCAAAAATACCTCCTGCACCAAATCATCCAACTCCTCTGCCCCACAGAGTTGAAACAATGTGCCGCGTACCGGTCGTTGATAACGCCGATACAGGGCTTGAAAGGCCGATTTCTGTCCTCGCAGACAGCGCCGAATCAGTTCAGCGTCTGGTGTGGGGACAGCGGGCATTTCCGGTTCCAGTGAGGTTGCGGTCACTGATGAGGCACCTGCTCATTGTGTGGACGTCCCTTTAGACTGGAGGGCGATCAAAAAGGTTCAATGTGGCCTCAAACTTTTTCACTCAGTGGTCTTTAGGAGACACCTCAACCTAGCCAAGAGCCCTGATATGCCAACCAATTTGGGTTCACTGCGAGAACCATGATCAGGCGACCCTTGCGTCCTCACTCAGGTTTTTGCTCAGCCGGTTCTTCGGAGAGCAGCCCGAGGCGTTGTTTCAAGCCGACCCAAGCATTGCGCATTTGCCAAAATCGGTTAGACTCCATCGACTCAACCATCAGTTGCCAATGAGTCAGCTCTGTCTTGGCATTGTGTAGATGAGTATGTACGGTCTCTAGCTGAGTTTTGAGCTGCTTGATTTCTTGGCGGCGGCGATTGCTTGTTAGCCAATCTTGCAACACCCAGTCTCGATAAATGGCTTTGGTCTGAGTGGGCATTGTGGCTTCATCTGACTGCGGATTGGGGCCATCGGCCAAACGCTGCAGTGCCGTGTATAACTCCAAGGTCTCTGGAAAGTGGATCGCGAGCAAGGCTGGCCGATGAGTCTGATTGACCTGATGATGCATGGCGGTGGGGTCAAAGAGACGCTGATTGGGCACAGTCAACGGCAGATTGAACTTTTGGCGCACCTGTTCAACAAACCGCTGCTCATCGAGTTTCAAAAAATCACAATGAAACATAAAGCAGTCATCGGGGTACCGCTGATAAAACGCTAAGACGGTTTGGTTGTAAGCCAGCCAAATGGCCGTGGCTAAATTCGGATTGTGCAGAAAGGCGACATCCCCTCTTGTAAATAAAGAGTCGACGACTTCCCAGGGCGATCGATAGGGCAAAATCACCTTGGCTTGCGGGAGTAACTGCTTCCAAAAGTCCAGAAATAGGGTAGTTCGTGGCTCTTTCCAGCCCCATAGAGAATGCGTTTGCAGGCGGCGATCGCATAGAGCCTGCGCCCGTGGCCAAAACTGATGGGGGACGGTAAGCTGTCCGACTGTTGACCAGCCCTCAAGACTGATGCCTTGGGACTGCAAAATGTCTTGATGCAGGTTGAGAAAGTCAGTGTCTTCAAAAAAGCCCTTGGCATTACCGGGGCTGGCCTCAAGTAATTGGTCGCCAATCGATACCCCCGCCTGCTGCAAAATAGAGGCGGTCAGTGACGTCCCTGAGCGGTGCATACCAGCAATAATGATGGGCTGTGAAGGGGGATTAAGCGGCTCAGACATCGTCAATTTAATTCTGTGGGATAGCGCTATATTTCAGAGGAAATTTGTCTTGAGGTTATGGAGTCATCGGGGCGGATTTCATGGTCTGAATTAGTCATTAATTAAATTTGTAAAATCGCGCTCATAACTGCCGCTTCTAACATTTATAGGGCGTTTTATTTTAGTTGACTTTGGGCGATCGCTGACACCTGATAAATCTGAGGCTGTACGCCAAAATCAATGGTGCCTGTTGCTTGTAAACCGACCTCCGGTTGCACCTTAAACATGGCCACATCAATGGCCCGATCTAAAAAAATCACTTCTCCATTGGTTTGACTAGAGACACCGGCATTTAAGAAATAAGTCCCCGGCAATAACAGGCAGGAAAACTCAAACTCCACTTTGATCAAACTGCCAACAGAAACCTGTTCGAGACAGTGACCGAAGGTGTGAGACATCATGCCGCCCAGCTCAACACCCGAAATAGTTTTGATCAGCATGCCAAAATTTACTTGGGTGGCCGCTTGAGAAAAATACACATCATAGCTGTAAACATAACGCTCTCCGCGACACAGAATATTGGCAAGGTTGCCGTCCAAAGTTTTGATGTTGGGGTTTTTGATCTTGGCACCCCGTGACTCGTATTCGATGCAATGTTGGGGCAAGAGATCAGGATCGTATTGGGCGGGTGCAGATGACATATGGGCGTCTGCGGCAACAATCTCTGTAGTTATGCCCGTGGTCGGTAATGGCTGATCTGGCGAGGCAGGCCACTCTGAGGCTTGAGCGGCCTGCTGTTGCAGGGTGGCTCTAAGGGCGGCGTAAGATGCCTCCGGGGCATAAATCAGTTTGTGGTAGTTGGCAACGACTACTTTGGGCGTACCCTGCGTGATGATTTCGCCGCGGTCAATGAGCACCGCCTGATGACACAGTTCAACAATTGAGGCGGCTGAGTGCGACACAAATAAAACGGTGACGCCTCTTTCCTGCAGGTCATAGATCCGGGCAAAACATTTGCGCTGAAAGGCTTCGTCACCGACCGACAGGGCTTCGTCGATGATCAAAATATCGGGATCAACGTTGATCGCAACGGCAAAAGCTAGCCGCACAAACATGCCGCTAGAGTAAGTTTTGACCGGCTGATCAATGAAGTCGCCGATCGCCGCAAATTGCACAATATCGTCAAATTTAGCGGCCATTTCGGCTTGTGATAAGCCCAAAATCCGCCCATTAAAAAAAGCATTTTGGCGGCCGGTAAATTCTGGATTAAACCCACTCCCCAATTCCAACAGGGCCGATACCCGGCCTTGCACCTGCACTTTGCCCTGGGTGGGTTGCAGGGTCCCGGCAATAATTTGGAGGAGGGTGCTTTTGCCAGAGCCATTGCGGCCCACAATGCCAACGGTATCTCCAGGGGCAATCTCTAAAATCAGGTCGCGTAAAGCCCAAAATTCTTCGGCCTTGGCTTTACCGGGTAATAACGCTTCTTTGAGGCGCTCGATAGGGTGGTGATAACGCTTGTAAAGCTTAGAAATATTCTGTAGAGAAATCGCAGGGTCTTGGGGCATTCCACTACTCAGGTCAATCGCTGTCGCTCTGTATGTTGGGGATGAGGCAATGCCGAAGCCGTTGAAATTGGTCCAGCCGCTGGCCAGCAATGTAATGCAGCATACCAGAATTGCTCTCTAACGTACTGTAATTTAGCGGTTACAGCACATCGGCAAAGGCGGTTTTGAGCTTTCGATACAGCCCAAAGCCGATCGCAAAAATGATGCTAGACAGGGTCGTGGCGATCGCCCACTCGCGCCAATGGGTGACCTCTCCCAACAAGATCAGATCGCGGTATATTTCTGCGAATGCCGCGATGGGGTTGAGCCACAACACCCACTGCTGCATCGGCTCCGGAATCATCGCCACCGGATAAATGATGGGAGTGGCATAAAACCAGAGGTTGAGCACCAGCACCAAAGATTGCCGAATGTCACGGACAAACACGGTGAGACTAGCGACCCCATATCCCAAGCCTGTAGTTAACAGCAGCAAGGGCACCCAGACAAGCGGCAACAACAGCAGGGTGAGATGCAGCGTCTGCTGAGCAAAAGTGACAAAGGCAATCAAAATGACTAACCCAAAGGTACTTTCTAAAAAGCCGGAAAAGATGGGAATCAGAGGCAACAAACTCACGGGAAAGACGACTTTTTTGATGAGATTGGGTTGGCTCACGACCGCACTGGCCGCTTGCTGCAAGCCACCGTTGAACACGAACCAAGGTAGCAGGCCGGCAAACAGCCACAGTCCGAACACGAGTGAACTGTCGGTAGAGGCCCCTTTGAGCTCCAGCTTGATCCTTAAAACGATGGAAAAAACATAGGTGTAGATCAGCAACATTGAGAGCTGATGGACGACGGGCCATAGGTTACCTAAAACCGAACCCTTATAGCGTGCTGACAAATCACGCTGCACCAACATGCCCAACAGCGCTAGTGTTGCCCACTGCTCATCGTTTAGAGGTAACACTGCTGCGAGACGCGTCCATTGAGCGGTCAACGCTTGACCGCTGGCCTTTAACGAGGCTTTCAAGGGTTTAAGGACACCTGCCATACGGCCCCACGTTCACGCTCCGTGCGAGATTGGCAACACCGCCAAGCTTAATGCAGATCAGGCCATTCGCAAACCAGGTTGATGCCGACAGCCGCTGCTACTGTGGCTGTTTCTACTATTGCTGTTTGACCCAGCGATCACGTCACAAGTTCCAGCGGGGGCGAATCGCTGCTGGCACCGGCTCAAGGGTCGTAAAACTAGCGCTTGTTGCTGTCTAGCTCAGCGGTCTTGACGGCCAATTGCTCAGTCTGATCACCCCGCTTAATGGTGAGATTGAGAGTCTGGCCGACATTGCTGTTTTCAACGCGCCGCTGCAAAACATCAGCCGAGGCGATCGCTTCGCCATCAATCTCAAGCACGACATCGCCCCGCCGCAGCCCCGCGTCGGCGGCTGGGGTATTGGGAATCACCCGAATCACCAAAACCCCAGCAACCTCAGGCAGAAGCACGCCAGCATTCGGGTCTTCGTTATTGCGGCGGGCAATATCTGCTGTGAGGGTGGCAATTTGTACGCCTAAGTAGGGATGGGCGATATTTTCGCCCGCCACCAGCTGATCTTTAATTTCTTTCGCCTTATTAATGGGAATGGCAAACCCGATGCCCATGGCGTCAGCGCGAATGGCGGTATTAATGCCAATGACTTCACCGGTTTGATTGAGCAGCGGACCGCCAGAGTTGCCGGGGTTAATCGCCGCATCAGTTTGGATAAAGTCAAGGCGCTTGTCAGGAATGCCGACCGATGCACTCGACCGTTTGAGGGTGCTGACAATGCCCAACGTCACCGTGTTGTCTAGACCGAGCGGATTCCCTACGGCGATCGCCCAATCACCCACTTTGATCGCATCAGAGTTGCCCAGTTGGGCGCTGGGTAACGGTTGATCCCCGGCCTCAATTTTGACAACCGCAAGATCGGTCACGCTGTCTTGGCCTTCGACGATACCTTCGTAGCTGCGGCCATCCTTGAGGGTTACCGTCACGCGATCGGCCCCATCGACCACGTGAGAATTGGTCAAGATGTCGCCGGCAGCAGAGATGATGAACCCCGAGCCCTGTCCGCGCAGCAGTTCCTGTTGAGGGTAGCTAGGAAAGCCATTCGGTCCCATAAAGCCGCGAAAGAAAGGATCATCGAAAAATAAATCCGGAGTTTCTCGCACTACGGTCGTTTCAGTATCGATGCGAACCACGGCATTGCCCACTTGCTCGACTGCCACCGCGACAAAGCTGCGTTGCTCGGAAAGCGATGCCACCGCCTCAGCCGTGGTTTGGGCGATCGCGGGCGACTCACCCGTCACCAGCGTTAATAGTGCCACGAGGGCGATCGCTACACACCGCATCACAACTTTTTGCCACGAATGAAGCCAAGCCACTACTGTCATTGATGTCTCCGAAAGGGGGGTAATTTCAAACTGTTGAATTAAGACTAAAGCTTTGCTGCAGAACTCGCTGCGAAAGCTACCATGTTGACTACTCTTGTCTCATGGTAACTAGCCAGCATAAAGAACAGACAAGGAGATGCCAAGCGGGGATTGCCGAGCTCAAGTCACCGCCTTCCGAACGGGTGGGAGAGTCCCGCTCAGACGCCCATGGTGAGCTTGATATGACGCTTTTGCAAGGCTCCTCAAGCCTTGGTTGCAGACTCAAGATGTTGTTTTAGTTTTTAGGTCTAAAGTGGCAATGACTTACGCCAACCGTCCGTTTCAGCCATGCCGCCTGGCGCTGATGTCCTTCGCTGGCTGTGTGGCGGTGTTGGGTTTGACCTTGACCGGGTGTGCGGGGACTCCCGACAATTCCACGGCTGCTGACGCGCCGCTCGCTGCCGATGCCCCCTATGAGGCACAACTGGCCAGTCATTTAACAGAGCAGGGAGCCGCTATGTACGGGGCGTTTTGGTGTCCTCACTGTGAAGACCAAAAAGCGCTCTTTGGTGACGCGGTTAGTCGAGTGCCCTATGTCGAGTGTGATCCCGAAGGCGACAATGCTCAACCTGAGCTCTGCGTCGCCAAAGAGATTAAGGGATACCCCACCTGGGAAATCAAGGGGGAATTCTATCCGGGGGCGCGATCGCTAGAGGAATTAGCCCAGCTCTCTGGCTTTACCGCACCCTAGTGCGAACTAGATCTAGTTTGTTTAAGGAAATTGTATGGCGATCGCCCAACCTCATCGCTCACCAGACAACGAGCTGCCCGCAGATGCAGCGATGACAATCTCACCATCCTCGGCGGACCATTCCTCCCATCCCCATGTCCATGTTCACGATCCGGCTTCACTACAGCGCATTTTGAATCGTTTTGCCCGCATTGAGGGGCACATTCGCGGCATTAAGACCATGATTCAAGAGAGTCGGCCCTGCCCCGACGTGCTGGTGCAAATTGCTGCCGTGCGAGGGGCCCTTGATCGCATTGCGCGCATTATTTTGGACGAGCATCTGAGCGAATGCATTACCCGAGCCTCTCAAGAGGGCAACATAGAAGCGGAAATCGAGGAACTCAAGGCGGCGTTAGATCGTTTCCTGCCTTAACTTGAGACGGTTATCTTTAAGGCTTAGGGAGCAGCTTGAAAATAAAGGACCTGGGCAAGACTGTGGCAGGGTGAATGGGTAGCAGGGTGGATGGGTAGCAGGGTGGATGGGTAGCAGGGGAGTTGGGATGTTATTTAAGCGCGACTCCTTTAACGGTGCATCCTATCGGCGAGATAACCGAACCTCAAATATCAAAACCCTTTGATAGCCTATAAGCAGATTAAGCATGAGTTTATGATGGGCGATCGTCCGGTTTTTGATATCTGGTTCTAGAGCAATGAGAAGGGGCGATCGCTGACAGGGCATGCTGATTCATCGACGACGCTGACGCTGACCCAGCCATCCAGCGCTGAGAGTGATTTGTGAGCCGGTATTTAGGAGGGGATGTTTGAATGGCTGCCACTGACTTTAAGGATTATTACTCCACTTTAGGGGTGAGCAAATCAGCCAGTGCTGACGACATCAAACGGGCCTTTCGGAAGCTGGCTCGGAAGTACCACCCAGACGTTAATCCGGGCAACAAGACGGCTGAAGCGAAGTTTAAGGAGATTAGCGAAGCGTACGAAGTTCTGTCGGATAACGACAAACGCCAAAAATACGATCAGTTTGGCCGCTATTGGCAGCAGGCCGGGGCGGCTGGTGGCTATGGTGGCAATGCCGCCGATATGGGCGGTTTTGACTTTAGCAATTACGGTAGCTTTGACGAATTTATCAATGAACTGCTCGGTCGCTTTGGAGGCGGCAGTAGTGGATTTGGGGGGGCCACGGGGCGATCGCCGAGTGGTTATAGTGCCTATCGGTCATCGCCAGGCGGCTTTGGCGGCTATTCCACAGCGGGAGCCAGCAGTCAGCAGTCTTTTGACCAAGAAGCCAAGCTCTCTCTCACATTAAGCGAAGCTTTTCACGGCATTCAAAAGCGGCTCAAAATCGGCAATGACGACGTCGAAGTGCGCATTCCGGCTGGGGCTAAGCAAGGCACCAAAATCCGCTTGCGGGGCAAGGGGCAAATGAACCCCTATTCAAAGCAACGCGGCGATATTTATTTACTTGTGAACCTGCAGCCTCACCATATTTTCCAATTTGAGGGCGATAACCTGGTGTGTGAAGTGCCGATCGCCCCCGATGAGTCAGTGTTGGGCGGCAAAATCCAGGTGCCAACGCCCGACGGCAGTGTGACGATGAATCTGCCCCCGGGGGTTAAGTCTGGCCAATCTCTCCGCCTCCGTGGCAAGGGGTGGCCCCGTCCCAAAGGGGAGCGTGGCGATCAACTGGTGCGTGTGGTCATCACCCCTCCCAAATCCCTCAGCGACCCCGAACGCGAGCTGTACGAAAAAATCCAGCAGCAGCGCACTACCGACCCCCGCAGTCACCTGAGTCAGGTAAGGTTGTAAGGCTAGAAAGGCTCTAATTCCTGATGCTGTTGCGGGTTGTCAACCTTGCCCTGCGAGGAGACCGTAGCGACTGCGCCAAAAGATTGCCGGAGCGATCGCCCGCTGTTGTCACTTTTATTATGTTTTTCTCTTTCCCTTCGCTTATCGGCCACTGCCCATGACCCGTAGCCCCTCTATGCCTCCCAATTACGAACTTGAGCAAGAAACCTGGTGGGTGCAGCGTTGGGTTGATTTGCTCAACAATTACCGCTTTAAAAAGCGGCTAGAACGGGGGCGACGTTATGCCCGAGAAGGCCACATTCTGAATATTGAATATAAAGGCGCTAAGGTGGTTGCTCTGGTGCAGGGCACGGCAGATGAGCCTTATAAGCTCTCCATTTGGCTAGATGCCTTTACGGATGAAGACTGGAATTATGTGATCGACAGCTTGGCGGAGCATGCCTTGTTTTCGGCGCAATTGTTAGCGGGAGAAATGCCCGACGATATTGAAGGGGTGTTTACGGCAAATGGGCTGAGTCTCTTTCCCTTTCAACTGTCGGAGGTGCATTCCAAATGTGATTGTCCGGATCCCAAAAATCCCTGCAAGCACATTGCGGCGGTGTACTACCAGCTTGGAGATTTCTTTCGAGAAGACCCGTTCATTTTGTTTCAACTGCGGGGGCGCAATCGGGCCCAAATCTTGGCTACGTTGCGCCAAAAACGTCAGCAGTCACTCACTGCAGATACCGCCGCGCCAGCCGCCGCGCCAAAAAATCCTGCCATCCCTAGCGAAGTGTCTCCAGCGGCGACCTACACACCGGTAGACGTGACGAAATTTTGGCAATATGACCAACCCTTAGATCCCTCACTGGTGGTCATTACGCCTGCTAGCGATACCGTGCTGGATGTGCTGGATACGATTCCTCTACCAGTGAACGACGCGCGGATTGTGATGGCCCACCTGCGCGATCTGTATCAAACGGTGAGCCAACAAGCCGCGATGAAAGCCCTCTCTCTGCAAGCTGACGATCAATAGCGTGTCCCGATCGCGCAAGACGACGGGGCAAGTTAGGCTTGGGGTCTGGCGACTCCATAGAACCCCGGACTAGGATGGCGGGGAAAGGCTGTCGTTTATCGTGATTGCCTTGATTCACGTGTCGAAATGAGGTCGTATGGGTTCGCGCTTAACTGCTATGCAGCGATCGCAGATCGCTGAGGCTCTGACTTTATCGCGATTTTTAATTACTCAAACCGACGGTACAGATGTGGCCCTGGTGGAACGTCGGCGCGCGCGCATCCGGGAGATTCAAAAATCCTTACAGGCTTGTGCTCATCCGATCCAGCGCACGGTTCGCCCCACGGCCAAAATTCCGTTGCCGGTGCGGCAAGCCTTTGTGGAAGCTGCTTTGTTAATTAGTCGTTATTTTGCGGTGGGGGGCAGCGGCTGGCGCGGTACCTTAGCCTCTCCCACGTTAAGCGGCTATCGACCAGATCCCGTACCGGCTAGTTGGTCAACGCCAGTGGGAATCGCGGCCATGGGGGAGCGATTCGAGCTGCCCGATCCCGTCATGGTGGCGATCGCGGCCCAGCTTGAGCAAGTAGATCAAGAAATTGCTAGCCAACGCCGGTTGATTGAAGCCGTGTTGCAAACCGTTGACTTATCGCTCGAAAAGCCTCTGCCTCTGGGCACTGAGCCGTTTGTCTCACTGTTTCAAGAACTCTTTAATGGCATTTTGATCGCTCCCGATAAGTTGAATGTGGTGTTTACCCCCACCCAGCTTTACTTCTGTATTGACTTTCCGGCGTTGGAGGATTTTGCGGGTTGGCGGCAACTGTGCCCCCATGAGCATGAGAGCGCTCTCCGCGAACTCCATCAGCAACTGTCGGCCTTTACGTTTCAAAAGTTTCAGCGGTTCCCGACTTTCGGCCCCTGCCTGCCAGCGGGAATTTCTAACCGTTGGGCCCAGGCGGTGAGCGATCGCTATAACGCTCAAGCCCCGGCGCTGCCAGCCATCACTCCAGGACAGGTGATCCAACGCTTATCTAAAAGTGTCGGTGTGTTGCCCCATAAAGATGCGGAAATGTTTCTCGTACACGACATTTGGGGACATTACTGGCAGTTGTTATTTAGCCAATTTAACAGCGACTACACGGCTCTGGCTGACTGTGGCGAGGCCCTGCGGGCTGAGGAAACGGCCTATACCCCGGCGGGCCCATTAACTTGTCGGGAGCTGTTTGAGTTTGCCGGGCCGCTCGTCTCACTGCACGCCGATAAAGCCGTGCAATTCTTTCACGGGGAAGTGCGGCAGCGACTCGGGCTGCTATTTACTCACCTGTTGGGAGAGTTAGTCGCTGATGTGGCGGAGTTCAAGTTCACCTTTACGAATCCTCAGGTGACCCATAAACTGCCGAGTTCCTCGGCCTTTACGGACTATCCAGCCAATTTAGACTTGAGCCTGGCCGATCTGGATTTCTTATTTCTGCGGGTGCTACAGCCCCTGTTAGAAGTTCACCTATCGCCAGTCGAGGCGTCGCCGCTAGAGATTGAACTGTTAGCTGACTCGCCCTTGCTGCATGTGGGGGCAGAGCAGATTCCGCGATTAGAAGTGAATCTAAAACAGGCGATCGCGCAACTGCACCACTGTTTTTTGACGGAATATGGAAACCACTATCTGCCCACGGTGGAAAGCGAAGATAGCCTGTTTGCCGAAATCGCAGTCAATCTGCTGCATTTGCAGAATGTGATCAACACGCTCTACACCGATCCCCAATTCACCGAGCCATCGCCGCTGCCCTTTCAAGACTTGATGATTGTCTTTATCAGTCGCTTTTGCTCGGGTGACAGCTATGCCGAATTTTGGCAGGTTGATAATGTCCTGGCCGATTCCTTTATTCCCTGCTGGCACCTGCTCAAGGATCTATCGACGCCAAGCTAACTGGCTTTCAGTTTGAGACATGCGCCGGCCGAGTGTTGATGCGCCATCACCCGATAGACTCTGACTGGCGTTTGCCGACCTTTGAGCAAGAGATCGCCCCAAGCGTCGACGACAAACACATCGGCCAAGTAGTTGAGGGTGTCTTGACCAATCAAAATCCGGCAGTGGTCTGGTTGCCGACTTTTGTCAAAGCTTTCTAACCGTGAGGCAATGTTGACGCTGTCGCCGATAATGCCATATTCCATGCGATGGTGGCCCCCCAGACTGCCGACAACAACGGGGCCAGTAAAAATCCCCACCCGCATTTCTAACCGGGGGAGATTGAGCTGCTGCCGCTCTTGATTGATGGTGGCTAACCGGGTGGCCATACTCAAGGCACAGGCCACGGCCGCTTGAGCGTCAGCGGCGATCGCCGCTGGGGTCGTGCTAGCAATGGGGACGCCAAAGGCGCCGAGTAAACCATCGCCGGTAAATTTGTTGATGATGCCATGATGGGCCTGAATCTCCTCGGCCATGGCTTCGAGATAATGATTGAGCCATTCCAACAGCTGCTCGGGGGGCGTCGTCTCAGCCAGGGTGCTAAAGCCCCGTAGATCAGTAAACATCATGGTGGCGATCATGCTTTGTCCGGGCAATTTGCCAGATTTCAGCAGGCGATCGCGATTTTCCCACAGGGCTTTGGCCACTTCTGGTGAGGCGGTTTGTCCGAGTAGCACTTGCATCATCTGTCGCTGTCGTTGCGACTGCTGGGCCTGATAGGCCAACACTACCCCACTGGTCCCTAAGACGGTGAGTCCGGGGGCGACAACGGGCACCCAGCCCTGAGTGACAAAGAGACCGTAGCTGCCGACTGCCAGGGCGATGAACACCCCCGTTTCACTCGCTGTTAGCGTGATGGGATGGTGCAAATACCAAGCGAGGGTGCCCCCGAGCAATGCCCACCCTAAACACCACAGCCATTCTTGCCAAGGCTGGCTGAGGCCTAGGAGGGGGCGATTGCCCGTGGCGATATCTAACCATTGGCTCACCATCTGCGCATGGATAACCACGCCAGGCATTTGATGCGTGTCTTCGCTGCCCCCGGCGGTAAACGGCGTGTAGAACAAGTCTTTAAAACTCGGGGCGGTAATGCCGATAAGGACGATTTTGTCGCGAATCCAAGCCGGATCGACTTGATCATTCAACACGGCTTGTAGCGTGACTTCTCGCGCGGGGGTCAGGCGATCGCGATAGTCCAGCATGACCTGGTAGCCATTGTCATCGACGATCGCGTAGCCGCCTGACCCAGCTTGTAACGGCCACAGAGTCGTCTCGCCAAGCTGCATGTAATCAGGGTTTTGGGCACTCGCCTCCGGTACGATATCCTGCGTCGCCAGGTAGCGCATCGCCAACTGCAGTGAGAATGAAAACAAAAAGGGATGTTCTGGCAAGCCGATGGGTTCCGCCAGCAGTAGAGCTCGGCGAACCGTGCCATCCGCATCGACCACGACGTCGTTGAAACTGACCTGAGTGGGGGCAACCTCAGCCGGTGGCGGAATGCCTGGGCCGCCAGACGTATTGGAAATCTGAGCAATCACGACCACATTATCGGCCTGCAGCGAGCGCGCCAGGGCCGCCCGGCCCGGCGGTTTGGGAATGGCCCGAAACATATCCAGACCAATCACGACGGGTTGATGAGCTTGCAAACGGTCAATCGCTTGAGCGACCGTGCTGTCAGTTAAGGGAAATTCGGCCAGCGTTTCCAGGTCTTCTTCGGTGACGGTCACAATCAAGAGCCGATCGTCTGGTGGGAGCGATCGCGCCGTTTGGCGCAGGTGCATCATTTGGTCGTAGGCCTTTTGTTCGAGGCTCTCAAGCAGGCCTAACTGATTCAGGCCAGTCACGCCGGACGACAGCACCACACTCGCGACCCCAATAACGGCTAAATTGGGCCATTGTGAATGCCACCACACCAGTCCTTGACTCAGTGGTCTCTTAACGAATGATTTGAGCTGCTTAAAGGTCACCACGGATGCTTCCCTGGTTAAAGTGGCAGTCGATTAGCACCCTGTGTGTTTAACGCCCGCTCAATGACTTGAGCCGGAATTCCAGTTCTGAGCATGTAGCGTCCATGGTCGACTGAAATCTAAGCTGATGCGGCTATTTCGAGTGATGGCTTAATCTACAGCTCGGCAACTCAGCACTCCGGAAGATGTTGACTGCGCCAGTCTCAACCCGGGCTTTGTTATATGACCTTGATATAACTCCTACGATTAAACGCTCGGAATGCCGATTTGCTTGAAAAACATTGATTTTTTCAAGGATCTTTTGGTGACATTCTCAGACAATCCTCAGTGTTTTCTGTCACCGTAAGCTTGATTAAACTTGCAGACTGCTTGCTAGGGCCTGTTACTAACCAACTTTAGAAACCTTGTGGGTACGCATTGGCGCGCCCGCGTTAACGCTCTTCGCTAGGGGCTAAAATCACCTCTGGACAAAGAGTCTGGCTCTAATTGATAACGCCTCTAGTCCTGTCTGTGTCAGCATTTGTGGTTGAGTGATCCGTGACCTATTTGAAAACCCTTGAGTTGGAAATTCCTCCCACCTGCGATCGCCTGGCGCTTTGCGGTGGCCCCTACAGCAACTTCGGTGCCGTTGCTGCCTTTTTAGACCGTACGGCAGCCCTGACCCACCGGTTTTGTTTGGGGGATATTGGGGGCTTTGGCCCTTTGCCCAACCGCACCCTTGACCAGTTGCGACAGGCTCAGGTGATTTGCTTACAAGGCAACTACGACCAGGCGATTGGTGACGGCGAGCGAGACTGTGGTTGTGGTTATACCGACCCGCGTGATCAACGCTTTGCCCAAATCAGTTACGACTATACCTATGCCCATACGGCACCAGCGCATCGTCAGTGGCTCCAAACGTTGCCGCAGTTGATTTGGTTACGGTGGCGCGATCGCCGATTTTTGCTCTGCCATGGCAGTCCCGATATCGTGAATGAGTTTGTTTGGGAATCAGCTACTGCCGATCAGTGGATTGCTGACTGCTTGGAACGATTTGCGGTCGATGGTATCTTTGCGACCCACACCGGTATTCCCTGGAGCCGTACAGTCGCCCGAGGCTTTTGGTGTAACGTTGGCGTGCTGGGGCGGCCGGCTCATGAGGGCCACCCCCACGTGTATTTTGCTGAGTTGGTTTGGGCCGCTGGCAGCGGGGCCCCTATTCCCCAGATTCAACCTTTGACCTACGACCCCTACCCGGTGGTGGCGGCGATGGCTAGCGAAGGCCTTCCGGTTGAATTTCAACAGTCTTTGCTGACGGGGGTGTGGACAACCTGCGCAGAGATCTTGCCGAGCGCAGAACGGCGCGTGCGATCGCGATTACCAGCCCCATTACTGTCTTAAATCAGCGCAGTCTCGGTAAGATATGTCTCCTTCCGAAAAGTTTCCTCCCTGGAGAAATTTCCTCCATTTTTGCTTTATCTCATGAATTTCTGACTATGCTCATCACAACCATTACCTGGGCGCTCCTGGCTAGCTATGGCGGCGTCATTTTCTATCTGGTACGCCAAACCACGCCGCAGCGGGTCACGGCTCCCGAATTTTTTGAAGGCCAATCGAAAAATGGCCAAGCTCCTGGTCTCTGGCTCCTGGTGGCTAGCGCTGCCATTTCCTGGATTTTTGCCAAATCCATCGATAATGCCGCTACCCTGGGCAATGCCTTTGGCATCTTAGGCGGCATTGGTTACAGCATCTACTATCTGAGCTTTGTGACGGCCGCGATCGCGCTTTATTTCATTCGCACGCGGGGCGGCTATCGTTCCATTCCGGAATTTTTGGTCAGCAAATATGGGCTTCTGTGTTCCCGTCTGTTTTTGATTGCGATCGCCATTCGCCTACTGAATGAAGTGTGGTCCAACACCAAGGTGTTCTCTCTCTACTTTGGCGCTGAAGGGAGTGCCGGTTATTGGCTAGCCGCCCTGATCGTAACCACGTTTACAGTGTTCTATAGCCTGCTCGGTGGCTTACGCAGCAGTCTGCTGACCGATAGCGCTCAGATGCTGTTGGCAGCGGTGCTGTTGGTCGTCATTCTCGCTACCTTAGGGCCGGGATTAGTCAGCCAAGGATTGCCCACAGTCGATGCCGACACGCGCCTCGCAGGGTTGACCTTTTGTGGTTTAGCCTTTGTCCAAATCTTTAGCTATCCTTTCCACGACCCGGTTATGACCGATCGCGCGTTTATCACAGGCCCCCGCACCATGGTCAAAGCCTTTATCTGGGCGGGATTGATCAGTGGGGGCTTCATTTTGCTGTTTAGCTCTGTCGGCCTGTATGCCCGTGCCTTTGGTGTGGAAGGGGCTCCGAGCTATACCGTACCGGCCCTATTTGGCCTGCCAATGCTACTGGTCTTTAACGCCATTATGCTGACGAGCGCCGGCTCAACCCTCGATTCCACCTTTTCCAGTGTGGCGAAATTAGGGGCGCGTGATTGGGATAACCGCAAAGGCCTGCCCACGGAAAGTCAGGCCTTTATCGGGCGCTGGTGGATTGTGGCGATCGCACTGCTTGGTAATGTGCCGCTGTTGAGTATTTACATGGGCGATCGACTCGGTCCTGCCATCATTATGGCCACAACTATCAGCGGCACGATGGTGATGGGGTTAGCCCCGATCTTTCTCCTGGCTTTTTTACGAGGTGCTGGTGCCCTCAGCTTTCATCTAGCGTTCTGGCCAGGACTGATCTTTGGTGTGTTGCGAGTCTTCGAGAGTGCCCTTAGTACCACCATCTTTCCCACCTGGATGAGTCTAGGCAGCGGCAAATATGCAGTGGATCTGGGCGTCAACGTTTACGGGTTGCTGCTGTGTACTGCCGGCTATCTGATTGGGGCCTGGTGGGGCAGCCGCGTTCAAAAACCTGAAACAGCCACTCATTCTTAGTATCCTGAAATCGGGTAGCGTTGATTCAGTTGACCGGTTAATTCCGCCCTCGGAGTTGATTCATTCAACCGGTTAACTCTAGCCTCATTAAGTTCCGTCTCTACCCGATCACCCCGCCCATTCACCCTGCCACCCATTCACCCCATGCTCGATCAATCCGTTCAATTCCTAACCCCCGAAGAATCCGCTGATGTTGATAAGGCGCTGCTCACCTCCCCGGAAAAATTCCTCACGCGGCTGACGATTTCTACTGGCAAGTTATTGAAGGTCATCGCTAAAGAACTAGAGGTTTCCATCGAAGACCTGACTAATCAGCAAATTATCCAATGGTTTGAAGCTGACTCTAAACGCAAGCAGGAACAAGGCGTTAATGCCTCGGTCTTGAAATGGGAAGCTCAGGATTTGACCGACGTTGCCAACGAGTAACCCAAATCTGCGCGCGCGCCTCTCACGGTTGCTTGTTCGTCCTGCTCGTGGCAAGCTGCCCGCCCTAAACGCGTTGTGCAAATCGATAAATCTGAGATGCGTTCAATCTAAGATTACCTATAGCCATCAGCCACACCAAGTCTGCGGCAAATTGATAAGGCTACCGGTCCGCGTTGCTGTGTGTAGTTCGCCCAAGTGGACGAGATCAGCATGCGGCAATCTCTACTGGCTGATTACAACGTGTTATGGCGTCGTTGGGTAATGGCGAGCAGGCTAGATTAAAGCAATCTGGCAGAATGCTTCACTCAGAGGAGTCATGTGCTAAGACTAAGGCAGGCAACCGCCCTGTTGTCTGTCATCAGTCGTTTGACCTAGATTTGGGGTCTTCCTTAATAAATTTAGGCAGTGAACCTCAGGAAACGGGTTCATTGGTTGCGAGACTGATCGGGAGGTGCCTCCCTGTAAAACAACTAAGTTAGAAGGAATTGCAGAATCATGGGGTTGTTTGATCGAGTCAGTCGCGTCGTTCGCTCTAATCTCAATGCTGCGGTCAGCAGCGCTGAAGATCCAGAAAAAATCTTGGATCAGGCCATCATTGACATGCAGGAAGACCTGGTTCAGATGCGGCAGGCTGTTGCTAAGGCGATCGCCTCTCAAAAGCGAGTGCAGCAGCAGTATGAGCGCGCCCAGTCAGAAGCCAATACCTGGCAACAGCGGGCACAATTAGCCTTACAAAAAGGTGACGAAAATCTGGCGCGAGAGGCCCTAACTCGTAAGAAAACTCAGGCTGAAACGGCGACGGCCCTAAAGACCCAACTCGATTCCCAAGCTGCCCAAGTTGATCAGCTCAAGAAAAATCTGATTGGCTTAGAAAGTAAGATTTCTGAAGCTAAGACGAAGAAAGACATGCTTAAGGCCCGGGTGAGTGCAGCCAAAGCTAACGAACAGCTGCAAAGCACCATGACTTCCATGAACACCAATAGTGCTATGGGGGCTTTTGAGCGCATGGAAGAAAAAGTGTTGATGATGGAAGCTAAATCCCAAGCGGCTCAGGAGTTGGCGGGTTCTGATTTAGAAAGTCAATTTGCGGCCCTAGAAGCGGGTGGTGACGTTGATGCTGAGTTAGCTGCCATGAAAGCTCAACTCGCGGGTGGATCTACCGATCAAGGCCAGTTACCAGCTGCCGATGAACCAGTTGCCGCCCCTAAAGATGCCGCAGTTGATGCTGAGTTAGAGGCCCTCAAAACTCAGTTGGATAATCTCTAAAGATTTTGTACATTGCCTGACTTGAATTTTGTAAAAACTGCTGTGGTTAGATGCCGCAGCGGTTTTTTAGTTTTTCTGCCGCTAAATCATCGGCTACGATGCGTTCGATCGCCCTCGCCTTGAGGCAAATTTTGCTGTTGAACTCGGACACCGATGCCCCCTCAAATTCCTTTTGCCTAAACTCAGAAGCGCCCCGCATCAACATTTCAGAAGTTGCGATAAGGTGGAAACTGCCGCCGTCACGTGATCAGATTTATGCAATTTGCCGATCGCCTTACCCCCTTACAGACCAACGTTTTCGCGGATATGGATCGGGCTAAAGCTCAAGCTCGGCAATCTGGGCAGACAATTATTGATTTATCCCTCGGCTCTTCTGACCTACCGGCTGCTCCTGCTGTGCTCGACACCATTTCAGAGGCCCTATATGACACCAGCACTCACGGCTATTCTCTGTTTCAGAGCACGTTGCCGTTTCGACAGGCAGTGGCTGACTGGTATACCCGCAAATTTGGGGTGCCTGTTGATCCAGAAACCGAGGTGTTACTACTCATTGGCTCTCAAGAAGGCACCGCTCATCTGCCCCTGGCCGTGTTAAACCCAGGTGATTTTGCCCTATTGACCGATCCGGGTTATCCCTCACATGCGGGCGGTGTGCACTTGGCAAGTGGCCAGTTTTACACCATGCCTCTGCTGGCTGAAAATGGTTTTCTCCCCAAGTTTGAGGATATTCCGCCAGCGGTACTGGCCCAGGCACGCATGATGGTGCTCAGCTATCCCCACAATCCGACGACCGGCTATGCCTCACCAGCTTTTTGGCAAGCAGCAGTCGCCTTTTGTCAGGCCCATGACCTGGTATTGGTTCATGACTTCCCCTACGGCGATGTGACCTACACTGGGGAACCCGCATCGTCTGTGCTCCAGGCCGATCGCGATAAAACGGTCTCGATTGAGTTTTACTCGATGTCAAAGTCCTATAACATGGGCGGTTTTCGCGTTGGTTATGCGATCGGCAATGCGGCATTGATTCAAGCGCTGCGGCAGGTGAAAGCCGTCATCGATTTCAATCAATATCCAGGCATTGTGCGCGGGGCGATCGCGGCGCTGTCTGGCTCACAAGACGGCGTTGAGCATACCGTCAACACCTTTCGGCAGCGCCGTGATGCCTTCGTTGAGGCGATGGCCCGAGTCGGATGGCAAATTCCTAAACCGGATGCCACGCAATATCTCTGGGTAAAATTGCCAGAACCGTGGGCGCTAGATTCCATCAATTTTTGTGTGCAGTTAGTCGAGGCTACCGGCGTTGCGTTGGCCCCTGGTCGCGGTTTTGGCAAACATGGCGAAGGTTATGTGCGGATCGCCCTGGTACAAACCCCTGAAGTGTTGGCAACCGCCGTCGAGAAAATCCACCAGTTCATTACGAACCAATCTTAAATGGGCCGCCGAACATCGCGTCTCTATCCATTGATATCGGCGGGTGAGTAGATATCCATTCATGTATGAATAAGATGTGAGGTTTATGCCATCCTTACTGAGCCCATTAAGCAGCGCCTGACTGACATCGGAGCCGTGAGCATCTTCCTCACCCATCACCCTCATACACTTCAACCCTTTACCTCAAAACCATGCCTTTATCTCAAGATGAAACTAAGCAACTCTTAGAGCGCCTCGTATTTACTGACGGCACTGCGGAGGACTGGGTACAAGACATTTGGGCTTTGAGTCCGACGCTGGGGGAGACCGCTGCTCGCCTGATTGATGTCTTTAATGCTCTGCTAGACTGCACACCGGATGAAAAGTTGGAAACCCTCTTACAGAGTTTCTATCGCGATCAATTAGAAAATTGAGTTGACTCGTGTGCTGGCAACTCAGAAAACTATCTTTACGAAGGTGAGTCGACTAAGTTAGAATTCTAGACTGTGTCGAAATCACAAAACCCAATAAGATTACATGGCTAAGAAAGGCATGGTTGCGCGTGAGCGCAAGCGCGAAAAACTAGTAGCAAAGTACGCCGAAAAGCGTGCCGCATTGTTAGAAGAGTTCCAAAAAGCTGAGGGACCAGGAGCAAAGTTTGCGATCCATCGCAAAATCCAACAGTTACCTCGGGCGAGTTCACGGACTCGTCTCCGCAATCGTTGTTGGAAAACGGGGCGTCCTCGCGGTTATTACCGCGATTTTGGCTTGTGTCGTAACCAACTACGTGAGATGGCCCACCAGGGGCTCTTGCCTGGTGTAGTGAAATCTAGCTGGTAAGTACTCTCCAGAGTTTTGAATAACTCGAGCTGAGAGTGTCGCCACCATCTCTCAGTTTCGCTGGTACGCAATCCCTAGATGCGGGGGTGGCAACTAATTGACATCTAAAAATTGGAGAAATTTGCATGTCTCGTTATAGAGGCCCTCGACTGAGGGTTGTCCGGCGTCTGGGCGAACTGCCTGGTCTGTCTCGCAAAGCCCCTCGCAAGGCTTATCCCCCTGGGCAACATGGTCAGGCCCGCAAAAAAAAGACCGAATATGCTATTCGTCTTGAAGAGAAGCAAAAGCTGCGCTTTAACTATGGCGTGAGTGAAAAGCAATTGGTTCGCTATGTGAAGAAAGCGCGCCGTGCTGGCGGTTCAACCGGTTTGGTGATTTTGCAGCTGCTAGAAATGCGCTTAGATAATACGATCTTTCGTCTTGGGTTTGCGCCGACGATTCCGGCGGCACGACAAGTCGTTAATCATGGTCACATTACCGTTAATGGTCGAGTGCTCGATATTGCCAGCTATCAATGTCGTCCCGGTGATGTGGTGGCTGTTCGCGATCGCGACGCCTCGAAAAAAATGGTCACAGCTAACTTAGAGTTTCCTGGCTTAGCCAATGTGCCCACTCACTTAGAGTTGGACAAAGATAAGCTGGCGGCAAAAGTTAATGGCGTCATTGACCGTGAATGGATCGCCCTCAACGTCAACGAACTGCTTGTGGTTGAGTATTACTCTCGTAAAGCATAAGGACTGTTTTCGCTGTTCGACTTTGCCGTTCAGCGAGGGCTTAATCTTGCACCTGGCTTGGGTCTTTAGATCTAGGCCGGGCTTTTTAGTGGCTGCGCCGGGCACACCATGCTAGTTCAAGTGCAAGCGTCGTAACGAGCGTTAAAAAGGTCGGCAATAACGATGAACTACCGACCTGAAATCTACGTTCTTAATCAAAAGGCAATTGAAATTAGCGGAACATACTGCTAACCGAGCTTTCCTCATGAATCCGCCAAATCGCTTCTCCCAAAAGACTGGCAACTGATAAGGTCGTCAACTGCTCAAATCGTCTTTCATCAGGAATGGGAATGGTATTGGTGATAATGACCTCTTCAAAAATGCCACTAGCAAGGCGTTCAGACGCTGGGGGAGAAAAGACCGGATGGGTTGCACAAGCGTAGACCTGCTCAGCACCTTCACGTCGCAGCAAGCGCCCCCCTTCACAAATGGTGCCAGCGGTGTCGATCATGTCATCGACCAGCACTGCTGTCTTACCCCGGACATCGCCAATCAGGTTCATGACTTCAGCCACATTGTGAGCCTGACGGCGTTTATCGATAATTGCCAGGGGCGCATCATTCAGCTTTTTAGCAAACGCTCGTGCCCGCGCCACCCCACCGACATCAGGCGATACGATGACCAAGTCGTCGATTTTTTTACTGGCAATATAGTTGATGATGGTGGGGGAGCCATAAACATGATCGCAAGGAATATCAAAATATCCTTGAATTTGAGCAGAATGCAGATCCATCGCCAGTACTCGATTGGCCCCGGCTTTGGTAACTAGATTTGCCGCTAGCTTGGCCGTAATTGACTCGCGACCAGCCGTTTTGCGATCGGCGCGAGCGTAGCCATAGTAAGGAATCACGGCTGTAATCTGTCGAGCCGATGCCCGGCGACAGGCATCAATCATAATGAGCAGTTCCATCAAATGATCATTTACTGGCTGGCAGGTTGGTTGCACCAGATAAACGTCACATCCCCGGATGGATTCTTGAATTTGCACGTATAGTTCACCGTCCGCAAAGCGTTTGCGAACCATTGGCCCCAAGTCAATTCCCAGATAACGAGCAACCTCTCGTGAAAGATTGACATTGGCCGAACCCGAGAAAAGTTTTAAGCGACTGTTATCACCCAGGGATGGCAGTGTCGTCTGAAGCGGCAGCGTGGCAGAACGGATCACAGCAAGCCCCCAAATTACCAAATCATCAAGGCAATCCTAGCATTCCCAAACAATATCTAAACTGGGTGCTCAATCCTATTTTGCAAGCATTAAATCGGACATCTGACCAATGACGATATGGACTTCACTGAAGCTGATCTGATAGGACGGGTTGAGCAAAAGTCAGCAGCGGACGCAGAGGTTTTCTCAGGCCAGACGATGGTCTTTTGACAGATATCTGCAGGGCGATCGCGGCTACTAGAGCAATCGACCACCTACATAACAGGGCACAACTTAAGCGTTAGCGAAAATCGAGCAACCATTCAGAACTACGCTCGCCCAGATCTAGCGGAATGCTAACGGCTTTACCCAAACGTGGGCGATCGCGCGTGTCCGTAATCACCTGGCGAATGTGCTCGGCTTGTCCCCACCCGACAAGATAGGTTGCTATCTCATTCAAATGGGCTGAATATTCGGCTTCTGAGAGAGGGAAAGACGCTTGCTCCAGATATCGCCACATAACTTGCAAAAAGATTTGGTTTTGCAGGCGTCGCAACTGGACATCAAACGAATATCCCCATTTGGAGACAATGAGTTCATGTAACTCTAAACCAGTCATCGGTGATCACTCCAAGGGCAGCAGTAACATTCTGTAACGCTAATAATATTTTGTAACACCGCTGTCTTTCCCGACAGTAATTTCAGTTCACGCTTTCAGCCGGTTCCAAGACAATCTCTGAAAAGTCTTCTGCACAAGACCTCTAGCCTGTTGAGTAACAAGCAATGAAGAATGTTTGCGAGCTGTTTAAATACTGATTTTTATGTCACCAAGCAAAATCTTGTCATAGTTTGAGTTGCTGAACACTCCATGTGGCCAACCTGGCCCCAGCGAAGTGCAATAATACTTATCAAGAATCTGACCTTATTCTCATCTTATTTCCTATCAGGAATGTCCCTGACTGTGGGTGCTTCAGCAGCTAATGGCCAGGGTCTGGCAGCCATTTTATGGTTTTGCGCCTGATATTTTATTTTGGTCTGTTGCTCAACGATTAACTGTCTTATAAGACTATGACTCAAGCTTCTGGAATGTCTGACACGCCTAGTTTGGGGCGGCGTCAGTTTATGAACTTCTTGACCCTCGGGGCAGCATCTGGAGCAGTCGGCGGTATGTTGTATCCCGTCGTTAGTTACTTCATTCCGCCTTCAAGTGGGGCGGCGGGGGGCGGTACGCTCGCCAAAGATTCTCTGGGTAAAGATGTGGTTGCGAGTGAATTTTTGGCGACTAATGCTCCTGAGGCCCGTGTGCTGGCTCAAGGCTTAAAGGGTGACCCGACTTACTTGGTGGTCACTGAAGACGGCAACTTGGAAAAGTACGGCGTTAATTCAGTGTGTACTCACTTGGGTTGTGTTGTGCCCTGGAATGCTAGTGAAAGTAAGTTTATGTGCCCTTGTCATGGCTCTCAATATGACGCCACGGGCAAAGTCGTCCGGGGGCCGGCACCGCTCTCTCTAGCCTTAGCTCATGCTGATATCACTGAGGATGACAAGGTTTCTCTGAGTGAATGGTCGGAAACCGATTTCCGGACAGGTGAATCCCCTTGGTGGGCTTAACCGGCGCTGGCCGAAATCGTATTGTTTGCCTGCTGTGTTGTTTTTCAAGTATTGGATAACGAATCTCCCGATGAAGACCTCAATTTTGAAAAGTCGTCTTTGTGAACGGTCCTTAGATTGGTTTGGTACCGTTAAGCGCCTCTTGGGCGCGATCGCGGTGGCCTTCATTCTGCTATCTGGCGTTGTGGCTATGCCAGAGTCAGCCCAAGCTTATCCGTTTTGGGCCCAAGAAAACTATGAAGCCCCTCGTGAAGCCACAGGACGAATTGTTTGTGCCAACTGTCACTTGGCAGAAAAGCCCACCTATATAGAAGTACCCCAGTCGGTTAAACCTGACTCGGTCTTTAAAGCTGTGGTCAAGGTTCCTTACGACCTCGATACCGATCAGGTTTTAGGAGACGGCAGCAAGGGTGGCTTGAATGTCGGTGCGGTTTTGATGCTGCCTGAAGGCTTTAAGCTGGCTCCTCCTGAGCGCATTCCAGAAGACATTAAGGAGGAGGTTGGTAGCACCTACTTCCTGCCTTATTCAGAAGAGCAAGACAATATCTTGTTAGTGGGGCCGGTGCCTGGTGAACAGTATCAGGAAATCGTTTTCCCCATTTTGTCTCCTGACCCGGCCCAAGATAGAAACATCAAGTTTGGCAAGTACTCTGTACATGTGGGGGGAAACCGCGGCCGCGGTCAGGTTTACCCGACTGGTCTTAACAGCAATAACGGTGCGATTAAGTCCACCGCAACGGGAACGATCACGGCTATTTCAGCTCTAGATGCTGGTGGTTACGACATCACGGTGACGGCTGAAGACGGAACTGCTGAAAGTGTTTCTGTGCCTGCTGGCCCTGAACTGATCGTGTCTGAAGGCGATGAGGTCACTGCTGGTGGACTGCTTACGACTGATCCCAATGTGGGCGGCTTCGGGCAGATGGATACCGAGATTGTGCTACAGAGCCCTGGACGCATTAAGGGCCTGATGGCTTTCTTAGCGGCTGTGATGTTGACTCAAATCATGCTAGTTCTCAAGAAGAAGCAGGTTGAGCGTGTGCAAGCTGCAGAGGGCCTTAGCCTCTAACACATCTGTTGAGCTAAGTTGCAATTGAATCAAAAAG
This sequence comes from Cyanobacteria bacterium P01_F01_bin.56, assembly GCA_039185935.1. Lineage (GTDB taxonomy): Bacteria > Cyanobacteriota > Cyanobacteriia > Phormidesmidales > Phormidesmidaceae > Halomicronema. The sequence continues at coordinate 34,650 of JBCDAJ010000004.1, read as the reverse complement.
GGCACCGTACGGTGCCCTTTTTGATTGCTTAGGGAGTTGCGCTTAAATAACATCCCACCGACCCTGCTACCCATCCACCCTGCCACAGTCTTGTCCGGGTACTTTATTTTCAAGCCGATCCCTTAGGGTTTCGTAAGGCCGTTGAATTGATGTGACAGGCCTGCTGACGACCCTGAACAAGTTATCCAGCATCTCTGTCTAGCGATAGTGATAGCTGAGGCTATCGTTGTGTACAACCCGACAAGCGGATGTGCTCGTTAAGTGGTCTGGCAGAGCTGCATCGGGTTGCGAGAGGAAACCTAGCGCACAAAATGGGGCATGACGTCTGCGGCTGTGTAAAGACCGTGTTGACCGCGTTGATGCAGTGCCATGCCGGCTTTAAGGTAGCCAAAAGCCGGACCACAGACGTTGGCTGCCATGCTGGTTTCATCGCCTAAGGTAAAGGTGTGGGTAGATGTTTTACCTTCAAAGGTGCGTCCTGTAAGCTGCACATTGGTACTGAGGGGTTTCTGCGGATTGCGAGTATCAACGATGCCACCAACCGTCACTTGCTCGCGATCGCAAATGCCTGCGAGCTCTAGCATGAAGTCATCTGCATGCTCCATGTTGGTTAATTTCAAAATGCCGTTGGTGCGATCGAGTAGAGCAGCCACTTCTGCATCCGTCATGGCTCGAGCTGAGTCCACGTCATACTCAGGCATGTGGGCAATATCTTCGCGAATAGTGGCGCGATACGCTTCCCAGTTGGCAATACCCACACCAAAAGTGATTTTAACGCTGTGGACTGTGGTGTAGCTCTGGGCCGCGATCGCCGCCGCCGCAGTTAATAGGCCAGGCGTTGCACCACAGCCGGTCATGTAGGTAATACCAGCGGCTTGTAGATCGGCTCGTAGAGCCCAAATTTGTTCCATCGCGCTCGTTCGCTTCAGGGCATCAACCAGCACCCCCTGCCAACCGGATTTAAGAAATTGGTGTACTACTGAGGCCATAAAGGTGTTGGGCAAGTTGGGCAAGGCCAAAAAGTATCCCTGCACCTCAGGAGCTGCCTGAATCAAATCTGTAATGCTTTGCTGACTCAACACGCCGCCGGGTTCAACGTATCCTACTGAGCCGCGATCGCGATACGTGTCAATGCAGGTTTGTGCTGCCAAGCCGCGAGCGTCGTACACATAGCCCTGTTTGTCTGCTGCGGCCACTAACTGCATTTCGGTTTTTGGCATCAGTACCCGCATAGCGGCTTGGCCCAAGCCGCCAAAACCGAGTACACCCACCGCGAGTGGTGATTGTAGCGCCATCATTTGAGAATTCATTGAGCTTATCCGTTTACATCACAGTCCACTATTATCAGGCGATCAGGCTCCGCCCATGGCGGCAACTTTAGGAACGCTTCAGTCGAGGCAGCAGCGGTCAGTCATTCTGTTACCAGTTGTAAAAAACTGTAAATTTTTTTTACAACGATCGCTCTTAAACCGTTGATTTCAAAGCCTCGTCTAATCTCGATGGTTGACGCCAACTGGCAAACTGCGTCACACTTATTACTGTTTTATAGTGGGCACTATCGCCGTCAATAAATTGCATAAACTTTTGCTATGAGATGGTTCATTGTCCTTTGAGAATGCCTAGTAATATAAAGTTGTATATCAGCTTTGAGCTTTGCATTCGGTTTCTCGACTGACGTAGTTTTTATATTCCTAAAGCACTGTATGGAAACCTTAGAATTCATCATCTATCCCGACGGCCGAGTCAAGGAGATGGTGACTGGTATCATTGGGCGTTCTTGTGAAGAGGTCACTCGCAAGCTTGAAGAACAGCTGGGTAACGTTGTTAGCCGTCAAAACACGTCTGAATACTACACCCAGCCAGTTCAACAAGTCTCAACCGTTGATACCCAAAATAGGTCTACGCACGGTGATTGGGGCTAGTAAACGTTCGTTTAAGCACGGTTAATATGTCACACTTTAGCCAAATTCGGACTAAGATCCGTAATCTTTCTTCTCTGCAGTCTGCCTTAACTGATCTTGGTATTGATTGGAAGCCTGGGCCGTCTCCCGTCCGAGGGTATCAAGGCTCTACTGAAACCGCTGAGGTAGTTATTGAGCAGCCCAATGGTTTTGATATTGGTTTTCGTTTGAATCCTGATACCAAAGACTACGAGCTAGTCGCTGACTTGCAGTACTGGGAGCAAACGTTATCTGTTGACGGCTTCGTGAATCAAATCAGTCAACGATATGCTTTCCACACTGTACTTGAAGCAACTGCCCAAGAGGGGTTTCAAGTATCTGAGCAAAAGACGACTGAAGATGGAGCTATTCGTTTAGTTGTTCAGCGCTGGGCCTAGTTGTTATTAGGGGAGTCTGATGCCCCAATCTTTTAATGAAGCTTTTTCGGAAGCAGAGGAAAATTATTCCGAGCCCTCTCCAAGTGGTCTAGAGCCAGAGCTTGGTGGTGATCTGAGAGGAATCGCCGAGCGTAATGGCTTTGAGCCAGAGCTTGGAGGGGCTTTGCGGCAGAAGGGAGTTTACGTCGATGAGTTAACCTGCATTGGCTGTCAAAACTGCGTTTATGTGGCTCGCAATACCTTTTATGTTGAGCCAGATTATGGCCGTGCACGGGCTGTTCGACAAGACGGGGATACCGAAGACGTTATTCAAGAAGCCATCGACACTTGCCCTGTAGATTGCATTCATTGGGTTGACTACACAGAGCTGAAGCAGCTTGAAAAAGAGCGGCAGCATCAGGTAATTCCGATTCCTGGGGTTCCGGTTGACAAAGCGGTGGCTTGTTCCGAACAGCGTAAGCGCATAAGACGGCGCAATCGCTCAAAGTTTCAATAGCCTCACCCAGACTTTTAACCGTTACTGATATGCAAAACCCTCGCTAGAACAACCATTTCTAGCGAGGGTTTTTGATTTGTGTGCTCTCGAAGAGGCCATCGCGCGAAGAATCAATGACCTCTTGGGAGGTTGACTTTATGCAGTGCGATCGTTCCTGCGACGGCGGCTGGCTGCAAAAGCTCCCGCAACCGCAGTCAAACCCAGCACAGTTGCTGGCTCAGGAACGGCAACACCCGCCACCTTCCAGTCAGGACCATTAAATCCGTCTCGAGTAAAGATGACGGCACTCGTATACTTGCCAGAGAGTCCATGGGCCGCTAAGTCTAAGCCATAACTACCGACATCCTGAATTTCCTCAATCTCTGTTGTATCGAGGTCATAGCCTGCATCTGCAAACATATCGCTGGTGAGAATGATTTCTTTGCCACCGATTCGAACACCGAGGTCACTGTTGAGGCCACGCTCCCAAAACAATAGGCTGCTGAAGGCTTTGTCGAAGTTGAGTTCAATTTCAAAAATTCCCGAATCTTCAGTATCGATTATGTGACCCAGATTTTGGCTACTCAGGTTGCTAACGATCGCGGCTTCTGAATTGGCATCGCCGGGAGTTAGCTGTTCCATGGCCACACCACTGGCTGAATTGTCGACAACATCAGCACTGGCTGCACCCTGATTTTGAGGGTTGTTGCTAGGGTCGTCGGTGATCTGATCGTTGAATAAAATGTTGGCTCCACTGACTACTGCTAAATCGCTAAAGTCAATGATATTTCCATCAACTTCAACAGATTGCAGAAGAATGTCATCTTCAGCATCTCGAACCGTGGGTGTGAAATTAGTTGTAAAAGAAAAGGCATGTGCACTGCTGGCTGCCATCAAAAGACAACCGGCAGCGGTACCAAGGGTCATTGCGGATTTAGCGAAAGTAGAGAACATATGTAGGGATTCCACTGAGATGAACATGACCTCAATATATTTTCCAGAAAGGGAGTCTGGGTACTGATACGTACGAGTTTTTTGGTAACTTTATATACATGCTCTGTTTTTGTAAGGTTTTCGCTAGTTTCCGATATTGGCGATTAAGCAGTTGGAGTGCTGGCTTAAGTGGTTTCTATGAAATGTAGAGCCAGCAAGGAATTGATAAATAACTCGTTGGCAAATGCCTTGAGAGTTTGTCGGTAGGGTCAGGAGTTTAATCAAGGTTTTCATCGGTGGTCAAATTTAGCCAGGATAGATTCTGCAAAGGTTTGGCCGTTGGGCTGCAGAAATCCTATTGGGATTTCTGGATTATGTGTGAGGAAATATACGAGGTTAGATTTTGTCAGTCATCCCAGAGCGATATATCTGTCTTTATGTCACTCACTGTTTAGGATGGTGGCGGATCAATAATCTCTAGGGAAAAGGGCTGTGTGCTGTCAACGTTCAAGAACTGTACCTAGCCTTCCAAAATAGGCTGGCAATCAGGTTGGTCGCCGTATGCGCCAGAATGGGCACCAACAGATTACCAGACCATAGAGCACTGATGGCTAAAACCACCCCGATGGTCGTGGCCCACGCTACGTAAGGCCACTGTTGTAAACCACTAAGGTGCAGGACCCCAAAGCAGAGGCTAGAAAACACTACGCCATAGATATTGAGGCCGATCGCCGGCAGCATCACCCCCCGAAACAGTAGTTCTTCGCTAAGGCCAGGCAATAACCCCATCCAGATTAAGTCGCCCCAATGCAGTGGCTGTAGTACCAGTTTGAGGTACAGGTCAGCACTATGGCGATATCCTGGCCAGACTTGATACGCGATCGCGCTGGCACCTGTGATGCCGAAACCAATGCCGAGTCCTAGAAGCAAAATCTCAGCATCAAACTCCACTGAGAGTAGGATCACAGAGTCGAGTAAGAGCCAAAAGCGAGCGACTAGTAACAGAACTAGGGCCGTGACGCCCATCGCAACCAAAACTTGGACGCGACTGAGGGGCTCCATCTGGGGTTCGTTGGAATTGGGATTGATCACTCGGGGCGTTTCCAAGCAGTTATCAACATAACCTTACAAAACTTTTTGGAGAATCAAAATACCGGTTAGTGTTTTGTAGCCATCAGGCAGTTGTCCTGAAGGGTGTTTCTGCGATGGGCAATTCATTTAATGCGGTCGGTTAGGAGACGCAAACAACGACTAGGACAACCGTGCCACAATGCCATTAGTCAGTTTTGAAGCGAGGAGCGAGCGATCAGTGGTCAAGCGAATTGAACCTCAACCTGGTCAAGAGTCAGTGTGGGATTATCCTCGTCCACCACGAGTTGAGAATTCGTCACGGCGGATTCGGGTCGTGTTTAATGACGTAACCATTGCAGATTCACAGAGTACGGTCAGGGTGCTAGAGACAAGCCATCCCCCGGTCTACTACATCCCATTGGCAGATGTGCAGCAAGAGTACCTTTGCCCCACTCAACGGGCGACATTTTGTGAGTGGAAAGGAGTTGCGCAATATTTTGACTTAGTGGTGGGCGATCGCCGGGTCAGTAACTCGGTATGGCGGTATCCGGAGCCGACTGAACGTTTTGCGGCCATTCGCGACTGTGTGGCGGTGTATCCCAGCAAGATGGATGCTTGCTATGTCGATGATGAGCAGGTACAGGCTCAGGCCGGCGACTTTTACGGCGGTTGGATTACGAGCGAGATTATTGGTCCCTTTAAAGGCGGCACAGGGACTTGGGGCTGGTAGTAAATATTTCGCCTGGGAAGTCAAAATTATCAAGGTGCCATTGAAGCGCCTCTTAACTGGACTTGATGTTTCTGGGGAGGCCTGCAGCTTGTTTAGCTGGCGGCCACTTCAGGGCTATCGCTGTTGTCTGGCAACTCGAGCCCTGAAATGGTTTCTGTTTTTCTAGCGCGCTGAGTTTTAAGCAGGCCAATATTGCTGGTGAGCAAAAAGCTGGTAAAACTCGCGATCGCAATGACAGGCAAAATAGCTGTATCTGAGAGCACGGTCAGAATGATGGTGGTGCTGATGGGGGTTTTGGTAATGGCAACGTTAACAGCGGCCATACAACAAAGCACGGCAATGGTGGGGTGAATCGTCGGCATGCCAAACGCGATTGCTAAGCCCAGACTTGCCCCCGTAAAAAAGAGCGGAAAGATGAAACCGCCCCGAAACCCACCGTGAATCGTCAAACAAATGGCCAGCATTTTGCTCAAGCAAATGCCCAGCAGCGTAACGACCCCAAATGACATTGATTGGGCGAGCAATTCGGTTTCGATCTGCTGCTCACTAAAAAAAAGCGTAGCCGGATACAACACTGCAATCCAACCAATGCCCAACCCTCCGAGCAGGGCCAACAGGATGTGACGATGCTCAATCTTGTGGATCATCCATTTCGTTAATCGGAACATGCCAATGAATAGAACGCCTGCTAGTGCCCCGATTAGCCCAAGCCCAGCACCTTCAATCAGGTTGAACCAACTCAGACTAGGCAAAGTACCAAAGCGGCCAAAATTATAAATGCCTCCCACCTGTAATCCAGTGCCCATCCGAAAGACGGCAAAACTACAAATACCCGCCACCATGGCTGGAATAATCGCTTCATAATATTCCAGGCCTCGTCGATGAGGAATTTCTAACGCAAACAGGGGCCCCCCGATTGGATCACCGAAAAACGCAGACAAAGCGGCTCCCATGCCACAGAACGTCATGACGCGCGTATTTTGGACCGTGAGGTTAAGTTTGTCGGCAATCCAACTGCCGAGACTCCCGTTAATTTGCACTAGCGGCGCCTCCGGTCCTAAACTGCCGCCAGCGGTAATAGATACTAAAGATGTGGCAACCATACCGGGTGTTTGTCCTGGCTCTAGCCGACCAGCGTCGTGTACGCGGTCAATGACGATGGCCATTTCTCCAGGCAGACCCAAAAAGTATAGGCATAAGCCCACGCCAAGGCCGCCAATGGTCGCTACCATCCAGGTGTAATGCCACTCTGGTAGCCAGGCTGGGAACCAGGAAACAATCGCGATCCTGCCTGTTTCCCAAACAAACTCCAGTAAATTTTCTAAGACAAAGTAATAAATCGTCGCGACGAGCCCGCCCACAATTCCCACGATCGCAGCATACAGCAGCTTACGAGAGTAGGTTAAACCGGCAGAATCAGCGGATGAGTATTTAGCTGTGGCCGAAACGCTCGCATCATTGAGGGTCGTTGTCATAGATTTCGCCAGCAATCAGTGGGGCCTCAGAATCCTACCGACGATCAAAAGTGCAGAGGCGTAAACTTCACTACGTAATCGTTGGAAACATGTAAAAACTGAATCGTTTTTATGTTTTTTATGCATGCTTCGTTTTGAACGCACTGTTGCGTACGATCAGACTCACGGAACCACAGTTCACACAGGATTTATCGTCTCGATTAAGTCGCCTGACATAAGCTACGGAAGTGGTCGCCGCGCACTTCAAAATTGGGATATTGGTCAAAGCTGGCGCAAGCGGGTGACAGTAAAACTGTTTTGACATTGAGTTGGGGGGCGATGGCCCGACTGCGATGAATGGCTTGCTCCATGGTTTCGACAATTTCATAGGCCGAAAATCCAATGGCTGCTAAGCGAGCGGCAAATTGTTTGCCAGCACTGCCGATGAGGAGAACGTGGCTCGCTCGGGCCTGAATTTCCTGCAGCCAGTCTGCGTCATCCCCTGCTTTGGCCTCACCCCCAGCGATCAAAATGGCTGGGGCCGCGATCGCCCTCAGACCGACAGCCGCCGCATCGTAGTTCGTGGCCTTGCTGTCATTGATGAAATCGATGCCCTGCCAGGTAGCCACCCGTTCTAAGCGATGGGGGACGCCGGGGAATGCCTTGACACCTTGGGCTATCGCCGCAGCATCTAACCCGGCCAGATGAGCCGCAGCGATGGCCAGCAGTAGATTTTGCTGGTTGTGCTCACCGACCATGCTCAGCGCATCGGCAGCGACGATGGGCGTGTCGTTCACCTTTACCCACCCCGCTTCAATATAGGCGAGTGGCTTGAGGGGGGCGATCGCGGTGCGCCCCTGAGTGCTCGTCCAATAGGGCTGTGAGAACATATCCGTGGCGTGGGCCCGCAAATAGGGATCATCCCCATTCAGCACCACATGCTCAGACTGGTGAAGCAGCTTGGCCTTAATGCAAAAGTAGTTGTCTAAAGTCTTATGACGGGCCAAGTGATCGGGGGTAAAGGTGGTCCACAGACCGATTTTGGGGGCTAAGGTCACAGCCGCTTCAATTTGATAGCTGCTCAGTTCGGCAATGACCCAGTCTGGCGGCGACGGATTCAGGGCGAGCTCACCGATCGCCTCACCAATGTTGCCGCAGGCCGGGGCTTGGAGTCCCGCCGCTTGAAAAATAGCTGCCGTCAATGCGGTCACGGTGGTTTTGCCGTTGGTGCCGGTGATGCCGACCCAGGGGCGATCGCTGAGATGACGCCAGGCTAACTCGGCTTCACCGATGACTTCCTTGCCCTTAGCGCGGGCCTCGATCAGGGCTGGAAGATCCCAGGGCACTCCGGGGCTGACCACCACCAACGATGCCGGATCTTGAGCAGAAAAACTATGACCCAATTGCACGGTAACGCCCTCAGCCCGTAAGGCCGGGATGGCATCGGCTAACAAAGGCGCTGTGTTGCGATCGCTTAAGACCACTTGCCAGCCTTGCTGAGTCAGCAGCCGAGCCGCAGCAATGCCCGATTTTCCTAACCCGATGACGTGAGCCTGTTTTTCCATAACGCGGTAGCGATGCAACCTGATTAGAGAGTTCGGAGTTCGGAGTTCGGAATTCAGAGATGAGCGGGGGCATCTCTCAAGATTGAGTGCAGTATCCTGAAATCGAGGGGATGAATTATGTCTTTCGTCTCACGCATAAGACAAAAACTAGTGAGTTCACTGATTTTGCTGGATGGCGGGATCTTTGTCCATCACCAGAACGCTGTTCGGCCCATCAAAAAAGCGACTGACGATGGTAGCGGCATTTTCTAACCCGGCGATGAGTTGTTGATAGTCGCGATTGCGCTGGTCGGCATTGAGTGCAGTATGCCGAAATGGGGGGGCGGCATTCTGTCTTTCGTCTCATGTATGAGACGAAAAATTCCTTAACCTTTTACAATGGCGCCAAAATCTGCCAACACGCGGGCATGATTACGGAGCAGACCGAGCAGATTCAAGCGATTTTGCTGGATGGCGGGATCTTTGTCCATCACCAGAACGCTGTCCGGCCCGTCAAAAAAGCGACTGACGACGGGGGCAGCATTTTCTAACCCGGCGATGAGTTGTTGATAGTCGCGATCGCGCTGGGCGGCTGCGGTTTGAGGTTGCAGCGCTTGCAAGACATCGTAGAAGGCCTGTTCTGACGCTTGCTGAAAGCGATCCGTATCGACCACCGTAGAGGGGTCGAGCGAGTCAGTGCTCAAATCCCCCTGGGCCGCTAATCGAGCTGCCCGGTTAACTGTTTCATAAATGTTGGCCAGGGTGCCATTTTGACGAATGGATTGTAAGTAGGCCGCGCGATCGCGCACATCCAACAGATCTGTGAGCGCCCGCTGAGTATAGATGGGGTCGTTTTCGCCTAAGACTGCATGCACCAAATCGTAGTCAATGTGCAAGTCATCCTGCAGCAAGGTTTGCACCCGCTGTAAAAAGAATTCCTGCAGTTGCGATCGCAGCGGTTCAGGATTGTCGACAGTCAAATTAGGATTGTCGACAAAGTTGCTGACAATCTGATCGAGTAGTTCATGCAAGTTGATATTGAGGTTGGCATCCCAAGTGACCGTCACAATGGCATTGGCCGCCCGGCGCAGCGCAAAGGGGTCAGATGAGCCCGTGGGCAGCATCCTCAAGCTAAAGATGCTGACGAGGGTATCGAGACGGTCGGCTAATCCTAAGGCTTGGCCAATTAAGGTTTGAGGCAGGCGATCATGGGCCCCTCGGGGCAAGTAATGTTCAGCAATCGCGACCGCTACGGCCTTTGGTTCGCCGCCATGGCGCGCATACTTTGCGCCCATGACGCCCTGCAGTTCAGGAAACTCATCCACCATTTGGGTGACGAGGTCGGCCTTACACAGGCGAGCGGCCCGCTGTAGATGCTGCTGTTCGGGTGCTGTCAAGTTGAGCTGTTGGGCAATGAGGGTCGCGATCGCGGCAATGCGATCAACTTTAGCCCCCATGGAGCCCAGCCGTTCTTCAAAGGTAACCTGATCGAGTTTGTTGACGAACGTCTCCAGGGGCACCGCGCGATCAGCATCAAAGAAAAACTTGCCGTCGGCGAGGCGAGCGCGAATGACTCGGCCATTGCCCTCGGCGATCAAGTTTGACTTTTGAGGGTCGCCATTAGACACCGTGATGAAATAAGGCAGTAGCTGCTCGGGTTGGTCAGTTTGTAGGACGGGAAAATAGCGCTGGTGGCTCTCCATTTCCATGATTGCCACTTCTGATGGCAATTCGAGAAATTCGGTCTCAAACTGTCCCACCACAGCGGTGGGCCATTCCACCAAATTGGTAACTTCATTCAGCAAGTCGGCATCGACGCGGGCGCTCCCCTTAACGGTTGTTGCCGCTTTCTCAACTGCAGCTTTGATCTGGGTTTTGCGGCGTTCCGTATCGACTTCGACGTAGGCCTGGCGCAGCGCCGTGACATAGTTCTCGGCCTGAGTCAGGGTGATCGGTTCAGGATGCAGCACGCGGTGGGCCTGAGTAATGCGATCGCTCTCGCACTTTTCCGAACCATTTGCGAGCGTCAGGGGAATCAGCTCATCGTCTAGCAGCGTGATCAACCAGCGGATGGGCCGGGGAAATTTGAGATCCCCATCGCTCCAGCGCATGAACCGTTTGCCTTCTAAGCCCAAAATCCATTGGGGCACCCATTCTTTAAGCAAGTCGGCAGCGGGGCGACCCGGAATTTTGTGCTGCACAAAGATAAACTCACCCTTGTCTGTGTCCCGGATTTCTAAATCGTCGACGCTCACGTTTTTAGAGCGCGCAAAGCCTTCTGCCGCTTTGGTGGGCTTGCCGTCCTTAAAAGCGGCTTTCGCTGGAGGACCTTTGGCCTCTTCTTCGCGATCGGGTTGCTTTTCGGGCAGATCGGTTAACAGTAGGGCTAACCGTCGAGGGGTGCCGTAATAGCCAATGTCTCCCGGCGTTAAAAAAGCGGCTTCTAGCTCGGCTGGAATGCGATCGCGCCACTGCGCTAGGGCCTCTTCGACAAAGCTTGCGGGGAGTTCTTCGGTCCCGACTTCCAATAAGAACGTTGCCATAACCTCGTTATCTTCCTGCCGGTGGCGTGTCATTTAGGCGAGGAGAAATGGCGCACTGGTTCGCGGTCGCTAGCTCGCTACCGGTTGATTAGCAAGCGTTCAGTCGGTGGCTCTCGGTGGCCTCGGGGCGTTCCCTAGACCAGTTGCTTGCCCGCCGGCTACAGGGCTGGAGACATGACTGCGAATGCCCATTCTCACAAACTTCCCTAGTGTATCGCGAGGGTGAACAGCCCGAGCCTACAACCTGCCGATCAAATAGTAAGTGCGCATCGAGCCTTTGCCTTTAATGGTAATTTCTTGGGCTGGTGCAAATTGAAATTGGCCTGTCAAGCGGCGATAAGTCGCTTCTGTGACTTGAATTTTGCCAGGCTGTCCTTGGGCTTCCATGCGACTGGCGACGTTTACCGTGTCGCCCCACAGGTCATAGCTAAACTTTTTGATGCCGATGACGCCGGCAATGACTGAGCCAGTATTGATGCCAATGCGCAGTTGTAGCGGCAGCTTGCCCACCGGGCTAAATTGACGAATGGTCGTCTGCATGGCTAAGGCCATGTCGGCAACCGCGATCGCGTGATCAGCTTGGGACACCGGCACCCCACCGACCACCATGTAGGCATCGCCAATGGTTTTGATCTTTTCGAGCTGGTGGGCCTCGGCCAGGCGGTCAAATTCTGAAAAAATCTGGTTGAGTAAGTTTACCAGTTCTAGCGGGCTGCACTGGGCAGCCAAAGGCGTGAAGTTGACGATATCGGCAAACATCACCGTCGTGTCATCAAAGCGCTCTGCTAGGGAGCCCTGAAACTGTTTGAGCTGAGTCACGATCGCTTCGGGCAGAATGTTGCGCAACAACTGCTCAGATTTTTGTTGCTCTTGACGCAGCGCTGTTTCCATTTCGTGCCGTTCTTGAATTTCCTGCTGTAGCTGGCGGTTCTGTTCTTGCAGTTTGAGGGCTTGCTGCCGCAGCGTTTTTTGTAAGTTTGCCAACAGTGGTGAATACGGCTGCTGAGCGATTGTACTGCTGCTGAGTTGAGAGTACGGGGGCACCCAGCGATTAGGGTTGGCGCGCGTGAGATGGACCTGCACTCGGGCCACGACTTCTGCTGGCCAGTAGGGCGTGCCAATGAAATCAACACCACCTACGGCAAAGGCCCGCAGGCGAGCGGATTTGTGCGCACTCCATCCTAGAAAGAGAGTGGGAATATCAGCCGTCTTCGGCAGTTGACGCATCTGGTCACAAAACTGATACTCCTCATCAGTCCCTGATTGAATAATTAACAGCACCAGTTGGGGACGCTTGGCGGTGATCAAACTCCAAGCATCAGCAATTGATTGCACCTGGCAGACGACTAGGCCACTGTCAACCAAGGCCCCTAGCAATGCTTGAGGTTGCTGACCGGAAAGATTGATCAGCAATAGGCTGGGACCAGAGGCTGCCATGGCATGGTTCATAGAATTGCTGGAATTAGCCACCAAGGCATTCGCCATCGGTAACCTTAGATGGGCAAAGCGGTTCATAGAAAACCGGATGATGAGCGTTTTAGATCTCTAACGGGTAGATGCGCAAAAGTCTGTGGCAGGTAGATGCGAGGTTAAGAGCCTGCCATGGGTAGATGCTCAGGTAATGGCTCTAGGGTTAGTGTTCCCCTCGTTGCGGCCGAGCTCAGTGCCAGTTTTTACGGCTATTTTAGAGGGCAGTGATGACTCGGCGGGGGCGCTGATATGCGTTTCTACGGAGGATGGTCAGGAACTTTGGGAACCCAGTGCGAGTCACGGGGCAGCCGAAAAAAGCGAACAAAGGTGGTTGGGGCTGATCAGAAATGTTGATAGCAGCCATTCCACGTCAGCGTGAGGTCGGGCTCGTCGTCGACATCATCTACCAGCACCACTCCAGCACCGGCCTCAATCGTGCCGATGATGTTGGCGCGATCGCCCAACCAGGGCAACAGTTCTAAAGCCGTTTCGGCCGATAGACACAGCACTAACTCAAAGTCTTCGCCACCATAAAGGCACCACTGCAGCGCGGTTTCATTGCCCATCCAAGGCCCTAGCGATGGGGGGATGGGGAGACGAGATCGCCTCAACTGTGCTCCGACTCCACTAGCCTGACACAGCCAGAGCACGGCATTGGCTAGGCCGTCGCTGCTGTCCATACCCGCGATCGCCTTGAATTCGCGGTCTGGTAGCGAGGCTAGTGAGTCGATCACATCCAAGCGGGGCAACGGTCGCTGGTGAGCTTGAATCAACGCCTGTTGGTCGGCTTTAGACAACTGATCAGAGGGCTCTGGAGACAGGAGCAATTCTAACCCGGCGCGGGCAGCGCCATGCCAACCGGTGACGAGAATGACGTGTCCTGGCTGGGCGCGATCGCGGCGGATGACTCTCTGGGGCACAACCTCACCGATCGCCGTAATCGACAGCACTTTTTGGGCTGAGCGCACCACATCACCACCGATGATTTTGCCGCCGTGTGTTTGCAGGCAATCGGCCATGCCCTGGTAAACCTGCTCAACCCAGGTGATCGGTGTCGCCCCCGGCAGGGCCAGACCCACTGTGACGCCCGTGGGCCGAGCCCCCATGGCCGCTAGATCCGACAGGTTGGTCGCGATTGCTCGCCAACCAACGGCGGTCGGCGGCGTAGTGCGATCGCTAAAGTGCACGCCATCCACCAGCACATCTGTTGTGATCACTGGGGCATGCGATCGCGGCGGCAGCACTGCGGCATCATCTCCCAGTAACTCTTGGGCACAAAAAGGCTGGAGCCGCGCTAGCAACTCCAGCTCACCAATGTCAGCCAGCGTTGGCTGAGCCATAAAAGGGACTCCTTAAGTCGTCGGTTCTACCAGATTTTCCAGGCCATCCACCACTCTGGCAGCGATGATGCGATCGCCCTGACTGAGATTCTCCAACAGCTCCTTATTTTCGACCACGCAGCCAAAGACGGCAAAGCGGCCATCCAGCAAGTTCAAACCGGCTGGAGTCATCTCTGGTTCAAACAAGAAGAAAAAGAACTGTGAAGAGCCCCCATTCACATCAGTGGCAGGGCGCGCAAAGCCCATTACCCCAAAAGCCGAAAACGGGAGTGCCGGATCTTCAAGGTAGAGGCCGAGCTCTTCCAACGTGGCCCCGTAAATAGGTTCCTCATCCCCTTTGATCAAAATTTCGAGGGGCACAGCTCGATACTCCCCAGTTTTCGGATCAATGAAACCTTCCTCGGGTCCAGGGGGATCACCCGTCTGCAAGACGTAGTTGTCTTCGGCTCGGGTAAAGGACATATCGTCATAAAAGCCCCGCTGTACTAAGTCGACAAAGTTACCGCCAGTGACCGGGGCTGAGTAGCCATCAATCACTGCCATCATCGTGCCTTTAGTGGTTTCAAATTCAACCGTGGCGCGCCCCTTGAGCTGAGGCAAATTGTTGTACTCCTCGGGAACCTCAAAGGGAAACTCAGAGACCATCATTTCTTCAATGGCTCCCACTTTTTCAAGTAGTTCCCCGCGCTTGATCCAAATCGCTTCGCGATTTTTGGCCTTAGCCCCCTCAATAATGGGCTCTAGACCCGCCCGAATCTCGTCTAAATAGTCACCGGCCAACGCTTGATCCGCTGGTGGCACTGCGGCCAAAATCACGTCCCGACGGCGACCTAGCAGCTTTTGAACTTTGTTCGTGTCGCGAATGATCGGCCCCCAGCGTTTGCTCCGCAGCCACTGTGATAGACCTTCCAAATCTCCTTGAACGGTCCGAATATCTTTGTTATCGATGGGCAGCGAATAGCGCAGCAGCGCCCGGCCATCAGTGACGGCATTACCGGGAGGCAGATATGCGATTAGTGTAGACGACAAGGGTGCCGCCTGGGCATCAAGACGAAGTCCGAGGGGCGCTTCTCCAGTTAGCCAACCTCCCCAAAATAATATGCTCAGGGAAAGGCAAATGAGCCATCGGGTAAATAAGTGCATGGATCAGGGTCGCAAAGAGTCACATTCAGCAAACGCCTTTGATCTTGCCATAGTGGGGGCATCTGCAGAAGCATTCTAGAAAGTTGGCGGCTGAGCGGTAAAATGAGGTGCCGATATGCAGAGAGCCACGGGTAGTCAGCGTTATGATTTCCAGCAACGACTTTCGTACGGGCGTCAGTATTGAACTGGATGGGTCAGTTTGGCGGGTAGTCGAGTTCCTGCATGTGAAGCCAGGTAAAGGTTCTGCCTTTGTCCGCACGAAGCTCAAAAACGTTCAAACGGGCAACACGGTTGAAAAAACGTTTCGGGCTGGTGAGACTGTCCCCCAAGCCAATCTGGAAAAGAAGGTCATGCAGCACACCTATCGTGATGGCGAAGACCTGGTTTTCATGGATATGGAAACCTACGAAGAAGTGCGTATGGGTGAGGCTCAGATTGGCGATCGCGTGAAATATCTCAAAGAAGAGATGGAAGTTAACGTGGTTCGCTGGAACGACAGAATTTTAGAAGTTGAACTCCCCAACGCCGTTGTTCTAGAGGTGACCCAGACCGATCCGGGGGTGAAGGGAGATACTGCCACTGGGGGCACAAAGCCCGCCATTGTGGAAACGGGGGCTCAGGTTATGGTGCCTTTGTTTATTTCCATCGGCGAGCGCATCAAAGTAGATACCCGTAATGACTCTTATTTGGGTCGCGAGTAAGTTTATGCTCCAGTGGTGTTAGTGGAGGCAACTCCGCGCTGTTGGTAGGGAGTGCAATTATTAGTGGAACTGAATTTCAATGAACTGCGGGAACTGGTAACGACGCTGGGCCAGACCGATATCTCGGAACTCACCCTCAAGGGGGCTGACTTTGAGCTGACGCTCCGCAAACAGGGGGCGATCGCTTCCTCCAGTCCCCCTGTCATTACGGTTGCACCCTCGGAGCAGTCGATGGCGCCGCCGGTTGTCCCGAGTCCCCAAGCGGTTACGCCGCCCCCGGCCCCGACGCCGCTGCCGCCGCCGCCCCCCTCGGCTGACCCCAACCTGCTCGAAATTACGTCTCCTATGGTCGGTACCTTTTATCGTGCCCCCGCCCCCGAGGAGCCTTCGTTTGTGGAAATGGGCGATCGCATCCAAACTGGACAAACTGTCTGCATCATTGAAGCCATGAAGCTGATGAATGAGCTAGAGGCTGAAGTGTCTGGTGAAATCGTTGAAATCCTCGTCGATAATGCTCAGCCGGTAGAGTTTGGCCAAACCCTGATGCGCGTCCGCCCAAGCTAATTTACTTCAGACCGTTTCTCGGATGATATGACCAGTAACGGGTTCAGGATTAGACTGTTGTTCTGGTTTCAGTGGTCTGCAGTGAATGCCCTGGGATGGCTCTGTGGGCTGTTAATGGTCTATCGCATTGAGCCAGTCATAATCCATCCCCTTAAATCCCTTATCATTGCGGCTTCCGAGAATTCTTCGTCTGGAATGTATGAGGCGTTTCATCGCACCCTCATTTTTCAGTACGGTTTCCTGCAAGAAGCTCATCCGTCTGACTATATCGGTGTGCGACTCGCGCTGCGATACGGGCTGCTTTTTGGCACTATTCGAGGCGCAATATTTGGAGCGGTAGGTGGCGCAGTGCAATCGTTGATGCTGCGGCGCTATCTGCCTATCAAATTCGGCTGGATAGTCGCTAGCGGATTTGCTTGGGCCATGATTTGGGGAGTTTTTGGGGGAATCGCCAGCGCGTGGAGTGGTAATCAGCTTGACCAGCTTTTGGCAAAAGAAGCGCAGTACGGCTTTGCTGGAGCGCTGCTGCTCGGCTGCTTGCAGTGGTATGTGTTGCGCCAGCAGGTGCCTAAAGCCTATCGTTGGATTATCGCTACGATCGCAAGCTGGGCGATGATTCACGCGGTTAGCGTGACGTTGATGTCGCAAACCGGAACGCCCATTATGACCCTAAACGCCATGTTGTTTGGGATTTGCCATGGAGCCATTACAGTACTAGCGCTAGTTTCTTTGACTAGCTCACAAGCACCTTAGATATCACCTTCCCCTTCAAAGAGCGTTTCCAGAGGCTGTGCATCAATGTCACACACCTCCTGCAGGTAACGAGATAGGACATCGTTTTGGCCGTGGGTGACGTAAACCTGCTGTGCGCCCGTCGCCTCGATGGTGTTGATAAGACTCGACCAGTCCGCATGATCTGAGAGGACAAAGCCTCGTTCATATCCTCGCCGTCGTCGTGCCCCCCGCACCGCCATCCACCCAGAGGCAAAGGCGGTCTGCGGTGATTTGAAGCGCTTCATCCAGCTAGAGCGGTGGCCCGATGGGGGCGCGAGTACCAAATCTCCAGCATATTTATGGCTTTTGGGCATATCAGCAGTGTTGACCGTGGGCAGCATCTGAACGCCCTGTTCTCGGTAAATCTCATTGAGGGCCGCGATCGCCCCATGAACGTACACCGTCTGATCGGTAAATTTAGTCAGCTCACTGAGCACGCGCTGCGCCTTTCCAAAGGCATAACAAAACAGAATGGAGGGGCGATCGCGATCGGCTTGCCACCACTCATAGATTTGTCGCGCCGTCTCTTCCCCAGCGTCCCATTTGTAAATTGGCAAGCCAAAGGTCGCCTCCGTAATGAACACGTCACAAGGCACTACCTCAAACGGCTCACAGGTGGGGTCGGCACAGCGTTTATAATCACCAGACGCGACCCAAACTTCGTCTTTGTGCTCTACTCGCACCTGAGCTGAGCCCAGCACATGCCCCGCTGAGTGAAAAGACACCCAAGTGTCGCCATATTTCAGCTTGTCACCGTACTGCACGCCTTGCAGATCGATGCTAGTGCCTAATCGTTTGCGTAATACGCCAGCAGCACTGGCGATCGCCACATAGTGCTGCGACCCTGAACGGGCATGATCGGCATGAGCATGGGTAATCAAAGCGGTCTCGACGGGCCGCCACGGATCGATATAAAAATCACCGGCTGAGCAATAGAGCCCTTCGGGGCGCACCGTGATCAATGACATGGAACAACAGAGAGCAACATGTTCAGTAAGGTTAGGTGACGCTGAAAGTAAGCAGGCTGATATCAGTAAGACTTACGTAAAACCCCCTTTAATCCCCAACTCTAGGGGATGTGGCAGCCGATTTCCCAATATTGGGGATGTAGGGGCCAAAATCGGCTGCAACTACGTAAGCCCTAGTCAGAAAACTTTGCTCAGCGGCTCATTTTCTGCATTCTTCATCTAGCTGTCAGCCTTGGCATGCTGCTTTAGGCAGCCGTTTCGGCGGGTTCCGGGGTTGCGATCGCGATGAGCGCTAGCTCAACTTGTTTTTCCTGCGGTTCAGTGATTTCAGCGCGAATGTCTGGCCCGAAAAACTTTTCAATTTTTTCCCGCTTCTCTAGCCACTTCGATAGGGCAATAAACGGCGATTCAAACTCCAGCACTAGCGCGTAAGCCCCATCAATCGATGCCTCTCGTACCGCTACCAGTTCAGGGCGCTCTTCATCAGTAGGAGATAGGCCTAGGCGCTCTAACACCTCGTCTAGATGCGCTTCTTGACCGTAGCGATAACGCGTCACATCGCTCCGCACTTGGTTTTGCGTCGGGGTTGCCTGCTGTTCCCGTAATGCCGCTACCTCAGGCGTTGTCTCTTGAGAATATTGGGTCGGCTCCAACTCTGCCGCTCGTAGAGCCAAGCCTCCCAACAGTACTGGAATGCCGTAAAAGAAGCCCGCCAGGTTAAGCGTCGCATTCTCTTGAAAATAGGCCACAAATCCTACAAGCGTCAGGATTCCCCCTACGACCAACAGCACATTCCCTAGAGATATTTTCCGCAACATAACCTTTTTCTCGGACTTCCCTAATGGATTGTATCGTTCTATCTCAAGGGTCGCAGCACTAGCGCCTCTGAATGAGTTCTTTGTTCAAGTTCAAAGTGCTGTAGTTAAGGGCTTACAGCATAGTAATGATGAGATCGTGGGCGTTGCTGATTGTGGGGCTGAATTGCCCGACACCCCAACCGAGGATGAGCTATCAAGGGCGAAGAGCAGCCATCTTGCCTGCGGTCTCAGATACCCGATTTATCTTTAAATTCAGCAACGCTAGACCGTGCATCCTGGAAAAGTGAGAGTCTAGGATGTGCTGACAATCCTGAGAAACGAGACTCACTTGGGCCGGCTGTATCTGGTTATGTACGGTAACAAGGTGCAGAAATTAGAGTGCCTTTTGGGGATGGCAGAGCCCTACCGAGTTCAGAGCTGAAACCCTTTTCAGGCAAAGATCTCAACCATTTTGAATGACCTGAACTAAATGTAGCTTGCCATATCTGATAACTCATGGATATCCCGCAACAGTCCTTCATCCTATTCATGAGTCTTGTCGTGAAGAAGAGCAAAATCTAAGCTGCAAGAGCGGCCGTTAGGGAGTTGCACTTAAATAACATCCCACCGCCCCTGCTACCCATCCACCCGGCTACAGTCTTGTCCAGGTAATTTATGTTCAAGCCGACTCCCTTATCGCCATCTAGTAGCCTGGTGAGAACAATCTATTCCCAGAGTGCTTGTTTGACGAGGCTTTCAGTTCTGAATTTTGAATTCCGCACCCTGCTGCATATTTCAGTATGCTCGAAAATTTCCTGTAGAAGGCTCCCCTAGATTGGGCATACAGGTATAGATGCCTTTAAGGGGTTCGACAGTTACCCTTGGGCAAGCTTGTGAGCGATCGCCTTAACGGACGAAACTGCCGCTGTTTCGGTTTTTTGGACGCTGTTGTCTGTACTTGGCTGATTGCCGTCACAGTTGGTAAGAGCGTCGAAATGCCCGGAAAACGGTTAATATCATTTGTAATAAATCTTTATTAAGATCAATTCATTAATACTGCTTCCAGTTTGTTTTCACCACCAAATTCTGAAGCAGGCAACGGTCATTTGCGAGGCTGCTTGAGGGTTTCTTGCTGGTTGAGCATAGGGCAGCTTGATGATTTGCAGTCCTGAGTGTCTACGGTTTCAATCACCTGGAAACTGCTCGCAGTCAACCCTCAATTTTTAAGGATAGTTGCTGGATATGTTGCGCATTTTCACCGATTTTGACGGTCCGATTATGGATGTGTCAGAGCGGTATTACCAGGTCTATCAATATTGTTTGCAGGAAGCTAAAGAGCCAGAGCAGTCTGTTACCCAATTATCGAAACAAGAATTTTGGGGCCTCAAGCGGGCTCAGGTGCCCGAGCGGCAGATTGGGATGATTTCAGGACTGCATGACGATCAAGCTCGCCGTTTTGCCCTGCTCCGCCGCGAAACCGTTCATCGTCACGATTACCTAAAGTACGATCTCCCAGTGCCCTCCGCAGTCGATGCGCTGGAGCAAATCCAAACCCTTACCCCCAACTTGGCTGTGGTCACAATGCGGCGGCAACATGCGCTCGGTGTCGCACTAGAGCAATACGGGTTAGGGCATTTTTTTCCGGTAGGTGTGCAGTACTGCCTACCGGATGTCTATGTCAAAACCCACGACGTGATTGAAAAGACTCGGCTGCTCGAAAAGGCGATGGGCGAGTTATCCCCGGTGACGGAGACCTGGATGATTGGCGATACTGAAGCTGACATTGCGGCGGCCCGATCACACGATTTACCGGTGATTGCTGTTCTGAGCGGGATTCGCGATCGCGATCGGCTCTTGACCTATGCTCCGGATTTCATCGTCGATACCCTGAAAGACGCGGTGGCAGTCATTGCCACGCGATAACGCTGGGAGCAAAGGCTCATTTAAAGTCCGATGTCAGTGGCCTTGGAGCCCGTTAAAACTGTTGCAAAAAGCGGAGGTCACTACTGTAGAGGCGACGGATATCGTCGATTTCATGCTGCACCATCGCCAATCGTTCAACGCCCAGGCCAGCGGCAAAGCCAGTGTAGACTTCTGGATCGTAACCCACTGCCTGCATCACATTGGGGTCAATCATGCCACAGCCCAGCACTTCTAGCCATTGACCATTCCATTCCACATCGACCTCAGCGGAGGGTTCTGTGAAGGGGAAGTAGCTCGGGCGAAAGCGAATGGGGATGTCGCCAAATAACGCATCAATGAAGGCGCGAATGGTGCCCCGCAAATCGGTGAAGGTAATTCCTTGATCCACCGCAAAGAATTCAATCTGATGGAAGACCGCTGCGTGAGTCGCATCAACGGTGTCACGCCGATAGCAGCGGCCAGTGGCCAAGACTCGACAAGGAGGCTCGTGCTCTTTCATATAGCGAATCTGCACGTTAGATGTGTGAGTGCGCAGCAAGTCACCGTTGGGTAAATACAGGGTGTCTTGCATGTCACGAGCCGGATGATCGGGCAAGAAATTGAGGGCTTCAAAGTTGTAATAATCAGACTCCACTTCTGGGCCACTCGCGACGGTATAGCCCAGACCCACAAAAATCTCGGTGATTTGGTCAATGATGCTGTTGATGGGATGCACGCGGCCCTGGGTTTGATAAACACCGGGCATGGTGACGTCCAGGGTTTCGGCCGCTAACTGGGCCTGAATCGCCGCATTTTGCAGGGTGGCCTTCTGCTCATCTAATTGAGTTTGAATGGCTGTTTTGACTTGGTTAGCCAAAGAGCCGATGCGCGGTCGATCTTCAGGCGGGAGCTTGCCCATACCCCCCAGCACTTTTGAGACTTTACCCTTTTTGCCCAGGTAGTCTAAGCGGATTTTTTCTAAAGCCTCTAGGCTGTCGGCCTCGGCGATCGCCGCCTCACCGGCAGACTGTAGGGTTTGCAAATCAGCTTCTAAACTTGTGGAAGGTGGGGTCATGCTAGGCATTAGATATAAAACTCTACGACAGCTCCAGAGCCTTGGTGGAAAAAACCGCGTTCTAGCAGATGCCACGATTGCCCTAGCGAGCTTTCTAAAATCAACGTTAGCCTACTGGTACCCAGGTTCAGTCTCGACTGATGGGCAAGTGGGCCTCAGTGGGAACACTCTAACCACTCTATTGTAGGGGCTGCGCGATCGCCTCAGCGAGCAATTTCCCGCGATGCTAAGGCTTTTGAATGGGGCCCACTCAGTCGCCTTAACGCGATATGCATTGAGCAACAGCCCCTACAATGAGAACCCTGAGTAACTAACCGCTGACGGCGCCAACGAGCGCGGCCCGATTGAGACTATATGAGATTACTAATTAGTAACGACGACGGCGTTTTTGCCATGGGCATTCGGGCTTTAGCTGACAGCCTGGCGACCGCCGGGCATGAGGTGGTCGTGGTTTGCCCTGATCGCGAGCGCTCTGCGACGGGGCATGGCTTGACCCTTCATGACCCGATTCGAGCGGAGTTGGTGGAAGGCGTTTTTCATCCTGAGATTCAAGCGTGGGCTTGCTCTGGCACCCCCTCAGACTGCGTTAAATTAGCGCTAGGCGCAATTCTTGACCAGGCTCCTGACATGGTCCTCTCTGGCATTAACCAAGGTGCCAACTTGGGAACTGATGTGCTCTATTCCGGCACTGTTTCCGCCGCAATGGAAGGGGTCATTGAAGGCATTCCGGCGATCGCCTTTAGCCTGACGAGTTTTGCTCAGCGTGACTTTCGGCCTGCGGCACAATTTGCTCAGCAGTTATTAGCCACCATCACTGACCATCCTTTGCCTGAGCCCCTGCTGTTGAATATCAACATTCCCGCTGTGGCGGCTAATGATATTAGAGGATGTGTGATCGCGCGCCAAGGTGTGCGTCGCTACATTGACTCATTTGAAAAGCGCGTTGACCCTCGCGGCAAAACTTACTACTGGCTGGCAGGAGAAGTGCTAGAACCGGTAGAGCACGATGAAGACAGCTACCAATTATTAGCCGAAAAACTGCAGCAACTGCCCCAGTTTCAGGGGCTTGAACAGATCCCTACCGATGTCATGGCAATTCAGCAAAATTGGATTACGATGACGCCGCTGCAGTACAACCTCACCTCTCATTTGGGGATTGGGCAACTGCAGGTTTGGCAGGCCCAGTGCGATCGCTCACTACTTCGTCCTGATTCCTCAGGCGAGGCGCTGAAATCATGAACTACAGCGCGTGAACCTCAGTGATTGTGGCTTTGTAAAGAATCCCCACAAGCCAATTCGATAAAATTACCTTAGGCAACACTTTGATCAAGCAGTCTTTCGAAATTTTCAATACCATTAGGGCATATTAATGGTCAGTGTCGGGGCAGATTTCGCAGCGACTTGCTAATTCTTGAAGCAACACACCCATGTCTGATACAGAAAACCAGTTCTTGGTCCGTTTTTGGGGAGTCCGCGGCAGTATTGCCTGTCCTGGGTCTCACACTGTGCGCTACGGTGGCAATACGTCCTGCATTGAAATGCGCGTAGGTGGCAAGCTGTTGATCTTTGACGGTGGCACCGGGCTGCGAGAGCTAGGGATGAAGTTGCTTTCAGAAATGCCCATGGATGCCACCCTGTTCTTTACTCACTCCCATTGGGATCATATTCAGGGATTTCCTTTCTTTGTGCCAGCCTTTGTACCTGGCAATAAGATCAGTATTTATGGCGCGATCGCCCCCAATGGCAGCACTATTGAGCAGCGTTTGAATGATCAGATGCTGCATCCGAACTTTCCGGTGCCCTTACAGATTATGGGGGCTGACATGAAATTCTGTGATATTGATGTGGGGGAACCCGTTGAGCTTGGCGATGTCAAAGTTGAAAACACCTTGCTGAACCACCCTGGTGAAGCGGTCGGTTATCGGGTGAATTGGAACGGTAAAACCGCCGCGTATATTACCGATACCGAGCACTTTCCCGACCGCCTAGATGAAAATGTGCTGTGGCTGTCGCGCGATGCTGACGTGATGATTTACGACTCGACTTACACAGACAGCGAGTATCACAACGAAAAATCCAGCAAGGTCGGCTGGGGTCATTCGACTTGGCAAGAAGCTGTGAAAGTTGCCAAAGCTGCTAACGTCAAGCAGTTGGTGATTTTTCACCATGATCCCCTCCACAATGACGACTTTATGGACGAGGTCGCGCAAGATACAGCAGAGCAATTTCCTAACAGTGTGGTCGCGAAAGAAGGCATGGTGATTGATTTGATGTCGTCTCCAGAGCCTGCTGTTTTGGCATAAGTAACCCGATGTCGCGTCGGTTTTCGCTGTGGTCGAACAGGGATATGTCAAGATGTAAAGGTGTGGATTACTTCTTCTCTGTCAACGGCCCATACCCCAACGGATATTGCCCTGGGGAATTTTGATGGCGTTCATCTCGGTCATCAGGCGGTCATCCGGCCAGTTTTGCCGATCGCACCGAGCCCGTCTCAAGTATTAGCGGCCCAAAACCTGACGGCGCCAGCCGCCTTATCGACTCTACGGGGATACAGCGATCGCTGTCCATTTCTGCTCGATGCCTGTGATTTTGAGGCGGCCACCCCTCCAGCTAAGCCGCCTCTAGGGGCGCCTTCACCGATACCAACAGTGGTGACGTTCTACCCCCATCCGCAAGAATTCTTTTCTCATCAATCCCAGCCTTGGCTCACCCCGCTGGAAGAAAAAGCCGCCTTGATGAAGCTATTGGGGATCCGTCAGCTGGTGCTGCTTCCCTTTAATGCTGAGTTGGCGAACTTGCCGCCAGAGGCCTTTGTTAAAGTGGTCTTGCTGGATCGCTTAAAAGCTCGTCGCATTAGTGTTGGGGCTGACTTTCGATTTGGTCATCAGCGGCAAGGCGATGTGAGGCTACTCCAACACTTGGGAGCGCAACAAGGGACTCAGGTGACGGTGGTCGATTTGGCGCAAAAGGACGGCGATCGCATTAGCAGCTCTCGCATTCGAAAAGCACTGTGTGCCGGTGATATTGACCAAGTACAACAGCTCATGGGCCGCCCCTATCGCCTCTTGGGACGAGTAGTGCAGGGACAACAACTCGGTCGTCAACTCGGTTTTCCCACCGCTAACTTGCAGATACCATCGGAAAAGTTTTTGCCGCGCAAGGGGGTTTACAGTGCCTGGGTATACGGAGTGCCTGGTCATGCGGCTGATTCAGGGGTCCCGGCGGTGATGAACCTCGGGGTGCGGCCAACCGTGGATGGGCAAAATCAATCCATTGAGGTGCATTTACTCAACTGGCAAGGTGATTTATATGGCCAGACTCTAACGGTAGCGCTCAAAGGATTTTTGCGGCCAGAGCAACGATTTGACTCGTTAGATCATCTCAAGGCCCAAATTCAGGCTGATTGTGCTGCGGCTTTAGCGTTGCTGTAGTAGGCAATTTGCCCGACAACGGGGCATCATAGGGCCAGTAGCCACCGTCAGGAAACGCCATGAGCGATCGCGTCCAGCAGTTATTTGCCAACCTCAGCAAAACTATCGTCGGCAAAGAAGATGCGATTCGGCTAGTTTTAGTGGCACTGTTTTCGGGGGGCCATGCGTTGTTAGAAGATGTGCCTGGCGTTGGCAAAACCCTGTTGGCCAAGTCTCTCGCCCGTTGCATTGATGGCTCTTTTCAACGGGTGCAGTGTACGCCTGATCTGCTACCTGCCGATATTACCGGTACCAACATTTGGAATCCCAGTAGTGGCCAGTTTCAGTTTATGCCGGGGCCGGTATTTGCCCATGTCCTGCTGGCAGATGAAATCAATCGCGCGACGCCCCGTACCCAGTCGGCGCTGCTAGAAGTGATGGAAGAACATCAAGTGACGCTAGATGGGGTGTCTCGCCCCGTGCCAACGCCATTTTTCGTCATTGCCACCCAGAACCCAGTGGAATATCAGGGCACCTTTCCGCTGCCCGAAGCTCAGATGGATCGCTTTGCGCTGTCCTTTTCATTAGGGTATCCTTCCGAGGCAGAAGAGTCTAATATGCTCAATCGCCTCACAACGTCCATTCGTCCTCAGGATATTCCCCCCTGCATTACGCCGGAAGAAGTGGCGGCTATTCAAACCACTTGCGCTGGCATTCAGGTTGAGGAATCAGTCAAGCAATACATTCTGGCCTTGGTGCGAGCGACCCGCGACCACGCCGATATCACCTTAGGCGTTAGTCCGCGAGGTAGTGTCGCTTTTTATCGGGCAGTGCAGGCGTGGGCTTTTTTGAGCGATCGCGATTATGCTTTACCGGATGATGTGAAGCACCTAGCTCCTTACGTCTTAGCTCATCGCTTGATTCCGGCAGGTGGACATCAAGGTACGGTGCTCATCCAAGCATTGTTGGACACCATACCGGTGCCATAATCCCAGCCTTTTCATGACGTTTGGCTCCATCAATTACCTTCTTCATCACCTCCTGAGGTGATGTTCTAGACCTGTATCATGAGTCAAGATGACCGGGGCGTCTATCTCATGAGTTCCCGATGCTATTAGGACCGGTCTGTTGCCCCCACGGCCCCAAGACAAATGTGGTTAAGAATGGCAAAAGTGGCACAGGTAAACAGCGCGATCACTGCCGTAGCGCTCACTGTGCTCGGGCGGCCTTTATCCTTGACGACATCGACCGTAGGGATATTCCAGAGGTGAAGGCGCCAGTCAGTGAACTGGCGATAAATGGTAGTGGCATCCGCAATACGGCCTGAGTGCTGAGGATTAGCCCCACTACGGTCATGGCGGAACTCCAAAACACATCGTCTCCTGGCATCGATGCATGGGAGCGCTTTAGAAGCGTGTCAAAGTTCACCGTCAACTGTTCTAATCACACGGGTTGAGGCGGCTGAAATGGACGAGAGGCGGGGCTTTGTGCCGTCGAAACGACAGCAACGTTGGCTCTGGCGGGCCATCGAGCATACAACCTGCCGACAAGGCTGACGACTATGCTCGGGCAACGTAATCTCTAGAACGGTTACGTTGGACTCGGTCATCCTGGATAGTTGCAACCGATATTTGGTGTGGCAAGCCGCCTTTAACGCCAGCAATTTCAGATGCTGAAATTCTCTTTCAGCCAGGGTCTCATGGCTGAAAGAGAACTCTGTAGGGCTCGGCTCGGCTCGCAGGGTAGGCTCCACTTTGCCGTATCGCCAAGCACGGTTCATTCAGTCATAAAAAAGGAGGGGCTAAGTAAACCCCTCCTAAAAAACTTACAAGTTGCAAAGAGCCACTAAGACTAACCTGGCTTATGCCTCTTCGAACGCCTCTTCCAAGTACCCGTAGAAAATGCCCTGGATTTTGACATCTACTGGTTCTGCGGTACCCATATCGGTGTCAGAGGGCTGCAGAGCTTCAAACGTGCCGCCAATTTCTCCAGTCTCAGCATCGACCTTAGAAATCATGAGCGAAATGTGACCTTCTAAGAGGTCGAAAGCCTTCACGTTTTCACGAAGTAGATCCTCATCACCACGACCCGGCAGTGCTACTGCTGTATCGTAACCAGTGGCTAAACCACGACCCTTAGGATCAAGGAAATTAGAGGTCCGATAAGACGGAACGCGATAATCACCCTCTAAGTCGGTATAAGTAGTGACCGCATTTAAGTCGCTTTGAGAGTGGGCAATCAACCCCTTAACGGTAAACAGGAAAGGTTCTTGTTCACCCCCCGGCAACTGAACGGTGATTGCCTGGAAGTCGATACCATCTTTTTCCACAAAGGTAAGACTGCCGTCATTTTCGAGTACGAGATCGCCGCGCACCTGATCGAGAGAAGAGGTGTAGCGGGTTAACGACTTACCGGCAATAAATTCTGCTTCGCGGCGGCTATTGGTGGGCTCTTCTTTAACAAAAAAGTTGGTGGGCTCTAAGCACAAACCAGCCAATTGATAGGACTTGTCACCATTAACCGGAATCGTGCCTCGGGCTCCCTCAGAAAGCTGAGGGCATTTGTTTGCTAACCCAGTATTGCGGATTTCGTCGTAGGTTAAAGGGATATCAGCAGTAGCTACAGGGCCACTACTACAGGCGGTTACAAATCCTAGGCAAACTGCCAGGAAAGCTACAATGAGCGCGCGGTACCTCATGGTCAACCTCAAAAGCAATAGAGTCTCTGTATGGAATGAAATAGGGTTCTGTCAGAGCAGAATATTAATCGCAGCCTTGGCGAAGGGACGGGGCAGTCTATCGATTTATCGCAGGCCACACGGGTTCAGTGGCGACTCCTGCTAAAGGTACAGGATGGTTAGCGTCCTCATAAAGAGTCCAGGACATGGGATACTTAGGGACGATTCTGAGCCGTAAATGGATGCGATCCAAAGCCTCAAGTTAGCATTCTACATGGCTTGGCGACGGAGCACGGCAGAGTCGCAAGATTCAGACCCGAAAGTAAAGAAACGTAAACAAAATGAATTTTTGAAAGCTGAAAGAGGAGCCGATAGAGTAAACGAATGTTGACTTATGGGTCTCATAGGAACGTAGTGTCATGGGCGATCGCATCGATATTGATTTTGATCAGTTACCAGATGATTTAAAGCCGCTGGCGCAAGCGGCTGAGCAGGCTGCGATTGCGCGCGCCGGCGATGAGATTGCTTTGCTAGCGCTGCTGCGGTTGTTAGAAAACTTACACGGCCAAATTCGCGACGCTTGGTTTCAAGAATCATTGCCTACCAATCGCCAACGACTCTATGCTCTACTCCGCGACATTGAAGTGAACGGCGGTTGGCCTTACATTCAGCGGATGCGATTGAGTGCATTTATCGATGAACTTACAAAGGCGCAAGCTGTGGATGACTTAAATATTGATGCCCCTGAGGAAAATTTGAGTTCCGCTGATTAGAATATGTCATCCATGTTGCCTCGGCGATCGCAGATTTGCGATGACGGCATTGTTGCGTCTGGCTTCTTAAGGGTTCACGGCTTGCCCGTGGCTTAGGTAGAGCAGCGGCAACAGTTTCTCTCAATTAGAGAATGGGTGACTCAGGGTCGTCGGCGTACGTCTTCTATTGGGCTCGAGTGAGGAGGTCTAAAATCGGCATGAAAGATCTGCAACAACGGTTTTGGCAGTCCGTCCAAACAGTACTAATGCCAGCGATGGGTCTCTGTTTGGGCGGTGGGGTGATCTGGGGTGCCTTTTTGCCAGCGGTGGCGCAGGGCGCGCTGCAGCTCAACAGTTATTGTCAGATTTCTCAAGCTGATGCTTCGCGGAAAGAGACGCTGCGGCGGGCAGCCTTTGAAAACAATGACGCTCAAGCTAAGCGCCAGTATGAAGCCTTGGTCGCAGAGCATGCTCAGGTATTAAGCCAATGCCGTGCGGCAAACTGGCCTCGTGAACAGAGCGTATGGCTGCGGTTATATCCTTGCGATTTACAGCCCGGTATTTTAGAAGCCGTGCTCGATCGCATTACCAATCTGGGTTACAACCAGGTCTATGCTGAGGCCTTTTATAGCGGTATGGTGTTGCTGCCAAAGGCCGATAACCCGACGGTGTGGCCTTCGGTGGTGCAGGCCCCTGGTTATGAGCGCCGCGATTTACTGGCAGAAACGATTGCCAAAGCGACTCCCCGAGGCCTCGATACCTATGCCTGGGTATTCTCTATGAATTTCGGCTATACCTATACGCTGGATGCTCAGCAACGCCTTACGCTGGCCATGAATGGGCAAGGTCAAGATACCTATACGTTCGCCCAAAATGGTTTAACCAGCAATGCTCAAGAGGTCTTTGTTGATCCCTATAGCTTGCAGGCTAAGCAAGACTTTCAAATCGTGCTGTCCGAGGTGGCTGAGCGCCGCCCTCAGGGCATTTTATTTGACTATATTCGCTATCCCCGTGGCACCGGCAGTTATTCAGTCGCCGATAGTGTGGCTGATTTGTGGATCTATGGCGATGCCTCCCGCAATGCTCTGATGCGCCGAGCGACAAATGCGCAAGGGCTAGAATTACTTCGCCGCTATATCAGTCGCGGTCAATTGCTCCAGAGCGATCTCGAAGACGTTGGCCGACTTTACCCGAACGACTCTGAACCCCTTTGGCAAAGCCGCCTGCCTGCTGGTAACAATGAGCCGTCTGTGTTGTTGCCCACGCTGCAAAATGAGCTGTGGCGACTTACTGTAGCCCATGCAGTGCAAGGCGTAGTGGATTATCTGACGGAAGCGGGGCAGCTTGTGCAGCAAAAAGGATTACGCACCGGAGCAGTCTTTTTTCCGCGGGGCAATCAAGTGGTGGGCAATGGGTTTGACTCGCGACTGCAATATTGGAATCGCTTTCCCACCTGGATGTCTTGGCATCCCATGGCCTATGGCGTCTGTGGTCATACGGGCTGCATTTTGGATGAGATTCGTCGGGTCGTGGCGTCTGCTGGGCCGCAGGGATCTCAGTTTGTGAAACCTGCGATCGCCGGTGCTTGGGGCCAGTCAGTACGCAACCGTCCCTCTCTTGAAACCCAAATGCAAGCTATCCGCCAGGGGGTTCCTGAAATTCAGTCAGTCAGTCACTTTGCCTATTCTTGGCAAGATCCTGAGTTTGACAATGCGCGCAAGTTTTGTGAACTGCGCTGAGACAATAAGTTGATTCTGAGGAGAAATTGGCAACCGTCTCAGTGATTATGCAGCTCACTATCGTAAGTTGCAGTGCTGATTACAGGGCATCAGAGATTGGTTCAGTATGTGGGTCGAAGAGTCCCGACTGGTTCACTCCTCGTATCCACTTGCCCTCATTCCTTGACACTTCTAGATCTGTAGATCGACTTTGCTCCAGGCCCTACCGGCGCATGGCCATCACAATTTGCAGCACATACCAGAACAGCAGGGCAACGGAGGCAAACAGTTCCAAAGAAGCCGCAACGTGTTGGTCCGTAGAGTAGTGCTTCATCACCTTGGAGGTGTCATACAAAATGGCTGCCGATGCGAAAATGACCATCGCCCCAGAGAAGATCAGCCCCAGTGAAAAACTGAACAGCACGCTGAACAAAATTAAGCCCAGCGCCACAAAGCCCCCAATTGTGAGAAATCCTCGCAGGAAAGAAAAGTCTTGCCGCGTGGTGAAGACGACTGCTGTGAGTCCGGCAAAGAGTAATAGCGTCAACCCAGCAGCAATAGGGAGCACATCCTCTCCCCCAAATACGGCGGCAATGTAGATCAGCGGCGCAAAAATGAGGGCCTGAGCCACTACATAAATCCCTAAGCCCAGATATTGTTGTTCGCCCGATTTGGCGCGGCCAATCAGACTGCGAGCAAACCATCCCAAAAGCGAAAAGCCTCCCAAGATAGCAAGCCAGACAAACCGACTGCCCGCGACAAAGTTCGTCATCGCAGCCGCGATACCTGTCGTAAACAGCAAAGATTCCACCGCGACAAAAGCCAGAATGGCCCCTGCCAAATGTAGATAGGTGCGGCGGATAAACGCGGCGCGATCGCTCGGGCGCGCCTGAGCAACGGTCATCATAGTTACAGCTCCCCCAGGAAGTCACAAAGACATTGGCGTCTAATCAGAGTAATCAGAGGTAGATCAACGCTGAGCACCCTAGCTACCTGCCATAGACGTTTCATCCTCAAGTATGGCAACTAGTCAGGGGGCGATCTTGGATTTTTATCACTTCATTAAGCTGACCTCAATATTCAGAGAGCTACTGCCATTCCGTAATTCCGTATAATGAGGGTTCACTGTCGCTGTTCATTGTTTTACCCCTGTGACTCAGACACCGCTCTCTCCTTCCCAAATTCAACAAACGCCGAGCAACCAGTTGTCTGCTGAGGCGTTGGCCCTCTCAGTGCGTCCCGATCCGCTAGGGCGATTTGGCCAATTTGGGGGTAAATATGTGCCCGAAACGCTCATGCCTGCCCTAGCAGAATTGGAAGCAGCCTATTATCGCTATCGCGATACTGCAGACTTTAAGGCAGAACTAGATGACCTCTTAGAGGATTATGTGGGGCGAGCTACTCCACTCTATTTTGCGGAGCGCTTAACCGCTCACTACGCGCGCCCCGATGGCACTGGCCCTCAGATTTACCTAAAGCGTGAAGATCTTAACCATACGGGCGCTCACAAGATTAACAATGCGCTGGGTCAGGTACTGCTGGCTAAGCGGATGGGTAAAGAGCGCGTCATTGCGGAGACCGGGGCAGGACAGCACGGCGTTGCCACCGCTACAGTATGTGCCCGCTTTGGCATCAAATGCGTCATTTACATGGGCGTACAAGATATGGAGCGGCAGGCCCTCAATGTCTTTCGGATGCGCTTGATGGGCGCCGAAGTCAGCCCCGTGACGGCAGGCACAGGAACCTTAAAAGATGCCACGTCTGAAGCCATTCGTGATTGGGTGACGAACGTCGAAACGACTCACTACATTTTGGGTTCGGTTGCGGGGCCTCATCCTTATCCCATGGTTGTGCGCGATTTTCACGCTGTCATTGGCCAAGAAACGCGATCGCAATGCTTGGCCAAGTGGAATGGCTTGCCCGATATTCTAATGGCCTGTGTGGGCGGCGGCTCCAATGCGATGGGCCTATTTCATGACTTTATTGGTGATACCTCTATCCGCATGATTGGCGTTGAAGCCGAGGGTGAAGGAGTGCTCTCTGGCAAACACGCTGCCACGCTGACCCAGGGACGAGTGGGCGTTTTACACGGAGCGATGAGCTACCTTCTACAGGACAGCAATGGTCAAGTGCAAGAAGCCCATTCCATCAGTGCGGGGTTAGATTATCCGGGGGTGGGGCCAGAGCACAGCTATCTAAAAGAGATTGGCCGGGCCGAATATTACAGCGTTACTGATCAGCAGGCGCTAGATGCCCTACAACAGGTCTCGCAACTAGAAGGCATCATTCCAGCTTTGGAGACAGCCCATGCTTTTGCTTATCTAGAAACGTTATGTCCCCAACTGTCTGGTGACCCTCGAATCGTCATTAACTGTTCTGGCCGGGGTGATAAAGACGTGCAAACGGTCGCCAAAGCACTGGGTAATCTATCGTGAGCGAGGTCCTCAGCCCAGACATGTTTGAGGTGTGCGATCGCGACCTCTCAGATGCCTTGTTAGAACGCTATCTAGCCGCCCAGGCGCTCGCTGTTGATACTGAGACGATGGGCCTGTTGCCATGGCGCGATCGCCTCTGCTTAGTTCAGCTCTGTGATGATGCGGGCTATGTCTCAGTCGTCCGCATTGAGCTTGGTCAGCCAGCTGCCCCCAATCTTAAACGCTTGATGGAAGCAACAAACATTACTAAGATCTTCCATTTTGCGCGGTTTGACCTGGCTACCCTGCGACATCACTTAGAAATTGCCGTTAATCCCATTTTTTGCACAAAAGTCGCGAGTAAATTGAGCCGTACCTATAGCCCTAGACACGGGCTTAAGGAATTAGTGCGCGAATTTTCAGGCGTTGAGTTGGATAAAACCCAACAAAGTTCCGATTGGGGCAATGCCCTTAATCTCTCTGACGAGCAGTTGCGTTATGCCGCCAATGACGTGCGATTTTTGCATGAGATTCGACAAACGTTGACCAGTATGCTGAAGCGAGAAGGTCGATGGCACTTAGCTGCGGAATGCTTTGACTGCATTCCGACCTTGGTGGCCCTTGACCTATTGCAATATGGCAACGTGTTTGAGCATTGAGTGCTCTTGAGCCTGGGCTGTCACCCTTTGGCCGCTAATTTCGCTGCAATTATCTTCGCTTCAACGATCAAAGAGGAATTGTCTTCAGTCGTTCGGGTGGGTGTGGGCGCGACGTCGCTAAACGCTTAGGGATTAGCTTGAAAATAAAATACCCGGACAAGACTGTGGCAGGGTGAATGGGTCGCAGGGTAAATGGGATGTTATTTAAGCGCGACTCCCTTAAGTTCTGACTGGGTCGCGCCTTTTGCAACTTTATGCCTAATAGTCAGAACACATTAGACTGCCAGGCAAGAGACGAACCTATATCCTTGCCATGCCAGTTTCAATTTGAAAATCAGCCGCTTTCCAGGCCGCGACGCCGCCCCGCAACACAGACACTTTTTTATAGCCACTGGTGCGCAACTGATTGGCTGCTTCGGCTGCTTCTTCGTCCGTATCGCTATAGATATAGATGTCGCGATCGTATTCCAAGGCCCTCTGAATCCGTTCTAACAATTCAGCCATGGGCATGGAGATTGCGCCCATGACGTGACTTTCGTTGAACAAATAGCGATCGCGAATATCAATGATGGTGAGCGCCGGTTCACCCCAATCGAGCCGTGATTTGAGATCGTATACGCGTGACATTTCCCGCATTGCAGCAGGCCTAGGAAAAATACCTAACCAACGATTAGCCATTTCAGATACCTGGTGGAGTTGAAGTTACATTTAAGTGTTTGCCCTACTTGAAAGTTAACAAAACTTCTGATTTCTTGCAGAGAAGCACTTGGCGTGCATCTGCTTGAAAGGTCTTACTTAGAAAGCCATTAGGGATCGGCTTGAAAATAAAGTACCCGGACAAGACTGTGGCCGGGTGGATGGGTAGCAGGGTCGGTGGGATGTTATTTAAGCGCAACTCCCTTAGGTGACTTTTTCCACTGGCCTCAAGCTGTAAGGTATTGCTGACAGAAGATTTTGAGGGATTTACTCGACTTTTCTAAGGGTGTCATCCGCTAAAACCAGAATGCTGGCGATATTAGCATCACTACACCCGCTCCCAAAATCCAGTTAGGAGCTGCGTAACCGTCCCAGAAAGAAAAAGAAATCTTAGGGAATGAAGCGGTCGAGCTTCGCTAAGTTGTGAGGATGAGCGAAGACATCGAAATTGCTGGTATCAAGGTTCCGAAAGCCGATTGGGAGGCCACGCCTGCGAGTATCC
>JBCDAJ010000003.1:0-110218 GCA_039185935.1 Cyanobacteria bacterium P01_F01_bin.56 | reverse complement strand
GTTCTTCCAGGCTCAGAGAAACGATATACTTTTTCGCGGGCATGGGTCTCGCTCATGACTCAACGGCTCTAGCATCGGACAGGCCTATCCCGCAAATCAAGCCTGACAGACTACTAGTACTTGATGGCAATAGGGGAGTCGCGCTTAAATAACATCCCATTTACCCTGCGACCCATTCACCCTGCCACAGTCTTGTCCGGGTATTTTATTTTCAAGCTAATCCCTAGTTGTCCTACCGTTGCAGTTTCTAGCCCCTGGGCCCCGCCGCTCCCTCACTTTAGAAAATCGTCGGTAAATTGACGCTGCGCAGCACCAGCTATGGGATGCCGACGTAATCGCTGTCATTGTGAGGCTGTCATTGTGGGGCAGCGGCCTCCGCAGTTGAGCGGGTTCACTGCTGTCCTGTCCATTGGTCGTGTCCTCGCGCCGTACAATATGGGCTGAAAGAGTGTGAGGCAGCCATTTACCATGGCGAAAACGCCTGCTAGTTGGGTAGAAGATTTAGTCCGCATTGGCATGCTTTGGGGCTGCGCAATCGCGATCGCGGCGATTTGGCTCATCCTGAACCACCTGCCCCCCGCGTGGGATCAAGCTGAACACCTCTCGCTCTCCATGAACTTTTGGTGGACGCTGACCCATAGTCAATGGTGGACAGCCGATGGCCTGCGTCACCTGTGGATGCTCTCACCCAAGTATCCGCCAGTGCTGTATCTCGTGACCGCCGGAGTGCATACC
Organism: Cyanobacteria bacterium P01_F01_bin.56; assembly: GCA_039185935.1. Lineage (GTDB taxonomy): Bacteria > Cyanobacteriota > Cyanobacteriia > Phormidesmidales > Phormidesmidaceae > Halomicronema. Next base: position 109,483 of record JBCDAJ010000003.1, on the reverse strand, counting down.
CTACTGGGGCCAGGCCCCAACATCGCGATCGCGGCTAATGCTGTTTTTGGCTTGATATTACTCATCGCCACCTATGGGTTAGGGCGGCACCTATTCAGCCCGCAAATTGGAATGCTCGCCGTCGGTCTGACCCTATTGATGCCGCGATTAATCAAAATCTCGTTGGACTTTCAGCTTGACTATGCGGTGACGGCGTTAGCCATTGTCAGCTTTTGGGGTCTGACGGTTTGGCGCGACGCCCCATCGCCGTTACGTCAATGGGGCTGGATCGTGGCGTTTGGCTTCAGCTATGGTCTAGCGCTTATGACCAAGCAGTCAGCCCTGCTGTTTTTGCTAGTGCCGCTCGTTTGGGTCCTCCTCGTTACGCTCTGGCAGCGACGTTGGGGTCGACTGCTGCAACTCTTAGTCGGTGGCTTAGTAACAATCGCCGTTATGATGCCGTGGCTATCGGTGAACTGGCTCTTTCAGTTCAGCATTATCGGCAATACCAATGTGGCTTCAGCGCAGGCTGAAGGTGACCCCATGCTCAATACGCTGGCGGCCTGGACCTATTACTGGCAGGATTTGCCGGCGGCGGTATCTTGGGGACTGCTGCTCGTACCGCTGGTCGGGATTGGGCTGTGGGCCGTGGGGCTATTGCCTGGCCGTAAATCCACGCTGCAGCTAGATGGCACCCCTGCCGGTCGACTGTGGCTACTGGCTTACATTGTTGGCGGGTATGTGCTGTGGTCAGCCATTGTGAACAAAGATTTGCGGTACATTGCCCCGGTGCTACCGGCGATCGCGGTTGTGCTGGCCTGGGGGTTGGCTTGCTGGTGGCGCAAGTGGCCCTGGGTGACCACGGCAACGTACCTGGTCGGTTTGCTGACAGCGTTACTGGTGATATTTCCGACCGGCGTCCCGAGCCTAAATTGGGTGGCGCAAACCCTGGCTCCCAAGGCCGCGTTTTACCCGTATATGGGCGATCGCTATCCCCATGATGAGGTCATTGAGCAGGTGGCTCAGGCCCAGCCTTATCAACTTTCTACTGTGGGCGGCTTGCAATCGACTGCCGCGTTTAACCAGCACAATGTCAGCTATTACGGCAAGCTCGCCGACTATCAGGTCTATGGTCGGCAGGTGGGCAGTCGTCCCAGCAAGCATGCACAAGATCTGCGATCGCTGTCGTGGTTTTATGCCCAGGGAGCGATCGAGGCCCCTTGGCCCCCGCCCGCAACCCCCGAAGATGAGCAGGCCCAACTGGCTAATTTGCTAGAAGCCAATCCCGAATTTGCCGTCGACCGCACTTGGGATTTGCCCAACAACACCCGCCTCTATCTCTACCGGCGGCAGCAGTTTCCCGTGACTGTGACCGCGCTGCCTGACAGGGCTTGTCCCAGTCCTATTCCCCAACTTCAGCGAGTTACCGTACCGTCCCAGGGGCTCCCCGGTCAGCCCCTACCGGTTACCTATGAGTGGGTGGGTCGCTGGCAAGCCCTCAGAACCGGGCTCGTGCTGTTGACTTGGGAACCGACTGACCCTGCCGCCCCGACTCCAGACCGCCCCTGGATTCATGACCACAGCATTGGGTTAGGGACTCTGCGGCCACATCCCATTCAGGCTCAGCAAACGACCCTGAGCGCCGCCGACATTAATCCGGATGGTTGTTTCCAAGTGATTGAACGGACCGCCACCTTACCGCCAGCCAATATTCCAGCGGGCACCTATCGCTTAGTCGGTCGTTATGTTGATAAGACCGGCCCACAAACCGACCCCTTGGAAATCGTGGCAACGGCGGTCGAACTGTCTCCTCAAGCCGCGACAGTGGTAGCGCCCGAACTAGACTGGGTGACTCAACTCCGCGAAGTCAGCCAATGGTTGCCCCTCGGCCCTGATTATCTCGATGAAGTCTTCGACCCCGTGGGTCGTTTTAACCTGTATGACCCGATTCAACACTATTTGGTACAGGCAGAGCAGAGTCTGCAGCGCCGCTGGGAAAGTCCTGATGACGCGGTGGCCTATGGCTATGGTTTGGTCCTGTCTCAAGTGCTGCAATTGAAAGTCCAAGCGGCGATCGCCTCGCTCGAACTCTTGGTTCAGCAAGATGCTGATAATCCCTATGTTCACGCTTATTTGGGCTTTGTTAATCTCTACGCCTTGCACCCTAGAGCGGCGCAAGCGGCCCTCGTTCCCGCCCTTGAGATGGCCCCCAACTCTCCGGAAATTCAAGGGTTGAGCGCCATCGCGTCTTTAATGCAAGGGAATATCTGGCAAGCCTGGCAGACTGGGCGGCAGGCGATCGCCCTAATTAATGATTCTGAATAATACCGATGCTCTAAAACTCGACTACACATCTTTCCCCCGCCCCCTTGCCCTATAGCCCTCGATGCCAATCTGTAGCTCTATCCTGGAGCATCGGTATAGCTAGGCCATAAACGGCTGGCCTCTGGTGGGGCAGTGGGTAGAGTGGGAGCTTGAATCCTGGCGGAAAAGCTCTATTCCACACCGCAGTAAAGGTTTACGTCATCAATCAGATTCGATTCATCGACCGCCAGGGTTTCAATTTGTTCAACCGCCGTAGTCGCATTGCTGGCAACTGATTCTAAGCTATTGGATAGTTGCTCTTCAGTCGTTGCTGCCGCGACTACGGCCATCGCTTCGCTCATCGTACCGAGCGCCGCGTTAAACCCGACCAAGATCGTCACATAATCATCGCGATAGGTCGTTAGTTGGCTATCGGTAAAGTTGAGGGCCCCTAAATCAGTGGCTAAATTGTCCAAACTGGTGTTGACTTGGTCAACGGCTTCCACATATTGCGAGGCCGCGGTCGTAATTTCTGCCAAGGTTTCGGCCTCGGAGGCATTAGTGGCAAAGGCATCAATTTCACTCTCAAACGTTGCCATAATCGCTTGGTTGCGATTCACACTGGCCGCAAATTGATTGCATTCACTGACGGCCTCTTCAGATTGGGCGAGAACACCTGCTCCCGGCGCGATCGCGAACCCAAGCGTCATTCCTAACCCCGTGATGAGGGGGGCAACTGGTCGCGTGTTGCTGAGAAAATCGCTGAAATTCATGCTGGCAAGCTTAACTCCCTTTAATAAAGCACATGGCGCTTTAATGACCACTCCAAACCGTAGCACTTAGCTTCCTCTAATTGCCGTCGATAGGACGTACTCAAGACGGTCGATTCTCCCCATTTCTGTAGCAGTATCCCGCCGCGATGGGAGATGATTCTACCGACGCTTTAAAATCCAGCGACTCATCTTCTCCCTTCACCCCATAGCCCTCTACTCCGAGCCGTAGCGCGATCTTGGAGCGCGGCTATTGATGGCCCTCGCGTAGGCTTGCCGTTGGCGATCTCCGAAACGAGTCAAACAATCATCGGACTTAGATTTCTGTCAATGAACATACCCATTCGGCGGTGCATTACGCTTCGCTAATGACACCCTACAAGCGGTAAATTCTTTTCTGTAAATCTCCTTACGCCGTTGTATCCGATGTTGGTCTCGGCATCTCCAATCCGGGGAAATCGGCGGCAACCTCCCCCAGATTTACGAAATTGAGAGGGCTTTTACGTGAGTCCTAACTCACTGAGATCTGCTGCTGGCTCACCCATGGACGGGATGACGTCATAAACATGTAGTTTGACCTCATTGCTAAAAGAGCCTGATTGCTACCAAGATGTTTCAGGTCGTTAAGCATCGATGCATAACGACCTGAAACCGGCATAATTTATCCGGTAATTGTGCAGCCACCCCTGTAGGATTGGGGTAACTTTGTGCCTGGTACACATTGTGGTGGTGTGGGCTGTTTCTACATTTATGACCCCTTTAATTCAGCTGCTTAAACCGGCTTACGGGCCCTTGACCTTTTCGCTAAGAACGGTCTCTACAGCGGCTCCGCTGGTGGTTGCCGATATCTTTGGCTTCGTCACTGCCGTCTACATCAGTGTGATGGTGCGGTATGTGTTTAACGGTCAGTTTGAGCCGATTTTATATTGGAGTTTGTGGCCACTATTGGGCATGGTGCTCTTTCTCTATGGCCTTGCCCGACTGTATCCCGCCGTCGGCCTCAGTCCCGTGGAAGAGCTGAGACGCCTGGCGTTGACGACGACAGCTTTTTACTTTGCCTTAGCCGCCGTAATTTTCTTGTTTCGCGAGGGTTCAACCTATTCTCGAGGCATTTTTTTGATGGCTTGGCCGCTGTCATTGGCGGGGGTGTGGTTGTCTCGTATCCTTATCCGGCAGTTAGTGGCTCCGTGCGCTTGGTGGGGGTTTCCCGTCTTGATTATGGGGGCGGGACGCACCGGGGCGTTGGTGATTCGCACCCTCAGACGGCAACCTGGTTTGGGCCTCAAGCCGGTGGCGGTTTTGGATGATGATCCCCAAAAGCAAGGAAGTTTAGAATCGGTGCCGGTGGTGGGCAAGTTAGCCGTCGCGCCCTTTATTGCTCGCGATCTCCAGATCAGTTATGCGATCGTGGCCATGCCAGGGGTTCCCAGAACCAAGCTGCTGGCGATTTTGGAACGCTACGGCCACACTTTTCCCCACTTATTGGTCATTCCTGACTTGTTTGGCCTGGCTAGCCTGTGGGTTGGGGCAACTGACATGGGTGGCATCTTGGGGTTAGAAATCCGGCAGCGTTTGCTATTGTACGGACCGCGACTCACCAAGATGATTCTCGACTGTGCCTTAACGCTCCTGCTCGGGTTGTTCACTTTACCGTTGTTTTTAGTCATTATGGTGGTGGTGAAGCTGGACTCACCGGGACCGATTTTCTACGGTCATTATCGATTGGGTCGTCGCGGTAGGCCGTTTACGGCTTGGAAATTTCGTTCCATGGTGGTGAATGCCGACACCGTGCTAGCAAAGCATTTAGTCGAAAATCATTTGCTCCGCGAAGAATGGGAGCGCGATCGCAAGCTCAAAAGTGATCCGCGCATCACTCGGGTCGGGCGCTTTTTGCGACGCACGAGTTTGGACGAACTACCTCAGTTGTGGAACGTTTTGCGGGGTGAAATGAGCTTAGTGGGGCCCCGCCCCATTGTGGACAGAGAAATTGGCCAATACGCAGAGAAATACGAGCTCTATAAACGGGTACATCCAGGGATTACGGGCCTGTGGCAAGTATCAGGGCGGAATGATGTCACCTACGCTGAACGGGTGAATTTGGATGCCTACTATGTTCGCAATTGGTCGATCTGGTTAGATATATATATTCTGTCAAGAACTATTTGGGTGGTACTCATTGGCGATGGCGCATACTGACGCACGATCGCATCGGCTGTTGCAAGGTTTGCCCCACTGGTCTCAGTTGGGCCCCATCTGCTGCGGGCTATTGTCTTATCCATACACGATGGTTTTGGGGCTCTTGGGCCTGTTTGGCCTCAGCGTTTGGCAAAACGTACGCAGCCCGCGAGCCGTCTTCTCAAGACTATTGAATAGCGGCTTTTTAGCGATTGCGGTGCTGATGGTCATTAGCTGCAGTCAGGCGGTCTTCCCTGGTGAAGCGTATCTGCAACTGACTCATTTCTTACCCTTCTTCTGGTTTTGGGCTTGTCTGACGGTGTATCTGCAGCAAACGGATAAGCCTTGGTGGCAACTTTATCGCTGGACCGTCGTTTTAGTTTTGGCCTCAATTCCGTTGAACCTAGTCGGCATTGTGGAATACGTCCTCAAACTTACTCCGACAGCTTTTTTGCTGCCCTATTTCCCCTTAATCGATTGGCTATATTTGGGGGACTTAAACCTTCCTAGAGCCTTTTCTCTGTTTGATTATCCCAATACCTTGGCCAGTTATCTGGTATTGATCTTGGGGCTAAATCTGGGTCTGCTCTTTTTAGAAGGGTGTCAGTTACCTTGGGGCGATCGCTCACCCCTTTGCCGAGGGCTCATTGGGGTTAACGTGTTGTTGACGTTGGCATGCCTATTTTGTTCGGGTTCACGCAATGGCTTGCTCGCCGCGATCGCGCTCATTCTCGTGAGCTTGTTTGGCGTGCGCACCAAGCGCTGGGTGCGAGTGCTTGGCCTTGCTGGGATTGCCCTCGTAGTCGTCACAAGTTTGAGTTTTGGGGTGGCTGGCCGTAGCGTCTCTTGGGCGTGGTTAACGGATGATCCCCGAGTCCAGGTATGGGGGCTCGCAGTGCAAATGATTCGTGAAGCACCATTGCTGGGCCAAGGATTAGGCAATTACAAGCTGCTCTACAATGGCGAAATTCCTTTATATACTTACATTGCCCACGCGCACAATTTTTGGTTGACGATGGCTGCCGAAGCCGGCATCGTGGTTACGGTGCTCTTCACCATCGCGATTGGCCTCATCTGCTATCGCGGCTATCGGGCCTGGCAATCCCTCAAGCAGCAGCCTTGTCATCAAGCACTATTAACCGGCTATTGCCTAGCGTTCCTCGGCATTACCTTATTTTCACTGTTCGACATTACTTATTTCGAGGCCCGAGTCAATATCGTGACTTGGCTGAGCTTGGGGGTCATTGCTGCTAGTCCCAAGCTCAGCCAGCAAATTTCATCGGTATCTAAGGACGCTTATCAATCACAGCCAGAGGCGCGGCCCAGGGCTGATGTTAGCCCCTAGTCCACAAGGCTGATGCAGGGGCCTCATGCTTATCCCACAGGGTTTCTAGAATCAAATTGATGACGCGCTCTAAATCAGCTTGACGGCTCTCAAGCCAAAATAGAGCCCCAAGGCCGTGACAAAGCCGCCGCCGAGCAGCACGACAAATGCGATCGCGGCATTAACACTCATGGAAATATCTCCTACCGAATACCAGTCCTTATATTCAACCACGAACGCCCCCTCGATGGGGCATTCATGTCGGCTTGTGTCAGCCGATTTAGCAAGATTGGTTGCACCCAAGCAGAGGCCAAACCGCCATCCGCGATCGCGAGTAAGGACGAGTTCAGCATCAATTTGTCATCCATAAGTAGGCAGGCGTTATTAAATTGCAAATGATGTAGGTTGCGGTTGAGGAACGAAACCCAACACTCGCAAGGGTCTCGTCACCATAAGCTCGTTCTACAAAAGATTCAACCCACCTACTTACAGCACGTTTAGGGCGATTAGCTGGCCTGTGAGCCGGGCTCATTAGCAACAGCGGGAGGCGCTTAATTGACCTCGCATATTTTCAGCATGCCTTAACAACGGCCCTGTCTCCTAGCGCCTATAGTGTGGACGCAACCGTTAACCCTGTCGGTTGGCGGGCTCTGTCGCTACAGACGACTCGCTGCTGCCCTTAAAGATTGGTGTCCTTTATGTTGGCTCCTGCAATTCTGGCGCTGGATTTTGATGGTGTCCTTTGCGATGGTCTGATTGAGTACTTTCAGACCGCTTGGCAAGCCTATTGTCAACTCTTTGATCAGCCCCAGGGTGCCCCTCCACCGGGTTTGGCAGAACGCTTTTATCCGTTACGTCCCGTCATTGAGACCGGGTGGGAAATGCCGCTCTTGCTGCATGCTTTACAACAGGGTGTAGACGATGCCGCAGTGTTGGCTCACTGGTCAAGTTTGGTGCAAGACATTTTGCAAGAGACTCAGATTCAGCCTGATGTCGCCATGGCCGCTGTGGATGGTGGGCGCGATCGCTGGATTCAGACTGACTTAGAGGGCTGGCTGAGCTTGCACCGCTTTTATCCGGGCGTGATTGAACGGTTGCAGGGGGCGATCGCCGCAGACGTTTTTCCCATCATTATTTCCACCAAAGAAGGGCGCTTCATTCAAGCACTGTTGGCCCAAGCCGGGGTCGACTTGCCCCGCGACCAAATCATCGGCAAAGAGCGCAAGCAGCCCAAGTCGATTACCCTGCAACAAATTCAAGCCTCACCGCCAGCGGCCGCCCCAGCGTCTCAACCCATCTGGTTTTTAGAAGATCGCCTGAAAACCCTGGACAAGGTCAAAGCCGTTGCCGAACTGGCTGACATTACGTTGTTCCTAGTGGACTGGGGGTACAACACCGCTGCCGAACGCGATCGGGCTATCCAAGACCCTCGGATTCATCTGCTATCGTTGCCCCAAATGACGGGTGAATTTGCCACCTGGTTACCCGCCAGCTGAGGGCGGTTCTAGATAAACCACGTCCAAGTTGAAAACCGGAGTTGTGCTTGCTGGGGAAAACCTCACCTAACCTCTCCTTGCCAAGGAGAGGAACCAGAGTCTAGCTAAACCTCTCCTTGAGAAGGAGAGGTGCCGCAGGCGGTGAGGTCGCACAAGATGTCAAAACTCCACGGAAAACCCTGGATAAGGTCAAAGCCGTTGCTGAACTGGCTGACATTACGTTGTTCTTGGTGGATTGGGGATACAACACCGCTGCTGAACGCGATCGCGCCACCCAAGACCCCCGAATTCATCTGCTATCGTTACCCCAGATGACGGGTGAATTTGCCGCCTGGTTACCCGCCAGCTGAGGGCGGTTCTAGATAAACCACGTCCAAGTTGAAAACTGGAGTTGTGTTTGCTTGGGAAAACCTCACCTAACCTCTCCTTGCCAAGGAGAGGAACCAGAGTCTAGCTAAGCCTCTCCTTCTCAAGGAGAGGTGCCGCAGGCGGTGAGGTCGCACAAGATGTCAAAACTCCACTTCTGAATGTGGATAAGGTTTATCGGCAAACAGAACTCTGTATCAAGAGGGCTTGACTGACTCAAAGGAAACAACGATCACGCAGGCTAGCCGAACAGCAACCGAGATTTTAGACAAATCGCTTAAACTTGGGGCAAACTCAACTTTCTTGTTTTGCCATGTCAGTGCGTAAGCCTGCCAAAACCCTGGTGAAGTTCATTCCCTCGGGAATCGGCATTTTTCTGACAGCTTCCTTTGCAATCGGCCAAGACTTAATTCCCGCGATCGCCGCCGCATTTTTTACCGGACTAACGACGCTGTGGATTCGGTTTAGCGATCGCGTTATGCAGCGAGCCGAAGCCTATGCTGAAGAAAAGGGTGATAAGTTTGCCGACTTTGCCTTTGCCACCCTGGATTTGATGGGAGCAGAAATCAAAAGATGGTTCACACATCGCTGGTGGCGGCTTACCGCTAACTTTGAAGGCAAGTATTATGAACGCCTGGCCTATAAATGCCGCAACTTTCAGGCTCAGGGGTTAGAAGCGAACAGCGATAGCACCCTCAAGCTCAAAGATGTTTACGTGAATGTGAGCATTTCACAGCGGGTGATGTCGCAAATCTCGCCCAACTTACTTAAGCGGTTACAAGATCGTGACCAGACAGACTGCCACGACACCCAAATAAGTGATTTTTTAGCGCTGTTAAAAAAAGAACCTGACTTCCGGCGACTGGTGATTTTGGGTGCTCCGGGCTCAGGCAAGACGACGCTGATGCGCTATCTGTCACTGATGTATGCCAACCAGACCCCTCATGAACTGCACCCAAAAGCCCAACAGTTCATCCCGGTATTGCTTTACTTGCGGGAAGAGCATCCCAAAATTCTGAACAATCCCGTTTTGTTGGAAGACTTCTTACCCCAATGGGTAGCTGAACTGCAAAAAAGTAAGCCTCTCAAAACCCCGCCTGGTTGGTTTGCCCAACAACTCCGTAGTCAACGTTGCCTCATTTTGCTGGACGGGTTGGATGAAGTCGCAGATGAAGGCGATCGCCAACGCATTCGCGACTGGGTTGATGAGCAAATGTACGAATATCCTGAAACGCCTTTTATCCTCACTTCACGTCCTGCCGGTTATCAAGAAAAGGCAGAACTGAAACAAGATGCCGTTGTATTAGAAGTCGAACCATTGGACAGTGAGCAAATTCGCAAATTCGTCCGCAACTGGTATCTGGCGCTAGAAACTAAAAAGCAGGGCGGTCAAGCAGATTTGGGAGTGCAAGATGACGCCGTGCAACAGGCCCAAGGGCTAATTGCCGAAATTGAACAAAACGCTGATCTCAGCGATATGGCAAGCAATCCCCTGTTGTTGACGATGATTGCTACTGTTCATCGCTATCGCTCAGCACTGCCGCGCAGTCAGGTCGAGCTGTATCGCGAAATCTGTCAGGTCTTGTTAGAAAAACGGCAACGGGCCAAAGGTATTCCCGATGTATTGAGTGCTGACCAAAAGCAGTCGATTTTGCAACCGCTGGCGCTAGCGCTGACCCAGCAAAACTCCCTGAAATTTACCGCCGCTGACGTCCATTCGCTGCTGGCGTCAAAACTGGCAACTTTACCCAATAATCCCTACACCCCAGAGACCTTTTTGGTGCAATTGCGGGAGGTGGATGCCCTCATTGCAAAAGACGACGAAAACAGCTTTGAGTTTGCCCACCGCAGCTTTCAAGAATATTTGGCTGCGACTGAGATTCGTGATACCCAGCAGGAAAGCATTCTCATCGATGTTTTCCAAGATCCCAAAGCTTTGCAATGGTGGCGCAACACCATCGCGCTCTATGCTCCCCAAGCCGACGTCAGTAACTTGCTCACTGCTGCCTTGCAACATCCGACCCTGCCAAATTTGGAAGTGGCGATTACTTGCTGGCAATTAGGACGTGCTGCCCCACAAGTAAAGCAAACCCTGCTCGATGAACTGGCGAAGCCCCTTGTAGTGCTGGAGGTGCCATTACGAGCAGTTGCCCAGCAAAAGCTGCTTACTTACTTCAAACTTGCTTATCTACTTAGGGTTGGCGATTGGCGAGCCGCTGATTATGAAACCTATCAAGTGATGAAGTTAGTCGGCGATCGCGATCGCAAAGGCTATCTTATGCCGGACGATATGCTTGTCTTTCCCTGCGCTGATTTGCACATCATCGATCAGCTCTGGCTGAAATATAGTCAAGGAGTCTTTGGCTTTAGTGTGCAAAAGCAAATTTATGCAGAGTGTGGCGCGACGCTGGATGGGTCAATACCAAGCGAAAAGGTCTGGTATGATTTCTGCGATCGCGTTGGCTGGAGAATGAACGGTTCTTACACGAACTACGACCAACTAGTAGCTGACCCCAAAAATTCTCCCACCGGAGAATTTCCGAGGGGTAGGAGAGTGAGTGGAGAATGGTGGTATCTTCTCTCGCATCCAGACTTGTAAACTGTAGCAGATAAGCGCTCCAGCCCGATTTCATAAGCTATTTTGGCACGGCCTCCACACGGAGAAATAGGTGTTTCGGAGTTCCCTTACCTGGCACCGGGAGCAATTCAAAATTCAAAATTATGAATTCAAAAAGCAAGAATCTCGATTCGCCCAGAAGTAGGACTGTAGAAAACCGTTAATAGGTGCAAATATCTAAATAAGTTAGAGGTCTTTTACTTCAAGGATTCTAATTTCACTTTTTGAACTTTGAATTTTGAATGTCTTCACTACTCTTAGCTTTTCTGTTCTTTTTAGTGGTGACGATAATCTTCGAAAGAATTTTGAGTAGTTCATCTGCTTCATTGATTAGTGATTGGAGTTTAGCCTCTGGTATGAGCTGAGCTGCGACCAATAACCTGAGCCAGTATCTGGTTTCCCGTAGTTCTTTAAGCGCGATTTCAAGTTTATGGACAAAATCTGCTCGGCTTTGCCCTGCTTGTGACTCTTCGACATTGGCCCCGACAGACGTTCCTGAGCGCACCAGTTGGTTGATGATGGCACGACTCACCGTCGATTTAGTTTCCACCGCCTGGCATAGCTTTACAATACGCACTGCAAACTCAAAAGTTCGCTCTGTGATTGGTTGCGGTTGAGTCCCATGCATTTTGAATTTTGAATTTCTAACTTTGAATTCTAGCGTCAGCGTGGTTGCTCATGATGCAGAGCCCGTAGAGCTTGAAGCCATATTTGTCCTGACATGTCTTGAGGGCATGCAGCAAAATCTCGCGACATTCATCCCGTAGGAGTCGAAACTCACGGTTGTTGCAGCGCATCGTGACATGGTAGCTGTGACCCGGTGTCAGTTGGCGTGGTAAGCGAGGCATCGTCGCTTGCAATTGGGTTGTTCTCTTGGGCGATCGCCAGTAGGTGTTTAGTGACCTGTGCCGACCGGCATCGTCCCTGACTTGTCATTATTCATTGAGTCATGCTGGCCAATGTTGCCGCAGTTGAGTATTGACCGCAGCGACCTCAAAGCGCTCAGGGTCAAAATCGACCCCAATCCAGTCCAACAGTTCTTCATACTCAGGGTCTTCTGGATCAGCTAAGCGTTCTAGTAGACCTTCGTAGCCCCAGACGCCGCCAGAATCTTCGGGCGGACAAGCGCGATCGCCCTCCAGACAGTGGGGCAACTCTGCTGCCTCGCGCCAGGGCAAAACGTCAGCAACAGTGACCTGATGCCGCCAGCCATCACCAAAATCATAGGTGTAGGTAAACTTGTCCCCTGGTGTTAACTGAAAGCTCGCCAATGACACCGTGGCCGCATCCAAAGTGCCTTCGAGCGGTAGGGGAAATTGGGAGGCGTAGCAATCGCGGCCCAGCTTAAAGTCATACAGATGGCTAAATTCCCACCCCATAACGATCTGCAACACGCCATGCAACTCATCAAGGGTAATTTGGTCACTAATGACAAACCGGCGCCAAATTGGCGGCTCGCTGTCAAGCAGCAATACATGACACTGCAGAATCTGGGGCTTCGTCATACTAGTCACCTATAAGCTAGAGCTGGTGCCATATTCGTCTAACCAATCGCGGCCCAGTTGAATAGTGATATCGGAGTCTAAAATGCCAGTGCTCTCAACTCGGACATCGCCGACGCCCAAAAACCGCTGTAGCGTCTCGGCACTCGCCAAATCGCCACTTTGCGCGACCACCTTGGTGTAAGGCAATTCGGTCGGCCAGGGCCTTTCAACATAGATATTGTAGTAACCGCTATCGTAGAGCGTCTGAACAAGGCTATCCACAGCGATCGCGTCGCCGGTGCTATCTTGAATGGCAATACGAAGAGATTGCGGATCAGCGGACGCCGCGACTTGGCGGCTACCGTAGCCAAAATACTCTGACACCAGGTTGTTGATCTCGCCCAGGTTGGGCAACCAATAGCTCAGCTCAAAGTCATTACTACTGCTGAAATCGCCAGGCAGCATCAGCATTTGCGTGTTGTAAGCGTCGGTCTTAGACGCATAACCGGCGAGGGCCAACAGCTCTTCGACGCTGAGGTTGGTGTCCACATGGGACTGCACAACCGAGAGAATCTTGGGTAAGCGCGCCACTGTTTTGGGACTGAGGACTTGCTCAACTAAGGCTCGCATCAACATTTGCTGTCGCTGAATGCGGCCAATATCGCCGTAGTCGTCATACCGAAAGCGGAGAAATTGCAGTGCCTTGTCGCCGTCTAACTGTTGCTCTCCCGCTTTCAGGTTGATGTAGAGATGCTGGCTATCGTCCTGGTATTTCAGATCCTTGGGTACGTTGACTGTCACCCCACCGAGGGCATCAATCAGCTTTTCGACCCCTTGCACGTTAATGCGGACGTAGCGATCGATCTCAACGCCGCCTAATAAGTCACTGACAGAACGAGCCGATAACGCCGGGCCTCCCAGTTGATTGGCCTCATTCAGCTTGGTCATGCGTCCTTGCACCAGCGTCCGAGTATCGCGCGGCAGTGATAAGACGATGAACTGATCAGTATGAGGATTAAACCGGATCAACAGCATTGTGTCAGAAAGGCCATCAAACGAATTAACCAGGGCGTGATAGCCAAGATTACGGGCCTCTGGGGGCAAGTCATCCACATCGGTCGTCAACACCTTCATGCCGAGCACCAAAATATTGACTGGGCGAGTCAACTTGGGCACTTGCAAGCTATTGCTGGCCGTGATGGGGTCATTTTGATTAAAAACGGCAGACTCTTCTTCGGTCAGACTGTTGTGTAACAACGGCGTACTGTTGAGCGAAACAGCTAAAAAGGCCCCACCCACGGCAGAGAGCGCGCCGACGCTCAGTAATGCCACGCTGACCCCCAGCCATTTAGGAACTCGAAAGCGCCGCCCCTTTTTAGCGGAAGGATGGGGCTGATAATGGCGAATGGGCCGATAGGATTTTTTACTAGACACAAGAACCTCAAACCACAGGGTTGGTCAAAGTCAGAAAGCTGGACAGCATATACGGCTAATTTCCGCGACTCAAAATCAAGTAGGCGATCGCAAATGGTTCACATGTACTCGATCTTGGTCGATGTTGGCAACCTGACAATTGGGAAGCAGCGACTGCCGTTATCACACAGCATGCAAATGGCTGAAATGGTAACAGCTTTTTGAAACGATGACACCAGTTTTACTAAGGGTTTACGAAAATCATTGGGGTTGTCGTGATGCTTGAAAAAGGGGTCGGGGTTACAGTCACAATCAACGTCCTGATTCCTAAGGCGCAACGCCCCATGCCCCATCGGTTTAGGCGATTTCTGTCAATGAACACATCCCTTCGGCGGTGCATTACGCTTCGCTAATGACACCCTACAAGCGGTAAATTCTTTCCTGTCAATCTCCTTATCCCTGAAAACGTTATTTCCCAACCGACTTCTACACATCTTAGGGCAGGCGATCGCCCAACTTACTAAGGCCTGGTAAACGCGTTGACCCGCCTTGCAACAACCGCACCATTAACCACATATTCGTCACAAAATACCCCGTTGTCGCTAAGAGGCTGGTGACTAAAAGTCGGGTAGAGGCCAAGTCAGACGCCTGGCTACCGGCTGCGGTTAGCGCGTAAACCGCCACCCAAGCTAGTGCTAGTGTGACCGCCGTTTTGCTAACGGTCTTTTCGCGTTGCGATCCCTGCTGCAAATACAGACTCCACAAAGCGGGAAAGAAGCCAAAGATCGGCACTAGATAAATGATTAGCTTGAGCGTTTCAAGCTTAGTTTCAGGGTCAGAAGAGCGAGAACGCATAGCCGTAATCTAAAAATGTAGGCAGCAGCACTTAACCAAGCAGAGCAGCAAGGGTTCACCACAGGATAACTGCACGGTAGCTCATTCACCAGTCATCTAGCCGCAAGGACCAGTCACCTAGCCGCAAGGAAATGATGTAGGCAGCGCAATAGAGCGGGTGCAGCTTCAACATGTCATCCCGACTGCAGCTATTTTGAGGGCAGTACACTGAACATGACAGACAGTCTTATCCCAGGCAAACCAACGCCTATTGCTCGATATCTAGAGCGGCTGTTTGAGGCTGAAATCTAGCGATCGCAGTTACAAAAAATGGCTCTCCAAGGTGTGAGGCCACGGGTAGGAGCTGAGACAGCTCGCCTGCCAGATGCAATAGTCGCTCCCATCGCTAATTTTCAGGAAAGTGCTGAAGAAACTGCCGCTTTGGAAGATGCAGTTCGCCAGACTCGATCGCCAGCCCAGCCTGTCATGGTCACTGTGGCGCACTACTAGAGCCGTTGTCTAGAGTCGCTGATAGATTTATGAGCATCGAGTAGAGAACTGGCAGCATCAGCAGTGAGAGGTCTGGAAAAAAAGTAACCTTGACCCAGTTGACAATTCAGTTGCTGTAGCTGTTGTAAGTGCCATTGCGATTCGATACCTTCTGCCACAATAATCAAATCTAGTTGATGTCCCAAAGCAATAATAGAATTCACGACTTGATAGTTGCGATTGCCAACTTGCATTTGGCTTACGAAAGAACGATCAACCTTTAAGCTCTGAACAGGTAAACTGTGGAGATAACTTAAAGATGAATATCCAGTGCCGAAATCATCAATACATGTCTGAATTTTTCTTGAATTAAGCTGATTCAATAAATCAACTGTCTGATCAATATCTTCAATTAATATGCTTTCAGTGATTTCTAAAATAATAGAATCTCCCGCCAAACCAGTACGATTTAATAGCTCATCAATTACTTCAATTAAATCACTCTGATATAAGTCATAGGCAGAAATATTGACACTCATTTTGAGCGATTCATAATCAGGAAAACGTTTTTTCCATTCGACTAATTGCTGACAAGCTTGGTTGAAAACCCAGTTATCGATCAAAGAAATTAAACCAGTCTCTTCTGCAATCGGAATAAATTCATCGGGTTGGACCAAGCCACGAACTGGATGTTGCCAGCGCACAAGGGCCTCAAAGCCAATTAATTGGAGGCTGCGTAAATCTATGACAGGCTGGTAGTAGACAACAAGCTCTTTATTCGTTTTATTAAGCGCTTTTCGAAGGTCTGTTTCTTGATTTAATCGCTTTAAGACATGTGTGTACATCTGCGAATCAAAGAACTTATAAGAGTTATGTTCCTCAATTTTTGAACGATACATAGCAATGTCTGCATCTCGAATCAAATCAATCGCTTGATGATACTTTTCACTACCAACGACAATACCAATGCTTACTTCAATGAATATCCTATGCTCGTCGACAACAAGCGGCAAATATGACTCTGCTAGAATCCGATCAACAACTTCAACGACATCTTCGGCACTATTAATATTCTCTAATAGAATCAGAAATTCATCTCCTCCTATACGAGCAACTAAGTCTGTTTGCCTCAGGTGAGCCTTGAATCTTTGGGTGATTTCGATCAGGACTTTGTCGCCGATAATATGGCCTAAACTATCATTAATGACTTTAAATCGATCCAGATCTAGAAACAGTACAGCGTAGACATATTCTGGACTTTGCTTTGAACGGTTAATCGCAAGTTCTAAGCGCTCTATTAATAGCGTTCGGTTAGGTAAATCAGTGAGCGGGTCGTGTAGAGCATTATGAATAATGAGTTCTTGAGCTTTTTTAATCTCACTAATATCACGACAAATAGAAATCAATAATCCATCCTCTGTCAAGGTCAATGAAGCACCTTGAGCAAAGGTAGAGCCATCCTTGCGGACAGCGAGGGTTTCGCCTTGCCAAGCATTATTTCTAGCCAATTCTGGAAATATAACTTGTTCGAAGCGTTGAATTTCTCGGGGTGGATATAATAAACTCCAACTTTTATTGATTAATTCATCGGCGTGGTCATAACCGAATAAATCTAGATAAGACTGATTGACATATAGATAAACGTTATCTTTAAGAATGCCAATCCCATCAATGGTGGCTTCAATGGCTGCTAGCTGCCGTTTGATGGCGACCTCTGCCTGTTGGCGTTGGAGTTCAGCTGAGGCACGAGATGCAAACACCTGCAAGATTTGTTGGGCTCGTTTAGGCTCTGAGATCGGTTGCTGGTGAAGAATCGACAAATTGCCAATGGCTTGCCCTTGCGCGTCAGATAACAACACCCCTAAATAACTTTCTGCTGGCAAGCCAATCTGGTCTTGGAGATGGGGAAATATTTCCTGCAAGTTATGAGCGCAATAGAAGTCCCCATTTTCTAAGACTTGTTGGCAGGGAGTTTGGGTTAAATCATAGCGGTGTTCAGGCATTAAGGTCCCATTTGCCCAAAACGCTATGGTGCGTAGCGTGGTCTCGTCAACTTTCTCTGTAACGATGGTGTAGGAAACATCCAAAGCTTTGGCAATATGCTCTACCAGAGCTGGAAAAAAGTCTTTTGCGGCGATGACTGCCGTACCAGAAATGAGGTTTTGTAGCGCCAACTCTGCTTGTTTGCGATCGCTAATATCAGTAATCGTCCCCACATAACCAATCACTTGACCATCGATATCCTGCTCGGCCACAGATTGCATATAGACCCATTTCACGGTGCCATCCGGATGTTGAAATCGATACTCACACTGCAAGGAGCTATTTTCTTGAAAAGACGCTTCCCATTCAGCCGTAATGCGATCGCGATCGTCAGGGTGTAAAGCATTTCGCCATTGATTTTCTAAGGCTGCTTGGAGTGATAGACCACTAATTTCACAGGCGCGAGCATTCACATAGATACAATTCCCAGATGTGTCATGCTGAAAAATTCCTACCGGCACAGTAGAGGCTAGGGTTGCATAACGGTGTTGACTTTCTCGGAGAGACGCTTCAGCTTGCTTACGGGTCTTGCGAACTTGAGCTTCCCTTAGTTCCCGGCGCACGGCTTCTGGCAAACGAGCCAGGTTATCTTTCATAAAATAATCATGAGCACCTGCCTTCATCATCTCAACGGCCAAACGTTCTCCGATGGAACCCGCAATGACAATAAAGGGAATATCTAAACCACTTCGCTTGACAACTTCAAGTGCCGTGGGTGCATCTAGCTTGGGTAAACAATAGTCTGACAAAACAAGATCCCACACTCGTGTTTCGAGTAAAACTTGTAGCGCTTCGCTCGTTTCTATCCGCTCATAGGTAATATCAAATCCATCACGAAACAACTCTCGAACTACCAGAAGTGCGTCATCTTCTGAATCTTCAATAATTAGAATATTTAGAGCAGAAGCGGTCATGATTTAAAGAAACCTAATGACTCCTAAACTGTTTTGTCCATTTACAGGCGATACTAGATTCAACACAGCACATTAGAAGCATGTCAACCACTAAATCTTTTATGGCTAAAGATTCTTATTATTATGAAGCCCCGAAGCATTTCTAAGGTTAGTCGAGTAAATTTAATAATGCCCCAAACATATTATACTCGCGTAGAAAATACTTTTGCTCAGCAAGAAAGGACTGTATCTGCTGATATGTGAATAAAAAAACAACAACTATTTATTGGGTAATGGCTCATTAAGAAGTGCCCAATATAAACCTAGCTGTGCAACCGCCTTGGAAAATTGCTCAAAATCAACAGGTTTTCGAACATAACTGTTAGCCCCTAGATTATAACTTTCGATGATGTCACGCTGTTGACTAGAGGATGTCAAAATCACAACAGGCAATAGACGGGTCCGCTCGTTTTCGCGAATATGCTTTAGGACATCTAGGCCATCTAGTTTAGGAAGTTTGATGTCAAGCAACACCACGCAGGGAATCACTTCAACTGAGAAGATCATCTCTAAAGCTTCTTCTCCATCACGGGCCACCTGAATCGGATTCGTCACGTTACCCCGGCGCAGTCCACGCATCGTTAACATCTCATCATCTGGGTTATCTTCAACCAACAAAATTGGGCGATTCATCATAGTTTTGGGAGGGTTACGCTTACAGCAGAATGTGGAATTCGGAATACCCTTCGGGAAGGGCAGAGCCCTACGGAATTCGGCATCAGAACACTTGCTGTGTGGTGCTTGCAGAAACTACAATTGTCCTGACCTGATTGCGGATCGCTATAGTACGGTTGAACAAACTACTGAGATTGGTAGCCACGTATTTTAGCCTTTGAGCGGTGACCTCAGTAGTATCACGGGAGCAACCTTTCAAATCGTAACCTTTGTGAGCTTTTGGGGTTAATCAAACTTGATAATTTAAGTGCGCGAGGCTCATTAAATACCCAACCAGTGGCGGTTGGGTTAAGGCCGGAAACCAAGCGCCTATACGAATAAGGCTGTCGCCCACCTGCCCGACTTTTTGACTCTGCTTACCTCTTTAGTCATTAAGGAGCCGTAAAGAAAAAGGTGGCTCCCTGTTCAATTTCGGCCTCTGCCCAGACTCTGCCACCATGACGATGGATGATTCGCTGAACGGTGGCTAAACCAATGCCGGTACCGGGAAACTCGTTTTCTGTATGTAGCCGTTGAAATACGCCGAAGAGTTTATCCATGTAGGCCATGTTGAAGCCAGCACCATCATCTTTCACAAAATAGGTAGTAGCTGCCTGCTCTGTAGGAGGGTGCATCCCAAATTCAATTCGCGCTGTGGGATGGTAACTCGTAAATTTCCAGGCATTTTGTAAAAGATTGGTGAGCATTATTCTCATCAAGGTGACGTCAGCCGTAATGGTCATATTTGGCGCAATGACGATCTCGACCTGCCTTTCTGGGGCTGATTCTCGTAGTTCGCTAACGAGTTCATGGGCTAAGCGGCTCAGATCAACCTGGACATAATTCAGCTCAGCCTGAGATACCCGTGACAGGCTAAGCAAATCATCAATGAGCGTTGACATCCGCGCGATATTTTTGCGGATGCGGCCAAAATACCCATTGGCAATTTCATCAAAGCTGTTGCCATAGTCTTCTAGCAACGCTTTACTAAATCCATCAATGGCACGTAATGGTGCTCGCAAATCATGGGAGACGGAATAGGCAAAGGATTCTAGTTCCTTGTTGGAGACCTCTAGCTTTATGTTAGAAGTCTCTAGCTGAGCGGTAGCTTCTTTGAGGTCGGTAATATCTCGTCCAACGGATTGAAATTCGAACGCGTTGCCTTCGTTATCAAAAAAGGCGCGATCGGTCCACTGCTGCCAGCGTATGGTCGTGCCTGGAGCGACTACTCGGTGTTCGTAGGTATTAACCGGCCGTTCGAGCGATAGGCTTTTAAGCGCTTGCTTAGCACCTTCTCGATCAGCGGGCAGTAATAGGTTTAGGTAGTTACTACCAACGAGTTCTGCGGATGATTTTTGAAAGTATTGACAGTAAGCTTCGTTGACAAAAGTCAAGGTGCAATCCGGTGAAAAGCGACAAATTAGCTCAGTCTGATCGGCCACGATACTTTGGTAATAGGCTTGACTTGCCTGCAGTGCAGCAGTACGTTCTGTGACCTTCGCTTCGAGACTACGATTTAGCTCTTCTAAGGCCGTTTGAGCCCGTTGACGCTCGACTTCAGCAGCGGCTCTGGCACCAAATACCCGCAGAAGATTTTCCGCTTTTTTGGGGTTGAGGATGGGCTGCTGATCAAAAATGCAGAGAATCCCAATCGTTTGCTCTAGGGAGTCGTAGAGGGGAATCCCTAAGTAGCTCTCGGTTTGGGTATCGACCAGGAATTTATTGCCCGGAAACGCTGCCTGAACGGAGTGCTCACAATAGTAGTAGCCGTCTCTCAGAATGAATTCACAGGGGGTATTCACTGGAATGTAGGACACAGGAGACATTGACTCCCCGTTACCCCACAGGGCCATCACACGCATTTCGGAGCCGACTTTTTCTGCGACTAGAGCATAGGAGACATCGAGAGCGGTGGAAATATGTTCGACCAAAGCGGGAAAAAAGTCTTGCCCAGTGGCGGCCGTCCCGGCAACCAGGTTTTGTAAGGCAATCTCGGCGGCTTTGCGATCGCTGATATCGGTAATTGTGCCCACCGAACCGATCATCTGGCCCGAGGCATCAAACTCCGCCACGGCTTGGGTATAGACCCACCGCGATGTGCCATCAGGCCATTGAAAACGATACTCTAGTTGAAACGGAGTCTGGGTTTGGAAAGCTTGCATCCAGGCATTGATTACCCGCTCACGGTCTTCAGGATGAAGGGCATTTTGCCACTGATTGCCCTTCAGCGCTTCATGGGACAGCCCTGTAATTTCAGACGTACGCTGATTAACGTAAATACATTCACCGGGCATGTTGTGACGGAAAATGCCGACTGGGGCGGCGGCGGCCAAAGAGCTATATCTTTGTTCACTGGCCTTCAGGCGAATTTCCCGCTCTCGAAGTTCGGCTGTGCGCTCGGTGACTTTAATCTCTAAAGATTGATTAAGCTGCTCCAGAGCGGTCTTGGCCCACTGACGCTCTAACTCAGCCCCGGCCCGAGCTGCGAATACCCGCAAAATTTGCATGGCGCGATGAGGATCCGCAATCGGACCAGAGTCAAAAATGCACAGATCGCCGATCGCTTCTCCTTGGGCGCTATAGATAGCGACCCCGAGATAACTCTGAACCTTCAACTTGGCTAAAAACTCATCTTTAGGGAACCTGTCTTGAATGGAATGTTCACAATACAGCCATCCCTGATCCAAGATCTCTTGGCAGGGCATCGGCCGCGGATCGTAGGAGTTGGTCGATTGCAGGGCGCCATCCCCCCAAAAGGCCAGAACGTCCATCTTATATTCGCCCACCTTAGCCGCCACAAAGACATAAGTAATTTCCAAAGCGTCGCTAATGTGACGCACTAGCGCAGGGAAAAAATCTTGTCCTGTAGTGGCAGTGCCTGAGATGAGATTTTCGAGGGCTTGTTCGGCTCGCTTACGATCGGTAATATCTCGCCCTACGGCCTGGTATTCAATGAAATTGCCATCGGCATCAAACAAGGCGCGATCGCTCCACTGCTGCCAGCGTAGGCTGCCATCCGATGCGTAGGCCTGGTACTCGCAAGTAGACACAGGATTGTCAATAGACAGATGCTTGAAATTTTCTTGGCAAGTGCGTTGATCCCTCTCAGGCAATAGTTGAAACACGTGCTGTCCTATCAGCTCTGAAGAGGATTTGCCAAAGAATTCGCAATACGCCTCGTTCACAAAGGTGAGGGTAGAATCGGGCAAAAAGCGGCAAATCAATTCGGTTTGATCGGAGATAATTCCCTGGTAGTAGGCGCGACTGGTGGCGAGCTCTGCAGTGCGCTCTGATACTTTAGTTTCCAATGCTTGATTGAGAGCTTCTAAGGCCGTTTGAGCTCGTTGCCGTTCCAGTTCAGCCGCCGATCGGGCTCCAAAGACTCGCAAAATTTGTTCAGCCCGCTGGGGATTTCTCAAGGATTGGCGGCTTAAAGTATGGAGAATGCCAATCAATTCACCCTGATTGTCATACAAGGCTATTCCCAAGTAACACACTGCCCCCAATTCAGCCAGGGCGGGCGCATCGGGAAATTCTGACTGAACGGCATCAGGGCAATAATAAAATCCCTTTTGTAAGGTTCGACTGCACGGACCGTGCATAGGCGTGAAGGAGTAATTGGGTTGCAGCTTACCCTCAGACCATGCGGCGAGGACATGTAGGTCGCCCTCAATATGTTCCGCAACTAGTACATAGGCGACGTCCAGTGTCCCGGCAATGTGGCGTACCAGGGCTGAGAAAAAGTCCTGCCCCGTTGTCGCTGCGGTACCCTCAATCAGGTTTTGGAGCGCTAGTTCAGCCTGTTTACGATTGCTCACATTACGACAGACGCGAATCAAAATATCATCATCGGTGAGGCTGAGAGAGAGTTCTTTGTCATAGGTCGAGCCATCTTGACGGGTGCCCATCACCTCGCCTCGCCAGGTGCGATCGCGCTCCAACGCCGGTAAAATCTCCTGCTCAAACCGGGTCACCTCTGCCGGCACATAAACATCTCGCCAATCTTGCCCCACCAAATTGGTGGAACCTTCGTATCCCAGCTGTTGTCTGTAGGCTTGGTTGGCATACAAATAGGTGTTGTTCTGCAAGATGCCAATACCATCAATGGCCGACTCAATGGCCACCAGCTGCCGTTTAACCGCAACTTCCGCCCGCTGACGCTCCAGTTCAGCCGCTGCTCGTGCGGCAAATACCTGCAGAATCTGTTCTGCCCGTTGTGGGTTGGGAATCTCTCGATGATTCAGAATACATAGATCACCGATAGCTCTACCTTGGGCATCTTGTAAGGCAATGCCTAGATAGCTTTCAGCATTCATTTCGACCAAATCTGGAGCATCGGAAAACTGCTGCTGCACCCCATGGTCACAGTAAAACGTGCCTTTTTGTAAGGTCAACTCGCAAGGCGTTAGCGACGGGTTGTAACTAAGATTCCTCTGCATCGCACCATTGGCCCAAAAGGCCAACGTGCTTAACCTGTCATCCACCAGCTCCGACACAATGGCATAAGAGACATCAAGGGCCGTTGCCATGTATTCAACCAAGGCGGGAAAAAAGTCCTGGCCCGTGGTGGCGGCGGTGCCCGTAATCAAATTTTGGAGGGCCTGTTCAGCTTGCTTGCGCTCAAGTTCAGCCACGGCCCGCGCGGCAAACGCTTGCATCAAATTTTCGGCCCGTTCAGAATTGATTAGGGGTTCCTGGCTAAAGATACATAGCGTGCCCAATACCTCACCTTGGGAACCGTGGAGGGCAATCCCCAAATAGCCTTCAGTTTGCCAGTCCACTAAGAATGCATTCCCAGGAAATTCTTTTTGCACCCCAGTTTCGCAATAGTAGCGCCCCTCGCTCAGAATAAACTCACATGGGGTATTGACTGGCATATAGGAGAATGTCGGCTGGGGTGCATCATTCATCGAAAATGCCAATACATAGCTCTCGTCTCCCACTCTCTCCGTTACAAAGGCCGCAGCCACCCTTAAGGCTCTGGCCAGGTGATAGACAAGCGCCTGAAAAAAATCTCGCCCAGTGGTAGCGGTCCCTTCGATCAGGTTTTGTAGCGATTGTTCTGCCTGAGTGCGTTCCAGTTCAGCGGCCGCCCGCGCCGCAAACACCCGCAGGATTTGCTTCGCCCGTTGAGGGCCGGCGATGGGCTGGGACGCCATAATAAATAGATGACCAATGTCTTGGCCTTGGGCATTGCGCAGGGCAATCCCCAAATAGTTTTCGACGGCTAGGTCAACCAGATTCTGATCATCGGGAAAGCGTTGCTGGACATTTGCTTCACAGTAGTACTCACCGAGATCTAAAACTTGCTGGCAAGGGGTATGCGCAATTTCATAGGTATGTCTGGGCAATAAGGTATCGTGGCTCCAAAAGGCCAAAGTTTGTATGCTATCGCCCACTTTTTCCGTCACCAGGACGTAGGGCACATTCAAGGCCGCAGCAATGTGACGCACTAGGGCTGGGAAGAAATCTTGGCTAGTGGTGGCAGCAGTCCCCTCGATCAGGTTTTGTAAGGCCTGTTCAGTTTGCCTGCGGGTGGTAATATCCCAAATCATGGCCAGACAATATTGAGAATTTCCATCGGGTTCTTGGACTAGGGTTACACTTGTCTCAGACCAGAACTCAGAGCCATCCTTGCGAAGATAACGCTTCTCAAGACTGAAGTCTCCTTGCTCTCCTTTCGAGAGCTGCCGAATGTTTTCCAAAGATACTGGCAGATCCTCTGGATGAGTCAAGTCAACCACTCCCATGGTGAGGAGTTCCTCACTGGTGTAGCCCATCAATGCACAGAGATGATCATTAACCCGGGTAAGTCGCCCTGTTTGCATGTCACTCTCGGCGACCCCCACGGCCACTTGCTCAAACGAGGCCCGGGCTCGAGCTTCGCTGAGTTGCAGGGCCGCTTCCGATCGCTGTCGCTCTATTTCGGCACTGGCACGGGCAGCAAAGACCTGCAGAATCTGTTCAGCTTGTTGCGGCTCTGACAGTTGAGTTGAGTTGAGGATACATAAATCGCCGAGGATATCTCCCTGGGCATCTCGTAAAGCCACGCCTAAATAACTGTCTACGTCCATGCCCTCTAAAACAGTCGCATGGGGAAATTGCTGCTTAAGCTGTTGCTCACAATAAAAACTACCCGTCTCCTGGGCCTGAGCACAGGGGGTACCGGCGAGGGGGTAATTGACTGTGGTCTGTAACGTCCCATTCGCCCAAAAAGCTAAGGTTCTGGCATCAGTGCTGTCCTTGCTTTTCTCGGCAACGATGACATAGGCAACATCTAAGGCTTCCGCGATATAGCGCACAAGCGCCGGAAAAAAGTCTTGCCCAGTGGTTCTGGCCGTCCCCGCAATGAGATTTTGCAGGGCCATCTCAGCCTTCTGGCGTTCAAACTCCAGCCGCTTGCGTTCACTAATATCTTGAATAACCGCCACAGTGTTTGAGGGCTTGTTATTGCTGCCATGCTGGAGTGCTACAGTCGTTTGGACCCATATAATCGTCCCATCTTTACGGATATAGCGTTTTTCCTGCGAAAAGTGCGAGATTTCACCCGCTAAGAGTCGAGGAAAGCTGGCGGCGACTTGATCCTCTGGATGACTAACCTCCGCGACACTCATGCCAACCAATTCAGCCGCAGTGTATCCCAGCATTTTGCAGAACTGAGGATTAACGGCAAGTAACGAACCGCCGATCGCCTCCAACTCTGTAGACAAATGATTTGCCCCCAATGAAGCATGAACGATACCGACAGCGGCGTGATTGAAAATGCTTCGAAACTTGTTTTCACTTGCCACCAATTGTGCTTCTGCTTGCTGACGCTCTAACTCTGCGGTGGCCCGGGCAGCAAATACCCGGAGAATTTGCTCAGCTCGCGGTAGGTCTTGAATAGGTTTGGTGTCAAAGATACAAAGAACACCAATGTTGTTGCCCTGGATATTTTGTAAGGCCACGCTCAGGTAGCTGGTGATACCCCGTTCTGAGAGAAATTTATCGTTGGGGAAATCATGCTCAACGGACTGATCGCAAGATACATATCCCTGGTTGATGGTCTCATAACAAGGAGTTGCACCGGGTTCTCCGATTTCATAGGTAAAGATCGGCCGCAGTTTGCCATGGCCCCAGAAGGCCAACATTTGCAGATGGTGGTGATTGACTTGCTTAGCAACAGAGGCGTAAGCAACCTGCAGGGTGGCTGCCAGGTGTTGCACCAGGGCCGGGAAAAAGTCCTGTCCCATGGTAGTTGCCGTATCGGCAATCAAATTTTGTAGAGCGAGTTCAGCCTGCTTGCGTCCAGTAATATCTAGGGCCGTGCCAAAGATGCGAGTAACTTGCCCTTGACTATTTTGTTCAATTTCGGCTCGACATTCGTGATAACTCATGGTGCCATCTGGGCGCACCAGACGATACTCCAGGGCATAAGGGGTGCCTTGGGTCAGCGCCCGTTCGATCAGAGATTGGAGGTTTTGGCGATCGTCTGCCTGGAGCATGTCTAAATACTCTGGCAACGAGGGCGCGGTGACTGCAGGTTCTAGCCCATAAATGCGAAACATTTCTGGAGACCAGGTGACCGTTTGAGTCGCCACATCAAATTCCCAGTTACCCACATGGGCTACTTTTTGGGCTTCTAGGAGATTAGCTTTGCTGCGGCGCAGTTGCTCATCGGCTTGTTGGCGCGCAATGGCAATGCCCGCGATATGGGCCATCTGGGTAATAATATCGAGCTCATTGGTTTGGGGTAATTTCGGCTCTCGGTAATGAATGGTAAACGTACCTAAAAGACTTTCATCATTGGCGATGATCGGCACTGACCAACCGGCTTGAAAGCCGTGCTGAACGGCTAATGCTTTGTAGTCCGGTGACAGCAATGGCGAGGTGGCAAAATCCTCAACCATGACGATGCGCTTGGTGTAAGCGGCTCGAGTGCAAAGATTTAGCTGTTCAACAATTTGAACGCGGTTAGCGGCTTCCGCATAGGCAGCAGGCAAACTAACACCAGCGCCATATCGCAGATAGTTGTCTTGATCCCGCAGCATGAGTAAACAAATGGCCCCCTCAATACACTGCTCCATGCGCTCAACCAGAACGTTGAGAACCTGAGATAGCGGTTCTCGACGGGCGATTTGCTCTAGCAGCTCATATTGAGCCTGCAGCTGAACTTCAGCGAGCTTACGTTTATGAATATCTGTATGGATGCCCAAAAACCGGGTAGGGTGTCCAGCTTCATCCCATTCAATAAACTGACCCGTAGATAAGATCCATTTCCAATCACCTTGCTGAGTTCGCATCCGAAACTCAGCCTGATATCGAGATGTTTGGCCAGCCGCATAGTCGCGGTAGGCTTGCTGAGTAGCTGCGTTATCGTCCGGGTGTAAACCCGCTCTCCAATTTTCTGCTGTGGTACTAATGTTTGTGGGGTCGTAGCCCAGCATCAACGCATATTCTGGGCTGATGACTGCTTTATCGGTGCGGAGATCAACATCAAAAGAACCTTGACTGGCTACTCTCATCGCTAGACGCAACCGCTCTTCATTGTTTCGCAGCGCCGCAGTACGCTCGACGACCTGCGCTTCTAGAGATTGGTTGAGCGTCTTTAAAGCCATGCTGGCCTCTTGACGCTCTAATTCAGCGGCCGCTCGAGCAGCAAAGACTGATAGAACTTGTTTGGCCCTTTGAGGGTTGGAAATGGGACCTCGGTTAAGAACGGAGAGTCCGCCGATGGTCTCACCGTCACCATTTTCGAGCGCAATGCCTAAGTAGCTGTCTACACCGAGATCAACAAGGAGCAAGTCCTCTGGAAATTGCTGCTGCACATTGGCCGAGCAATAAAAATCACCGCTGCGAAGCATGATTTCACAGGGCGTTTGAGCATAGCTATAGGCCAATCCTGGATGCAACTCCTCGTTGAACCAGACCGCGAGGGTTCTAAGTTGATCGCCCTGTCTTTGGGTAACCATGGCAAAAACAGTGTCTAGGGCGTTAGCGATATGACTGACGAGCGCGGGAAAAAAGTCCTGTCCAGTGGTCGCGGCAGTCCCCGCAATCAAATTATCAAGCTGTTGCTCGGCAGCTTTGCGATCGCTAATATCGCGGATCAAACTATGAATGATTTGACTGCCATTGTAGGGAATCGCGGTCAGTACCACCTCAGTCCAAAACGGTTCACCCTGGCACCGTTGATGGAGCCACTCAAAGCGATGACTGCCCCGCTCGTAGGCGATTTTTATCATCCCATCAGCTTTATGGCGTGATGGTTGGCCGTCCACTTGGAATTCGGGCGATACTTGACTGAGAGACCGGGAGCATAAATCTGATTTTTGCTCATAGCCAAAGAGATCGAGGCCGGCTTGATTGCAATCAAAATAACCCTGATCATTCAGCAGTAGAATGGCGTCTGCTGAGTTTTCAAATAACAGCGCAAATCGTTCCTGAGATGCCATGCAATCTGATAAAGCCATCTGAAGCCGCTCGGTCGTTGCGGCTAGCGCCTGGGTCCGCTCAGTCACTTGCTGTTCTAAGAATTGATTGACCTGCTGCAGCTTGAGGTGAGTTTTTACCCGAGCGACCAATTCAGCGGCTTGAAACGGTTTAGCAATGTAATCAACGGCCCCTAGCGCCAACCCCCTGTCTATACTCTTGGCGTCTGACTGGACCGTGAGGAAAATAATCGGAATGTCAGCGATATTGGGGTTGGCTTTGATGCGCTTGCAAACCTCAAAGCCATCCATACCGGGCATTTGAATATCCAGCAGAATCAAACTTGGTTGGGCGCGCTGAAGCTGCTTGAGGGCTCGTTCCCCATTTGTGACAGTGGCAACGGAGTAACCCAAAGGAGCAAGAACGTTTGAGATAACGTTTAGATTAGTGGGTAAATCATCAACGATGAGAATATCAGCAAGATTCTCCATGACTTTTACGCTCCGTTTAATATGACCGATTAAGGGACTGCCGGTACCGTTCTAATCGAGCTTCAATGGCCTCAGTCTCAAATTTTTGAGCCAGTTGCAAAATTTTTGAGCCAGTTGCAGTAGAGGAGCCACGAAAAGAGTGTAGTCGACTCGATTTTGAGCAGTTGCTCAAGCTGCTGGCGCAAATCGAAATTTTTATCTTGCTGAGCTAGAGCCAGTAATGTTTCCAGGATTTGCCTAAAGGGTAACTTAGCTGCAGGCAATTCACTGGGCTCATCGCTACCAGAGGCATCGGATTGCCACTCTAAGTCTAAACACCGGGCCCATAGTTCAAATAACTGATGACATCTACGGGCTTCGGCAGGAAATCGTCTCCGCTACAAATCAGGGCCCGACTGTAAATATTTGGAGTCAGTAAGGCTGAGGAAACAATGACTGGACAATCTCTAGACGGGTCACGATGGCGGAGTTGCGCCAGTAGTTCATGGCCATCCATCATAGGCATGGTCAGGTCAGTAATGGTAAAGTCTGGGCGCAAATCTTAAGGTTTGACCAGAGCCTCTCGACCATTATGAGCTTCTACGGTGTTGAACCCCATGGGCTCTGTTAAGTTTGTCAACACGGAACGATTTTCCCAACGGTCATCCACCATCAGGATCGTACGCGGCTTGCCTTTGTCACCAATGATCCGTCTGTCAAATGTTTCTATCACCTGTTTTTGGAGCCAATCTGGGGCTAACGGGACTTCAATAGTGAAGGAAAACTCGTTACCTTGACCCAGTTGACTCTGAACTTCTATTACAATCTGCAATCAGGTCAGGATAGTTCAAATCTCTGAAATGTCCATTTCGTAAGCTTCTAAATTCCGCATTTCGCACTCTCAATTCCGCATTCCGCTATCGGGCTGATGAAGCGTCAAACGGACCCATCGATGCTTGGCAACTCCCACTAACAACCCGTCGGGTCGTTTTTGCGCACATTGAGGTTGGCTTGAGCGGCATACCAGGTATCGCTGGTGACGGCTCAAGGGCGTCGCCCTCACAGGCTGACTTCTTGCCACATTATCTTGACAAGACTGATTTTTGCTTTTGCCTTCTGCTTTGTCATAGAGGCGATGGATGATGGGGACTTAGGAGATCTCCGAGAAAGAATATATCCTTTGTCGGTTGGCGTTGAGAAACGAGACCCACCATTGCTAAATCCCGGATTCTGTTGGGGTTTGCTAGCGCGGCTACCCAACCGACCCGAGGCTATTTTCTAGGTACTTTCTTTTTCAAAGATTTCCTTATAAGCCGTTGGGCCTCGTGGAATGGAGCATCACTAGCGAGTAGGGTTTCTTCCGTACCGTATCGTCGACGCTTGATACACCACCGACTCGTTTGGTCTCTTCAACCGACAGAATTACTCAACTGTCAATGCGTAAGTTCTACTTATTTCCAAGCTAATCCCTTAGCAGCGCTGTTCCAGGTACTGGCCAATCATGATTTCTTCCCCAGCACGGGAAATGATTGTCTGGCGAGTGCGTGTAGATTCACCAATCAGCTTGATTTCTTCTTCAAAGCTGGAACCGCCGTAGGCTGTCTTGAGCACCATAGTGCGCGGTTCACGAAAGGTGAAATCTGCAGTGACGGGTTGCGCTGTGGCAAAGCCGCGATCGCGATACAGTGTCGAGCCTCGAACGCCAAATAATGTGGACCCATTCACCGACTTGCGCTGTGTGTGGATGTAGTTGCTTTCCCAAGTGACCTGAGCACCACAAATCAGCGGGGCGCGCTCAGGCAACTGGTGCAACTGATGCAATTCTTCCAGTTCAGCGCTACCGGCAGTCAAGAAGCGAATGTTGATATAGCTCACCACCGCTTGCACATCGCCACTCTTGAGCGTGTAGTAGCGACGCTTAGAACGCCAATCACCCTCACACGTCTCAAAAAAGGAGGACACTAAGGGCTCAGCCAGAATGCGAGCAGTATCTAGGGTGTAAGGCATAGTAAAGACAGCTCTCAACAGGAAATGGACTCGGAGAGGTCGCGCCTCTGGAATTGTTAACTTTTGTAACCTATGTCAGTGCTATCGATCTGTCTCAAAATTGACAACTGCAGGACCTTATATTCGAGTTGGGCACAATGGCGTTAACTCAACCT
This sequence comes from Cyanobacteria bacterium P01_F01_bin.56, assembly GCA_039185935.1. Taxonomy (GTDB): domain Bacteria; phylum Cyanobacteriota; class Cyanobacteriia; order Phormidesmidales; family Phormidesmidaceae; genus Halomicronema. The sequence continues at coordinate 78,539 of JBCDAJ010000003.1, read as the reverse complement.
ACCCATGTCGTTGTCTTGATTCCAGATGTTACTGATGGCTAGTGGGGAAACCGCTGCATCCGTGACAAAAGACATGAAGGCATCATGAAGCCTGTCTTCCTGCTGCCAAGCAAGATTCAGAGATTCTAAGATGTAAAAGCGTTAATAATTTTTTAGGGTTTATTGACTACGCCAGTGCCACTGACTCCTCTACCTCATACTCTCGCTGTGTCTACGCCTGCTCGTTTATCTGCTGTGTCAAAATCACCTCGTTCCGTTTGGACGCGGCTAAAACGGCGTGGTCGCTATCTTTATCTGAAGCTGATTCGCCTACGGGGTCACCCTAAAGAGCTGGCGCGGGGATTGGCCGCCGGGGTTTTTGCCGGCATGTTTCCGCTGTTTGGTCTGCAAACCATTATCGGAGTGGCGATCGCCCTGCGGGTCAAAGGCAATCCGTTAATGGCTGCGGCAGGCACCTGGATCAGCAATCCGCTCACGTATTTGCCCATCTACGCCTTTAACTATCGCCTCGGTAGCTGGATTTTGGGCCGCCCGGTGGTGAACCTGTTTACGGATGCCGAGTCGATGAAAGCCTGGGTCGAAACCGGAACGGATGTCGGAGTCTCTCTTATCCTAGGGAGTACGGTAATGGGATTGATTTTTGGCACTGCGAGCTACTTTGGGGGACTGCCGCTGATTCGTCGGGCGCGTCAGCGATATCGCCAGTTCAAACATCCCGAGTCTTAGAACGCCTCAATGCTTTCAGGTACGCAGTCAGTCAGCTATTCATTAAGCTACTCGGTCCTGGGGTTGTGAGGAAAGATTACCAAGTTATTGAATCTCCAGTTCGCTGTAGTGTCTAGCGTAGACATATCACTGCTCTGGGAGTGAAGCGCGATCGCGCTTCAAAAAGCGATGCCACAAACGCTACAAATTACTGGAATGAGCTGTGCGGGGTGTGCCCGCAGTGTCGAAAAAGTCATTCACCAGGTCGAGGGCGTCGAAACTTGCATGGTCAACTTTGGCACCGAGCAAGCCATTGTTGAGTTCAACGATCGCCAAGTTCACTTGCAAGATATTCAACAGGCGATTGAACAAGCCGGTTACGGGGCAGCTCCAGTCACTGAGTTTTGGGCCGCCACCGACGCTTTAAACCCATCGACAGAGGCCGCCGCCCAACCCCGGCTTCGAAAGGTCATCTTTGCGAGCATCGTTAGCACCGTTATCGTCTTGGGGTCGATCCCGATGATGACGGGCCTGCAGATTGGCTGGATTCCAGCTTGGCTGCATCATCCGTGGGTCCAGTGGACTTTGGCCACGCCAGTTATGGTGTGGTGTGGTCAAGACTTCTTCATCGGGGCCTGGCATAGTTGGCAGCGGCGAGCGGCCGATATGAATACGCTCGTTGCCCTGGGAACAGGAGCGGCTTACGGATACTCACTGGTGGTCACAATGGCCCCGCAGTTAGTGACCCATCAAGGTTTAGAAGTCGCTGTGTACTACGAAGCCGCGGTGGTCATTATTGCCTTGCTGCTGCTCGGTCGCTGGCTAGAGCAGCGAGCTAAAAATCAGACCTCTGATGCCATCCGCCATTTGATCGGATTGCAGGCCAAAACGGCTCGAGTCTGGCGTCAGGACCAAATTGTGGATATCCCCATACAGGCGGTCGTCGTCGGGGATGTAGTGCTGGTGCGTCCGGGGGAAAAGATTCCGGTCGATGGCGCAGTCCTGGAGGGGCAATCCACCGTTGATGAATCCATGGTGACGGGTGAATCCATGCCGGTGACCAAGGTGGTCGGTGATACCGTCATTGGTGCCACGCTGAACAAAACCGGCAGTTTTCGATTGCGGGCGATGCGAGTGGGCAAAGATACGGTCTTGGCTCAAATTGTGCAGTTAGTGCAGGCGGCGCAAAACTCAAAAGCGCCGATTCAAAAGCTTGCCGATCGCGTCACCGCCTGGTTTGTGCCGGTGGTGCTGGCGATCGCGATCGGCACTTTTCTAACTTGGTTCTTTACCACTCGAAATCTGACCTTCGCGTTGATGACAACCGTTAGCGTACTGATTATTGCCTGTCCCTGTGCGCTGGGCCTCGCGACGCCGACTTCCATCATGGTGGGCACGGGCAAAGGCGCCGAAAACGGCATCCTCATTCGGGGCGGCGACAGTTTGCAACAAGCCCACCGCATCACTACCCTGGTGCTCGATAAAACGGGGACGTTGACGACTGGCCAGCCGGTGGTCACTGATTTTGTGGCGATCGCGGGCACCGCTAACCAACATGAACTGCAGTTGCTGCGCTTAGTCGCCGCGATAGAACAGCATTCTGAACATCCTCTAGCGGCAGCCATACGGCACTATGCTGAGCGACAAGAAATTACAGCAGACGCGCTGCCAGCGGTGACCGATTTTTTGGCGATCGCGGGATGCGGGGTGCAAGGTCGAGTGTCTGATCGCTGGGTACAAATTGGCACTCCCCGGTGGATGCAAGATTTGAATATTGACACCGCCCGACTGGTGGCCCGTGAGCAGGCGTTTGCGAGTCAGGCTAAGACAACCGCTTTGATTGCGATTGATGGCCAGGTTGAAGGGTTACTCGCGATCTCCGACACGCTCAAGCCGCATTCTCGTCAAGCGGTTGCCAAATGGCAAAAAATGGGGCTCGAAGTCGTGTTGCTAACCGGCGATAATCGCCACACAGCGACAGCTTTAGCCAATGACGTGGGCATTCGTCAGGTCTTGGCGGAGGTGCACCCCGACCAAAAAGCCGCTCAGATTCAAACATTGCAACAAGCTGGAAAAATTGTCGCGATGGTCGGCGATGGCATTAACGACGCCCCGGCCTTAGCTCAAGCCGATGTCGGCATCGCCATTGGCACCGGCACTGATATTGCGATCGCGGCCAGTGATATTACGCTAATTACGGGTGACTTGAGAGGGATTGTCACGGCGATCCAACTCAGCCAGGCGACCTTAAACAACATTCGCCAAAACCTTTTTTTCGCCTTTGTCTACAACGTGATTGGCATCCCGGTTGCGGCGGGTGTGTTGTATCCAATAACGGGTTGGCTGCTTAACCCGATCATTGCCGGAGCAGCGATGGCGTTTAGCTCTGTCTCTGTAGTCACCAATGCCCTGCGTCTCAAGCGATTTCAACCGTAATGAGGAGAGCGAGCCCATACCGCTTGGAGGGCCATAGCAATCTGGCGTTTGCTGAGCACAATCCCGGTTACTACGACAGCATGCGGAACTGACATGCAGACCAGATATAAGGGATCGGCTTGAAAATAAAGTACCGGGACAAGACTGTGGCAGGGTGGATGGGGTAGCAGGGTCGGTGGGATGTTATTTAAGCGCAACTCCCTAAGTTTCAGCCATTTAGGATGGCCTGAGCAAACGGTGGCTCGCTGTAAAACTCCTGTATGACAAGTTTAGGACTTACGCAACAGTCCCCTCAGTCCCCCCCATTTGGGGATGTGGCATCCGATTTCTCCAGGTTTGGGGATACAGGGGCCAAAATCGGATGCAACGGCGTAAGTCCTGAAGTTTTTCATTTCTAGACTCAGAACTCAGAACTCAGAACCTGGCATTCCGAACCCTGCCATCCGACCGCATCCCGTTTCTGAACTGCCAACTTGATGGACTTGTCAGCCCAGTAAGGCTGCTCCAACAGCGCTAGTGCTGGACAACTGTGGGGCAGAGCCAGGCAAGCAGCCAGCTCCTAAGATTTTGTTACATTTGTTAAAATAATAGGCCACCCTACCCGTCAGGAAGCGCAGGTGTCGTGAAAGTATTTGCCTCGTTCAGTCCAGAGCTACGTTGGAATCTAGGCATTTTATTCGCCGCCGGTCTCTGCTTTTGGGCCGGGTTAGCCGGACTGTTACCCACCTTGCCGCTGTTCATTGAGACGCTCGGGGCCACGGGGTCACAAATTGGTGTAGTGATGGCCTCGTTTGCCTTTGGTCTGCTGGTGACGCGTCCGTGGTTGTCCCGCTTGGCGGATGAACGGGGCCGTAAGCTGGTGCTGATGATTGGCATTGTGTCGATCGCGATCGCCCCCTTTCTCTACCTATTTGCCTTGTATTTGCCACCACTGGAATGGCAACTGAGCTGGGGCGATCGCCTGGTGAATCTCAACGGCGTGCTGTTGATGATGATGGCCTTTCGGGCTTTTCATGGGTTGAGTATTGCCGCCTTTGTCGTGGCTTATAGTGCTTTGATCGTCGACATTTCGCCGCCGGCCAGTCGCGGCGAGTTGATTGGCTATATGAGTTTGGTGAACCCCATTGGGATGGCGCTGGGACCAGCGCTTGGGGGCTTTTTGCTGGAGTGGAGTAACTTTGACATTGCGTTTATTGCGATGGGTATCCTCGGCATTTTGGGGATTGTTTGCATTTCGCAGGTCAAGGAAACCTACACGCCAACTTCCGAGGCTCGCGATCCCCTGGCGCCTCACCCACAGTTTTGGAGCTTGTTGCTGACACCTCGGGTCCGCACTCCGGCTTTTATGTTGCTATTGGTGGGCTTGGCGTTTGGGACCCTAAGCACTTTTATCCCGCTATTTGTGCGGGAGGCGGGCATTGACCTCAATGTGGGGCTGGTTTACACGACTTCGGCGATCGCGAGCTTTAGCATTCGTCTTATGGTGGGGCGGGCTTCTGATCGGTTGGGTCGAGGCCGTTTCATCACGATGGGACTGCTGCTCTATACCTTGTCGATGCTGACGTTTTGGCAAGCCGAGTCAGCATCAACTTTGCTCCTGGCCGGACTGATCCAGGGGGGCGCAGCGGGCACGCTGATTCCAATGGTGGCGGCAATGATGGGCGATCGCTCCGCCCCTAATGAACGTGGCAAGGTCTTTGGTCTAGTGATGGTCGGTTTTGACGTGGGCATTGCCTTTGCGGGGCCGGTATTCGGTACGTTTGCTGATTGGATCAGCTATCGCGGCTGTTTTGGATTATCGGGGCTGATGACTTTCTTTGGTCTGCTGGTGTTTATCACCACTTCCAGCAAAGACCTGGATCATTCCCTCAGCTTTTCGCTGGGGCGAGGCCGCGACCTCTATGCGGTGGATTTGCCCGCTAGCAAGTGAAAGTCCTAATCGCCTGAAGCGCCTTCTCAAAGCGTCGGCTGCTAGCAAGTCATTGGCCTAGCAGCAACCGCTAAGAGAAATCAGAAACCTGATGCAAGCTCCCTGCAACAATAGGATTTGTCGGTTGTTCAGGAGTGGAGACTCGCGATGTTGGCGCTGACGAACTGTACGATTTACACCGGATTTGAAGTGCTGCACGATCGCGCTTTGGTGATTGCCGATCAGTACATTCAAGCTGTGACGACACCGGCTGACCTCCCCACTGACGCTGAACGCATTGATTTAGGCTGGGCGTCTGTGGCTCCAGGGTTTATTGATCTGCAGTTGAACGGCTGTGGCGGGGTCATGTTTAACGATGCGATCGCCCCCGCAACGCTGACGGCGATGCATCAAACCAACCTCCGCAGCGGCACTACGAGCTTTTTGCCGACGCTGATTACCACGTCTGATGAAGATATGCGGGCTGCTATGACGGTGGTGCAAGGCTATCGTCGTCAACATCCTCATTCCGTGCTGGGGCTGCACCTGGAAGGGCCTTATCTCAATCCCAAACGTAAGGGTATTCATAACGGCGATTATGTGCGATCGCCCGATGCCGCGATGATGACCGCGATCGCTCAGGCGGGGGCTGATACCGTGCGGCTGCTCACTCTCGCGCCCGAAGTCGCCACCGCAGCGGACATTGCCAAACTCACTCAAGCGGGTATTGTGGTCTCTGCCGGACATACCAATGCCACCTATGACCAGGCCGGAGTAGGCTTTAGCCAGGGCGTGACGATGGTGACGCATCTGTTTAACGCTATGTCGCCCTGGCAGAGTCGTCAGCCTGGTTTGGTGGGCGCGGCGTTCGAGCATCCCGATGTGTATGCAGGCATCATTGCCGATGGTCACCACGTGCATTTCACGTCAATTGCCTTAGCGCATAAATTGAAGGGCGATCGCCTGTTTTTGGTGACCGACGCCACCCCCCCGGCAGGTACCGCCATGGACTCGTTTATCATCGGGGGGCAGCAAGTCTACTACCGCGACGGCAAATGTGTCTCGGCAGAGGGCACTTTGGGCGGCTCCGCGCTGACGATGATTGAGGCGATCTCTAACTGTGTCCATCAGGTAGGCATTCCCCTAGCAGAAGCGTTACGCATGGCTAGTTTGTACCCCGCTCAAGCGATCAATATTGCCGACCAATATGGGCAGTTGTCTCCTGGTAGCGTTGCCAACCTTGCCATCTTTGACAAGGCGCTGCAAATTCTCGGTGTAGTTGATATAGGCCGATTACAACGCTTTCAAGCGGCTGACCATCCGCCTCATTTTTCGATGGCTACTGCTCCCATACCAAGATAAAGAACGTTACCCTAAAAGGGCTCGCACCGGATTTTGATTCATCATGCTGCAAGCTAAACTCTTCATCTCGGCAGCGGCTCTCTGCACCGCTGGACTTTTAACCAGCACAGTAGCCACCGCCGAAACTGCTCCACTCGCTACTGACGCCCCCTCTGCAATCCCTGAGGACACAGCCGAAACCGCATTACCCGCTGCTAACCAAGTCGAAGACACTGCCGAGGTGACGGCTGGTGAACCACTCGTCTGTCCCCCAGGTCAGTTTCCCTCGGCATTTGCTGATGTCTACCCCTGGGAATGGGCATACGAAGCTGTGAATGACCTGGCATCGCCTTCCATGGAATGCTTCGATCTGCCAGAAGATCAACTATAGATTGCTGCCCCTAGCGCATAAAGTTAATGCGGGCGCGCTCATGTATATTCCACAAGCTTTCTAGCATTAATTGATGAAGCGCCCTGGCAAAAATCGGCAGTCGCCTACCCTGTCCTGTAAGCGATCGGCTTGAAAATAAAGTACCCGGACAAGACTGTGGCAGGGTGGATGGGTAGCAGGGTCGGTGGGATGTTATTTAAGCGCAACTCCCTAACCTTCGGAAAGTCCCCGTGAGCACTTTTTAGCAGCAACCATTCTGGGATCGAGCGATTGCCCCTTCATCAGCACCATCGAAAATTGCATTTCATAACCACTGACGCTTGGGCTCTTAAGGTTTATTTCAGTAACGATCTTGTTGCTTTGGATGTGCGATTCTAAACGGTGTTAACGCAATCCAAACGTTTGAAAACGATTCGTAAAAATGGCAGAGTCTAATCAGCCGACGGTCATCGTCACAGGGGCCTCTTCTGGAGTCGGACTGTACGCTACCAAAGCCCTAGCTGCAAAGGGAGCGCATGTCGTAATGGCTTGTCGCAATCTGGAAAAAGCCGAAAACGCTGCTAAAGAAGTCGGTTTGCAGCCGGATCAATACACTGTGATGCGCCTTGATTTGGCAAGTCTACAAAGCGTCCGTGACTTTGTTGATGCCTTTCGGGCAAGTGGCAAAGCGCTCAAGTCTCTGGTCTGTAATGCAGCAGTTTACTTGCCGCTGCTAAAAGAGCCCGAGTACAGCACAGACGGCTATGAAATTAGCGTGGCGACCAATCATCTTGGTCACTTTTTGCTGTGTCATTTAATGCTAGATGATTTGAAAAACTCCTCCGTTGAGGATAAGCGTCTGATTATTTTGGGCACAGTGACGGCTAACCGCAAAGAACTCGGCGGTAAGATTCCGATTCCAGCGCCTCCCGATTTAGGCGATCTCAAAGGCTTTGAACAAGGCTTTAAAGCGCCAATTTCGATGATTGACGGCAACCAGTTCAAGTCGGGCAAAGCCTATAAAGACAGCAAGCTGTGTAATATGCTGACAACGCGTGAGTTGCATCGTCGCTATCACGAGTCCACCGGCATCACGTTTAACTCACTCTACCCCGGCTGTGTGGCGGATACTCCGCTATTCCGCAACCATTTCAAAGCCTTCCGCACGATCTTCCCTTGGTTCCAAAAGAACATTACCGGTGGTTACGTGTCTCAAGACTTGGCCGGTGAGCGGGTCGCCAAGGTCGTGATTGATTCTGAGTTTAAGCAGTCGGGCTATCACTGGAGCTGGGGCAATCGTCAGCAGCAGGGGCGGCAGGCCTTTGTTCAAGAGCTGTCAGCGGAGGGCAGTGACGATGCCAAAGCCAAGCGACTGTGGGAACTTAGCGAACGGTTGGTGGGTGTTGCTTCGATGGTGAGCACCTGAGCTAAGACGGCAGCTATACAGTCGACGGTGCGTTTTTAAAGCGGTTTCTGACCGCGCTAGCTGGGGAGTGCGATCGCCTAACGAAACCGTTTTCATACCTGGCTGGTCATCAGTCCAGTTTAAGAGCAGACAGAATGCCCTACTCCCTGTCGCTGAGCCTAACCACCTCAGGAGATTTTCAGGAAAGAATTTACCGCTTGTAGGGTGTCATTAGCGAAGCGTAATGCACCGCCGAATGGGTATGTTCATTGACAGAAATCTCCTTAGCCAAACAAACCTCCAGATCGCCTTAGAAAGTCACTCAGGTCTCAACATACACAACCTTTTGTCCTGCAAGGGTGACGTCTCTAGAGCGTGATCTTGGCCCTTTAAAAGGAAAAAAGGAGAGCTGAACTCAGCCCTCCCTACCATCAGGGTGCATCTACATAACACAGTATGGCACATGTGGGATGAGGGGTGAAACCCCTATCTTGGTTTTTTACTTTTCTTAACTATTGAGTTTCTTGCTGAGAATCTGATTGGTCAGCTTCGGATCAACCCGACCACTCGTGCGCTTCATTACCTGACCCACAAAAAAGCCTTGGAGCTTCTTCTTGCCCGCTCGATATTTTTCTAGCTCGTCGGGGTGAGCAGTGAGCACTTCGTCAATGATGGCCTCAATCTGTTTTGGATCAGAGATTTGGCTTAACCCTTGTTCTTCAACGATCGCCTTAGGAGAGCCCCCTTTCGTCAACAAGTCAGGCAGAATATCCTTTGCAATCTTCGTGCTGATGGTACCACCCTCAATCATTTGGATCATCTCAGCCAGCATATCTGGCTTTAAGGCAATCTCATTGATCGTTAGCTTTTCAGCGTTGAGATAGGCCGCAATATCTTGTGTAATCCAGTTAGTGGCCAGTTTGGCATCAGCGCCTAGCTCTACTACCGTTTCAAAATATTCTGCGACCATACGTTCATCCGTCAGGACTCGCGCATCATATGCAGATAGCCCTAAACGGTCTTCATAACGGCTGCGCTTTTCTGCGGGGAGTTCTGGTAACTCTGATTGCCACGATGAGAGCTGTTCTGGAGCTACCTCAATTGGTGGTAAATCGGGCTCTGGAAAGTAACGATAATCGCTGGAGCCCTCCTTTGACCGCATACTGATAGTGCGCTGGCTGCCCTCTTCCCAAAGGCGCGTTTCTTGATAAATCTTTTCTCCAGCTTCAATCGCGGCGATCTGACGATCAATTTCATACTCAATGGCTTTCTGAATGGCACTAAAGGAGTTCATATTCTTGATTTCCACCTTCGTGCCAAATTTCTCAGTCCCTACAGGCCGCACTGAAATGTTGACGTCACAGCGTAAAGACCCTTCCTGCATATTGCCGTCGCTAACACCCAAGTACCGCATGATACGGCGTAACTCTTGGGCATATTCTGCGGCTTCTTGACCGGTACGCAGATCTGGCTCAGAGACAATCTCAACCAGGGGCACCCCGGCTCGGTTGAAATCGACTAGCGAATAGGCCGAGCCTGCCAGGCGATCGCTTCCCGCATGCACCAATTTACCGGCATCTTCTTCCATGTGTAGGCGGGTAATACCAATGCGTTTGTGACTCACTTCCTTCGTTTTCGGATTGACCAACTCAATTTCTAACCACCCGTGCTCAGCAATGGGTAAATCAAACTGAGAAATTTGATAATTCTTTGGCAGGTCAGGATAAAAGTATTGCTTGCGATCGAATTTGCTGTAGGGCGCAATTTGACAGTTCAGCGCCAGCCCGGCCTTGACCGCATATTCCAGAACCTTTTGATTGAGCACGGGCAAGACGCCCGGCATGCCCAATACGATGGGGTCAATGTGGGTATTAGGATCAGCCCCAAACGCGGTCGAACTGGGCGAAAAGATCTTCGTCTCAGTACTGAGTTGGCAATGGGTTTCTAGACCAATGACAGCTTCGTACTGAGTTTTGGTAGGGGCAGCAGACGTCATAGCAAACCGCGATCGCGAATGAACCCTGCTATTTTAACGTTCGCGGTTGACCTGATTACAAGATTGACAAACTGCATTCCATGCCACTGTTGAGCAGCGCACCGCTAGATTTCCTCACCTTCACTTCAGGTGCTTAAGCCCTGATGAGGCAAATCAGGCAAAAACCACTCGCAAATAATTGTGGATGCGATCGGAAAAAAGGATGCGGCTGATTTTGGGGATGCATGGAATCGTCATCAAAAAAGTAGATAATGGGCCATCGATAGCGAAGCGCAAGCATTTTACCGTCGGTCTCAGATCCCCAATTTATCCCTCGATTCAGCGACGCCGGAAAAAGTTGCCCTCCGCATCCATCGTAATCTCAAGCCCATCGCTCTGAATGATTGCTGGCAGACTTGCCAACTGCCTTAGTGAACTCCGTCAATTAATAATGGAGATAGGAATTACGCCGTTAAATCAGATTTTGGCTGCTATCTCCCCAAATCTGGGGAAATCGGATTCAACAGCCCCAAATTTGGGTGATTGAGGGGACTTTTGCGTAAGGCTTAAAAGAGATGGAGCAATCTTGACAGTGAAAGAGCGATCGCCAGTAGAAGTTAAGTGTGCGGGTGCAATAACACTTACCGACAAGCACCTTTGGTATGAAGCGAGACATCTTTCAAACCCGCATCGGCACGCTGCCACCCAATCGAAACTGGCAAATACTTGCCTTCAGGAGACTGTAGCATCAAAGTCAATCTCCGAACCGACATCAAGGACGTTTAATAGAGGTGTCCTAGGTATCACAGCATTGGCCCAAAACGCCCTAAAGTGAAGACATGATAATATCTTGCTTAATTTTGTAATTTGTCAAATTAATTCATTGACAAGTTACAAATCCTTTAGGCAGAGATTTGTCAAACTAACGCAAAACACAATGAGTCTATCTATGAATGGTGCAGATGCTGAGCTTCAAGTAACACCACCGCCGCTGATTCGGGTTGGAGTCATCGGGGTTGGAAACATGGGGCAGCATCATGCGCGGGTGCTGAGTCGACTCAAAAATGTGGAGCTTGTTGGGGTCTCTGATGTCAACGTGGAGTTGGGGCTTGATACGGCCAGCAAGTATCGGGTCAGATTTTTTGAAGACTATCACAGCCTAATTGAACATGTTGATGCCGTTTGTGTGGCGGTGCCCACTCGTTTGCATCATTCGGTTGGGATGAACTGCCTGCGAGCTGGCATTCACGTGCTCATCGAAAAGCCGATCGCCGCTAGCATTGCCGAGGCTGAGTCGTTGGTGAATGCCGCCGCCGAGTCAAGCTGCATTTTACAAGTCGGCCATATTGAGCGGTTTAACCCAGCCTTTAAAGAACTGCACAAAGTTTTGCGAACGGAAGATGTTTTAGCGCTCGAAGCCCGACGCATGAGTCCCTATTCTGACCGCGCTAATGATGTTTCGGTCGTGCTAGACCTGATGATTCACGACATTGACTTGTTGCTGGAACTTGCGGGCTCTGCAGTGGTTAAGCTCTCTGCGAGCGGTAGTCGTTCTGCAGATTCGGGTTATCTCGACTATGTAACCGCGACACTAGGCTTTGCCAATGGCGTTGTGGCTACCCTAACGGCGAGCAAAGTGACGCATCGCAAAATTCGGACTATCGCTGCTCACTGCCGCAACTCGCTAACTGAAGCTGATTTTCTCAACAACGAGATTTTAATCAATCGCCAAACGACGGCTAACACGATGACCAACTATGGGCAGGTGCTTTACCGTCAAGATGGTCTGATTGAGAAGGTCTACACCAGCAATACTGAACCGCTTCACGCTGAATTAGAGCATTTTGTGAACTGTGTCCGCGGTGGCGAAAAGCCTTCCGTTGGCGGAGAACAAGCCCTCAAGGCTCTGCGCTTGGCCAGCCTAATCGAGCAGATGGCGCTAGACGGTCAGGTTTGGTACGGCGAAGACCTAGCTGCAGCCGGTATTGAGTCAACCACGGTATCTGTTTAAACCACGTCCAAGTTGAAAACCGGAGTTGAGCTTGCTTTGGAAAACCTCACCTAACCTCTCCTTGGCAAGGAGAGGAACCAGAGTCTAGCGGCACCTCTCCTTAAGAAGGAGAGGTGCCGCAGGCGGCGAGGTCGCACAAGATATCAAAACTCCACTTCTGAATCTGGATAAGGTTTAATTGCTTTTTGCTGGCAATGTGTCAAGGCGTCAAGCTGATTTCAGCATGTGCCCCAAGGTTTGGGCTTGCTGCAACTGACGCATATGCTCAAACAGTTGCCAGCAATAGGTCTCTGGAAGGCCACAGGTGTAAGCCCCGCGAAGCACTACGCTGAAATACCAGTCGTTGGGAGCAATCTCTTGGGTGAGCTTTTCGCGCACGGTGTAAGTGCGAATGTTTCTATGGAGCCGCCCTTGGCAGCGGACAGTAACGGCCTCATGGTGATAGCCGACTTCTCGTTCATCTAGTAATGGACTCAAGCGTTGGGGCAATCGGTACAGCACCCCTTCGACGACCTGATGGGAATCTTTGACGACATCTAACACCCCACAGTTACGCCGCTCTGACTTGCGAAAGAAGCCGAGACGATAGCCGGGCAACGTTGCTGGCCCGACGACATAGTCATGGGTACTTTCTCCTAGCGATCGCTTGAGATCAACCGGGCACATACAAGACCCATAGGCAAAGTAGAAAAAACTGGGTTCGTCACTGATTTCAGCAAGAAGTCTTGGCACCAACATAAGCCGCTTTTTACGCAGACGTTGAAGGGATTTTAGCAAACTTTGTCGACTCTGGATCCGCCTAATCTCCTAAAACCCGATTGATTTACCGTGGTTTTTAAAAGTGTTTTCCTAGTCGTTGATCAAGCTGCTTATCCAAATGTTCAGGACTTTTAGAGCGGATTCCAGATTGGTTACCTATGTGACGCTTTAGAGCGGGCCTCTTGCCCGCGAACAGGACCAACCAGCAAACGTAGGATGCGCTCGACTTTTAGGGCCAGAGTGTCAGAACTGGTCTCAGATGAGATCGCTGTTGTGGTATGTGGTGAGAGGGTTTCTCTTTGTTCCTGGTCGTCTCAGCGGCAAGGGCGATCTCCACACCCGCTTGGCGTAGGAACCGGATTGCTTAATATGACTCACCTGTTTACAGTTCTTAATAGAGTGATGGAGCGAAACACGATGGCAAAGCAGCTCAAAGAGGGCGCTCAGGCACGATGGCGCAAGACCTTGCTAAAGGGGACGCTTTGGTTGTCTTCGGAGTTGGTACTCGGCATGATTGGCCTAGATACGGTAGCCGACTATGGCGAGTTTTTAATGCAGCATCAAGTTGCTGACCATATCAATCGGGCGATCGCAACCGTTACCACAGTCATGTAATTGATCTGATTGAATGTCGCCGCTCTAGACGCTAGACGGTGAGCAGTCGCTGTCTAGGTAAACAGTTGCGTGAAATTAAAGTTATTGAGACGGTAATTTCCCCTTTGACCGTCCGTACAAATCGGTAGAATCATAAAAAGCAGTAGATGGAATTAACGTCAATGATCCCAACCGTGATTGAACAGTCAGGCCGTGGTGAACGCGCCTTTGACATTTATTCTCGTCTGTTGCGAGAGCGCATCGTCTTTTTGGGCCAAGAAGTTACCGCTGATTCGGCTAACCTGATTGTGGCGCAAATGCTCTTTCTGGAAGCCGAGGATCCAGAGAAGGATATTTATCTCTACATCAATTCTCCAGGTGGTTCAGTATCTGCGGGCCTTGGGATTTTTGACACGATGAATCATATCCGCCCAGATGTCTGCACGATTTGCGTTGGGTTGGCCGCTAGCATGGGCGCTTTTTTGCTTACCGCAGGCAAAAAGGGCAAGCGCATGAGTTTACCTAACTCTCGGATCATGATTCACCAGCCGTTGGGAGGAGCCCAGGGGCAGGCGACTGATATCGAAATTCAGGCTAAAGAAATCTTGTATCTCAAGGACTTGTTAAATCAAGCCTTGGCAGAAAATACTGACCAACCCCTCGACAAGATTGCTGCTGATACTGAGCGCGATTTCTTTATGTCACCTCAAGAGGCGATGGATTACGGTCTCATTGATCAGGTGATTGATCGGCACTCTGTTGGCGGCCGTCCGACTCCAGTGGCTTAGGGCGCTTCATCAAGCAGTCTCGAAAACCTTTAGGAATGCACACCATACCATTTGGATAGTGTTCTAGATTTGTGTGAGCCGATTATGAGGCTTGGTTGGGCTCGTAGTGAGCAACACACAGTCGGATACATAGCAGCAGAATGCGGAATTCTGAATACCCTTCGGGAAGGGCAGAGCCCTCCGGAGTTCGGAATAAGCACACTTGCTGTGTAGTGCTTTCAGGAATTAAAACTGTCCTGACCTGATTGCGGATCGCTATAGCTCAGCTCTTGCAGTTTCTCAAAGCTGCCTCACCCTGCGACAGGAACCCGAGCAAGCGTGATGTCAATTCTCAATGTTGCCAGAATGGGCCACACATCCGCCAATTCCTGCAGAAAGCAGGCCAAAACTTCTTGGGGAAACCACTGCTGTCGAGCTTAATGGGCGGCTTGTTGCCCATCGAGGGTGGTCTGCTCAGAGGTTAAAAACTGCCAGTGGGCCAACAGATTACTGATGCAGGCGAGTATCCACCATCGGTACATGCCTAACCGTGTACCTTGGCCAAAAGCATCCCAGCCAAATTGGCTTGAGCCCCTTAAAGCAAGCTTCAATCGCCCCCCGTCGCTGGCCCAAGCGCACGATGTAAGCCTCACTCAAGGCTTCGGTGGCCACGAGAAAATGGCGCCAGGGTCCTTATGCTTTCGCCAAAACCAGGACAGCGTTACGACGATGTCAAGGTCTTTTAGGGTGACCCGTTGGCCCCGATGGGCAACCGTTTTGACCGCTTGAGCATCGGCTAAGTAGGCAGGCGTTATTAAATTGCAAGTGATGTAGGTTGCGGTTGAGGAACGAAACCCAACGTTCGCAGGGGTTTTGTCATCATCGACTCGTTCTACAAAAGATTCAACCCACCTACTTAGGAGATTTCTGTCAATGAACATACCCATTCGGCGGTGCATTACGCTTCGCTAATGACACCCTACAAGCGGTAAATTCTTTCCTGTAAATCTCCTTAGCCATCGCGATTCAGACAGCGACTCAAGGCCGCCGCCGACTGCGTTTGGCTGTGCTGGGGACGGGGACGCTGTGACCTCAGAAACAAGGCGAGTAAACACTGCAAAGTGGCCCATAGAGCGCTCGGCATCAAGTTAAGGAGACGATAAATTAAGGTTTGAGCGTGAATTGCAACCATCATTAGACCGGTGGGGTGCCATGCCTGTGTTCTCATCGGGCATATCAAGCAGGGCTCCGATGCCGACAATTTCTCCCTGACTCAATTCATCAACCAGCACACTGGCGGGCGAAGTTGGTGGGGCGACATCCATAACAGTGAGGCCGAAACAGTGAGGCCGAGCTTGCTCTCAATGAGGACATGCAGAAGCTCGACACGACTTTAAGCACTGATCAGTTGTTGGCCACCCGGCAGCGGCGATCGCTCACCGCTCGTGACTATCCAGTCCAAATCGGTATTACTTAACTCTCGCAACAAGGTATCTGACATAAGAGAGCTTGTTGCGACATCTCAATACTTACAAAGTAATCTTAAAAGCAGCCGGCAGTGAAACTCGCGCCCTTGAAGGAAAACAGCTCTTCTCCGACAAAGATCAACATGAAACTTAAATCTGAAAGATATTTTTAATTAATAGTTAACATTTTGAAGAATGGCGTAACAGAAATCGTAAATCGTAAAAGTGCGATTCGTTTTGTATTGATATCTTGCGACTTTTTCAGGCACACAGTTTTGAATTCAACCTTGTAAAATAGTTATTGTATCCACTAAGGAGCTATTCACGAATGACTGCAAATACTCAGAATGACAGCGTGTCAGACGAGCAATTGGAAAATGTTAGCGGCGGTGTTAATTTTGATGAGCTACGCCGTGAAAATCTGGACAAAGATGCCACTGACTTAGACCAGCTACGTCGTGAAAATTTGGACAAAGATGCTGTGTCAGATGATCAACTACAAAGCGTTAGTGGCGGCGTGGGCTTTGACCAACTGCGTCGTGAAAACTTGGACAAAGACGCTTCTAGTCTAGATGAAGCACGCCGTGAGAACTTAGATAAAGACTAATTGTTTTTGTTTGACTGCTTAGTTACACCAATTACAGCAGGCTCTCTAACTTATGGAGAGCCTGTTTTTTAGGGACTCATTTCAATTCATTAGAAGGCAGTGAAAAGTGAGATCTTAGAACGAGAACTTTTGCTATGGCTCTTGTCGATAAACATTAAATAATTGTTAATGATATTGGCAGATAAGGCAGTGGAATAATTTTTATCTTTTAAAGATTTCATTTGTCAGAACTGGTGTGTTGAGCTCCTTTAGTTCAGTTATCTGCACACCAAGGCTCCAGTCTGATTCAGGCTGGAGTTTTCTTAGTAATGTTGCAAAATGCGAAGTTCAGAATTGGCCGGCTTGCTGCGAAAATCTTTCAGTGATCTAGGCAGTTTTGCCTTAACGACACTTTGCGATTGCCCTACATTTCATCTTCAAAAAAGCGATAAAACAAGTGATCGTCCCTAAAGGAATGCTCGTCGGTGACATGGTGAATAATGCCCCTTTCGACTAAAACCTGCCCGAGTCTGATGGCTTCTTCGCGGGACGCTAATTGCTGTTGCATGAACCACTGCACGGCTTCGCTGCCGACAAAACAACGGGGATAGACATGTAGTCCAAAGCGCCGATCGCGAATATCTACCCCATTGTTGCCGCGCATTTGAGTCGTCAGCTCTTGAATCTCGACATCAGCAAGTTCATCCGTATGGTTCAGAATGCCGCAATCGGCGATTGCGGCTTCCAGGGTGCCAGTGATGGCCGGGACGGAATGAATCGAGCTTGGCGCTGGGACCGTCAAATCACCTGGTGGGGGCGCTGATGACTGGCGGAGTTGTTCAAATCCGGGCGTGCGAATATTTAAATCGCGCTGGGGAAAGGGAATCTCGATGTCAAATCGGCGCAGATTGGCTTCCAACAGATAATAAAGATCGCTTTTGATCTGAAATTGCTGGCGGGGTTCTCGAATCCAGACCAGCAAATCAAAATTCAGCGCACTGTCCCCAAACCCATCGAACCAAAGTCGTGGTTTAGGGTAGCGCAACACCTTAGGGTGATGTTTGGCAGCTTCAAACACGGCTTGGCGTAGTTCTTTGATCGGTGAACCGTAGGCGACTCCCAGTGGCAGATGGAGTCGAGACACTGGGTAGCCATGGCTCCAATTAATGACTTTGCTATCGATAAATTCGGAGTTGGGCACGATGATGGTGACGCGATCTAGGGTGCTAATTTCGGTACTGCGAATGCCGATGCGCTCAACTGTGCCGGTCAAATCGCCCAGTTTGACGAAATCGCCCACCTGCACGGGGCGCTCCAGCATGATAATCAGACCGCTGATGAAGTTATTAGCTATGTTTTGTAGGCCAAAGCCAATACCGACGCCGATGACACTGGCAAAAATGGCGAGAGAGCTGATATCGACTCCAACTGCCTGTAGCAAGATCAGCAGCCCTAATGCCGTGAGGACACTTTGAATCAACAGCCCGATCGCATCTTGCACCGTTGGGTCAGCCCCAATCGTTTGTAAAAATCGCGATCGGATCCCTCGGGTTAGAGCATTTACGGCAATCCATAGGGCCACCATAAGCAAAATAACTTTGCTGATTTCGAGGATGGAATAGCCCTGTTCTCCGAGCGTCACAATGTTGGCAGTAAAGGTGTTTTGCAAAAAGCCTAGAAGTTCATAACGCAGCATCCGGACTTCTGGCCAAACCACAGTTACCCAGCCAACGAACGCGAGAATGGGCAGCCATTGAAAACCATAGAGGCTCACCTTGGCACTGACCATTTGCCAGTCTGACAATTGGCGACGTCGACGCCGCAATCCCCGCTGTAGCGATCGGGCCAAAAAGTAGAGCCCCCCGATCCCCAAAGCGACTGATAGACTTTGCATGAGCGTGCGTTGCCGATATTGCCGAGTACGTTGCCATCGGGCTTGCTCTAATGCTGATTGCAACTGATTGGCCCACAGCTCGGCTTGCTCTTCGGCAGGGATGCCCCCCATCAAATCTTGTTCGGTAATGGTGAGTAGGTGCCTGCCTGACAAGCGCAGTGTCATTAACTCACCGCGCTGTAACTGCGTCACCCGCAGGGTCTCTGGGGAAAGTCGCTGCATTTGCTCGTACAGCACCTGAGTTACAAAGGCCGCCCGCTCAGCGGCCGCAAAATCTTCTAAGCTACCGACGGCAAACAGTTCGCGACCGTCCAACACAATCAGGACCTTGGGCATATCTGGCACGGATGGATCAACGGCCTGGCCTGGCAACATTAGGCAGAGGAGGAGGGCGATCGCCGCCAACCCTAGCAACAGCATCTTTTTGAGTTGAGACATGATTGCGAGCTGTGATTAACTCTCCAGACTGAGCGGTGCGTAGCCCATCATAAAGTTGAGCTCTGGGCACCAAATCACCATCGATAAATACTGAGACACGTTAACAGGGGTTGGCATTGGATAGGGTTGCTGACCGGCAGTTGGCTGCAACTGGCCTAAAACAACGGTGCGATCATCATCCATGACGAAAGGGGCAATCGGCACCGGCCGCTGGTCCAATATGACTCACAAGTTGGGCATTTGAGGAACACGATCAAGTGAGTGGTAAAACTCTAAATGTGACTGGCCATTTGGGGTCACGATGCCAGCTGGTGCTGCCGTAGACACGGTCGGTATTGGCATGGCGGCGTAAGCATTAACCATGGTAATTGGTTCTGAAACCATCAAACCGTCGGCTATGGGCAAGGGCTGCCAAGCTTGAGCGGGGGCAGACTCGGACGATACCACAAGGCTATTGGCCAAGACTAAAACTGGAGTCAACCCCGCCAAAAGACCGTAAGTGATTTGGTGAAAACGCATGAAGGCTCCTGTCAATCATCGGCCTTCATCGTCGTCAACGTGTCTGATATGCCCCTGATGTCAAAGTAAGAGTTGCATCAAGAAAATTGAGTGCTTTCATAAGCCCCTTCTCAGCAAAAAATCAGCGATCGTCGATAACCTTCACATTGGTTGCAGCATTGACCATGTGCTGCCCCGTTGTTGCGGACCCGGCGGGACAAACTGCGTCTAAGTTGAAAACTGGAGTTCTGTTTGTATCTCACCACCCCTGACCTAACGTCTCCTCGAAAAGACTACTGCTCATACATAAATTACTGGCTAACTGCTTCGAGTTATCTAGCGCCCGACATTCCTAATACTGGAGCAATCGGATGTAATATCCCCCAGATTTGGAGGATTAAGGGGGCTTTTGCGTCAGTCCGATTCAGTGCACGTATGGGCTCAGCAACGACCTGAATCGCAGATGAGAATCAGGCAAATTGCTGATCGGCAACTCTTAGAAAGCTCTCATCATAGCGATTGAGTTTTGTCTGCCTGAACTTATCGTCTACTCAGAAAAACTTTGTTTTATAAAATCAGTTTTCATCTTGAAAATGTTTGAGAAGGTCAGCCTTTCACTGAGGTAGCAGAGATTTCTGAAATACTTATCCTGCAAGACTCTTGGCTGCCTATTGTGACTCTATTTATAACTCACCATGAAAGTTGACGAAGCCCTAGCCCTATTAGATGAATTGCTGCCACAGTATCCCCTCAGTAACTTGCAAGAGAAGATTTTCAGTCAGGTGTGGGAGGGCAAGACCTATGCCGAAATTGCTGAGGATTGTAACTATGAGCACAACTACATTCGGGATGTGGGCTTTCGGCTATGGCAAATGCTCTCGGAGGCACTTGGCCAAAAAATATCGAAAAGCAATATCAAGGGGGTCTTAGGGCGCTATGCCCGTTATCGAGCTACAACCCAAACCGCGATCGCGCTTCCTCAAATCAATTTTGCGGTCCCGCTGGAGTTTCCCAGTGGCCCGGTGCCATTGAACTCGGCCCTTTATATCGAACGCCCGCCGGTAGAGGAGATGGCCTTTGCCGATGTGTTAAAGCCAGGTAGTCTAATCCGGATTAAGGCCCCGATACAGATGGGCAAAACCTCACTTTTGCGGCGCATTGTGGCTCATGCTCAGAGTCATCAATTGCATACGGTCACGTTGCGATTTAACCGAGCCGATCGCGCCATCTATCAAAATATTGACCAGTTTTTACGGTGGTTTTGTGCCAACATCAGCTATCAGCTCGGATTGGAGCCTGATTTAGATGCTCACTGGAACCCCGCGATCGGGAGTAAAGTCAGCTGCACTGCCTATCTAGAAAGCTACGTACTGGAACAAATTGAGGGCGGCATTGTATTGGCCCTCGACGAAATGAATACTTTGTTTCAATATCCTGAGATATCCTGCGAGTTTTTACCGCTGCTACGTTCCTGGTACGAAGATGCTCGTGAATTTACCTCTTGGCAACGCCTACGGTGGGTGTTGACACATGCGACAGATGTCTACGTGCCCTTAAAGCTCAACCAGTCGCCATTCAATGTGGGGTTGTCTATTAAGTTGCCGAATTTTTCCTTGGCTCAAATTCAAGAGTTGGTGCGTCGCCATGGTTTAACTTGGGCTGAAGGCGACGCCGTCATGACCGAATTGTTGCAATTACTGTACATGGTCAATTGTCGCCCAGGACTGGTGCGGTTAGCGTTGTATGCCCTGGCCTGTGACCGGCTGACGCTAGAGCAGCTAATCGATGAAGCCCCAACCCAATCAGGAATTTACAGCGATCACCTGCGAGAGTTGTTAGCGACGCTGTATCCCCATCAAGACTTACAAACTGCATTTAGAAAAGTCATCGATGCCGATGGGCCAGTCATTCTAGAACCGATTACGGCCTATCGCTTAGAGAGTTTGGGGCTCATTCGCTTGAAAAAGAATCAGGCCTCGCCTAGCTGCGAGCTTTACAAGCAATATTTTCGCGAATTTTTGCCGGTCGAGACAGCCAATGGTTAAGTATCAAATTGGTGGTAGCCTCGCGGCTAATGTTGCCACCTATGTCGAACGGGCAACTGATACTCAGCTTTATCAAGCGCTATTGCAGCGATCGTTTTGCTATGTTTTGACATCGTGGCAAATGGGTAAGTCTAGTCTGCGAGTACAAATGCGTCACCGGTTAGAAGCTGCCGGAAAAGGGCGCTGCGCGGTGATCGATATGACCCGCATTGCAGTCAGCAGATTACTTAAGAGCAATGGTACCAAGGCTTAGCCTTTGATATTGCCTGGCAGCTAAGGTCGCCTCAGCAGTTCAACATTCCGCTTTGGTGGCACTCCTCGGTGACCTGTCTCCTGCCCAAAAGTTGAGCCCGTTTATCGAAAAAGTTTTGCGGGCGGATAAGGCTCAGGAGCCGCTATTTATCTTTCTAGACGAGATTGATCGTGTCCGTTCTCTCAGCTTTTCCATGGGCGATTTCTTTAGCTTCGTCCGATTTTGGTCAAACCTGATGAGGTCGCCGAGCCCATTTTGGCGTGGCTGCATTGAGAGATGCATCGAGTATCTGAGACCATAGGCAAGATGCTCGCTCTGGGCTATTGGTGGCTCGTCATCTGTTTTGGTGACGATTCAATTCATCCCCCAAATCAGCAATACCCCGATTTTTTCATTGAGTTAAATGACCATCGCCCCAAATCACAAGTTGGACTCTCGATGTGCAACAACGTCCACCGGTAGCCGAGCTCAGCCTGTAGGAGCTGAGCTCAGCATTTCAAGTGACGACTCACATCACCCTAACAAGTCCCCTGTTTCTTGGAGAGTGTGAAGACGGTGATAGAGACCGCCGTGGTTGAGCAGCTCTTCGTGGCTGCCGATCTCCAAGATGCGACCCTGATCCAGGACGACGATGACGTCGGCGTCGCGGACGGTGCTCAAACGGTGAGCAATGATCAGGGTGGTGCGGGTCCCGAGGATGCTACGCATCGCTAGTTGAATCGCCCGCTCCGACTCGTAGTCGAGGCTAGAGGTGGCTTCGTCAAAGACGAGCACGTCGGGATTCATCAACAGGGCGCGAGCGATGCCGAGCCGCTGGCGCTGGCCACCCGAGAGGCGCACGCCTCGTTCTCCTACGACGGTGGAGTAGCCGCCGGGCATCTGGTGAATGAACTCGTCTACGCGAGAGATCGCACAGGCTTCGTCCACCTGTTCTCGCGTCACGTGAGGATTACCGTAGGTCAGGTTTTCCATCAGCGTGCCGTTAAAGACATCCACCTCTTGGTGCACGATCGCCAACTGTTTGCGGTAGCCCGTGATATCTAGCTTGCGAATGTCTTCGCCATCGATGAGGATGCGGCCCTGCTGCGGCTCAAAATAGCGGAACAGCAGCTTCACCAACGTCGATTTACCAGAGCCGGAACGACCCACCAAGGCTACGGTCTGCTTAGGCTGAATCAACAAATCAACGTTCTGCAGCACGGCCCGGTCGCGATCGTAGCCAAAGGTGAGGTTTTCAAAATGCACCTTACCAGTGAACTGGTAGCGGGTCACCGCTTCGGGATGTCCGGCGATGCTAGCCGCCTCAATGCTCACCGGCTGCTGCAAGAACTCGTGAAAGCGCAGCATCGAAGCATAGCGACGGGCGAAAATTTCCGCCAGGTTGCTAATCGGTTCCAACTCGGCGTAGGCCATGCTAGAAACCGTTAGCAGGGTGACAAAGTGACCCAACGAGATATTGCCCCGCAGAGTTGCCACCAGGGTCAACACGAGCACGCCAAATACACAGGTCTGAATGAACAGTTCCTGCCAGGTCATGAGTACCACGTAACCCTTGTGAATGATTTGGTCAACCACTTTGAGTTCGCGGCTCAACCGTTGGCGCTGACGGGCGAGTTCGTCATGCTCGGCGGCAAAGGCTTTGACAGTTTTGATGTTGGTGACGATTTCGGAGGTGCGGCTCTCAGTTGTCTCCATATATTTGTCGAGGGCCTGCTCCTTACGATTTAGCCGAACTAAATCGCGCATGCTGTACGCCAGAATGACCACGAAAGATAGGGCAAAGAGCGTGGCGATGCGCCAGTCGATGATAGCGATGACGCAAAAGATGCCGGTCACCCGCACCAGCTTAGGAAAGAGCTGTCCGGCAATTTCCGGATAAGTCCAGGTGTGGTTTGACAAACCACGAGCGACCCGTCCGGCAATTCGACCTGGGTTGTTCTCGTCGTAAAAACCGAGGGGTAAGCTGAGCAGTTTTTTCACCACTTCCACCGAGTGGTCGCGGCGGCTCTTGAGGGCGATATCCCAATGAAACCAGACCCCCAACCACGGCTCAATGGGAGCCCGGACGACGGTCACCAGGAAAATCATCCCCAGTAGTAGGCCAAGGGTCAGCGATCGCGTCACCTCTACCCCAGCCAGAGTGGCCACCGCGCCAGCCACCCCCTGAGCTAGCCGATCAACGGGCTGCTCAGACAGAAGGTTGAGCAATTGACCGATCGCATAGGGCACCACTAAGTCCAGTAGCTCAAAGAGGCTACTGGCAGCAATACTGAAGACTGCGATCGCTTTGTAATTTTTGTAGTACTTAATAACGTCTGCGAACTGAGCCATGATGCAACCAGGAGTTCGATATGAGTTGATCTACTATATACTACAAATACTACAAGCGCTACGGTTTTTCGAAAATCGCTCGTGAATGACCCTTTGGTTGGCGTGTGCGCATCTCGGCAATAGCGCCAACCAAAGGCAAGTTAAGCCTGGCAGATTTCAGCCGTGTTATGGCGATCCACCATCAGGTCAGGACAGTTGTAATTCCTGAAAGCACCACACAGCAGGGATTCTTATTCCGAACTCCGGAGGGCTCTGTCCTTCCCGAAGGGTCTTCAGAATGCCGCATTCTGCAATAAGACTTACGCCCAAGTCTCCTGAATCCTCAATACTGAGAAGTCGGATGCAACTGCATAAGTCCGATGTGTATCTAAGTCCGCGACACCGGGGCGATCGCCTCCGCTTCTATCTCAATTAGCATGTCAGGGTTAATCAATCCCTGAATGGCCACCATACAGCTGGCGGGTGGATGCTCACCCAAGAGTTCCTGATGGGCTCGGGCAACATCTTCCCAATGGACAAAGTCGGTCACGTATAGCCGAGTTCTCACGATGTGAGACAGATCGGCTCCCAATTCCTGTAGGGCTGACTCGATAATGGCAAAACAGCGTTTGGTTTGGGCGTAGGCATCCCCCGGCGCAAACGTGCCACCTTGGCCGTCAGAGGGGGCAGTGCCAGAGATGAAAATTTGCTGGCCGATTTGCAGGGCTCGGCAATAGCCCACCTGTGCTTCCCAAGGACTACCCGATGAAACTCGTTTGATTTGCATATTGACAGCGCTATTGTGGTGAAGTTTGCGCCTGCAGAATAGCGTGATTGCGACTCAGTGGCTCAATGCTGACTGTGGCTAATCAAGCGGCAATCAAGTTCACGATGGAGAGCCAGCCCACGAGTTGTCATATATTTAGTGTTCATTTTGATTAAAATTCTCTATAACAAGAGTAATAGTTAACTTCGCTTCAGTTCCCCCGGCATGTCTGAGTCGACCATAATGCCTTCCAGTCAAGATGAGCCCGCAGTTTATCAATCGGAAGATGCTCAAGCCATCTTGCAAATTGCGATCGCTCGCCATACTGAAGAGGGCGAGCTGACGCGATCGCAACTATTTGAGATTGCCGATGAGTTGGGCATTGCCCGGACGACCTTAGCTGAGGCGGAACAGCAGTGGGCCTTAGAGCACCAAGAAAGTGCCGAACTCGCGACCTTTGACCAGTACTGTAAGCAGCGCTTGCAAGGTCACCTGGTCCGGTTTGCCGTAATCAACCTGGTATTGTTCATCCTTAACTGGATGTCGGCAGGTACGATATCGTGGGCGCTCTACAGCTTTGTCTTTTGGGGGGCGGCTTTGAGTTTGCAAGCCTGGCAAACCTATTGGCCAAACACGGAACAATATCGTCGCCGGTTTGAGAAATGGCGACGCCGAGAACAAATCAGGCGTTCTTTTAGCCGCGTGATGGATTGGCTTTTGGGCACTTGAACCGCTATGGTCAAGCAATATCCTCATTCTTCTTGCAAGGCAGGCAGTTCTTATGGGCAGAGCTGGGCGGGCTCTCAAAGAAACCTTAGAAACCTATGCCATTAGTCAAAATAAGTTGGCCGTCACCATGGGTATGGAACGCACCGTCGTGTATCGCTGGGTGCATGAGCGCACTGACCCCACAGGTGAAACCATTGTCGAAATTGTGCGATCGCTCAACCAGCTCGACCCCAATGCGGCCAAAGCCTTTATCGCACTTTATCTCATCCCCGTGTTAAACGAATTCTAGGGACTGTCATCCGGTCGCTGTGAAATCCTCTCAGAGATAGGGATATAGCCCCTAGCTTGTATTTTGAGTGCGGGCGCGATCATGCTGATTGTTAAAGGCTTCTGGATTTAATTGATGACGCGCCCTAGGCATCTGCTGCCGACAGTGACATTACCTTGGCCAGCCCTTCATCTGGTTCGCGCAAATTTTCTTTAGCGCGGTCTCTCGCCAACAATGCCCCGCAGCTTCTCAGGGATTTTGCGGAATCGCGTGTCGGCTTTGTGTAGCTCTTCACATGAAGCGAGCGATCGCACGCCGAATAATACCGATTCTCTAAAAAATCCAGCTACACATTTTCCCTCTTCTCTCCGGTGCCTCCATAGCCCATTCTCCAATCTGTAGCTCTATTCTGGAGAACTGGCATAACTCCCCGCATCTGCCGCTTTACAGGGTGTCGTCTCAACGTTGAATGATTCGTGTCATTGATGCCAATGTGATTGCCATGCTGCCGCCTGACCAAGCAAACCCCGACCTGGTTCCCGCTCCCAACTTTGCTGCGTTGTCTACCAGTGCTTTGTTGCCGTCAGCCTCTCCCCAACCTTCAATCTCCGCCGTCTCCACATGGGCTGGTAGCTGGCGCTGTTATCAGACCCTAAGCGGCCACACAAGTTGGGTGCGCACGGTTGCCGTCAGTCCCAATGGTCAATATGTGGCCAGTGGCAGTGGTGATAAGCGTGCTGCATTGTGGAGCCTGCCTCGCCGCAAACGGCTCACCTTTTTAGGTGGACACGCTGGCTGGGTGCGTTGTGTAGCCTTTAGTCCTGATGGCCGATGGCTGGCCACCGCCGCAAACGACAATACCCTGCGGGTATGGGATGTTGACACTCAAACGCTAGTGTCAATCCTAAGGGGACACCGCGATTGGGTGCGCTGTGTGGCCTTTAGCGCTGATGGTAAGTACCTGTTTAGTGGCAGTCAGGATAAGACCATTGGCATTTGGCAGTTAGGCCAAGCATCTCCCCTCAGAGTTTTAACGGGGCATGAACATTGGGTGCGGGCGATCGCCGTTACGTCTGACGGCAGTACCCTCGTCAGTGGCGGACAAGACCGTCAAGTACATCTGCACCGCCTACAGAGACGCGGCACTCATCATGTCCTAAACCATCCGACAGAAATCCATTCTGTGGCCATCAGTCCCAACAATTGGTTGCTAGCCACCGCTGGAGCAGACGGCTACGTCAGATTTTGGAAAGTCAATAGTGGCCGCTTAATTACCGAATTTCAAGCCCACTCGGCAGCAGTGAACTGTGTCGTTTTTAGTCCCGATGCGAAGTTACTCGCTACCGCCAGTAACGATAAAACCGTCCGTATCTGGCATATCGATAGTGGTCGCTTGATCAGCATCCTCGAAGGGCATGCTGGTTGGGTATGGTCAGCCTCATTTGCGCCCGATAATCAGACACTGGTGAGTGGCGGTTGGAATGGTGAAATCAAACTCTGGCAACGCGGAAAATATCAATAGCTTTTAGCCTGCACTTTCAGCTATTCATGAGAACCAGAGACCCATTTCAACGATGGCCAAATCTTGGCAGCAAGGGGACAATTGCCGGTATCCGAGCGTAGAGCGAATGCAGTTGCGAGAATGTTTAGCCCAAAAACTCCTGGAATTATTGGCTGAGGGGGCCTAACCAGTAGGAAAACGACCCAGTCGGCTAAAAGTTCGCAGGTGGGCATGTCCATTGGGCCAAAAGCTGCGACATCGCCACTGATTCATGGATTGTTGATTGATTATGGATATCAGGGCATGCTTTGATTGCGTTCTTCGCTATCTACGTCCTAATATTCCGACTTCTCCTATGCTCCAGCAAATTGAACAACTGTGTGTCCAGACAGATGGTCGCTATGCGACGGATGCTGAGCTGATATTTTTCCAAGATTATCTCAACACCGCCCGGTTGAGATTTTTGCTTTATCAAAAAATGCAGAAGTTGGAACCCCAAATCATTCAGAAAGTCCTGGCTGAACTTCAAACAAAAGAGCCAGGTCTGCTCACCATCAATGGCCAAGATTTGACGGCAAAATGGCAGCGAGATACTATTCGACTGCTGCGTTATGCGGCAACTGCGCTATTGTCTGGCGATGCAGAAGTTTTTGAAGAAAGTCTGTTGATGTGGTTTCAAACCATTATGAGATCATTTCAAGCTGAGCGTAGCTGTGAAGCAACCTATCGAACGATGGACAAAGTTTTAAGAGAGATGCTTAGTCCAGACGAGGCGGCTTTATTTTGTCCCTTGATTGAGATGAGCCAAACAATGTTGGGGAAATCTGACGCCTCCTAACACTGATCAGAATTTTGTGTAAGCGGTCTAAAATCCTGATAACTCAGGAGACCGCGCCCTGCCGAAGACGAAACCAGCCCCGAATCATGCCGATGAGTGGCTAGACGAGCTGCAATTGGACTGTCGCAGCCCAGAAGCGATTCTGGGAGAGTCCGGCTGACTGAAATAGCTCACCAACCACTTGGTAGAGCGGGCAGCCGGGGAACTGAACCATCACCTGAAGACCAGCGAGGTCGTCGATGACACGGTTCCCAGCAACTGCCGCAATAGTCACTCGCCCAAAAGATGCAGTCTGAGCAAGGGGGAGTTGACGTAGCGATTCCCCGCGAGTCTCCGAAGAAGAGGCTTCGCCAACGCCAAAGCACCTTTGAACCGGTGTTGGTGCTGAAGTACCAAAGACGACTGAGCGGCTTGGACGAGAAGATTCTGGCGCTCTAAGCCCGCGGGATGAGCCCCCGCGATATCTCATTGCAGCTCGAAGAAATCTACGGCACCCAACTCTCACCGGCCCTCATC
Organism: Cyanobacteria bacterium P01_F01_bin.56; assembly: GCA_039185935.1. Lineage (GTDB taxonomy): Bacteria > Cyanobacteriota > Cyanobacteriia > Phormidesmidales > Phormidesmidaceae > Halomicronema. The sequence goes on along the minus strand of JBCDAJ010000003.1, from coordinate 50,159 downwards.
AGTGAGGTACTGATACGGTCAGTGAGGCGGTCAAAACGTGGCAGCACCACCCTTTAGACGAACTATATCCCATTGCCTATCTCGATGCCCTCTACGTCAATATCAAAGTGGCTGGACGCATAAGCAAGCGCGTGGTTTACATGGTGCTGGGCCTCAACCGCGAAGGCAATAAAGACCTGCTCGGACTCTGGATTGGCGAAGCTGAAAGCGAAGGGGCCAAATTCTGGCTCGAAGTCCTCACCGAAATCGAGGTCTGAAGGATATTCTCATGCCGGTTGTGATGGTCTCAAAGGCTTTCCCCAGGCCATTGAGACCGTATATACCCCACTTAAGTGCAACTCTGCATCGTCCATCTGATGCGCAACTCCCTGCGCTATGTGCTTGGGAAAGACAGCAAGGCGATCGCGGCTGACCTGAAACCCATCTACCGAGCCGCCACCTTGGAAGAAGCAGAGACTGCTCTGGAAGAGTTTGCCGCCAAGTAGGATGAACTCTATTCTGCAGTGAGCCAAATCTGGCTGTGTCACTGGGAAAACATCATCCCGATCTTTGATTATCCGCTGGCAATCCGCCGCGTCATTTACACCACCAATGCCATTGAGTCGGTCAACCGCTCGTTGCACAAAGTGATTAAGACCAAGGCCGTGTTTCCCGATGAAGACTCCGTTTTAATGCTCATGTATTTGGCGATGAACAATATCTCAAAGCGATGGAATCGACCGACCAAAAATTGGAGAGCAGCTCTGTCACACTTTGCGATTCTGTTCCCAGAACGCTTCAAAGTTTGAACAACAATCTGCTTACACAAAATCAGAACACTCTCTTTGAACTATATTTTTTGTTTTCAAAATAACGGAACTTAGCTCAGAAAAATATGTCTTCTACCAGAGCAATCGTTTGCGATCGCGAATCATCTTTGCAAAATTCGTTGCTTGTATTGTCTTTGGAGTATCCCATGTCTAATATTTTCCGTCGGCAGTCTGGAACAGCCTTATTACTAAGTTTAGGATTAGGTATTGGTACCTTTTCGCCAATGCTTACAGTTGCGCCAGTTGTGGCTCAAACTCAAACTCAAACCCAGTTTGTTGATGTGTCTTCTGGGCATTGGGCACGTGAATTTATTGTCAGTTTAGCGGCTAGAGACATTATTGCTGGCTTTCCAGACGGCACCTTTCGACCTGAAGAACCCGTGACGCGGGCTCAATATGCCGCGATGTTACGACAGGCTTTTAATCAAACATCTGTACGCAGCGCGACTAATTTTGTCGATGTTTCTGCCAATTATTGGGCAGCAGCGGCCATTCGTGAAGCCGACATGATGGGGTTTTTGTCGGGCTATCCTGGCAATGTTTTTAACCCAGAGCAAAATATTCCACGAGCGCAGGTACTCGTATCTCTGTCCAATGGACTGAACTATGTTGCAAATAATCCAAATAGTGTCCAAATCTATGGTGATGCCGCCCAGATTCCTGACTATGCGGTTGCGAGTATCGCCGCTGCTACGGAACAACGCCTGGTCGTTAATTATCCTAATGTGCAGCTCTTAAGACCCAACCAAATCGCCACCCGAGCAGATGTTGCAGCCTTCATTTATCAAGCTTTAGCTAGTCAGAATCAGGTAGCGATTGTGAACTCTCCCTACCTTGTGGGGCAAGCGCAGACGATGAGTCAGGTGATCGTACCGACGGGCACTGTACTCCGCGTCACTCATGATGAAAATGAAAAAGTAATTTTACTGCCAGAGGAAACTGTAGACCTGACTCTCAGCGTTACTCAAACCTTCACTAGCAGCACCGGTACTGTGTTGATTCCCGCAGGTAGCCAGGTTGTTGGACAATTGCGTCCAAACGGTAGCGGTTCCCAGTTCGTAGCTCAGGAGCTGATATTAGTAGGGGGGCGTCGTCTTGCGATGAATGCCACATCGTCGATCGTGACGACGACCGAAACCATTAGTCGCGGCGCCAGTCTGGGCGAAACTCTGTTGGGAACAGCAATTGGCTCTGGTGCAGCAGCGGTGATCGCAGGCCTCACGGGTGATCAACGGGTTGAGGCACTAGAGGTGTTGGCTGGGACTGCCACTGGAGGCACGATCGCCCGTATTTTGGGGCGTGATCAGGTTGAGGTGATTGCGATTAACCCCAGTCGTGATTTAAGTTTGACGCTCACCAGTCCTCTGATGCTGCCAGCACCATAGGGCCAACGAGCGCTGACGGCCATCTCAACAGCTCTCAAATCTCAACCGCTGAACCTTTTTAGCGAGTTTGAGCAATGGCAGAGGCCTGACTGGGTTGGCGCAAACAGTTCATCAACTCTCACCCTTTTTGCTATTGGTCTTTCAGAGTGAGAGTTGATGAGGTAATGGCAGCGTTGGCTGTTGTTTGATGATCATCCTAAGGGGGGCATCAAATAACCCCAGAAACTTTCCAGGTTCGGTGCGATCGCACCCGCATTCGTAGCAACCCGTATAGCAGAATGCGGAATTCAGAGTTCGGAGTTCGGAATAAGAATCCTGGCTGTGTAGTGCTTTCAGCAATTACAACTGTTCTGACCTGATTACCGATCGCGATAGTTTAGTAAGGACAATCCAGATCGCTGGAACTCTTGTGTGAAAGGCTTTTCAATTTCACAGGACGCAAGCACATCCTACTTTTGCTTGTTCGTATCCGCTGGCGAGCAAGATGCCTGCTCTAAACGTCAATTCGACGGATTACAAATTTGGGATGCGATCTAGTTGTCCATTGCCACAGGCAACATCTGAGTTATTAGATTGCATCGAGGAGGTCAAGACTTTTACTGTCTATAGAAAGCGTGCGTAAAATCATTCATGGCGGCGGCGTCCAGGGGTGGGCTGATTAAGTAGCCCTGAATCACTCTACACCCAAGCTTTTGTAACCATGCCTGCTGAGTAGGCGTTTCAACCCCTTCGGCGACTACCTTCATCTTCAAGGAATTTGAAATTTGGATAATGGCTTCGACAATGCTGGCATCGCCATCATGCTCTAGATGGTCAATGAAAGATTTATCAATCTTGAGAGTGTCAATGGGAAATTGCTTAAGGTAACTGAGTGATGAATAACCCGTGCCAAAGTCATCTAAGCTGATCTCGATCTGGCGTTCTTTAAGCTGTGTTAACGTGGCGAGCACCCCATCAACATTTTCGAGCAAGACGCTCTCGGTGACTTCTAATTTCAGACTGGTGGCTGGTAGTTGAGCTTGGGTCAACGTTTGGTCAAGCTTTTTGACAAATAAGGCATCCTGAAATTGAGCGGCAGCAATGTTGACACTGATTTGCCAAGGGTTTGAGAGAGCCAGCTCTCGATGCCAGCGACTCATTTGTGTGCAAGCTTCCTGCAAAATCCATTCACCGAGGGGAATAATTAACCCTGTTTCTTCTGCTAAAGGGATGAATTGATTAGGGGTCACTAAGCCTCGTTCCGGATGTCGCCAGCGCACCAGTGATTCAAACCCAATGAGTTGGTGTGAGGCGAGATCTACGATGGGTTGATATTGTAAGAAAAACGCTTGATCCGCGATCGCCTGTCGGAGATCCGTCTCTAGCTTCAACAACCGCAGGGCCGTTGCGTGCATTTCTGGATCAAAGATTTCATAACTTGATTGCCCTTTCATTTTGGCGCGGTACATCGCATTATCCGCATCTCTTAAAATATCTTGGCCGCGCTGATAGTCTAAATGGCTAAAGGCAATACCAATACTGGCTGAAGTAAACATCGTGTGCTCCATCAAGGTCATCGGGGTTTGGAGTTTGGTCTCAATGCGTTCCACGACGGGAATGACTTCCTGAGGGTTTTGGATCTGATCGAGCAAGATGACGAACTCATCGCCCCCTAATCGGGCTACCGTGTCGACACTTCTCACACAATCCAACAAAATTTTGCCGACTTGAATTAGCAATTTGTCCCCAATTGTGTGACCCAGGCTATCGTTGATGACTTTGAAGCGATTGAGATCAATAAATAAAACGGCAAAGTGATAATCAGGGTTACGTCGAACTTTCTGTAAGGCGTGGTCTAAGCGTTCGTTCAGTAACGTGCGATTAGGCAAATCTGTCAATACATCATGCAAAGCCTGGTGTCGCAAAGATTCTTCAGCTAACTTGCGCTCGGTGATGTCGTTGAAAGTCATCACTACTTTTTGCAGTGACTGCTGATCATCAATCACTGGGAAAGCACTTACTAATACCCAAGTCGGTTGTCTATCAGGGCCTTTTTGAATACCCACAACGTAATTACACAAGGGGTTTAGGGTGTTAATGACCTGATGGACTGGATATTTTTCAGGTGCTAAAGGCTGACCAAACTCGTCGATGAATGACCAGGTTGGATAAGTTGGGTGTCCCTCAATCTGGTCAGTGGGAATGTCCAACAGTTGGGAAGCCATGTGATTACACAACAAAATATTGGCATCGTGATCATGAACGACGACGCCAGCTTGGAGGTTTTCTAACAGCGATTTATAGTTGATCTCACTCTCGCGGAGTTGCTTGAGCGCAATTGCTAAGGACTGAGTTTTTTCTTGTAAAGACTGATGAGAAGTTGCCAAGGCCGCCGTTCTTTCAGAAATCTGGAACTCTAAATCGGCTAAGGTATGGCGCAGTTGTTCCACCATTTTGTTAAAGGTCATGGCCACAACGGAAAATTCGTCTCGTCCCGGCAACTGCAGTTTGTAGTCCAAATCTCCTGCACTCACGCGTTCGGCAGCATGTTTCAAAGCGGTAATGGGCCGCATAATGCGGTTACTTAACCACAGACTGGCCCAAATAGTCAGCCCCAAAGCAGTGAGTGCTGTGGCCATGAGGGCGATGTTGCTTTGCCGGGCCGTCTGCTCAAGTTCTAAGCGGGCTGCCTGAGCTCTGGCCTGGGTCGCTTCTTCAGTGGTTTGGATGATGCGATCGATTTCACGATTAATGCTGTTGGCCACAATCGTATTCACTTGCACCTGCTGCTCAAGTAGCAGGGTGGCATTTAAATCTGCCAAATAGGTTTGAATCTCACTGGGCAAGTCTCCCTGACCTTTGGCGGTTGGAGTCTGTTGTGATGCTGTGGCCAGCTTTTTTAAGGCATTACGAGCATCATTGAGATACTGCGGATCGCCAGAATTAAAATAAACCTGTTCTTTGGCTGCAATCTCCCACAACATGTTGCGCTCTTCGGAGGTTAATCCAACTGTTTTGGAAATACTCTGAAAGAGTCGTTGGATGCGGGTTTGAAACACATCGTGGGGCGTGTTTTGAATCCGGTCGGTGGTAGCTTTAAAGGCAGACTCATAATTGAGGAATAGGGACTCTAGCAGAGCTAATTCTTGCGATAGCTCTGAAGTACTGCCTTCAAGGGCTAAGAGTTCTGATAAGTTCTCACAAGCCGCTGATAATGCTTCCTGATTAGTGCGAATCAAGGTTTGCGCATCGTCGGTCGTAATATTGGTTTTCCAACCATTCAGGTAGATTTCCTCTGCCTGCCGAGCGGCAAGAAAATTTTTTTGGAGCTCTAAACTCAGCTCTCGAACTCGTGCTGAACTTTGGAGTATGGTTTGGCTGGTATTACGTAATTCGGCAAGGCTCCGATAGCCAATTGCAGAGCTTGTAAAGCTCACTAGCAAAATGGCCCCAAAGCCAAACATTAGTTGAGACCGAATGGTTGTCAGCAACCGCAGCAAAACAAACATCAAGATTCTGAAGCAATGAGTTGTTGAACTTGTGCCTGCAGCTGAGAGACCGCCTGCTGGCTATCCATGCCGTTGTAGATCAACTGAATGGTACCAGCGATCGCTAAGGCAATCTCATTCCAATGAGGATGTAGGACCACCGTTGGTCGAGACGTTTGCATCGCTTTTTGCACACAAAGAGCGTAGTCGATATTCATCGCCTCAGTGTAAGGAGAGGCATTTAGCCAAGATGAAAAGCGAGGGGCGCCGCCTGTCGCAACTGATATGAGGGGTTCCATCTGTTGGCTAGTAGCCCATTGTAGAAACAACCAGGCGGCTTCTGGATGTTGTGATTTCTGAGCGATGCCTAACCCCCATAACCAATGCCCGGTCAAGCTCGTTGACTGAAACTGAGGCAATAATTCATAGCCGACATTACCGGCGATCGAGGAGCTGGCGTGTTCATATCCTGGACCAAACAAACTAGCGTCAATGTAAAACGCGACTTTGCCGTTTTGAAACAATTCGGTTGCCTGGGGCCAATCAATCGACTGAATGTTAGGTGGTCCCGCCTGCATCAAACGGGCATAAGCGGTCAATCCTGCCTCAACTTTAGAATTGATAAATCGCGGTTGTTGCCAATCGCCGGCAAACCAAACGTTATAGGGCAGCGGCGTAGATTCATTTCCCCAACTATTTAAGACAAGTCCAGTAACCGTATCAATAATGGCTTCAGAGCGCACCCCTCGCATTACTGCCCCAAAGAATTCTCCGTTGCCAAGTTGGTTGATGGTTTGGGCCGCGTCAATGAGTTGCGACATCGTTTGGGGGACTTCACCATTGAGATACTGATTGACCAACTGTTTGTTATAAAACAGAATGTAAGCCTCAAATGTTGCCGGAATGCCAAAAAGCTGCTGTTCATCGGCTTCTGGAGGATACATGGCCGTCAGCCGAAACCCCTCAGGAAAATCGAACAGGTTGTAGCTAGCTTCGGTCAGTTGGGCATTGTTGATCAGTGGTGTTAACGGCTGCAAAAGAGATGCCTGATGCAATCGATAGGCAGTGGAGTCCATCGGCAAGAAAAAAGCGTCTACGGGGGTAGACTCATCCCGCAGCGCGTTTTCCATCATCTGAAAGTATTCTGGTTCCGGCACGATTTTGATATCGGTTTGAATCCCTGTTTTAGCTTCAAAATCGGCCCAATAAGGCTGAATGCCCGTCGTCCACGGGTGGTCGTTGAGGAGTAAAGTAATAGTCTGCCCTTGGCATTGCTGCCAGTCAAAGTCGTCTTCTTGACCGGTGATTGGAGATTGGGCCGGCTTCGAGTTACGGCGTTGACAGTTGGTTAAAAGACTAGTTGCACCAGCAGTTGTCAGGGCCTTTTGTAGAAAACGCCGCCGCGATCGCTGCACCGCCCGCAGAGATGGACAACTCGTAAAGTTTGTCTGGGCATTGAGATTAGCCATACCCTAAAAGATAAATGATTACTAGCGTGCCCATTTACAAACGGATTCCTGAGCCGGTTTTATCAAGCTTATTGTTTGACATCGCAAGCCCAAAGGTTGGGAACTGGTTAGGCTACACTTTTAGAACTGCTTTCTGAGTAAAGCTTATAAACGATGCGATGGCGGCAGCCGTGCTCAAATCAAAAGCGCTAAGAACATCTGCTCATATACAGGCACTTTGGAAATGCGCTCACCCGATCGGCCGATGATGGATTGGTGAAGGTAAACCGGCTTTTCACAGCGCAACGGCAGCGACAATTCTGCAATGTCACAAGTCTGTGTGATGTGACCTGAGCCAGCCTAGAGCTTAATGAAGGCTAGAATTGTTACCGCTGCAATTACTACTTAACTGGCTTGCGGTTGACGCGGGTTAGTGACCACTAGATTAAACTGCCAACCGGGCAGAGCCTCAACTTTCTCTGCTAAGCGTCTTAGGTCTGCAGAGCCATTGAGCATGAGATTGGGGCGCGATCGCACATCAGCTACGATGGTTTCTTCCTGGCCTTTGGCCATCAACCCAATCAAACAGCCTTGAAGACTTTCTGGTAAAGACTCGTCATCAGGATATATCAGCACTTCGTAGCCCGCACGATCATACTCGCGGGCCAAACGCACTAACCGTCGGTGTTCTAGAGGGGTTTTAACCGACCGACTTTTGTTCATGACAGCACTGACCTTATGTGACACTTTCAGGATTCCTTAGCAAATCTACCTTAACATGCAAAAACTCTTCGCCTTTACAGAAGCCTTCAGCGAGAGCAACGGACATTCCTTTTACTCGAAAAGAACCGTTTAAATTGCGGCGACGATTATCGAGTTCAGCGATTTGATAATCGTCTTGGTAGATCACCCCATTGAGAGCGTCTAATATTGGCTTGATAATCCGCTCACCATCCAAATCATGTCCTGGATTGCTCGTTGGCGCATCGTAGAAATGAGTGATCTTTACATAAAGTTTATCGGATAAAGGCGGGCGATCGCCCCAGCAATATTGGGCCGTCGCCGCCACATGCTCACGCCATGCTTTCAGAGCCTTTTTATCTTTGGCTCTGTGGGGCACAGGTTTACCAATAATGACAAAGTCGAAAGGTAGCACAGACCCAATTCCTGATGGTCATTGCGAGTGATGCCGACGCGAGTATTCCCTGAAGTATGCAAGAAAGGCTACTTGGACTAACTGCATAAATATCGATAGATGTCAAGCTCTTTTCATGATAGTTGAATACTCGCAGATTGTGGGACTTTGCCAGACTCGGCAGCGTTCCACAATCAATGACCCTAAATCGGACCTCTGCAAAGACCCCCTAAATCAGCTTCAACTGCGTAAGTCCTACCTAAGTGAATTTTCCACAGCGCTTAGGCCGGGACCTTACTCTTGGCTTGGGTTAACACTTCGACCCCGGTTTCTGTAACGGCAATCGTATGTTCAAACTGGGCAGAGAGCTTGCGGTCAGCCGTCAGGGCTGTCCAGCCGTCGGCCAGCACCTCGACTTCATAAGTGCCCACATTGATCATCGGTTCAATCGTGAAAACCATGCCCTTGCGGAATTTTTTACCCTTGCCAGCAGTACCGTAGTGGGGAATTTGGGGCGCGGTGTGAAAAATCCGATGCACCCCGTGACCGACAAAATCGCGGACGACCGAAAACCCTTCAGCTTCCGCATATTCTTGAATGGCCGCCCCGATGTCGCCAATTCGAGCACCCGGTTTCACGACCTGAATGCCGCGCCACATGCACTCTTCGGTGACTTCTACCAACTTTTTGGCGAGTGGTGAAGGGGTACCCACCAAGAAAGTTCGAGAGGTATCACCGTGGTATCCATCCACAATTGGGGTGACATCAACATTGATGATGTCACCATCGCGCAATACCTGATCAGCATTAGGAATGCCGTGGCAAACAACTTCGTTAACGCTGGTGCAAAGCGACTTGGGAAACGGATCGACGGCACCGGGGTAACCGAGGGGCGCACTTTTGGCCCCATGTTGTTGAGTCCAAGCTTCTGCGGCATCGTTGATCTCAAGGGTGGTAACCCCAGGCTTGATCATCGGTTCCAAGTAATCTAGCAGTTGAGCTGCGAGGCGGCCTGCCTGGCGCATTTTTTCGATTTCCCGACGCGATAGCAGCGTAATGACCTCTTGCTGTTCCACGGTAGTTAATGTTGGTGGTTGGATAACGACACTGTCTTCTACTGTAGCGTTGCCGGGCTGATTTGAGCAGGTTGATTCTCTTGACAGACGCTGGGAATTCGCTACCCTACGGATGTTATTGATAGCCGTGGCTGGGTGACGATCGCGTTTATGGCTCTTTGGTTGCTGTGCTGTGTTTTGCTCTTTGTCACCTCCTGTGGGTATGACTGGCTCAGTCATCAAAGCTGGTTTTTTACCCCCGAGCTGTCGCTACCGTGGTTAGTGCTCGGCGGACTGGGATTAGCGATCGCGTCTAATCGTCATGTATGGCATTTGGCGGATTGGCGATGGCCGTCGAAGACGGTAGCGTCAACCACCTCTCTCCAAACGGTCTCAGAGTTGCAACTGCGTCAAACTCCAGTGGTCTCTGGTGCTGCGCAACCATCAATCGAGACGCTTCCCCAAAATGCGACTGGGCAGGCTGCTAAAGCGATCGCCGCAAACGCCTCCATTTCTTTCAAGATTGCTAGCCCCGCTCCTGCTGACGAGGGTTAGGGCAAGTTAGGCTCGGGAAACAAACCTGAATTACTGCGGTATTCTGAACCTTGCCTAAGCGTTTGAGTCCTGCCATTCGAGGTGCAAAGATGCTGTCGATTCGCAAGTTGAGCAAAACCTATCGGGGACGGCAGGCACTTCGCAATCTCAGCTTAGATATTCTGCCGGGTGAGGTTTATGGCCTGCTCGGCCCGAACGGAGCCGGCAAGACGACGACGATCAACCTTATTTGTGGCCTGCTGCAGGCTGATGAGGGTGAGGTCTTTATCAATAGTCAGCCTGCCGGTGTGGTGACTAAACCTTGGATTGGGGTGATGCCTCAGGAAAATTTGCTGTACCGCACGCTCACCTGCGAAGAAAACCTGCAATTTTTTGCTAAGGTTTATGGTCTTCGCCGCCAGCCCCGAGCGCTACGGATTCAAGATTGTTTGGCGGCGGTGAATTTGAGTGATCGGGCTCAAACCCCGGTCGAAAAGCTTAGCGGTGGCATGCAGCGCCGGTTGAGCTTGGCCGTCGCGATCGTCCATCGACCTAAACTGTTAATTTTGGACGAACCAACGACCGGCCTGGATATTGAAGCTCGTCACGAAGTCTGGAACCTCATTCGCATACTCAGCCGTGAGCAAGGGATGACGATTTTGCTGACAACGCACTTGTTAGATGAGGCCGAGCGGCTCTGTCAACGCATTGGCATTATCAAGCAGGGAGAACTCCTGACCGAAGGGACTTTGCCCGAACTGCGACAGCGCATTCCTGTCTGTGAAATTATGACAGTAGAGACAAAAGACCCAACAGCGGCGATCGCGCGGGCAAAGTCCCACGGGTTTACCCCTCGTCGTTACGGTTCTGAATTGGCCTTTTGGGTGCCTGAAGAGCTGGAGCTGAAGGACCTGTTGGCCAGATTTGATGGCGTGCCACTGGATGCGATTTCGAGGAGTCCGGTCAAGCTAGAACACATTTATTTAGAAGTGACTCAAGGATTGAGGCCAGTCGAGGGAAGTTGAACAAGGCAGAAGGCGGAAGGCAGAAGGCAGAAGGCAGAAGGCGGAAGGCGGAAGGCGGAAGGCAGAAGGCAGAAGGCAGAAGGCAGAAGGCAGTACTGGGCTGAATCGGTTCGCTAAGGAAGCATATGGGGCAAAAGATTGGGCAGGGGGAAACGATCGCGGCGATTGCGACAGCCATTGTGCCTCAGCAGGGCAGCGTCGGCATTGTGCGACTGTCGGGGGCAACGGCCAGCGCGATCGCGCAAACCCTCTTTGATGCACCAGGGCAACAGCCCTGGCAAAGTCATCACATCCTCTACGGCTACATTCGCGATCCCCATAATCAGCAAATGGTCGATGAAGCGCTAATGCTGCTCATGTTTTCACCGCGTTCCTACACGCGAGAAGATGTGGTCGAGTTTCACTGTCATGGGGGCATCATGGCCGTGCAGCAAGTACTGCAGCTATGCTTAGCGCAGGGAGCGCGACTTGCCGAACCGGGCGAATTTAGCCTGCGGGCGTTTCTCAATGGACGATTAGATTTAACCCAGGCTGAGAGCATTGCTGACTTAGTCAGTGCTCAATCACCGCAGGCAGCGCAAACGGCTTTGGCGGGCGTCCAAGGTAAACTGACTGGTCCGATTCGCGAATTGCGGGCGGCCTGCCTAGATATCTTGGCCGAAGTTGAAGCGCGAATTGATTTTGCCGATGATCTGCCACCGCTTGATGAAGTTATCGTCACGCAACGACTGACTCAAGTCTTGCAATCTGTCACGGCAATTTTGGCCACGGCTCATCAGGGTGAGCTGTTGCGGTCGGGCTTGCAGGTGGCTATTGTCGGCCGTCCAAATGTCGGTAAATCCAGCTTGCTCAATGCCTGGAGTCGCAGCGATCGCGCGATCGTCACTGATCTACCGGGTACCACGCGTGATGTGGTCGAGTCGCAACTGGTAGTCGGGGGAATTCCCATTCGGGTTCTGGATACTGCCGGAATTCGTGAGGCTAGCGATCAAGTGGAAAAAATGGGCATTGAGCGATCGCGCTCAGCCGCCCAGTCGGCCGATTTGGTCATTTTTACGATTGAGGCACACCAAGGATGGACCGCCGCCGATGCCGAACTTTATCAATATATTCACCATCGGCCGTTTATCTTAGTCATCAACAAAGTCGATTTGCTGGAGGCCAAAACGGCTTTAGCTCTCCCAGAACTGCACCAGCCGCCAGTCTACACCGCAGCGGCCCTCAACCAAGGTATTGCAGACCTCGAAAAAGCTATCTTACAAGCGGTGCAGGGCGATCGCGTGCAGGCTAGCAATCTCGAAATCACCATCAACCAACGCCAAGCCGCTGCTTTGACGCGCGCTCGCGCGGCCTTGGAACAAGTGCAAATGACCATCGCTAATCAACTGCCGCTCGACTTTTGGACGATTGATCTGCGCACTGCAGTTCACGCATTGGGAGAGATTACGGGAGAAGAAATGACCGAATCGATGCTCGATGAGATTTTTAGTCGCTTTTGCATCGGTAAATAGAGGGGGTAAAATCAACATCGACAATTGAGCACGACCGATTGCCGATAGAGGCCATCTCGTCCCAGCCAGCCAAACCGCTACTAGAACTCAGTAGCAAACTGGCGCGATGAACGAATATTTGCCAAGCTGTCGTCAGCCTTAGTCTTCAGTTTCAGTCTTCTACCATCAGCCTTAATGACCTCTCGTTTGTATCAACTGCTCAATCGCTTGCCGCTGCGAACAGTCATCACCATCCCGTTTGTTGTGCAGGTTGTTGCAGTCGTCGGAGTTGTAGGTTACCTCTCTTTTCGTAATGGTCAGTTGACGGTCAATTCACTTGCTTCACAACTGCGCACAGAACTGACGTCACGAATCTTGCAACAAATAGAAACGACTGTCGAGCAGCCGTATGTCATCAATCAAATTAACGCCAACTTATTTTTGCGAGGAGATATCGACGTAGTGACCGAGCGAGGGGAGCACCAATTTTGGCAACAGGCAAAAGTTTTTTCCTCAACCAACATCATCTACTGTGCGACAGAGCAAGAAGGGGCTTTTTTAGGCGTTGGGCGATCGCAAGGGGGCACGGGCAATAGTTTGCAAACCTATTTGGCCAATGCCCAAACAGACCGCTACATGCATTACTACGAAATCGACTCCACCGGACAGCGGTCTTTTCTGAGAAGTAAAAGTACTGAAGTTTATGATCCTCGTTGGCGTCCTTGGTATCAAACGACCAAGCAGGCAGGGGGGCCTACTTGGAGTCAGGTTTATTTAGATTTTCAGACTTATTTGCCCACAATTACCGCTAACACCCCCATTTATGACAGCCAGTCTGGTGATTTGCTTGGAATTTGTGCAACCGACATCATTTTGTCAGAAGAGTTGAACAGCTTTTTGCAAGATTTAGAAATTAGCAAATCGGGTATTGCCTTTATTATTGAACCGTCAGGTTCTCTGATCGCGAGCTCAACAAAAGAACCAATCATGGTGGGTGAAGGTGAGCGCATTAAACTGTTATCAGCGAGTGATAGTCAAAATCCTCTTATCAAAATCACTACTCGCTATTTAAATCAGACCTATAAATCCCTAACTGCAGTTAAATCTGCGCAGTTAGATGCTCGCATAAGCGGCCACCGCCACTATATTGAAACAGTCCGATTCGAGGACGATTACGGATTAGATTGGATTGTGGTTTTAGTCGTGCCAGAATCCGATTTTATGGCACAAATCTACCGCAATACGCGCATAACCATAATTTTGTGTTGTGGAGCTTTAGCCATCACTATTTTGATTGGCTTGTTAATCACTCAATGGCTGTCTTGGCCATTGAGACGGTTGATTAATGCTACTCATGAAATTAGCCAAGGTGAATGGGAAACCTCGATTGACTTAACCCGCACTGATGTTATTGGAGATTTATCGCGCTCGTTTGCCAATATGACGCAGCAATTGCAAGGAGCCTTCAGAGATCTGGAAAACCGAATTGATGAACGAACGTTTGAATTAATCAAAGCCAATCAGGAATTACAGCTAATTTCCTACGTTGATGGTTTGACTCAGATTGCCAATCGTCGCTATTTTGATCGCTATCTTGAACAAGAATGGCATCGCTTAGCAAGGGAAAGAAAGCCAATTTCTATCGTATTGTGTGATGTCGATTTCTTCAAAAAATACAACGATTATTATGGCCATCAGGCTGGCGATCGCTGCCTGCAACGCATTGCTTATCTGTTGGCAAAAGCCGTGCAAAGCCCCGCTGATTTAGTAGCACGCTACGGCGGTGAAGAATTTGTGCTGCTACTCTCCGATACTGATACACGGGGGGCCATCTTGGTTGCCCAGAATATTCTTCAGACCCTGAGAGAGACGCGGATTCCTCATGCCACGTCCGAAAAACAACACATTTCCGTCAGTTTAGGCATCGGCAGCATGATTCCGAACCCTCAAACGCCGCCTGAGTCGCTGCTAGCAGCAACTGATGTGGCGCTGTACGCAGCTAAAGCAAAAGGGCGCGATCGCTATGAAGTCATCGATGATCCCCTTGCCCAAGACATCACCCCTTAGCCCCCAATTTGTGACATCGTGCGGCTGTAAGCACCCGTTATGCCCGACTCGCGCATTTTGAAATTGATCTCGGGTTTGGTGTAAACCAGCTCCGCCACTTGAGCTCGGATATCGGCTAGAGGAACGCTGCTGCGCAGTTGTTCTCGTAGGTTGATTTGTCCGGTTTCATTCAGCAGGCAGGGGCGTAGCCAACCGTCAGCTGAGAGCCGCATCCGGTTGCAGCGATCACAAAAGCACTCTGACATTTGACTGATAAAGCCTAAAGTGCCCTGAGCACCAGGAATTTGGAAAACATCGGCAGGGCCGTTGCCGCGGACGCTGCTGGCAACCAGGCCCCAGCGATCGCGAATCTGCTGCCGCAATGCTTCTGACGGAATCCAACCTCGATGATCAAACAAGTCACCATTGCCAATGGGCATAAACTCAATAAACCGAACGTGCCAGTCTCGCTCTAAGGTCAGAGCGGCTAAATCCAGAACTTCTTGGTCATTGACTCCCGGAATCACCACGACATTCAGCTTGAGGGGGGCAAAGCCGATCTGATGAGCAACTTGAATCCCCTGCCAAACGTCATGCCAGCGAGATTTGCCGCGGCCGCCAACAATTGCTTGGAAGGTGTCTGGATCGAGGGAATCCAAACTGATATTGAGGCGTCTTAGCCCAGCCTGCCACAGCGCTGGGGCCTTTTTCGCGAGCAAAAAGGCATTGGTCGTCATCGCGAGATCTTGGGTTTGGGGCAATTGGGCAATATCGGCCACAATTTCCACCACATCAGGGCGCAGTAAGGGTTCGCCCCCAGTCAGCCGAAATCGCGTAAAGCCAACGGGAATAAAAACGTGCTGCAAGAGCGATCGCAACTCGGCACGGGTCAGCCAGTCTTGCTGCAGGGCATAGGTCAGGTCGGCTCCTTCCGGCATGCAATACTGGCACTGAAAGTTACAGCGGTCAATCAGGCTGATGCGAAGATAGTCGATAGCGTTCATAAACAGGCAGTCTGGCAGACAATACACTAGATGAGAATCGCATACACACCGCGATCGCCCTTAACTTTAGCAACATTTGCATTGTCAAAATATGCCGTCCAATACGAATTTATGGCCAGAGCCGAGAACTGGCTACACGTTGCCGGTATTTGCCTGTGCTAGCGCGATCGCGGCGCTGCAAAAGCTTTTGGCGGCTCATCAGATGCCCACTGCCGTCGATGTGCAATTGGTGAATCCGGACGCAAGCGCCACAATTGCGGTTGAACAAGTGGCGATACTTCCCGATGGGACGGCCTTAGCCATTACCCGTAGTGACCCTGGCGATAATTTAGACTTGACGCGCCACACGCCAGTTTGGGCAGTGGTTGGCTGGGGACAGGCTACCCAGGCCGAGCGGCTTGTGATTCATGGCGGCGATGGTCTTGGGCGCCAGGTTGAGCGGGGCCATCAACCCGCGATCTATGCGTACGCTAAGACCTTGCTGCAGGCCAATCTAGAACCGCTGCTGCCGCCTCAGAAAACCTTGCAGGTGACGATTATTTTGCCAGCGGGGCGAGCGCTGGCCTTGCGCACCTCCAACGCGGCTTTTGGCGTCGTTGACGGATTGTCTTTGCTGGGCACATCGGGAATTTCTGCGCCCTTGAGTTCTCCGGAACAGCTCGATCGCTTTCGGCAAATGGTGCGCCACCAAGCCCAGCAGTTCGACACGTTGGTGTTTTGCGTGGGTGAAAATGGGCTCGACCGCGCCCTGCAGTTGGGCATTCCCTCTGAGCAGCGGGTCAAAACCGGTAACTGGATCGGGCCGCTGTTAGTGGAGGCAGCGCTATCGGGTGTTCAAGGCGTGTTGCTACTGGGCTATCACGGCAAGTTGATTAAGCTGGCGGGGGGCATTTTTCACACCCATCATTATGTGGCCGATGGCCGCCAAGAGATTTTGACTGCGATCGCTGCTGCTCAGGGGGTGCCCCTGCCTGCAGTCCAGCAACTGTTGACGGCTAAAACGGTGGAGGCGGCGCTGGGCCAACTTCGACAACTCGATCAAACTCACCACCAAGACTGGGTGTCGCAGATTTATCAATCGCTGGTAGAGCGCATTGATCAGCGGGCGATCACTTACGTGCGAGCGCAGGCTGACCGCACAATTACCATTGGGTCGGCTGTTTTTGACCGCCAGCGAGAAATTGTGGCCACGAGCGATCGGGGGACAACACTCCTGCAGTCTATTTTGGTAAGCTAATAAGAATATCTTGTTGGCGCTTATTACACATTTTCTTTTGCTGCTGAATGATCTAGAACGACTAAGACCCGCTATCATTCGGCTCAAATTCTAGCTTTAGCAACATTTTTCTACCTTTGTATGGTGCTTGTGATTTTGATCTAGCAAGTTGCCAATTTTCTAGTTTCTCAACCATTACAGGATTGCTGCCGTGACTTCTCAAACTCAGACCCCCACCACGCCCACCGAACCCAGCACCACTGCAATCAATCGGCAAATGCTGGTGATTCTTGATTTTGGCTCACAATATTCTGAACTCATTGCCCGTCGCATCCGCGAGACGGAGGTTTACTCAGAAGTCTTGTCGTATCGCACCTCGCCAGAACAGCTTAAGCAGCTCAATCCGAGAGGCATTATTTTGTCGGGCGGCCCTAGCTCTGTCTACGACGAAGGGGCACCCCACTGCGATCCCGAAATTTGGAACTTAGGCATTCCCATCTTAGGTGTCTGTTACGGCATGCAACTCATGGTGCAGCAGTTGGGCGGGCAGGTCGAGCGAGCTCAGCGAGCCGAATACGGCAAGGCCTCTCTCTTGATTGATGACCCGACGGATTTACTGACCAATGTTGACGATGGCTCCACTATGTGGATGAGTCATGGCGACTCGGTCACTCAAATGCCCGACGGGTTTCAAGTACTGGCCCATACGGACAATACTTCTAGCGCGGCGATCGCTGACCATGAGCGCAAGTTTTATGGGGTTCAGTTTCACCCCGAAGTCGTCCATTCCATTGGCGGCCAGGCGTTGATTCGCAATTTTGTGTATCACATTTGTGAATGCCAACCGACTTGGACGACGGAAGCGTTTATCGAAGAGGCCATCCGCGAAGTGCGCGGTAAGGTTGGCGATCGGCGGGTGCTGCTAGCCCTCTCCGGCGGGGTTGATTCGTCTACCCTGGCATTCTTATTGCACCGGGCGATTGGCGACAAGCTCACCTGCATGTTTATCGACCAAGGCTTTATGCGTAAAGGCGAGCCGGAGCGGTTAGTCAAGCTGTTTGAAGATGAATTTCGGATTCATGTGAGTTATGTGAATGCCCGGGAGCGCTTCCTTGAACGAGTGCAAGGCGTTACCGATCCCGAAGTCAAACGCAAACGCATCGGGCATGAATTTATCCGCGTGTTTGAAGAAGAATCTCGCCGGCTCGGTCCTTTTGATTACTTGGCTCAGGGGACGCTGTATCCCGATGTGATTGAGTCCGCCGATACTAACGTTGATCCCAAAACGGGCGAGCGCGTGGCCGTCAAGATCAAAAGTCACCACAATGTCGGTGGCTTGCCCAAAGACCTGCAGTTCAAGCTAGTGGAGCCGCTACGCAAGCTATTTAAAGATGAAGTGCGAAAGTTAGGGCGATCGCTGGGCCTGCCTGAAGAAATCGTCCGTCGTCATCCTTTCCCTGGTCCGGGTCTGGCGATTCGGATTTTAGGTGAGGTCACCGCCGAAAAACTCAACATTCTGCGTGATGCTGATTACATTGTCCGCGAAGAGATTCGTCACCGGGGCCTGTATCACGATTTTTGGCAGGCCTTTGCGGTGTTACTGCCCGTGCGGAGTGTTGGGGTTATGGGCGACCAGCGGACCTATGCGTATCCCATTGTGTTGCGCTGTGTCTCTAGTGAAGATGGCATGACCGCCGACTGGTCGCGCGCCCCCTACGATCTGCTGGAGGCCATCTCCAACCGCATTGTCAACGAAGTCAAAGGGGTAAACCGGGTGGTGTATGACATCACCTCTAAGCCACCGGGCACAATCGAGTGGGAATAGAGAGCGAATTTAGAGTGCGAAGTGCGGAATTCGGCGGGCCGAATTTGAAGGTTTAGAGGTGCGATCGCTTGTCGTCAAAGCATTGATTGGAGGTCTCTTAGGAGATTTCTGTCAATGAACATACCCACTCGGCGGTGCATTACGCTTCGCTAATGACACCCTACAAGCGGTAAATTCTTTCCTGTAAATCTCCTTAACCCAATGAAAGCACTGCTTATCGCAACTGCGACGCTGGTCTCGCTGGCCGCACCGGCCCACAGCCAAACCGGACTCACCTGCCTCGTATATGGCGAAGCCGATATTCCGGTTGAAGAAGTTTTCTCGTATGATGACCCCGAACCTGCCTTTATCGATGGCGAAATCGAAGGCAGTCGGGTCAACGTAAGAACTGGCCCAGGGTTAGATTATGAGGCCACCGCCTACGGGCTCGTCGGTGAAGCTGTGGAGATCATCGGCCAAGCTTTTAGTCGGGAGTGTGAAACCTGGATTCAAGTCCAGTTTCCCGACTCCGAACATGTGGGTTGGATACACAAGGACTTTATTGGCCCCAAAGATGGCAGAGGCTGGTGGGGCTAAGCATATGAGGGCAAAGGGATTCCTTTAGAGTGATCAAAAATAAAAATATCCCACATGAAGAATCCGGTTTCTGAGAAGAGGTGAGCAGTCTCCGGCCCGTTTTGTATTGAAACCGGTTTCTTTGACACGTTATTCTTTGAGATATTCTGAGCAATTAGCGATTGCTTTCTGATCTATAAACCAATCATGGTTCAGGCTCGCCCGCGACTTCAAACCTTTGAGGACTTCCTCGCTTATGCCGAGGCAGTAGACGGTTACTATGAGCTGGAGAATGGAGAACTCGTCAAGACGCCGCCAGAGTACGATGCCAACCTTCAGCGGGCGATGGAACTTTATGAAGCGCTCAAGGCACATGTTGATCGGAAACAAATCCGTTTGCAGGGAGTGGCGATCGCGACTCCTGGACAACCTAAAAATCGGTATCCCGATTTGACCGTCTTGCGGCCCGAGCACCCCAAGCAAATGCAATCGTTAGGCTATGCGGCGATTACCCTCGACATGTTGCCGCCGCTATTGGTGGTGGAAGTCGTCAGTCCCGGCTCAGAGAATCATCGACGCGATTATTTTGAGAAGCGTAATCAGTATGAATGGCGTGGCATTCCCGAATATTGGATCGTTGACCCAAGACTTGCCCAAGTAACTGTTTACTCCATGTCTTCAGAGGGCTATCAGGAGGCCATCTATAGCGGTGAAGCGGTGGTAACATCCCCCAGTTTCTCTGATTGGCAGCAGACTGCTGACGATATGTTGATTCTTTAAGCTTTGCCCCATCGCTTTAAGTGCATCCCACTTTCGATGCTTTTGTCAGCTGAGTAGAGTTGTAAGTCCGATGCTTGGCTTAGCCCTCCGTCAAGAGAAAGCTCGGCCTGATGGCGTGCCGTTTCGAAGTCATGCCCTTAGGGTTGAAATTGTTGGCTATACAGATAAGCGTAGCGATCGCCCCGAGCCAACAATTCATCATGCGTACCCGATTCGATAATTTGGCCTTTTTCTAGTACAAGAATGCGATCAGCCTTGCGAACCGTCGCCAGCCGATGAGCAATGATGAAGGCGGTGCGATCGCCCATTAACCGCTCCAAAGCTTCCTGCACGAGATTTTCTGACTCCGAGTCTAACGCTGAGGTGGCTTCATCAAGAATTAAAATGCGGGGATTGAGTAAGACCGCTCGGGCGATCGCGATGCGCTGGCGTTGTCCCCCCGATAAGTTAACTCCGCGTTCTCCTACCCAGGCGTAATAGCCTTGGGAAAATTGACTAATAAAGTCATGGGCATTGGCAACTTTAGCCGCCGCCTCGACCGCCCTTTGATCGAACTCTGCTTGGCCAAAGGCGATGTTTTCCGCAATCGTGCCCGAGAATAAGATTGTCTCTTGAGGCACAATGCCGATTTGCCGCCGCAGACTTTTGAGGGTGACGGTGGCCACATCTTCACCATCGATCAAGATTTGCCCTGACTGGGGGTCATAAAACCGGGGCAAGAGATTCACCAAAGTCGTTTTGCCCGCCCCTGAAGAACCGACCAAGGCAATTTTCTCGCCGGGTTTAGCGAGCAAGTTAATCCCTTGCAGAACCGGTTCTCCCGGTTTGTATTGAAAGGTGACCTGGCGATATTCCACTTTGCCCGTCACGGGTGGCAACGCATGCGCGTCCGGCGCTTCCTCCACCCCTGGGGCGATCGCCGTCAGCTCAAACACGCGATCAACCGATGCCTCGGCTTCTTTGAATAAGTTGTAGTTTTCCGTCGTGTGAGTGATGGGGTCAATCAGTAACAGGCCCGCTGTAACGTAGCTGGCAAAAGCTGCCCCCGTAAGATTGCCCGTCGAGATTTGCCAACTGCCGACCAAAAACAACACGAGAATAATGCCCGCATAGAGCAGGCCAATCACTGGATACTGCACTGCTAGCAGCCAAGCCGCCCGATACTTGGCATCGTAGTGACGCTTGGATTCTGCTTGAAACCGCTCAACCGCATAATCTTCGGCGGCAAAGGCGCGAATTAACCGAATCCCACCAAAGACTTCAGTGAGTTGCGACGACAGATCAGACACCAGGTTTTGACTGGTTCGCGAATATTGCAGCATGCGCTCACCAAACCACCCAACCAGCGCCGCAAACGCAGGCACGATAACCAACATAGTCAAGGTTAGCTGCCAGTTGAGATACACCATGTAAGTGAGCACAACAGCCAACTGTAAAACGCTAGGAATAAAGTCTTGGAACAGCTTTTTGACCACTTCGCCAATGCGGTCAACATCTTCGGTTAAGCGGTAAGTCAGATCACCCGTTTGAGCCTTTTCAAAATAGGCGAGGCTCAGGTGCTGGAGGTGTCGATAAGTCTCGACTCGTAGCTTAAGAGCCACTTCTAAGGCCGCTTGGGACATGAGGGAATCTTGCCCATACTGCCCGAGTTTATGAATGACAAACCCCGCAATGGTAATGGCTGCCAGCCGGGCTAGAGCCAGCACTTTGCCTTGCACTAATAGTGACAGCATTTGCCCTGATAACCACGCTAAGACGGGCCAAAATGCCGTAAAGACTAGCGTGCATAGCAGAGCGTAAAAAATAGTGCGCCACTGTTCGCGGACGTAGGGAGATAGGTTTAAATATTTTGAGCGGGGGGCCAAGCGATCGCCTCGTCTATTCGGTATTTTCCACGCTATCAGGTTCTGGTAAGTACAACAGCGATGGGGCGCTGGTTCTCCAGGCCAACTATTTTGACATCCGCTGAGAGGAAACAACCTCGAAAGCCTGGCAGTGCTGCCCACTAACTGGGCGGTTACCGATGGCCGATTGATGACATCCTCCTTAGCTATCGACGATCGCCCCCAACTGCCACCCCTGGTCAGTCGTGAGCGCCAAGACTTGCTGGTGATACGGCCGTAACGAGGGCCGGTGACCGACGCTGATATATGTGGTGGAGGTCGCTTGAAGGGCTTTGTACAGGCGAGCTTCGTTGTCGAGATCGAGGGCGCTGGTGGCTTCGTCGAGGAGGGCGTAGCGGGGGGCGTGGAGCAGGAGCCGGGCGAAGGCGAGGCGCTGTTGCTCCCCCATGGAAAGGGTGGACATGGCAGCTTGGCCACCGTCCAAGCCGCCCCAGCGATCGCACAATGCCGCTAGGTTTACCTGTTCCAGTACGGCGACCAAATCCGCATCAGTGAGGGGATGGGGCGCGTCGGTCAGCGCCGGCCAAGGATAAAGGAGCTGTTCGCGCAGGGCACCGTGGATGAGATAAGGGCGCTGGGGCAAAAACATCAGGTGACTGGGGTCAGCGGGGAGGGTGAGGGTGCCAGAACCCACTGGCCAGAGGCCCGCGATCGCCCGCAATAGGGAACTTTTGCCCACCCCACTGGCCCCGACGATGAGCAAGTTTTGCTCAGACTCAACGACGACGGACAAATCTTGCAACAGCGTAGTTTCACCATCTGGGGTCTGTACAGTGAGATGCTCAAGGGCGATCGCCGCGCCCGGCTGACGCTGAATGTGGGACGCATCTTCCGGCTGGGGGGATGGCTGGAGGGCTTGATCAAGCTGGCCGAGGCGTTGGACGGCGGCGGCCAAGTTCGTGAGCTGTTGCATTTGCAGGACGATGAGTGCCAACGCCCCTAGCATCAAGCTAAAGGCGGCTCCCGCCTGGGTGACGTCGCCGATTTCCAACTCTCCGGCAAAGAGGCGTGGCGCTAAAATGAGCCCCGGAATGACAAACGTGGCATAGCGATAGTGACTTTGAAACAGATTGAGTCCCAACTGCCAGCGGATCAAGCGCTTGAAGTTCACAAAAGCACCCAAGAAACGCTGCCAGCTTTGGCGTAGTTCGGGGGCTTCGCCCCGATAAAGGGCGATCGCTTCGGCATTTTCGCGCAGGTGAGCCAGCCCAAAGCGAAAGTCTGCTTCCCGCCGCAATTGCTCGAAGTTGATGCCGATTAGCCTGCGGCCAAAAAAGAGTGCGGCGATCGCGGTGCCGACCACGGAATAGGTGACTAAGAGCACCATTAACGGCTGCGAAATCGCCCACAGCACCCCCGCGACCCCGAGCAGTTGCAAAAACGACTCTAGCCCAATCATCAAAAATCGGAGGGATTCCTGGGTCAGGGTGCGAATGTCGGCCTCTAAGCGCTGATCGGGGTTATCGAGCTGGTTTTGTAGCCGCAATTGATAAAACTGATTGCGGTCGAGATAGCGATGCAGATAATGCTGCGTCAGCCATACTCGCCAGTACAGCCCGAGCTTGGCGGCAATGTAGCCTGCTAGAGACGCAAAGGGTACGCCGATGACCAATATGCTTAGAAAAATCAGTATCGCCTGGACGAAGCGATCGCGATCCTGCGCGGCCAGAGCCGAAGTCACTTCACCACCAAAGATCAGAAACAGGACCTGCAACCCGGTGCGAATCAGCAATACCCCCATCAGGACGGCTAGCAAGCTCCAAGCGCCCCACTTTTCGCGGGATGTCCAGTAGGGCCACAGCACCGCCCCGATATTTCGCCAACGCGGGCGATCGCGCAGATACGGTAGCTCAAGCATGAGAAGCCTTGGGGATAGATTGCAAGGCCCAGGTGCAATCGGTTGACAGCGTCAGTACCTGCGTATGGTAAGGTCGCAAGCTGAGCCGATGCCCCACACTCACTACGGTAATTTGCGCTGCGACCAATTGCTGATATAAGTGTTGTTCCTGCGTTTCGGTGACGGCACTGGTCGCTTCATCCAAAATGGCGTAGGCCGGACGCTGCACTAACAAGCGAGCAAAACTAAGGCGCTGCTGTTCCCCGAGGGAGAGTCGCTGCGACCAGTCAGCCTGAGTATCTAGCGGTAATTGGGCCAATTGGGGCAACTCCACCTGTTCGAGCACCTGCACCAACAACTCAGCAGCGGCGGCATCATCGCCATGGGGATAAAGCAATTGTTGCCGCAACGATCCTAGGGTGAGGTAAGGCTGCTGGGGCAAAAACAGTGTGTCTGGCGGTGTTGCGAGGGTGCCGTGCCCCTGTGTCCACAGCCCCGCCAAGGTTTTCATAAGGGAACTTTTGCCGACGCCACTAGGGCCGTTCACCAACAGACTGGCACCAGAGGGCACCGTAAACGAGACCTGTTCACACAAGTGGTGGTGGCCATCGGGCGTGAGGACGGTCAAATTCTCCACCGCTAACGTTGAACTGGACTGGCGAACAATCTCACTTTCCTGCTGCTGGCTGAGGGTTTGCAGCGATCGCGCCAGCGTCCCTAAGCGCCCCAAGCTCGCCGCTAAGGTCGTGAGCTGCTCGAACTGCACGACGATCAGACTGAGGGAAAGCCAGATGCGATCGAAGGCGGCTTGGGACTGGACGATCGCTCCAACTTCCAACTGCCCCGCCAAGATGCTGGGAGCCAAAATCAGGCTCGGCAGAATAAAGGTGAGGTACTGATAGCCGTTTTGGAAAAAGTCGAGCCCCAATTGCCAGCGAATCAGGCGGTTGAAGTTGGTGGCCACATCGGCAAAAAAGCGATTAAGTACGGCGCTCTCGGCCTGCTGACCGCGATAAAAGGCAATGGATTCGGCATTTTCACGTACGTTAATTAAACCAAAGCGAAAATCGGCTTCACGCCGGAGCTGTTCGGCATTGATGCGGGTCAGGCGCTGGCCAAAAATCAGCACCGCGATCGCGGTGCCTACACCGGCATACACCACTAAAAAGCCAGTCAGCGCCGTGGAGATGAGCCAAAGCACGCTGACAAAACCAATCAGCTGCACGAGCGATTCCAACCCGATGACGCCGACGAACAGCAGCGTCTGAGTAACTTGGCGAATATCTTCAGAAAGGCGCTGATCGGGGTTGTCTATGGGGGGGCCTGAGTTGGGCAGGGTGAGCCGATAGTAATGGCGATCGTCTAAATAATTTTCTAGAAACTGGCGGGTCAGACCCTGCCGCCATCGCAGCCCCACCGTATCGCGGATATACGCCACCAAGGACAGCAACAGGGCCGTGGCCACCAAAATACCGATAAACGTGAAAAGTGCTTGCTGAAACCGTTCTGGATCACGGGCTGCAAGGGCGGAGATAAATTCTCCGCGCTGAACGCTTTCCCATACCTGAAAGCTCCCACTGGCAATTGTCAGCAGTCCCAATAGCCCGAGCAAGCCGCCAAGGCGCCAGGTCTTAAACAGGGGTGCCGAGCTGCGCCAGACTGCGCCGAGCTGCCCCCATGACAGCGTCGGACTTGAGTTGGCGGAGCGCAGCGGTTGGGTCATGCCAAAGTTTATTCAAAAAGAGGATTCCTCAAATAGAAAAAGGATGCGAGTCGGCCCCGCATCCCTTCTGCATGTTTCATTCCTAGTTAAGGTTCCGTATTTTCTGCATCGCCTTCTTTGGCTACATCCTCAGCTTCTTTGGCTACATCCTCAGCTTCTTTGGATGCATCCTCAGCTTCTTTGGATGTCTCCTCAGCTTCTTTGGATGTCTCCTCAGCTTCTGCTTTGCCTGCGGCCGCTTCTACGGGTGCAGTATCGCTCGATGCCTTTGGTGCCTTTGGTGCCTTTGGTGCCTTATCCTGCTTGGCTGCAGGCTTGGCTTTCGGCTTTTTTACCGGCGGAGCCGTCGCCGGATTAAAGACAAAACCGGGACCCACCGCCGCCGGATTAGCCTTGAGCCCGGCTCCGGTCAGCACGCGGTAAGCATGCCAGATGTGTCCAGCTAACGCGACTGTGCCGAGCAAGATTTGGGCAAAAACGGAAGCTGAGCGACCCGCACCAAACAGATCTAATGGATACGCGGCTGTGTTAGCGCTCACATAGACGCTGGATAAAAACGCCATAAAAGCTACGCCACCGAGGCTATAGGACAACAGCGCCTCGCCTTCAACCCGGACAATGCGCTTAAAGGCCGGCAACATCCCTGGAGTGACAATATGCCAAATGCCGCCCAAAATCAGTAAAATCGCAATCCACAAATGCCCACCAACGATATCTTCCAGGTTGTTGGCAGCGGCTAGTCCCAAACCGCTAAAGCCATCTGGTGTTTGACCAGCGAGGTAACCAAAGATGCGGGTAGGGTCAAATGTCGGCGAGTCAACGATCCGAACGGTATGAAGCTGGCCATCATACAGTCCCCCCCAGCGAGTTGCCTTGAGGTAAAGACCCAGGGCTCCGGCCCCTAAAAATAACAGGTGATGGCCCAAAATTAACGTGAGCTGACGATCATCATCCCAGGTGTAGCCAAACTTACGCGTTGTTTTATTATTCTCTAGCCTTTCTGGCCCGCGCAAAATATGGAACAGCCCTCCCGCCGCCAATACCCCTGAGGACACCAAGTGCAAGACTCCCACAACCAAATAAGGATAAGTATCGACGACAATGCCCCCGTCGCCAATGCCCCAACCGAGCAAGGCTAGATGAGGTAACAGCGAGAGACTCTGCTCTCCTAGTGGGATTCCCGGCTGGAGTTGGGAGATTTCTATCAGGGTAAACGAGCCTGCCCACAGCATGATCAAGGCTGCATGAGCCAGATGAGCGCCCAATAACAACCCAGAAAAGCTGACGAGTCTCGCGTTGCCAATTAACCAGTCACTTTTAGGATTATTGGCGACAAAGGTTTTTTCAATTGAAAGGGTCAAATCCTTGTCCTCCTCGTGGATGATTGCTGAGAACAGATTGCATTACAGATAAATCTCATGCCAAGGCCTAAGGACCTAGATACTAGAAGCCCAAAAGACACTGAAATAGCTTATCTGACAAATGTTTGACGACAATTTTAATCAATACATTTGGTAATAAAATTTGACGTCAACAAGGCTTTCTCACTTGATCTCTTCTCAGTAAGAACTGTATAAACTGAATCAGTCAATACTCGCAATTGTTCATGAGTCCACTTGTCTCACTAAGGAAGGCGCTAAGCGTACCACTGCCAAGGACATAGGGCTAAGTAGTTGCTCCTATGTAGGGTTTCCTGAAAAAATAAAATCTTTGTAGCCCCGAGCTTATCCCGTGGTCAGAGTTTGAAGCCGCCTATGCGGACCAACTGAGCGCCTCTCAGGGCAGGCACCCCGGCCAAATCCTTCCGAGTGGCCTTGGGAGGGTTAATTATCAAGGAGAAACTGGGACTGAGCGATAAGGAAACCGGGCAACAGGTGCGTGAGAGTCCGTACTTGCAATACTTTCTGGGCTTCCATGAGTACCGAGAGGCCGCACCTTTTGACGCCTCGATGATGACGCACTTTTTTTCTCTCAAGAAAGTCACCTGTTCCCGCGCAATGAGCTCTTTGTACAGCATCAAACACACTTGAATGCACTCATCGGAAGCTGTTGCCTGAGAGTAAGTAGGCAGGCGTTATTAAATTTCAAATGATGTAGGTTGCGGTTGAGGAACGAAACTCAACACTCGCAAGGGTTTTGTCACCATAAGCTCGTTCTGCAAAAGATTCAACCCATCTACTTAGTCCAAACAAATTATCATCCGCTAAATTAGCCCAGTGACTTGAATGGGAATAGATAACGATGGCAGAGCCCCTCTGGTGTTAACGGCTCCTCTGAAAGCCCCATGGCAGGACACCAAGCAGCGGTGGCAAGGGACTTCGCGCCGACTGAGCGCCGTCGCAAGTCGCGCAAGGGTTGGCCCCTGGGGCTCAAGCCCAAGCAGAACGGGAACTGGGTTGGCCCCGTGGCCCGATTGGCAAAGGTTTCAACGAACTGGAAGACGGTCCCCTCTGCGAGGCCTTTGAGCCACGGGGTCAGAAACCGACAGCGGCTCGCAAGGGCGCAGTTGCTCGATGACCGCCGCGCCCTTGCGGAACCGCAAACGCCGGTCGCCCCGTCCGTAACTAGCCCGCGACGCTCTACCCGCCTCAGCGCCCGTCAACTGCTTGCCCAGACAGGCTACCAAGAGGCTGAGTTACCCACTGAGGAAGTGCTTTGGCAACGGTTGAATCAGTTGGGTTATCGCCTCCAGCGGGTGGCCCAAACCCAGCCTCAAAAGGGGATTGCCGAGAGCGAGGCGATTTTACCGCAGTCAATCGAGGCCATCAGGGGGCCGCTGAGGATGAGCCGACCTTGCGACTCTCGAGGGATGCGAAAGCGATGGTCAACATCGGCGACTACGACCGTAGGGGAAAAATCGGGGGCTAATGTCGGCGGCTGACCATGACTTTAAGCCGCCTGACACACTGCCGCCATTCGGTATTTTGCGGCTCGCTGCCAACGACCGGCAGCTGAGTTTTGTGCATTCCTAACTGACCGCCGAGGTAATTGTGGATTGCTGGGAAAACGGATGGCCATAGCTCAAAGCACGATTTCCTCATCTCCGTCGTTGGCTGATTAATGCCGATAATGGATTTGACAATCACTCCCGAGGCACCCAATTGATGGCACGACTCATGGCCCTCGCTCAGCGGAAGCAACTCACCATTCAATGGGCCTTTTAGCCGCCGTATCACAGCCAATATCACCCCGTGGTGCGCACTTTGGTAGGCTTGAACAGCACTGGCGGGACCGCCTATTGGACTCGGTCGAAACGGGGCTCTGCGGTGCTGCATCGCGGACTTTCAAAGCGCATCATCCCACTGTTAATCTGGTCATACAGACTGACCACACTGGCCTCAAACTCACTCCACAGGCCATGAGGCAACTCGCAGTGAAACGACATCGATCGCCAGGGCTAGAAAAGTGGTTGGTCGAAATCGCTCCCATGCCTGTCTAGCTGACGGATGACTTTTTCCTTGAAGCATTCTTACATAGGACAGTGCTGAGGAGCAGGTAAAACCCTTGGGGTCGTTAAATACTTACAACTGTAAATCAGCCTTTATTCAAACTTGCAGATCTGTTGGTGACTAATGAATTTACCTTTTACTTAGGCTCAACTTGAAATTCAGGAATACACGAAAAATTAGTATAAATATATACATTTCTGATCATTTTTGTTGCTGCTATTTTCTCCTGCTCACACGATCAACTTAATGCCAAGACATCTCTTATGTATTGGCATTAAGTCCATATTTAAGGTGAGCAACTAATTCGATACATGATTTCAATATATTTCTTTCAACAAGTCAGTTTCCTATTTCCACCAGGCATCAGCATTTCAAGTCATGAAATGCTGATGCCTGGTGGAAATAGATATCTTTGCTTACAAATACGAAAGATATTCTCTTAAGTATTAAAGAACTATATGAATGCAATTAATTATCTTATGTCAAAAACAAGCATTTAGTTGGGGATGTATCTCGAATTACAATTTTTGCCTTGTGTGCCCCGGTAAATATGTCTCTCAAGAAGAGTAGAGGAATCTGCCGGCTATGAATTATTCGATAGGTTTATCGAGGCAAAAGATTGTCACAGGATTTTTGGCATCGCTTGTGATGTTGGTTAGCGCTTGCTCGACTACCGCAGTCAGCCCTGATGCCCCTGCTACTGAAGGTGAAGAGGCCACTGAAGAGACCGCTGCCAGTGGTTCTGGTGAGACTATCCGGATCTCGATTGGTACTCAGGATCAGGTCATCAATACAGCGGTAGGCGGAGCAACTGTTAGGGAATTAGAACTGCTCGAAAAGCATTTGCCTACAGAGGGGAAATATGCCGGGGTCAAGTACGATATTCAGTGGTCTAGCTACACTTCCGGTCCGCCAATTACTAACAAAATGTTGGCTGATCAGATCGATATTGGTCTGATGGGTGACTTTCCTGCTGTGATTAATTTGATCAAGTTTCAGCAAGAAGCGCAAGATGCTGACTCTATCTTTATTGGCACTTTAGCCTATAGCCCAAATGGGGCAGGTAATGCGGTTGTTGTTCCTAAAGATAGCACTGCAACATCTTTAGCAGATTTGAAGGGCGGCACAGTTTCTGTACCTTTTGGCTCGGCAGCCCATGGCATGTTGTTGAAGGCTTTGAATGATGCCGGTATCAATCCTGATAGCGATGTGAAACTGCTCAGCCAAGCACCTGAAGTAGGGGGCTCCAGTCTACGGACGGGGCAAATCGATGCTCACGCTGACTTTGTTCCGTTTGGGGAATTATTTCCTTTCCGCGGCTTTGCTAAGAAGATTTTTGATGGTGCGCAAACCGGTGTGCCGACCCTCCATGGGATCACTGTCCGCTCCGATTTTGCGGAAGAGCATCCAGAGATTGTCGTGGCTTACCTTAAAGCCGTGCTAGAAGCCAATGAAACCTTTATGGCAGATCCGGAAGGGATTTCGGCTCAAATTGAAGAGTGGTCTGGCATTGATAAAGAGGTGGTCTACATGTTCCTTGGGCCGTCTGGGTTACAGCCTCTTGACCCGACGATTCGAGAAGTCCAGGTCGAGGCCTTGAAGAATAGCATTGCGACCCTGACTAGTTTGGGCAAGATCGAGAACCCTGTCGACCCGGAAGAAGTCGTCAACTGGATCGATGAGGGCTTCTTGCAGACGGCAATGGCAGAATACGGTGTAGCCTACGAAGATGTCATTTCCACTGCCGAAGCCTATCAGATTACTGGCGAAGATGCCCTGACTGGAGAAGCCATTGAGGAGCCGAAAATGGCAGCTCAATATTGGGTGCAAGGGGAAGAGACCGTAACGAACTTTGCCTCTGTTCCCAACATGGTGAAGGCGTTGGCAACTCTACAGGATGAAGGCCAGGCGGCTGACGTGATGTTTGTCCACGATCGCAACAATGGTTGGAAGCTATTTGCCGAAAACTCCTACTACGTGGTTGATGGCGACGAAGTGTCAGCATTCTTGCTGGAATCGGATGCCAGTGCGTATGCAGCAGAAAGTGGAGGTGAGATGAAGACCTTTAAGGGGCTTTCAGCTCTCTTTGCCCAGCAACGGCCGGTTTTAGTCGGGGCACTGCGCTAAGTCACCAACTCAGAGCCAGAGTGGCGATTTACCAAACCCACTCTGGCTCCATCAAATCTCATCAAGCTGATTCGTCTAGCCAGCCTATTCGATCAGCAGACAGCAAACAGCATTGCATCACAGCCCACAACAATGCCTCGCAGCCCAGCCTAATGTGACCCCAGGCGCCGGGGTGATTATTGTATTCGAGACACAACAATGACCGTTACAACTTCAAGCATTGCCCAGTCGAAGGGGAGAAATCGGATCGGCGAATCTTTAAGAGCCTTGTTACGAGGCAACCGCTTGGCGTGGCGAGTGATTGCTTTAGGCCTCTTTTTTGGAGGATGGCAATTGCTCTGCATGATTAACTTTAAGTTCTTTATCAACTTCCAGTTAGTGCCTTCACCCTGGGAAGTTTTGCAAGCAACGATCGCATTTTTAGCTGACGATCCCTGGGTGCACTTTCGCTCTAGCATCACGCGGGTGCTGCTGGGCTATGTCATTGCTTCTTTCCTCGGCATCACCTTAGGGGTGCTCATTGGCTGGTTTGAGCTGATGGAAGATTTGCTGCTGCCGCCTCTGGAGCTATTGCGCCCGATTCCGGCGGTGGCCTGGATTCCCCTGGCGATTTTAGTCTTTCCTAACGCGGAAAGCGGCATGGTCTACATCACCTTCATTGGGGCTTTTTTCCCGGTTTTGATCAGTACCATTCGGGCGGTGGAAAGCATTCTCGGTGATACGGTGCTGATTCGGGTCGGGCAGTGCCTTGGCGCTAAGTCCTGGCATATTTTCAAGGATATTGTGATTCCTGGCTCCCTACCAGGGATTGCCAGTGGCCTCACGATTGGGATGGGCAATGCTTGGTTTTGCTTGGTGACCGCCGAGATTCTGGCGGGGCGCTTCGGCATCGGCTACATCACCTGGGAGTCCTATGTCACGTCAGTGTATCCGCCAATTGTCATGGGCATGTTGCTCATTGGTTTGATGGGGGCTCTTAGTTCGTGGGCGGTTAGTCGCGCGACTAACGCGCTGATGCCCTGGCGCGTCATTAAGAAGCAGGGCAGTGTTTAAGAAGGCAGAAGGCAGAAGGCAGAAGGCAGAAGGGTGGGCAGTTTCCACCGGCCTGAAGTCAGACTCGTTCTGAGTTTCATCAAACTAGGAAATGCTGTCGGCAGAAAAAGGGGTTTGTAGTGTTCTTCATAGAGGTCAAGAAAAGAAGCGATGGTTACGCAGCAGTTAGCGAAACAGCAGACGACCTTGAAAGGGGCCGTGCAGGTTGAGGGGTTATCCGTTAGTTTTCGGCGTCGTAATTATGAAAACTGTGTTCTGGACTCGATTCAGCTGGCTATTCAGCCAGGTGAATTTATTTGTTTGCTAGGCCCTTCTGGCTGTGGTAAGTCCACCTTACTAAACGTGATTGCTGGCTTTATCAAACCGACGGCAGGCTATGTGTTGGTCGATCAAATGCCCATCAACCGCCCCGGTGCCGATCGCGGCTTTGTATTCCAACAGTACTCATTATTACCCTGGAAAACGACGTTTCAGAATGTGGAGCTGGGTCTAAAAATTCGCGGTCTGCCGAAGCGCGATCGCACTGAGCTAGTGAATGACTATCTCAATCGGGTGGGATTGCATAAGCACCGCAACAGCTACCCGCATCAGTTGTCCGGTGGCATGCAGCAGCGAGCCAGCATTGTCCGAGCGCTGGTTAATTCTCCTTCGGTGCTGCTGATGGACGAACCTTTCGCTGCTCTCGATGCTCAGACTCGTCATATGATGCAGGAAATGCTGTTAGATATTTGGGATGACCTCAAAACCACAGTGATTTTTGTCACCCACGACATTGAGGAAGCCATTTACCTGGGCGATCGCCTCTGCATTATGGGGGTCCATCCGGGCCATATTAAAGAGGAGATGCCGATTCACCTCAAGCGTCCCCGTCACGTAGATGTCACCCTTTCGCCCGAGTTTGTGGCGCTCCATCGCCAAGTGTTCGAGCGCATTCGCGAAGAGACCCTCAAGAGCATGGAGGAAAGTCGTTAGGACTGAATGAGTTTTTAGCAGGTTGCTGGAACCGAATTTGCCCAGCATCGGGGCCATATAGTCCGCCAGGCATAGCGTGGCTAAAGCGACGTGTAATGCGTCCAGGCTGGAAATGTTCTCTCGTCCCTTTGAAAAGTCATAGGGGCTTTTTTTTTTATTAACAGCATTTAATTTCTTTATGAATCGATAAATTTCTGCAAGTCATCATTAGGCTCCTGGTGAAGCAAAATGTAGCCCGTAACACAATTGAAAACTGGGTTGCTGCAAACATGGCTGCGTACAGATGACATCAACTGCTTATTTTCTCTACTAGGCACCGCCGCCGGTTGTCATCGCTTTCGTCGAAAGAATTGGAATGGGGCGTTTTTCGCACCGCTGCCTGAGCCAGCGCCTCACTGTTTTGACTCAATTAGCCTCAACGTTCATCGGAATTTGGAGAGCGATTCATGAGTAAATTCACGCAACTATTTTTAGGTCGGAGACGGTTTGGCGGCTATATATTGGCAGGACTAGCTTCGGCGACATTGGCGATCGCGTGTTCGCCCGCCAGTGATACAGCACCGACTGAAGCGACTGAAGCCCCCGCAGAAACCGCCAGTGAAGCACCAGAAACCGCTGATAAAGAGTTACCGAAGGTGCGAGTCGGGTTCCAAACCGGCGACATTAATAACATCACCATGGTGGCGGCCAAGGAGGGCTACTTTGAGGAAGTGGGCCTAGATGTTGAGTTAAGCCCTTATTCTTCCGGAGGGGCCATGGTTCCCGCATTGGCCGCGGGCGAAGTTGACATCACCTGGTTTTTCCCCTTTCCCTCATTAACCGCTTTTGCCACTGGGATTGATATTGAAGTTGTCCTCTTAGACCACGCCCCGCTAACCGCCGAGCGGCTGATTGCGGGGGAAGGCATTGCTGACACCGCGGCTCTGTCCGGTAAAACGATTGGGGTGACGATTGGAACCTCAGGACACCATTCTTTGCTAGCCGCCCTTGATCAGGCCGGGGTCTCTCAGGATGATGTGACCTTAGTTAATTTGAAGCCTTCTGAAATGGCGGCGGCGTTTTCAGCCGGTCAGATTGATGCTGCCTGGACTTGGGAACCCGCAGCGGGCAAGCTCAACGAGCTTGGTGGTACCGACATCGCCACTGCTAAGTCAATTGGGGCTTATGCCGTTGCCCTGTGGGCCGTGCGGACGGAGTTTGCCGAAGAGAACCCCGAGGTCATGCAGAAGTTTATGGAAGCTTGGGATATGGCTCAGCAGGACTACCTGGCTGATCTGCCCACAGGTCAAAAATGGGAAGCTGAGCGCCTAAACCTGTCCCCCGAAGAATTTGGGGCCATGGTCGATCGCCAGGGCTCGACCGTCGTGCTGATGGAAGACCAACTGTCAAATGACTGGCTGGGCCAGCCTGGTCAGCCCCAGTCAACAAACCTGTTCCAGGCCTATGAAGAATATGCCGTTTTCTTAGTTGACCAGGGACGTTTAGATAGTGTTCCTGATGACCTGTCGCCGCTGATTAATTCGTCGTATGTTGCTGAGTATCTCGAGTCGAAGTAGCTCTGGAGACGTGACTAACCATACGTAAGCCCAGAAAGCCTGACTGGGTAGCCAAGGCAACGCTAGTCAGGCTTTTTCTTCTGAGTCCTATGGTTTATCCCCTGAGTCATTTTCGACCTCGGAACTTCTCTTTGCCTCAAGGTCACCGCTATCTATGTCCCAACTTTCTCCGATAACTTCAACCGGCTCGCCGCCATTCGACTTGCCTAGCCCTAAGCTGAGACCCGATGAGGTCATTCGTCTGGAGCAGGTCGCTTTTGGCTATAGTCGCAAGCGTTTGGTGCTCCAAGACTTTGAGTTGAGTATCCGGCAGGGCGAATTTTTAACGCTGTTGGGGCCGTCGGGCTGCGGTAAGTCAACGATCTTGAACCTGATTGCCGGGTTCTACAAGCCGCTGTCGGGTCGGGTAACCCATAGTGGTGACGTCATCAAAGGGCCATCGGCTCGCCGCGGTGTGGTCTTTCAGGGCAATGCGCTGTTTGACTGGATGACCGTTGAGCAAAACATTGCTTTTGGCTTTCGGTTTAAATCCATCTCAAAGTATGAGCAGCAGCAGCAGGTGAAAACCATTATTGAACTGGTGGGGCTGCGGGGCAGTGAACGCAAATATCCCTATCAGCTCTCGGGGGGCATGCGGCAACGGGTGGCTGTGGCGCGCTCAATGGTGGTGCAGCCGGAAATCTTATTGATGGATGAGCCGTTTGCTGCCGTGGATGTGCAGACTCGCGAAGGTCTACAGGAAGAACTCCTCAAGCTCCATGAGCAGGTGGCCGGGGCCATTTTGTTCGTGACCCATAGTATCGAGGAAGCCGTGTTTTTGAGCGATCGCGTCGTGATTTTAGACCGTGACTTGGGGGGCAT
Organism: Cyanobacteria bacterium P01_F01_bin.56; assembly: GCA_039185935.1. Classification (GTDB taxonomy): domain Bacteria; phylum Cyanobacteriota; class Cyanobacteriia; order Phormidesmidales; family Phormidesmidaceae; genus Halomicronema. The sequence goes on along the minus strand of JBCDAJ010000003.1, from coordinate 14,903 downwards.
TTATCACGAGACCTCGATTCAGCTGCCAGCCCCTCGCTACGCCGCCATGAATCGGGTCTCCGAAGCCTTTAACCACTATCGCACCGAGCTGTATTTAAAGATGAAGGCCATTAGCTAGATGTCTCAAGCGATCTCCAAGAAAAATCGAGCTCCTGTGTTCAAAGAGCAAGATCTGCAAACCCAAGAGCTGCGCGAAAAAGGGATCTTGTTTGGTGTAGGCATCGTGATTCCGCTGGTGATTCTCATCGTTTGGGAGATCACCACCCGCCAGGGCTGGATCGATGAGCTGTTCTTGCCGAGTCTGTCAGGCATTGTGACGGAATTTCTGGCGATGGCAAACAAAGGCTACGCGGGCACGCCGCTTCTGACCCACGTATTGGGAAGTCTGCGGCGGGTATTTATCGCCTTCACCATTGGCACTGCTTTGGGACTGTCGCTCGGCTTGCTGATGGGCTATTACAAATATGTGCGCGCCGCCTTTTATGTCGTCACGGAGCTGCTCCGCCCGATTCCGCCCCTCGCCTTTATCACCTTATTTATTCTGTGGTTTGGCATTGGCGAAGTTTCCAAAGTGTTGATCATCCTTTATGCCGGTGCCTTGATTGTGATGCTCAACACCATTGCCGGGGTGCGCTCTTGTCCCCAAAACAAAATTTTGGCCGCTCGTACCCTTGGGGCCAACGACCTTGCCATCTTCTTGTATGTGATCTTCCCCGCTGCCTTGCCCAGTATCTTCACCGGCATGCGGGTGGCCCTATCCGTCGATTTCGGCATTTTGGTGGCCTCAGAGTTATTGGCTGGAGATATCGGGGTTGGCTACATCATTCAAGATGCCAGCGTTTTCTTTAATGTCGAAGCCCTGTTTGTCGGCATTCTAATGATTGGCTTTTTCGGCGTCCTCTCAGACTTTGTTCTAGGATTCATCTCCCGCCGCCTTGTGCATTGGCAGGGGTAGGGGAGTGGGGGAGTAGAGGAATGGGGAATAGGGGAATGGGGGAGTGCTTAAAGTTTGAGTTTTGCCTCGAACGCAGCACTATCTCAGTCATCCAAAGTCTCACATGCTTGAAGAAAGATGAGCTTTATCAACCAGAAAGCGCAAAGCTCACCGTCCAATCACCCCATCCATCCCAACACCCCGTCACCCATCCACCCAACACCCCGTACCCATCCACCCAACACCCCATCCCCCTATCCCCACATCCACCCAACACCCCATCCCCCTATCCCCCCATCGCCTCAACACTCCGTCACTCCAACCCCCAACACCCCATCCACCCCTCTACCGGAGCAATCCCATGGTACAAGCCCTCTCTAACCCATCCGAGCTGACTGAGCTAGAGCAACAGATTCTGGCTGGAATCACGACGGAAAAATGTGTGCAGCTGATTAAAGAGCTCGTCCCCACAGGGCAACCAGGTTGTGGTAATTCGATTGACCCAGAAGCCCCGATGGCCCATGAGGAAGATATTTCTAAGCAGGTCGGACAACACTTACAGTCCTTAGGTTTAGAAGTAGAATGGGTCGCCGCGATCGAGGGGCGTCCCAACGTTGTTGGGCGTTGGAATGATGGCTTACCCGGCCCTTCCTTAATTTTTAATGACCATTTAGATACTTATCCCTCCTGTGATCCGAGGGAGTGGCACATGTCGGGGCATAACCCTTACAATGCCACGCTGCAAGGCCGCTATCTGTATGGCCGTGGCACCTCCGATACGCGAGGCAACATGACCTGTCAGCTGATTGCAGTTGAGATGTTGCGCCAAGCCGGGGTCAAAATCAATGGTGAACTGATTTGTGCTTACACCGTTGATGAGGAACGCCATGGTAGAGCCGGAGCGCTGCATTTGCTGAATAAATATGGCCTGACCGCAGACTATGAAATTACCGCTGAACCCACCTCTTGGACGGATGGGGATGATTGGGGCATCGGCATTGCATTGGCGCATTCGGGCTTGTGTTTGGTGGATATTGAGACCACTGGGGTGCGATCGCACATTTGGCGACCCGACGAAGGGATTAACCCCATACTGCATATGGCCCAACTGATTGAAGCCCTGCGCAACACCACCTTTACCCACGCAGCACCGGAAATTTACGGCCCGACCCAGCCCAGCATTTGTCCAGTCAGAATTGAAGCGGGCAAAATTGGCGAAGGGCAGTTTACGCCACCTTCCTGCAAGGCTAGAGTATGGGTCATTGGCCTAGTACCTGGCATGACCTACGCGTCAATTATGCAGGACATCGAGCAGGTCATTGCCCAATTCCAAGCGGAAGATGACAGCTTTCAAGTAACAGTCACCCAGGTCGAGGGGGAAACCTTTGTTCCGGCTTCGACTGAGGTACCGGCTGAGGCCACTCACGTTCAGGCGCTTTCTCAGGCCTATCAAAAGATCCTCGGCAAAGACCCGGTGCTCTATCGCAAGAATGCCTACTGCGATACGCTGCGGTTTTCCCATAGCGGCATTCCGTCCATCACCTTTGGCCCTGGTGAGGATGGCTGGCCCCCCGTGAACGAATTTATTGACATGGAGAAAGTGGTGGCAGCCACCAAGATCTATGCTTTGTTCTTACTCGACTTTTTCAAAGTCCAGCCGGCAGAAGGATAAACCATCCAAGCTGGAACTCCTTTGTGGGTAGGGGGCCAGTGGCGGCACTGGCTCCTAGGCCTGAGCTGTGGGACTCTGACTCTGAAACAGCTAACTTGCTCCGTAGCGTGAATACCCCATGAATTTTCCGATGATCACGATTCCTGCTCGCCCCTATCCATTGCCTCTCAGGCTTGAAAAGACGGCTTTAATGGTGATCGATATGCAAAACGACTTTTGTACAACCGGGGGCTGGGGCGATCACAAGGGGTTTGATGTGAGCCAAACCCAGAAGGCCATTCCGCCATTGAAGGTACTTTTGGCGGCACTGCGGCAAACGTCGGTGACGATTATCCATACCCGTGAAGGGCATCGCCCTGATTTGAGCGACTGCCCACCCCACAAGTTAGCGCGTTCTCGTCATCAGCAAGCCGAAATTGGCAGTGAGGGGAGCATGGGGCGATTATTGACCCGAGGCTCTAAAAGTCATGATTTTGTCGCCGAATTGCCGCCTTTATCCACTGAAATTGTTTTAGATAAACCGGGTAAAGGTGCCTTTGTCGCTACGGATTTGGAGCTGATCTTACGTCAGCGAGAAATTAAACAACTATTGTTCACCGGGGTCACCACAGAATGCTGTGTGCACACCACCCTCAGAACGGCCAATGATTTGGGGTATGAATGTTTGCTTTTGGAGGATTGCTGCGCATCATTTCTACCTGAGTTTCACCAGGTATCCGTCAAGATGGTGGAGAAAATTTTTGGCTGGGTGACGTTATCAACTAGCCTCTTAGAGGCCATTTCTGACCCCAAAGCGATGCCCCATTAAACCCACGCAGTTCCGGGGAGCATGACTCACGCATCGGTAGGCAGGCGTTATTAGATTGCAAATTATGTAGGTTGCGGTTGAGGAACGAAATCCAACGCTCGCAAGGGTTTTGTCATCATCGACTGGTTCTACAAAAGATTCAACCCACCTACTTACAACCTTTAGAATCCAGCATTCTCCTGACTTCTGGATTCTTTTTCTACTCAAGTTCCGACTCGTTTGACGCTCGAAAAAGTGATCTAAATGTCGATTTCAGCGCCTGTTTCCCTCTCGATCGCCTCCCTAGAGCAGCGTTACCGGACTGCTCAGCTCACGCCTAAAGCAGTCGTTAACTGGATTTTTGAGCACCTTCAACAGTCAGGCATTCCGGGAACTTGGACGTACCTCGTCCCCCAAAATGAGGCGCTGGCGCGAGCAGATCAGCTAGAACAGCTATCCCTTGAAGAGCGCACGCGCATGCCTCTCTGGGGCATTCCGTTCAGTGTCAAAGACTGTATTGATATTGCCGCCATGCCGACCTCGGCGGGGTGTCCTGGCTTTGTGTATCAAGCTCAATCGACCAATCCCGCGATCGCCAAATTGCTGGCCGCTGGGGCTATTTTGATCGGCAAAACTAATCTGGATCAGTTTGCCACGGGATTGGTGGGCATTCGCACTGGATATGAGGTGCCGCATAATGCGTTTGCCAAAGACTACATTCCCGGCGGCTCTAGCTCTGGTTCTGCTTTGTCTGTAGCGATGGGTCAAGTGTCTTTTTCGATGGGGACAGACACCGGCGGCTCAGGACGCGTACCGGCCAACTTTAATAATATTGTGGGTCTCAAACCCACTCGGGGATTGCTGAGCAAGTTGCATATGGTGGATGCGTGCAAGACGCTAGATTGCCTGTCCGTATTTGCCTTAACGGCAGAAGATGCCCTCACAGTTTTTGAAGTAGCCCAGGGCTTTAATCCCCAAGACCCGTTTTCGCGGCGAGTGGCCCCCCTCCCCGAACATCTGGGTAGTTATCAAAAAGGGCAGCTTTTTCGATTTGGCATTCCCGAAAAAAAGTATCTGAATTTCTTTGGTAATGCTGATGTTGAGGCGGCTTTTTGGCAAGCTGTAGACACGCTCCAAGCTTTGGGTGGAAAGTGTCATGCCATCAGCTATGAGCCTTTTTTAGCCGCGAATGATCTGCTATTTAAGGGCCCGTGGGTAGCTGAGCGATATCTCTCGGTGGGGAAGTTTGTGGAAGAGAAGCCAGAGGCCGTTTTTCCGATTACGCGAGACATTATCCTCCAGGCTAAGCAGCGTTTAGCCACCGAGACATTTGCCGGTCTCTATGCGATCGCGGCTCTTAAACGCCAACTGGAAGTGATTTGGCCAGAAATTGATGTGTTCATGGTGCCGACAACGGGCACCGCCTATAAAATTTCTGAGGTCACAGACAATCCGATTGAACTGAACTCAAACTTAGGCTATTACACCAACTTTGTGAATCTCTTAGATCTGGCTGCGATCGCGGTGCCCAATGGCTTCCAGAGCCAGGGCATACCCACCGGCATCACGATGATCAGCCAGCCGTTTACGGAGCCTTATTTAGCGAAGTTAGGCTCGATGTTCCATCGCTGTCGGAATGAACGGCTGGGAGCCACTTCATTCTCCATTTAAGTTCCATGGTCCCGGCTTTTTGGCAGACATCACGTTCCTTGAACCATGCGGCAATGAGACCATCTCCCGTCTAATATTCACGCCCTAAGAGCGCTAAGGCAATTCCGCCCAAGATAATCAGCGCGGATAAGATGAGGCGCAGTGACAGGGGTTCCGACACTAAGAAAAAGCCGCCGATCGCCGCAATGATGGGTACACAAAGCTGAACGACGGCCGCCTGAATGGGGGCGAGGTTTCTCAGGGCGGCATACCAGGCCACGTAGCCTAATCCTGAGGTTAGCGCTCCGACCACGGCAGCCAGCAAAATGCCCACCAACTCTGCGTGGAACTGTGACGCCAGGCCGACGTTAATGATCACCGCTAGGGGAGCCGCCCGCAAAAAGTTGCCAGCGGTCTGGGCCAACGGAGCAGTGGATTTATGGCCTAAATAGGTGTAGCTACCCCAGGCAATGCCAGCCACACCCATTAGCGCGGCCCCAGCTATGGGAGGCGCTTCAACCCCTGGTAACAATAGATAGATCAGACCGCCAAGCGCCAGCCCTAACCCCAACCACTGCAGGATATGGGGGCGATTACCCGCATTTAGGGCGAGTAACAACATCGTTACCTGGGTAACCCCAAAAAGAATCAGCGCGCCAGTAGCGGTCGTGAGGGACAAATAGCTCAACGAAAACGCGATCGCATACACCACTAACACAGTGGCACCGCGCCAGTTGCCTCCTTTCAGGGGGTGGGTTTCACCGTTCAGCATCAGCAGTAGGGCGAGCGTGCCAGCACCAAACATTAGACGCAGACTAGAAAAGGTGGCGGCATCAAGCCAGCCGTGCCCCAGCACGAGGCGCGACAAGATCGAATTTCCGGCAAAGGCAATGAGTGCCGCACCGGTTAACAATAAGGTGCCCCACCAGTTTGACGCGTCTTTGGTTAGTGGCGGTCCAAACATCAATAATGCTCGCTAGGATGCAGCCGATGACGGTGCGTTACCTTGCTAGCATAGCGGCTGGGCTAAAAAGCCGCGATCGCCTGGTCTAAAAACTCTGGTTGCACCCAACTCCCTAGGTTGATCTGGCCCATCAACTCTTGCCCTTGAATATGGCTAAGCTGGTGAATATGGGCCTGTAGCCAGTCTAGTCGCAGTTGCGTTTCCGAGTGGTAAACCACGTTAGCATCTAGACTTTCCGTCGATAGCAGCGTTTTCGCCACGATCGCCGCATCCATATTGACCCAATTGCTCACTAGCGTCGTCGCCATGGGATGGGTCGTGTACCAATGCTGGGCCGCCAGCAGCGCCTTTAGGTAAGCAATCGCAATTTCAGGATACTGTTCGGCCAGATCATCACGCATCACCACCCCATGAAACGTCGGTAGCTCGTCAATGCGCTCTTGACGCAAGCGCCGAAACCGCCCCTGATGCTTAGCAATCTCATGGAACGGCGCAAAATAGGCATACCCATCGACCTGGGGCAAGGGCTTGGTCAGCCTGTGGGTATTGAGGGTATCAATCGCCGTTAAGTTGACCTGCTGCAACAGTTGGCAATGGTGCAGCGATCGCATCAACATGCCATGGGCTGCCGACTCAAACGGCACGGCGATCGTTTTACCGTCCAAATCTTCAATACTGTTGAGCTGCGATCGACAAGGCACCACAATATCGTTGCCAGTCCCATCGGGGTTACTCGCCACAAAACTAATCAACCTTGTGCCAGTAGCCAGGGAGGTTTTATCGATTGGCAATGCACTCAGCAGCAACGGATAATCTCCCAGCACCCCAATATCAATTTCCTTCGCTTTTAACCCCGTAACGATGGGCCCACCAGAACTGTAATTAGCCCAACGGACCTGGTAACGGGTGTTGCTGTAGCGGCCTTCGCGGGGCAAAAAGTGCTCCAATAGTCGCAACCGCTGGATAATCAACCCGGCTGTAACCGTCTGAATCGTCTGATTTTGGGTGCCAATGGTCAGCTTGAAGGTTTCCGATGGTCGCCCCTTGGTGGCGCGCATCTGAAAATAAGGCGCTTGAAACCGCGGCAGCTTTGGCATGAACTTCCTGGATGCTAACAGGATGGGTGTCGCCGAGGGCGTCGAAGGCAGCGGTTTCGGCCCCGATTGCCGCTCTGCTTGCAGCATAGTGATGAACTGCTGAATCGGCTCTAAGGTTTGCTGGTTGACCAAAGATTGTGAGGTATCAGCTGTCAGCGTCCGGTGCAGACGTTTCGACATGACCAAAAACAAAGGGGCCCCGAGCGCAAATTCCTCAAGGGGCACATTACCGATCACGCCTGCTTGGCGCTCCATTTGAAATTCCAAATCAGAGGCAAAGCTAATGTAATGCCCCTGCAGCAAATAAGTGGAAACCAGTTGATGAGTATCAACCGTTTCAATGGGAGCAATATCCTTTAAGCTGAGGCCCAGCTCATGCAGCCGTTCCTGTAGGATAATTCGACTCGCGCAGCCTTCAGGCAGCAGCACCCAAGATTGCTTGCCTAAATCCTTCAGGCTGAGCCAGGGTTGCCGTGCCAGGCTATGGCTGTGAGATACCACCAACGAGTAATTAACCGTATCAATCGCCGTTTCCGAAACCTCATCAAACTTAGAAAAACTCAGTCCCGAGAAACCAATATCGATTTCTCCGGTTTTAATCGCTCGATAGAGTTCTTCAGCCGAATCAAAACTGGTACAGGTAACCTGAACGTTAGGAAACGCCTGGCGATATCGAAATACCCGGATGGGTAGCCAGCTATCAGCAATATCGGCCGTACATCCCAACCTTAAAGCATTGAATTTACCTTGACGAATGGCTTCAATTTCTGACAGCAAATGACTTTCTAAGTCAATTAATTGAGGAGCATTCTGAAGCAGATATCGACCAACATTAGTCAACTCAATCCGTCTCCCCAGCCTTTTGAATAGGGAGACTTCCAACTCAGATTCCAATGATTTGATCTTACTACTGACGGCTGGCTGAGTGAGATTCAAAGCATCGGCTGCCTCTGTAAAGCTAAGGCAGTTAGCGACCTCTAAGAAAACTTTAAGTTGATAAATTTCCACGATTCAATATTTTTATATAAAGCAACAAAAACAGCAGATTTTAGTGTGTCTATTCTAGAAAACCTTGACCATAAATACAGCAATTTTGCTTCGAATACTCATGCTCAAGTTCATCAATATTTAAAGCCATCTCAAGCAGTCAATTCCAAGTCAATTACAACAGACCGATTTAGGCTCAAGAACTCATGAAGATTATTTATCAGTCTATAGACATATTTGATTAAAAAACCGTAGTCGATACTACAAACCCTATTGATGAACGGGAGCCCTTTTACTTAAGATAATGATGCCTAAAGCGCTTGATAACGAAGTTCGCTAATGAGATTCATTCGCAATAATTTTCAGGTTCTGAATATGTCTTCTAGGTACTTGATTTTTATTTGATATCAAGCACCTAGAAATATTGGGAGTGGGTAGGCGAATATTGATTTTGTTAGTGACTTCAGTTTTAGATTTCACTACCGTAAATTGAGGATGTAATTACGTGGATACCCAGTATTTAAAGACTGACTTTCTGGTAGTGGGTGGTGGCACCGCTGGGACAATGGCTGGTATCAAGGCAAAGCAGGCCAGTCCCGAGAGTGATGTGCTGATTTTGGAAAAAGCCAACATCCGTCGGAGCGGTGCGATCGCCATGGGGATGGATGGGGTCAACACCGCTGTCATTCCCGGTAACTCAACACCAGAGCAGTACACCCGCGAGATTACCATCGCCAATGATGGCATCTTAAATCAAAAAGCAGTTTATGAGACTGGTCGCCTCGGCTTTGAACTGATTCAAGAGCTGGAAAGTTGGGGCGTCAAGTTCCAAAAGGATCACGAGGGTAACTACGATCTAAAACAAGTCCATCGGGTCGGTAAATATGTTTTACCAATGCCCGAAGGCAAGGATTTAAAGAAGATTCTCGCCCGCCAGGTGAGGCGTCACAAAGTTAGGGTCACCAACCGAGTCATGGCCACCCGAGTCATCGTGCAAGCAGGCCGCGTCGTCGGTGTGACTGGCCTAGATGTCCGGAGTGGCGATTTTGTGGTGATCCAGGCAAAGGCCGTCGTGCTCAGCACTGGGGCCTGTGGGCGCTTGGGCTTACCCGCCTCCGGCTATCTCTACGGTACTTACGAGAATCCCACTAATGCTGGCGATGGCTACTCCATGGCTTACCATGCTGGCGCCGAACTCAACAATATCGAGTGTTTTCAGATTAACCCTCTGATTAAAGACTACAACGGCCCGGCCTGTGCTTACGTGGCTAGTCCCTTCGGGGCCTACACCGCCAACGCTGAGGGCAATCGCTTCATCAGTTGCGACTATTGGAGTGGGCAAATGATGTTGGAAGTGTGGAAAGAGTTGAATTCAGGTAAGGGGCCGGTGCATCTCAAGATGTATCACCTGGATGATGACACCATTTCTGAAATTGAAACCGTATTGTGGGCTAACGAGCGTCCCAGTCGCGGTCGATTCCATGAAGGTCGAGGCGAGAACTATCGCACCCATGGGGTGGAAATGAATATTTCCGAGATTGGGCTTTGTAGCGGCCATAGTGCATCGGGCGTCTGGGTAAACGAGCGGGCCGAAACGACGGTTCCAGGGCTATACGCGGCTGGCGATATGGCCAGCGTGCCCCACAACTATATGATTGGGGCGTTTGTCTACGGCCGCATTGCCGCTGAAAATGCGATGACCTATGTGCAAGGCTTAGAGCATGTCGAACTCGATGCCGACTTTTTGGCCGCTGAAAAAGCTCGCATCTATCAGCCCCTAAATAATCCCGATGGTGTGCCCCATACCCAAATGGAATATAAGCTGCGGCGCATGGTTAATGACTATCTGCAGCCACCCAAATCTCCCCACAAAATGGATATCGGCTTATCAAAGTTTGTGGCCTATGAAGAAACCCTGAACTTGATGGGGGCGAACGATCCTCATGAGTTGATGCGCTGCATGGAAGTGCACTTTATTCGCGATTGTGCTGAGATGGCGGCCCGGGCTTCTCTCTATCGCAAGGAGAGTCGCTGGGGACTCTATCACTACCGCCTCGATTATCCCGAAAAGAACAGTGAAGAGTGGTTTTGCCACGTCAATATCAAGAAAACTGAAGATGGCGAAATGACGCTGTTCAAACGGCCCGTCCAACCCTACATCGTGGATGTCAATCTAGAGCAAGAGGTGTACGACGTCGCGGTTCGCTAGTTGGATAATCCCTTCAACCCCCTTCTATCAAGATTCACTGGAGAAATTTAATGGCTCTAACGACTCAACGTGTTGATGTTCCGGTCATCGTAGACGAATCTAAATGTTTGAAAAAGTGCATAGCCTGCATTGAGGTCTGTCCTCTAGATGTGCTAGCCAAGAACCCTGAAACTGGCAAAGCGTATATGAAGTACGACGAATGCTGGTTTTGCCTGCCCTGTGAAAAGGAATGCCCAACCAACGCAATTACAGTACAGATTCCGTTTTTATTGCGTTAGGTCATGGGCAACTGAGCACGGCTCAACCCTTCCTTTGTGGGACTTACGCAGTGGCAGCCGATGTTGGCCCCGACATCCCCCATCCTGGGGAAATCGGCTGCCACATTCCTCAGACTTGGGGGATAGATCAAGGGGGCTTTTGCGCAAGTCCTACTTTATTCAATGGTTACTCCTTAATTTCCCGCTATTAAATTTGTGAGGCCTTTTATGTCCATCACTGATCTCGATCCAGAAGCTGCTCAATGGGTTGAAATGCTGCAATCGCCGGAGCTGGAAGAGCGGTTAGTGGCGGTCAAGACTCTCCAACACTTAGGGGATGAAGATACGATTGAGTTCCTCATTACCGCCCTGAAGGATGAAGATCCCGGGGTGCAGGAAATTGCCATCACCACGCTTTGGGAGTTTGCGAATCCGGTGGCGATCGTGCCTTTAATGGACTGCCTCGGTTCCCCCTATGAGGCCGTGCGCACCGAAGCGCTCTCAGCGCTGAAGGAGTTAGTGTCGACTAATGATTTGATGAAGCTACTGGATCTATTGCAACTGGGCAATGTGGATGCGCAGCTTAATGTTTTAGTGCTGTTGCGCAAAATTCACGATGCTCAAGCCTTGCCCAGCGTTTTGCCCTTCTTTGACTCCGACAATCCGGAACTGCGAGAAGCGGCAGTAATCACACTCCGCTATCTGAATCAGGTCGTGCGTTGTGAACCCGCTTTAGCCTTGGCCAAAGATCCGGAACCGAGCGTACGCCGGGCCGCCGTTCTCACCTTAGGCCACCTGACCGACGACGCTGTGGTGCCTTTACTTTGTGAGTTAATGGTCAGCGACGATGACTGGCAGGTGCGACGCAATGCGGCTCAGTCGCTAGATTTACTGGCTGATGAGGCGGCGATTGACGCCTTAGTCAAGGCGATGACCGATCCCGAATGGCAGGTGCGAAAGTTTACGGCCCGAGCCCTGCAGAAAACAGCCGACGATCGCACTTTACCAGTGCTTATTCATGCCTTAGCCGATGAGTATTCAGATGTGCGACGTGATGCCGCGACGGCATTAGGAAATTTAGGGCACCCCGATGCTCTCCCAGCTTTGCAGCAAACGCTGAACGATCCGGATATGGATGTGCGGATTTTCTCCCAGCGAGCGATCGACAAAATTCAGCAATCATTATCAGAAACTTCCCATGCCTAGTCATTCTTCCCCCTTTCACCGCGCCAATGAGGTCGTAGCACCAGCATCAGAGCCGACCCCTGAAGAATCACTGCGCCAGGCCACCGTGATTCAGACATTGAAGGCAATAAAAGCGCCAACCCTGCAAAATGATGTGGTTAGTCTGGGTATGATCCGCAATTTGCGGCTAGTTGATGACTACATCTACTTAAAGCTCTACGTGGGCAGCCACCAATTGGATTTGCAGCAACAGGTGCAGCAGGCATTAGCGCAGCTACCCTGGTGCAAAAAGGCCTACGTGCAGCTTTGTACGATACCTGGCGTGCGGACAACCCTAGCCGTTGCCAGTGGCAAAGGGGGGGTGGGTAAATCGACCTCAGCGGTCAACTTAGCAGCGGCACTGACCCGAACTGGTGCCAAGGTGGGTCTATTAGACGCTGACATTTATGGCCCTAACGTCCCTCAAATGCTGGGTTTAGGGCAGTCGACAGTGCAAGTGGTCGACACGCCAACAGGGCAACGCTTTATGCCTTTAGCAGCCCATGGCATCAAGTTAATGTCGGTCGGCCTGTTGGCCGAAGCCGATCATCCGCTGGCTTGGCGAGGGCCAGTTATGCACAAGATTCTGACCCAGTTTATCCATGAGGTGGATTGGGGCGAGTTGGACTATCTCTTGATTGACTTACCTCCGGGAACGGGGGATGCCCAAATTTCCATTGTTCAGGAAAGTCCGATCGCGGGCGTCATCATGGTGACCACGCCTCAGCAGGTAGCCGTTGCTGATGTCCGGCGAAGTGTGCATATGTTCCGCCAGGTTGGGGTGCCGGTGTTAGGGCTGGTTGAGAACATGAGCTACTTGTTGTGTGGTCATTGTGGCGAACCTACGCCCATCTTTGGCGCGGGTGGTGGAGCCCAAATTGCCACCGAGTTAGGCATGCCGCTTTGGGGACAAATTCCCATTGATCCTCGCATTTGTGAGCAGGGGGATGCCGGAGAGCCCCTGCCCTTAAAGGTGCCAGACGCCCCCTTGAGTCAGGTATTTTCCCAAATTGCCGTGGGGTTGAATAACACTTTTGGGACTAGAGAGGTATCAGAGGCGGGCCTACTAGAGCCAACGTTCTAGGTGCATAACGAGCATTGCTCTGTAGCGGAGGTGAGAGGAGCAGCCGGTTGATACCTGGCTAAGAGCAGTTCGATAAGAACGATTTTTCCAAAAGGTTTTGCCATTTTAAGTTGCCATTTTAAGTTGCCTTCCAAAGGCGAGAGCTGTGAGCACAGCATCTTGGTTTGGAAACATTTTCTGCTGTGGATTTAAGGCTTTTCATCCGCTGATTGAGTTCTTGGCAATTGAGGGGCTCATCAACGCCAATCGTTCAACGGTTCAAGGATCTAGTTGTGAAGTTACCTTCCAGAACAAAGCTGCCTGACTCGAAGCCTCCGGTCAAAGGCCGACGGGAGTCAATAACAGCACTCCTGCCTGGGCTATTGCTAGCGAGCGGAGTCGCTAGTGTGGCCATACTTTTAGGCCGTAGTCTAGGCATCCCTGAGCTAAATCCACTTTTAATTGCCGTTTTGCTGGGCATGGGATGCCGACAGGTGTGGCATGCTCCTTACCCCTATCGTGCCGGTATTCAGTTCGCCATGAAGCGGGTTTTGCGACTGGCGGTGATTTTGCTGGGGCTCAGGCTGAGCATCGAGGAGGTCCTCTCGGTTGGGGCCGGGGGACTCGTGGTTTTAGTTTTATGCGCTACCAGTACTTTCTACATAACTTGCTGGCTAGGGCGATATCTCAAGATCAGTCAGAAGCTCACTCACCTTATCGCGGCCGGGACGTCAATTTGCGGTGCCTCTGCGGTGGTGGCCACCAACGCGGTCATTGACAGCTCGGAAGAGGATATGACCTATGCGATCGCGGCGGTCACCGGGTTTGGCACCCTGGCTATGTTGAGCTATCCACTCATGGCCGCAACGCTAGAGCTGTCCCCTCAAGTTTTTGGGATTTGGTGTGGCGTCTCGATCCATGAAGTTGCCCAAGTAATTGCTACCGCGTTTCAGCAAGGAACGGTGAGCGGAGAATTAGCGACGGTGACGAAGCTTGCCAGGGTGCTGCTGATTATTCCGATGCTGCTAAGCCTGAGCTATCAGAATAACCAGGGTACCGGGCGACAAGGCTCGAATCCGCTGCCGATTCCCTGGTTTGTGCTCTGCTTTTGTGGCTTAGTGGGGCTCAACAGCCTGAATGTTATCCCTGAGGCGATGAAGGTGACGGTGCTGACGGCCAATCAATTCTTCCTCTGTGTCGCGCTGGCCGCTATGGGATTAGAAACGAATCTAAAGCAATTAAAACAACTGGGATTGAAACCAATATATCTAGCTGGATTTTCTTGGATACTTCTATCAATATTAAGTCTATCAATGATCCAAATTCTCTACTGAGCTTAAATGATTTGGTCGTGATTCAGAGAAGCGTGGGATAGGTCGCAATATCATCCCAAGACCAAGGACTTGAGGTTAATCCCGCTCGTTGAGCGGCAGTATCGTGGGAGCGAGAATGTGTCCATATCCAGTTGAAGTAACTCACCACTAACCGCGTGGTCACTTCGGTCTGCTCCCAGAGCTTGCCAAATTTATTCTGACGGCGATGCCACCGTCCGGTCTGTTGTCGAACAATGCCATTGGTCCGTTCTAACCGTTGGGTGTTTTCTTTGCCAATGACATGAGTGGCCTCGGGCGGCAACACCCGTTCATAACCGCCCCAGTCGTCGGTGTACCAGAGCCTCGCCTCAGTCTTCCCCTCCGTACTCACTACGAGTTCGTCTAGGAAGGTATCGGTATGTTTGCCCACCCGGGCACTCAAAATCAAGCCACTTTCTGGAGCGAGACTTAAGCCGAGCCAACAGTCCCCCCGCTCTAACGCCTCGGGGCCACAGTGTTTTTGTTTTTTTGCACAAATGACCCCATCTCGTCAGCCACAATCTCGTCAGTATCCACTGATTGAACCGCCTGATTGTGAACCATCTGAGATTTTTCACTGGTGGCTCGAAGGAGACTGGCAACCGTCCCATAAGCGCGGTGACTCACTCGCGAAACACCGCGTAGACTGCTGCCTTCGGCATGCGTCTGGAGGATGATTTCGACCTCCTCAACGGTGACCTGCCGTC
>JBCDAJ010000002.1:0-117647 GCA_039185935.1 Cyanobacteria bacterium P01_F01_bin.56 | reverse complement strand
GACCTGAGTTGTTACAACAACGTCAGGCCCGACAGCAATCGCCTCAACCTATTCAGATGGTTTGTTCGCAGTCGGGGAGCCTAGATGCACAATGGCGCTTTTTTCAGCAATCGGTACCGCGTTGGCTGTTAACGTCTGTGACGGGGGCACAACGCTGGTCAGAGATTGCGCGGGATGACCACACCCACTTTGACAGGATTTTGCCTGAATTAACAGCCCCAATGGATTGGCGATCGCTCCTGCAACAGCTTAAAAAATCTGGGATTCAGCGACTGGCGTTACTGGGTGGCGGTACCTTAGTTGCCAGTTTTGCAGAGCAAGATTTGATTGACGAATTGCATTTGACCGTCTGTCCTCTGCTGCTAGGAGGTGCCACGGCCCCGACCCCATTTGACGGCAATGGGTTAGCGATCACTCGGGCATCGCGGTTGCGACTCGTTGATGCTCGCCAGCAGGGAGACGAGATGTTTTTGCACTATTGTCGCTGCCATCCAGAGGGGGATTGATTTACGCTAAGGAGAGTTTTGCAGTCGCCGTCCTATTTAGCTCGGATTTTATGGTTCAGCAGCCCCAGCCTCAGTACACTCTTGCCTGGATTCGCCAAATTCATGAAATTCCTCAAGCGGCGTGGGATGCGATGGCGCTGCCGCTCAAAACGCCCTTCCTAGAGTGGACTTGGCTACACAATATGGAACACTCGGGTAGCGCCGTCGCCAACGCCGGCTGGTTACCCAACCATTTGACGGTATGGCGCAACCAGGAGCTGATTGCTGCGGCTCCGATGTATCTCAAAAGTCACAGCTATGGCGAATTTGTCTTTGACCATCAATGGGCAGAGCTGGCTCATCGCCTTGGCGTGGAATATTACCCCAAATTGTTGGGCATGTCGCCGTTTACGCCTGCGGAAGGCTATCGATTTTTGATGACGCCAGGAGAAGACGAACAACTCATCACAGAAATGATGGTGGCGGCTATTGATCAGTTTTGCGATCGCAACAACATCTCTGGCTGCCATTTTCTCTATGTTGATCCTGAGTGGCAATCCTTGATGGAGGAAATTGGGTTTAAGAAATGGCTGCATCACAGCTATATCTGGCAAAACGACGGCTATGAAACCTTTGACGGCTATCTTGCCCGGTTTAACGCCAATCAGCGGCGCAACATCAAACGCGAGCGTAAATCCCTGGATAAGTCAGGTTTACGGCTAGAGCCGATGACAACAGACGACATTCATCGGGCCAACTGTTCGCTGATGTATGACTTTTATGCCGATACTTGCGACAAATTTGGCTGGTGGGGCAGCAAATATCTCACTCGCAAGTTTTTTGAGCAGCTTTATCCTGACTATGCCCATCGAGTCGCCCTGTTTGCCGCCTATAGCGAGGATGTGGATGAACCGGTTGGCATGTCCTTTTGCCTGTACAAGGGCGATCGCCTCTATGGTCGCTACTGGGGCTGCCGCGAAGAATACAACCATCTGCATTTCAACGCCTGTTACTATCGCCCGATTGAGTGGGCAATCGACCATGGTATCAAGCTGTTTGATCCAGGAGCCGGGGGACGCCATAAAAAGCGGCGAGGGTTTCCAGCGCGACCCAACTATAGTCTGCATCGCTTTTATGCGGAGCGTTTGCAAAAGATTTTGGTGAACTATATCGATGACATCAACGTGGCAGAGCAGCAAGAAATTGATGCCATAAACGCTGACCTACCGTTGAAAGCTTTGAACTAAGCGTGATCAGTTGCCTGTAATCAGAAAGAACAGCTGAGAGACTAGCCAGTCTCCAACTGACAGGATATCCAAGCTAGAATGATTGTCCGGCAAATGTGCAGTAGTTCGACGCCGCTCAGTACATGCACAACTGTTTTGAATGACACAAATGACAACTTCTCAGAAATTGAGCCCTCAAGCATTAGCAGACCTGGATAATCGGCTCTCACAGCGATTTATCGAGCTTGATCCAGGCGGTTACTTTCTAATTTATCTAGATCCGGATAATGGGTTGATTTGTGCCAAGCACTTTACTAATGTCATCAACGACAAAGGGCTTGCCTGCGACCCAGAAACTGGGGAACCACTCACCTGTGGAGGTGGTGTCCAGCGTCAACACTCTCATGTTTACACTGGCAGAACCGCTAAAGAATTATGCATGGCTATTTTTGAGTCGAGCGATCGCCCTTGCCCCGTTACAGTGATGGACCATGCGGCTTACCTAGGACGGGAATTTGTCCGTGCTGAGATTGCGCTGCTTGACCATCAGGAATACGTTCAGGATTAGCTCTCATAAGATCCTCGTGCGGTTCTCTGTAACTCACTTGACTACATGGGACTCATACTGGCAAAGGGCGACGAAAAGTTAATTTGTCGCCCTTTGTTCAATGGCATTGCTGAATCGAGGAATGAATCGGGTATCTGAGACCGCAAGCAAGCTGCCCGCTCTTCGCGATGGATGACTCGTGATTTGTTTTGGTGCCAATTCAATTTATTGCCAAAACCAGCAACGCCTATTTAATTAGGCTTTTAGGGGGCAGGAGACGTCGCAGCCTGTGGAATGCTGAGTCTGTCTCATCCTAATTTTCACCATCTCTTTCGCCTTGTCACCTCTGTCCCCATCGTCCTTCATGCCGTTCTATGGCTCGATTCTGGAGAACGGGTATTAGCCACCGATCGACTGATAGAGGTAGTAAGTTGCCATAGGAATAATGGTAGCCGCAATCAAGAAGCCGACCACAATGACGGTGGCATTGCCGCGATTTTCTTCAGTTTCTTCAGCTGAGGCAAATGTCCTTTCTCTCTCAAAGGATGTCACCTCTGCCGGAGGACCGGGATCCGCTTCCCCAGAGAGCACTGCGACTAAGCGATCGCTAGCCGTCAACAGTGCTTGATTGTACTTATTCCCCTGACGTAGAGGAATCGCGATCGTCTCATCCGTGATGCTAGTCGAGATGTCTTCTGGCAATAATTCTGCTGAGGTATTCCCTACTTTTACGGCCGCAATGTTTGTGACATCATCGAGGACGAGAATTGTCTGGGAAGTACGGCTCTCTGGATCCGGAAACCATTTTTCCATCAGGGCATTGGCAAAGGTCTCCGGGGTCTCACCATAATCCAGTCGATGAATCGTGACAAATCGCACTTCATTACCCGTGGCCTGAGCCAACTCTTTAAAGCGGTCAGCAATTTTTCCTTCATTGATGCGACTGATCAGACCCGCATCGTCAACAATCCAGGTGCTGTCTGACAAAGGCGGCATTTGGTAAACACCAACCGCAAAGGCCGGTAAAGTCAGGGCGAGCACCATAACGAATACAGTCAGCAAAGAGCCCAAAAAAGGCTTGATTACACGGAGCAACATAGGCATCATCAATGGGTGGCAGCTACTCCTTACTATACTGGAACGCCCCACCACAAATTGAACTCGTCATCTAGAAACGGCTACGGTCAACAGGACGCCGGGAAGGTCGCTGTGATTCTTCGTCGCTAAGAGAGCCATTTACAGCTTGATACCAGGCCATGACGTCAGTGGAGTCGCAGTGGTGACTCGATGCATCCCGGCGGCGGCAAATCGCTCATAAGCGGTATTGGCTGCGTCAGTGAAGTCCACCACGTTAGGAACAACCACGGGAGAAGAACAATCTTCTAGCAGGTAGACCTTTTGGGCGAGTTGAGGATTGCGAGCCTGAATTTCTGTCAGCAAATCTTCGACTGACCAGGCAACGCAATGGCTCTTGGCCTGTCCCGCAACCACGATCGCGTCAAAGTCTAAGAGCATCTCTGTGAATCGATGGTTTTTAGTTGCGATCGCTTTTCCCTGGGCGTCTTTTAAGACTTCTGGGCTCAGCACCGAATAGTTCTCTGTTAGGGGATTACTGCCCTTGAGTTCATAGCGAGTGGGACTCTTGCGAGCAATAGAGTGAAAGAAGCACGCTTCCTCAATCGCCGACACCAGAGCATGACCAATGCCCCCCAGCATTCCGTGATAAGGCCATATCGTCAGGGGATATTTGCTGTTTTGGGTCAAGCAGCGGGTGTAATGCAGGGCAAATTCTTGCAAGTCTGCCACTGCCATATAAGGAGCCAAGTCGGAATTCACCTGCCATTTGCCCGCAACGACCTCGTCATAGCTGATCATGGTCATCGGCGCTGGAGGCTGTCCTTCACTATCTAGCCAAAATAGAGGATGAAAGATTTGAGCGGCTGTGTGGGTATCCATCGTTGGCGCAATCGCCGTAATGATCCCCAGATTTTGATAAATAAACTGACTCAGGCGCTGATTATCTGTCACCGCACCCTGACCAGAACGTCCTCCCACATAAAGCTCAAACTCCGGTAGGCAAAAGGTGTTTTGTACATCAATCAGCAAGAGACAAAGGCGAAAGCGATCGTGGCTAGCTGGCTGTATGTCGTGCTGTTGTGCCCAGGCGCGCGCCGCGACGGCGCGCTCTCGATAAGGCACTTGATAGACTTGGGCAACGCGATCAGCATTGAAAAACTTGGGCGTTGGCATTGAAGTTGGCATTGTCATTGCAGTGAGTCCATCAACACGAAAAGCAGTTGCGCTAGCCTGACCTAGCACTAACTCTTATGTTAGATAACAATGCTGTCCGCGTTGGCATCAACTAAGGAGATTTCTGTCCATGAACATGCCCATTCGGCGGTGCATTACGCTTCGCTGATGACACCCTACAAGCGGTAAATTCTTTCCTGTAAATCTCCTAATATCACAGTTAGCGGTGGCGCTGGCTGGGGTTTTACCGACGCAGCGGCTCTTTAGCGCACGGCCAATGCGGGAATGTAATCGCCGGGATCGCGGGCCACCCAGCCCAGACTAGAGTTGGTGCGCACTTCAAAATACAGGACACTGCTTTCTGCCGTGTGGGGAGTCGCGATCGCGAGTTGCTGCCCAGCCTGAACACTGTCACCCACTTGCACTTGTGGCTCTAGGACTTGTGCATAGCGCGTCTGCAGCCCCTGTTGATGATTCACCACGATGAGCTTGCCCAAAACCGCATCGTCACCGACATAGGCGACGGTGCCGCGACCCGCTGCCACCACCGCCGTGCCTAGAGTGGTTTCAACCGTGACGCCGCTGCTAAAGACCAACTCATCGAGAACTGGGTCAGTTTGCCAACCATAGTTGGCAATCACCTGCCCCTCACCGGCGAGGGGATAGGTGGACAAAGGGTTGCTAGTTACCGCCTCTGCAGCCGTCGCTGGTGCCGCATTTTCTAACAGCCAGCTCACCCCAGGAATAAAGACTTGGGTCGGCATCGTCGATGGACAGCCGTTAACTTCAAATAAGACGTCGGCTCGGGCTCCGTAGGTAGCTGCCAGGTCTTGCCAAGTTTGCCCCGCCGGTACAGTGACTGCCGCCCCGTTAAAAGGGGGAATTTTAAGCGTCGTGCCTGCAGCGAGTGTGCCGTTCGCGATCGCTGGGTTCAGCGCCAATAGCGTGACAGGAATTAAACCATAGTCAGCGGCAATACTATCTACTGTTTCCCCTGACTGTACCGCGTGTGTGACTAGACGTTCTAAAGCCGGTTCTGGACAGAGCGCCTCCGCTCCGTGGGCGATTCTCGTTTCTGTGCCAATGTTCCATACCCCAACTAAACTCAGCAAGCTGATCACTGTACCTGCCAGTTGCTGTAATCGACCTTTTTTATGGGGCTTGCTTACTGCCATCATGACCTCATTAAGCTTGACCTTAGGGCTCAGACAAGACGACTCTCTGCGAAACAAGTTCATGTCGAATATGTGACTTGGCCATCCGGTTTAGCAGAATCAACCGAGAAGATTTGCGATTTTACCTCGACTCGCGGCCGCTGGCTATCTAGTCTCGGGTTGAGCAACCGTACTTGCTCATCGCCATAACGGTCTCACCCAATGGCTCCACATGATTTGTCTGCCCTCATGACAGACGTTCATAAAAGCGATAAAAGTTCCCTCTGAAGGGCGTCTTACATGTTTACCAGCGTTGAGGCGGCCACAAATCACTGTCGATCTCTGGATTATTTTCGCTAGAGTAGTAGCAATTTGTATTAACGGGTCGCTGGAGAATCGCGATGGGCTCAGCTCCAAAGCAAGTTGGACTATCAATCTTCCTGCTCTTGATGGGCGGAGGATTAGGTTGGGCAGGCCATCAACAATGGCAGGCTCGGGCCCTCCAGGCTGAACCGCTGGTCGAAACCTCTCCCTTGGTGCAACCCGCCTCCAATACTGACGAGCCTCAATTTCCAACCGTGGCCCTAGCGCCCCCAACTCAGAGCAACCCCAATTTTATTGCTGATGCTGTCAACCGCGTGGGTGCAGCAGTTGTCCGCATTGATGCCGATAATTCTTCAACCAATCTTCCAGAAGGTTTGGAAAATCCTTTCTTTCGGCGTTTTTTTGGCGACGAGATGCCAACTCCAGAGCCATTTCAACAGGGCACGGGGTCAGGTTTTATCATCTCCGCTGATGGTCGAATTATTACCAACGCCCACGTGGTCGAAGGGGCCTCTCAAGTGACTGTCACTTTGACCGACGGTCGCACCTTTGAGGGCGCTGTTGTGGGGTCAGATAAGGTGACCGACGTCGCTGCCATCAAAATTGAGGCGAATGATATGCCCACTGTGGCCTTCGGTAGCACGGATGTGCTATTGCCTGGGCAATGGGCGATCGCAATTGGCAATCCTTTGGGTTTGGATAATACCGTCACCGCTGGCATCATCAGTGCATTGGGGCGCAGTAGTTCTGAAGTCGGCATTCCCGACAAGCGAGTGCAGTTCATTCAAACCGATGCGGCGATTAATCCTGGTAACTCGGGAGGCCCGCTACTCAACGATCAGGGCGAAGTTATTGGCATGAACACCGCCATTCGGAAGGATGCTCAAGGGCTGGGGTTTGCCATTCCGGTGGAGACTTTTAACCGCATTGCTCAGCAGCTTTTTGAAGATGGCGAGGTACAACATCCCTACTTGGGAATTCAGATGGTGTTGTTAACCCCTGAAATCCGCGATCGCATCAACCAAGAGAATGAGATTGGGGTCAAGGTCGATGCTGATGGTGGCGTATTGATCGTACGAGTGTTAGAAGATACTCCAGCCGCCTCTGGGGGGCTCAAAGCAGGGGATATTATTCAGCGGGTAAATGGCAATCCCGTTGCTACTCCAACTGATGTGCAAGCAGAAGTAGACGCTGGCGAAATTGGCCAGCCCTTGGCAGTTGATATTCAACGCGGCAGCGACTCTCAAACGATTACAGTGCGTCCGATGGCATTACCCTCGCAACTGCAATAGCCTTTAGCCATACCCTTTGTGATGATTCGATCTGCAACTGCGGCTGATTTGCCCAGTATTCTGGACATCTACAACGACGCCATTCTCAACACGACGGCAGTTTACGATTACACTCCTCATACGTTAGCCATGCGCGAAGCTTGGTTTGCCGCTAAACAACAGGCAGGATTTCCAGTCATCGTTGCGGAAGCCCAAGGCTACGTTGTAGGTTTTGGGGCGCTAGGCGCCTTTAGAAACTGGCAGGCTTATCGCTATACTGCCGAAAACTCTCTGTACGTCGCCCCTCAATATCGTGGACAGGGCTGGGGAAAACAGCTACTCACGCAACTATTACAGACAGCCACAGATATGCAACTACACGCGATCGTGGCGGGCATAGATGCAGACAATATCTCAAGTCTGAGGCTCCATGAAAAATTTGGCTTTCAGGAAGTGGCCCACTTTTCACAAATTGGATACAAGTTCGATCGCTGGTTAGATCTAAAATTCATGCAGCTTATACTGCAATCTGATAACCAGCCAGGAAACAGCGTTTAATGGCGAGTTGAATAGTGGTCAACCAACGTCATAGATGGAACCACAGATGTCTCATTTTCCTTTAGGAAAGTTGTATCTAGCAATCTACTCGACCAACGCGTCTGCTGATGAGACGCAGTCTGGGTCTTCAGTTTGCACGTACAGATGCAATCTTAGTCACAGACTAAAGCAAGGCACAAAGTCACCCCAGGTCTAAACAACCCCCGGTGAAGGTTAACCTCATCCTACAGAGCGTTATCACCAAAGCCGCTACTGTCAGAACCAGAAGAAGATGGCCGGTGACGAGGCTTCCAACCAATCCGACTGCCGTAGGTACCAGGGCGCCAAGCAGTGTTGTGGGAATGATCCGGCTGCTCAGTCGTTTCTTGAGTCGAGGGGTCTGAGGCCGCATGCTGCGTTGCCGGATTTTTCGGTAATGGTGGCACAGAGCCCTTCAATTGGCGTCGGTGCTGGATCCGATGAATTTCCTTTAACGCTTCTTGCCAAGTCAGTTCTGGCTGGTGTAAGAGTTCACGCAGCGCCTGGAGCACAGCTTCTTCTTCTTGGTTCAACTGCAGAGGTTGAGACAAACGGATGGGATCAACTTGTACCGCAGCAAAGGCTTGACGCACCGCGTTAAAAATCTGCTGCTTGTGTTCAAGTGAAGCACGGTCGTACTGATGCTGCAGACCCTTTTCGCTAGAAGCATAAAGAGCTGGCAACCGATTGAGGGCGAAAGTCTCGACTTCCAAGCGCTTGACATACTTAGATACTCGCTCGGGCAAACTTGCTAGCTGGCGGCTGACTTCCTCAGACACCAACATCTCCATCACGTTGATATACAACCTTTGATGAGTAGTCCTAACTTCACCACCCATAACTTCAGACCCTTAAGACGATAAATGCATGAACTCGCAGCCAACCTTTATGGATAAGGCTAACCATGAAGCGCTATCTAAGCACACCCTATGTAATGCACTGAAAGGCAAAAGATTTATGCTGGAACAACTCGTCTGATACCCTCAACGCATTTAGCATTCGATTCAACCAGTATAACAATACTCTTAGCTATCTTTTCTATAGGGCGAAAAGATACTCCTTTATTGCGACAACTAACTCAAGATATTGAACTGCAGCGATAGAAATATCAAGAAATATCAAACGGTAACTTGTTTAAACAAGTCAGGGACTTTAACGTAACAGGAAACTTCCAGTCCTTAGGGAAAATGAACCTTAACAATCAATCGAAAACTTTGTGTTTTTCACTGTTTGCTGTCAAGAAAACGTCATATAGGCCTTGATCAAAATGACATAATCTCCCCAATGGGTCTCTGTGATTGACTGTCACAGCCTGCAGATTAAGGGGGCACATCTCAAGCTGCCAAAACTTTGATGGCTGCTGGTGTTTCTTATCGAGTAACTGGCCCCTTTAGACATTAGAGATATGGGAGACACATTGATTTATCGTCTACTGACTAAATGTTTCCTCAAGATTAGTACTGTAAACCCATGAGGTTGAGTAGTTGCCGATGGCCAATAAGGGCAACTTCAAGATATGTGAAGCGGTCAATAACTTGCCCAAGAGCAATATGTCAGAAAGCATATTGAGGTTAAAGATTGAAAGGATGACAAATGAATCAACCGAAGAAATCCGACAGTGAAAGAATAATTTAATTTACGGTAAATAGGGTTCATATATCTAAGGTGGGCATGAGGCTGCTACCGCTTTAGGCTTGGCTAGTGATCGATTGCAGAAGTCGCTCTACTATTTCAGTCTCTAGTTTTCCTGCCCCTCTGCTCACCGGTGCTAAAAAACGGTATGCAAATTTACGCCGCACGGTACTGGAGCTGGAGTAGTCACGATCGGTCAAGCTCGAAGAAATACTCTCTTGAGCAGTCGCAAATTTCAGTTCATCAATGCTTTCGGATTTTCTGGCAATACGCTGTCTATCGTCTCGTTTGAGCCAGGCTTATGGATGAGGTAGACGCGCTTTCATCGTTGATAGTTCTTGTTCAATTGCAGAAGCTTCACTCTGCTCTAATTCGGCAAATCGGCCTTCTAAAGACTGTGCGGATAAAGTTTGATTGAGTTCAGCCATCGCGCTGGCTTGAGCTTCTAAATTCAGAACTTTATCTTCCATCTGACTCATCGTTCCGAGGGACTGCTCATGACCGACTTGCCCCATCAATGCTTGAATGCGCTGAGAAGCTTCGGCTGAACGAGCGCGAGCAATATACATATCGCGGCGAGTGCGGATGTCCGCGATCTTGACTTCTAGATCGCGCATATTAGTCTTGAGTTGAGCGATCGCGGCAGTTTGTTCGCTGATATGTCCTGCGAGTTGGGTGCGCATCCGTTCGTAGTTATGGCGTTGGGTTAAAGCTTCGCGGGCTTGGTTTTCATCACCTTTCTGCAAAGCGAGTTGAGCCCGGTTGTACCATTCTTGACTCAACATCGCGGTTTGATGATTTTGGCGCTCGGTCCGTTTCAGGGTCGCGATCGCCTGCGCAACCGCCTGCCGCAGTTGGATCAGATCGCGCTGCATATTGGCAACTGCTTGGTCCAGCATTTTTTCGGGGTCTTCTGCCCCGTTTACCCAGTCACTCACCTGGGAACGAATGACTTGCCCTAATCGACCCCACACTCCCATTGCTTCGCTGTTGTCCTTACATGTAATCAACCTACTCCTAGCAAGATAGCAGCCAAATTCAAGAGTGGCGGGCTAGGACAGCCACGATCACGACCAGCATCCATCTGGCAGCAAGTAGGAACACGTCATAGCCGCCTTAACTGATGCCTCATTCGTACCCATTTTCACTGACCCGCTAGGCAGCAAGCACTGCTTGTGCCGCTGATAGGCCCGCCCCAGGCGTAAATCCGTTGGCACCGAGTTGGGCTAACGTCGATTCTAGAGCGGCGATGGCGGTCAAAATGTCGCGATCGCTAACAAAGCCCAGGTGACCAATACGGAAGATTTGTCCCTTGAGATGATCTTGACCACCGGCCAAGGCAATATCGTGCTGCTGGCGCATGATGGAACGAATTTTCTCGGCTTCTACACCTTGGGGCATGACTGACGTCACCGCTGGACTTGCCACGCTATCGGCCGCGAAAAGCGGTAGATTCAGAGCTTTCATCGCGGCGCGGGTTGCGGTTTGCAGTTTGACATGACGCGCAAAGATATTGTCTAGGCCCTCGTCTTGCATCATCTTGAGGGCAACTTGTAGCGCAAAAAACAGGCTCACGGGTGGAGTGAAAGGCGTCGTGTTCTTAGCGCCACTCTGACGATAAGGCCCTAAGTCAAAGTAAAACTTAGGCAGGTTAGAAGTCTCATATGCTTGCCAAGCGCGATCACTCATAGTCACGAAACCCATGCCTGGTGGCACCATATAGCCCTTTTGTGAGCCCGACGCCACGACATCCAATTGCCACTCATCCACCGGCACACTGCATGCTCCCAAGCTGGTCACCGCATCTACCAGTACGAGGGCTTCACCATGGGCCTGCGCATAACTCGCAATCGTTTGCAAATCATTCAAAACGCCTGTGGAGGTTTCACTATGGGTCACCAAGACAGCTTTAATGGCCTTTTCTGTATCAGCTTCTAGTTTGGCCTTAAAGTCATCGGGGTTGAGCGGTTTACCCCATTCGGCGGCAATCACGTCAACATTGAGGCCAAACGCTTTACATACTTTGACCCAGCGATCGCCAAACTTGCCATTGTTACCCACCAACACGCGATCGCCCCCGCTCAGCACGTTGATAATGCCAGCTTCCATCGCGCCAGTGCCGCTGGCCGTTAGCATCAGCACATCTTGTTCAGTTTGGTGCAGCCACTTGAGGCCCGCTTCGACCTCTTCCATGATTTGGCTAAATTCGCCGCTGCGGTGACCAATGAGGTGCTTAGCCTGAGCGAGTAAAACGCGCTCAGGTACCGGCGTTGGCCCCGGAATCATCAGCATGAATTTATCGTCCATGGGCTCCCCCTTCCAAATCGTTTGTTGTTGTGAACATGAGCGTAATTCAGCATCGCACAAGATAACAAAATCACCCCATTCCTTTGGACTGTTATTAGCAATTGGCGTATGTTTAACGGCTGTGATGATGATTCCAGCTCACCCCATTCAAGATTGGCAATCGCCGACGGATCGGTAATGCGCCTGCTGACAGTTTGCGAAGCCAAGGCAACGCGTCTGCGTGAGGAGAAACCTCAGTCTGCTAAATCGGTTGGCTGAAGATGATGCTCAAATCCCCTCGCTTATAACTATTGGGCATCTACCGGATCGTGATTGAGACGGGTGGTAAACAGCGCCACAATCTTGTCTACAACCTCATTGACAGATAGGCCATCAGTCAGCACCTCCACTGCATCCTGAGCTTTACGCAGAGGGGCAACCCGGCGAGTACTGTCTTTGCGATCGCGTTCATCAATGGCTTGTTCTAATGCCAATAGACTCATGGATGGCTGATTACGCGCGGCTAAATCTCGTTGACGGCGGCGCGCCCGCTCTTGCACCGAAGCCGTGAGAAAGATTTTTAGCTCTGCCGCAGGAAACACCTGCGTCCCGATATCACGCCCTTCCATCACCACGCCGCCTTGCGTCCCATAGGCTTGCTGCTGTTGTAGTAACACCTCTCGCACCGCCGGTTGAGCCGCCACAGTTGACACCGTGGCAGTGACTTCTGGCGTGCGAATGGCGTCGGTAACATCGACATCCTTGACCCAGACTCGCGTAATGCCAACTGCGTCTGGTGTAGTGGCTGGTTCAGTCGCTAAGCGGATCGGACAGTTCATTAACGTTTCAGCTACGGCCACTTCATCAGCGGGATCAATCTTGGTGGTTAGTACCTGCCAGGTCACCGCGCGATACATCGCTCCCGTGTCGAGATACATAAGCCCCAAGCGGTCGGCAACGAGCCGGGCGACTGTCGATTTGCCCGCCCCGGCAGGCCCATCAATCGCCACGATTGGTGAGCGCGATCGCAACATCATATTGTCAATTAAACGCGTCTTGCCTAAATAAGCGGCGATGGCTAAAAGTCCCACAGTTGTTACCTGTTCTATTGGTTGTAAAGTTGCTGGATGCACAATCTCAACATATTGAGGTTGGAGTGCCGGTACCCGGTTTAGGATAATGCGTACTTGCTCAATCAGCTTCTGACTCTGGCATTCACCTTGAGCAAAGGCGTCTTGAGCGGCTTTAAGGGCGCTGTAAATCGTTGCGGCTTGTACTCTTTCAACGTCAGAGAGGTATTGATTACGAGAGCTATAGGCAAGCCCGTTAGCCTCTCGCACAATCGGACACCCCACCACCTCAACGGGCCAATTGAGATCAGCCACCATCCGTTGAATAATGGCTAACTGCTGAGCATCTTTGCGGCCAAAATAAGCGCGATCGGGCTGCACAAGCTGCAACAGTTTTGCCACAACCGTCGTCACCCCCGCAAAGTGACCCGGCCGGTAAGCTCCACAGAGCGTTGCCGTCATATTGGCCACGGGTAACACTTGAGTTACCTCGTTGGTCGCTGGCATCGCCCGTCCGTACAACGTCTGAGGCAACGGACAAAACAGGGCATCAACATTAGCCGCCTGACATTTTGCCATATCACTTGACAGCGTCTGCGGGTAGGCGTCTAAATCCTCTTGTGGCCCAAACTGTAGAGGATTCACGAAGATACTCACAACCAAGCGATCATTGTCTTGGCGCGCTTGTTGGATTAGACTCATATGCCCTGGATGCAGCGCCCCCATCGTGGGCACAAGGCCCACAGAGGCGATACGGGGATAATCGCCAGCGATATCAAGCTGTCGCCAAATCGCCAAACAGCTTTTCAATCCTTCAATTGTTTTCAGGATCTTCACTGAACTCTACTACCCCTGTAGATTGCTCGGATGTAATCAGCGCTGCGACGCTTGAGGATTAGCCGCCTGAACCGTGACCAGAAATGAGCTGCCTTAACCGCACACAGACATTGCCAACGTCCTTGAGTTGCCGTCAGCCTGCACACCCCAGCAGTTAGCAGAGGCGCAACATATGTTTACACTCTGGCCACAAGTTTTATACCGTACCAGACTCTGACAAGAACGCTGCAGGTAAATCTTTAAGCGTCAACCTGGCTGCGCTCTAAATTGATGACCCCAGACTTCATCCGTTAGTATCACCTTTGTCGCGTCTAAAGTCGCCGAAACTTAACGCCAGATTCCGACCGAGATAGTGCCTAATGAGGGACGCCCACTTGCTTGACAGCAAGGTTAACCCTCTCACCTGGGCACTTCCCTAACTGTAGAAACGCGATACCGTAATTCGCGGGCTCTCGACACAGATGGGTTCAAGCCTGCTGCTTGCCGTGCCAATCGTCCCCCAAACAACCTAAAAATCATTGACGCAATTCTATCTATCTAAGATTTGAGTGGGAAACAGACATCGCGAAAATCGTAATCTTGACTAACCAAATCAAGTTTTTCTCAAATTAATAGAGATAATCTGAATGACGTGTCGACATGAGGGACTATGGATTCGCTTTTTTTGGGGATGTCTAGTGGCATTGCGATCGCGTTCTTCGGTATCAGTCCTGCAGTTGCTCAAGCGACTCCTGCGCCCCCCGCAGCGTTACCCATAGAGAATGATTCCTCTGAGTTACTGGCCCAAGTCGATCCTGGGCAAGACCGCTTCCCGACGGAGCCAGAGTTGCCCGTACCGCTGCCAGAATCTCCGCCAGCACCGACGCCCTCGACACCTGAGCAAACTTTGCCGCCCGGTGCCGATACCCCCTTTATGGTTACTGACATCAGCGTTATCGGCAGCAGCATTTTTGATGAACCGACCTTGGCCGCGATCGTCGCTCCCTATGAAAATCGCGACGTTACATTAGCCGAGTTACAACAAGCTGCGGATGAAATTACTCAGCTTTACCTGAATGAAGGCTACATCACTTCGCGGGCCGTCATTAGCACTCAGACTATCGTCGATGGCATCGTACAAATCGACGTTATCGAAGGTGAATTAGAAGAAATCATCGTTGAAGGTACTGCTCGCTTAACCGACTACGTACGCGTACGCATTGCCCAGGGTGGCACCAAACCCCTCAATCAAGCCAACCTCGAAGATCAACTCCGGCTGCTGCGAGTTGACCCCATGTTTGACAGCGTGGAAGCCAGCTTGAGAGCGGGAAGTGGAACCGGTAAGAGTCGTCTTATTGTCCGAGTTGAGGAAGCGAATACCATCGGCGGCTCAATTTTTAGCGATAGCTATTCTCCACCTTCGGTTGGTATCGTTCGGGTTGGGGGGAGTTTACAGTTTCGCAATTTAGCCGGATTGGGCGATACACTGTTTGGCTCTGCCACATGGACCACAACTGCGGGCTCCAAAGTGTATGAGCTCGGGTATCGCGTCCCCATTAGCCCCACGAACGGCACTTTACTCCTGAGAGCCACCCCCAACGATTTTGAAATTACTGACCCTAATCAACCCACATTTGGCTTAGGAACCGAAGGCTCCACCGATATCTACGAAGTGAGTATTCGACAGCCCCTGATTCGGACCCCACGCGATGAGTTCGCCCTCTCGCTGGGTTACCGCTACCGCGAAGGGTCAACGCTGATCGCTGGTATCGTCACCGATTCCACCACCACAAATGTTGTGAGTTTTGGGCAAGACTACGTGCATCGTGACGTTAATGGGGCCTGGGCACTCCAGTCGCAGTTTCGTCTGGGTGTGGAAGATATCGACGACACTGCCACGACAGTGGGAGACTCAGAGAGCTTTTTCAGTTGGATTGGTCAGGTGCAGCGGGTGCAAAGACTCAATGCCGATAATCTGTTGCAGGTGCAAGGTAGTCTGCAACTGACCCCCAACTCGTTGCCCGGTTCCGAGAAGTTTTTTAGCGGCGGTGGGTTATCTGTTCGCGGATACGACCAAAACCAGCGCTTTGGCGACAATGGCTTCCGATTTTCCATCGAAGATCAAATTGTGATTACCCGCGATGTCGACGGTTTACCGTTCTTTCGAGTTGCCCCCTTCTTAGATGGGGCCTATGTTTGGAATGACGACGATAGTATTGACGTAACCGACAACAATTTCTTGCTGGGCACGGGGGTCGGCTTTTTGTTCAACTTTGTCGATGGGCTCAATGCGCGGGCTGACTTGGCATATCCATTAATCGATATTGAGGAGTTATCCACTGATGATCCGCCAGGACTCAGATTTTATTTCTCTTTGGGTTACGAGTTTTAGAGCCCGTCATCAATTAACTGCAGCCGCCTCCAGCAATCAGCATGATCGGGTTTACCTCGTAGATGAACAGGCGAGGGGCCATTGTCCCTCAACACAGAGAGCCCGTTCCTAAATTGATAACAGCCAGAGTAATTGAAGGCGTAGCCAGATACTGATCAGCGTCAGGTCGTAGTTGCCTGACGCTGATGTGGATGCTGCAGCGAAACTCACTGCCTGGTGCCACAACTGCCTAAAGCACGCCCAAGTTGGCCAGCCCTAAAATAGCCCCAGCGCCTAATACGTGGCCAAAGCTAGCGGTGCCAATGACTGCGGGTAGGCTAAAACCGCCAAACAGACTAGGAGATGGCATCGCCGGTCCTTCACTGGGATATTTAATGGTGAACTTGCCGATCGCAATGGCCAAAATGTTGCAAATAATCATCACGATAGCGACTTTCGGGCTCCATTCATAGGAACTGGGGACTGCCACTGCCAGTAAAGCAAGATAAGTCAATTTCGGTTTCCTCAGGTAATCGTTAAATCAAACAAAGGCAAAGCTGCTCTGACAATCCATCAGCCACGATAAGCAACCTCAACCCTAATTAAGATTTTTGATGACGGGTAAAGGCAAATCACATCCTTGTTGCAAGAATTTACAGAATATTATCTCAAACTTCGATGGGTAGCGAGAGATAATTTAACGTTTTGCCTGGCTGCAGCTTGGTTTTCGGAGGCGGTAGAGATTGGCCGGCTGAGCAAGGTTCCCTCGCTGAGCTACCGGTTCCCAAACCGTTAAGCTAATTAGAGTGGGTTAATGTCTAAGGCTCCGTCGCTGGTTGCGTCACGATTATTGTAGGTCGATATGGAACGCGGATTGTTGTGGCTACCCCTATTGGGGATGTTTATCGGGTTGGCTTGGGCCGGGTGGAACGAATACCAAAAGCTAGAGGCCTATAAGCAGTGGGCCACCCAGTTTGAGCGTGCGAAGTATGATATTTACGCCGCTCTCGGCCAGCGCGGCGATCGCCTGACATGGGGCACCCCTACTCGCCAAGGCCCGGTCGAGGTACACGAAATTTCCTTGCAGACGGTTCAAGCGATCGCGCTCTACGGAGCTGATAATCCATTACCGTCGTCGTCCCAGTTGCCCAAAGGATGCACTATTGCTTTAGCCCTTGATTGTGCTGATACTTCTCGTGTGTGGATCCCTTTCACAGATGTCGAGTTGGCCACTGCCTGGCAAAATCAGTTGCAGGCTTTACGGGAGTCGGTACAATCAACGTCAAAGCTCTGAGAGTCAAGGTATTCCCCATACTGTATCGGGCCTTTTGGTGATCGTCTTCAAAGCCCCGATGTTGTCGAAGCAGACATATCACCCGTTCTCGCAGACTTCAACGAAGGGTGACTCGCCTAATTTGTTGAAGCTCTGAAGCTCTACTTAGCTAAGATTTTGCTGCGGTTTGCATGATTATCCATGACTAATCTAGTCACCCCTTCACCAGAAGACCTATCGACACGTCGAAAGGCCCTCAGGCAACAACGACGCCTTCGTAATCTGCAACAGCTGTTACGCGTCCTGGTCGTTTCCGGACTAGCAGTCAGCGCGATGTGGCTGATTCGCAATCCGTTTTGGTTGCTGCTGCAGGGGCGCGAGCAAGTCACAGTCAATGGCAATGAGATGCTGTCAGACGATACTGTCCATACGCTGTTAGCCCTTGAATATCCCCAACGCATTTTTGACCTTGAGCCAGAGCAACTAGTCGAGCAATTACAAAGTCAAGCCCCAATCGCTGATGCTCAGGTGGAGCGGCAGTTGTTTCCCCCCCGTGTCGATATCACCCTGCAAGAGCGGATCCCCGTTGCCGTCACGATTCCCTCTCGGCCCAATCTGGCAACAACAAGTGAACCGACCCCCATCAATCAACCTGGCCTTCTGGATGCTGAAGGATATTGGCTAGCTCAAAGGGCGACGGCGGGGCTGGACCAGGATTATGACTTGCCAGCCTTGAAAGTTCGTGGTTTTCACCCTCGGTATCAAGGCCAATGGCCCACGCTGTACGAAGCCCTGCAAGCCAGTCCAGTGCCCATCCAAGAAATTGATTTGCGATCGCCAAACAATCTCATCATCCAGACGGAAGTTGGCACCATCCACTTAGGAGGGTACGATGCGCGGCGCTTGCTAGAGCAACTCGCGCTTTTGCCCCAATTACGTCAACTTACAGAAGCCCCTCAGACTCCTCGCATTGACTACATCGATTTAGTCAATCCGCAGGTGCCCGCTGTGAAATTTTCTGAACCACCCGAGACGACAGAAGCGTCTCCTTAAAAGAATCTATGAATCCACCGATTTTTCACAAAAAAAGCCTCAGATGAGGTAGCTTTTTAGCCTACTTTGAGTAAGTTGCGATCAAGGCTGATTTCGCCTGAAAGAGGCTCTTATACCTTTGCTTTCAGGCATTACGCAGTTTGTTTGGTTTTTCCACCGAAGTACCTTATAGTTGTCTAAATTGTATGGGATATAGCTTGCTCGAAATTGATGTTCTACGTAGGGTAGGGGTTTAATGTCTTCTGATTCAACGTCGATCGATTTCGGCCACGACGATTTAGTTATCAATAATTCTCATGTTCCAGTAGAAGATGGCACCCGATCGCCGGTGGCAGATTCTCAGAGTTCATTAACCAATACCTCTAGTGCATTCGAGAACAGCAACAATCATCCCAGAATGGCTCCTGGAGAAATGCTCCTAAACGGTGAGACTGTGCCCAGTAATATCGCAAAAATTAAAGTTATCGGTGTTGGCGGCGGCGGCTGCAATGCGGTCAACCGGATGATTCATAGCGGGCTTTCTGGAATTGAGTTCTGGACCGTTAATACAGACGCCCAAGCGCTGCTTAACACCTCGACTGAAAACCGCTTGCAGATCGGTCAAAAGTTGACCCGGGGGTTAGGCGCTGGCGGTAACCCTGCGATTGGGCAAAAAGCCGCTGAAGAATCGCGTGATGAAATTGCGGCGTCTTTAGAAGAGTCTGACTTGGTATTTATTACGGCAGGGATGGGAGGCGGCACTGGCACTGGCGCCGCGCCAGTCGTGGCTGAAGTCGCGAAAGAATCAGGTGCTCTCACCATTGGTGTTGTTACTCGACCTTTTACCTTTGAAGGGCGTCGGCGCACTGGTCAAGCAGATGATGGCATTGAAGCCCTGCAAAGCCGGGTAGATACCCTCATCGTGATTCCCAATGATCGCTTGTTGTCGGTAATTTCTGAGCAAACCCCTGTACAAGAGGCTTTTCAATCAGCTGATGATATTTTGCGTCAAGGGGTCCAGGGGATTTCTGACATCATCATGATTCCTGGTTTGGTCAACGTTGACTTTGCTGATGTCCGGGCCGTCATGGCCGATGCCGGTTCAGCTCTGATGGGTATTGGCATCGGGTCTGGTAAGTCACGCGCCCGTGAGGCCGCGATCGCGGCGATTTCTTCTCCTCTGCTGGAATCTTCCATTGATGGTGCCTCGGGTGCGGTCTTCAATATCACGGGTGGCTCTGATTTGACATTGCATGAAGTCAACGCAGCGGCAGAGATTATTTATGAAGCGGTTGACCCCAACGCGAACATTATTTTTGGTGCCGTCATTGATGAACGCCTGCAGGGTGAGGTGCAAATCACGGTCATCGCTACGGGCTTTAATTTGGTCGATTCTCACGGTGGGCAGATGGATACAGCCCGCATCACACCTCTGAAGCGAAATAATCTCAATAAACCGGCTCCCAGCTCAGAGTCTGGTGGTAACAGCGGACCGGGTGGTCTAGATATTCCCGAATTTTTGCAACGGCGACGTCCCAATCGTTAAGGGAGTTGCGCTTAAATAACATCCCACCGACCCTGCTACCCATCCACCCTGCCACAGTTTTGTCCGGGTACTTTATTTTCAAGCCGATCCCTAAGTGCGCCGTTTGCTAGTGTCTTTTGACCGACCTCTTCCCGAGTGGAGGAGTCACTTTATGCTGAAAAGCAGTCTTTCTCAGTAGGAGAAACGTTGTGGTAAATTCGCTCACTCCCCCCGTGGCCATGACAATTGCGGGTTCTGATAGTGGCGGTGGCGCTGGCATTCAGGCTGATTTGCGCACATTTGCTTTTCATCAAGTGCATGGCACGAGTGCGCTCACGTGTATTACGGCCCAAAATACCTGTGGTGTTACTCGGGTCGATGCTTTACCCCCCGAGGCCGTGGTGGCTCAGATGCAAGCCGTCATCAATGATATTGGGGTGCAAAGTGCCAAGCTAGGAATGCTGCTCAATGCAGACATTATGACGGCAGTGGCTGCGGCGATCGCTGACGCTCCAGTATCAGCCTGGGTCGTTGATCCCGTCATGGTTTCGCGCACGGGGGCACAGCTTATTGATGATGCGGCAATTGCCACCTTAACCACCCAGTTGGTGCCGCAAGCGACTGTGCTTACGCCTAATCGCTACGAAGCTCAAATGCTCAGCGGTCAAGATATTCACACACTGGCCGAGATGGAAATCGCGGCCCGCAAAATCTTTGATCTAGGTGCTCAAGCAGTCTTAGTAAAGGGTGGCGGCATGGCTGGAGACCTAAGAGGCGTCGATGTTTGGTACGACGGCAGTGACCCTGTGACGCTGACGACGGCAACGGTGGATACTCAAGACACTCATGGCACTGGCTGTACGCTGTCGGCTGCGATCGCGGCCAATCTCGCTCTAGGCAAAGATCCCTTTACGGCTGTTCAAGCTGCCAAGAAATACGTGACCCAAGCTCTGCAGCATCCTCTCCGCATTGGTCAAGGTCAAGGTCCGGTGGGACACTTCTTTCCCCTTCTCAGTTAGGCAGAGGCGAGACAGTCGCGTTGCAGAGTGAATAAGTTCAGTAATGCGACCACGGCCCGCTGCTCTCGGCCCGCTGCAACTGTCCCTCGGCTTAGTAAGACTGCCAATCCCGGCAAGACTCTGTCTCCGGACCGTAAGGATACATGGCACACACCAGCATATTGCCGCCGTGCGCTTGGCCATGATAATGCTTGCAGCCAATGCAGATTGGATGGTCGTTGATCATGGGGTCAATATGACTTGTCATCGGTGCGGCCATGGCACCAACCCAGGTTTCCAAAGCCAGAGCCAGAGGCTCGACCAGCGGGTGGACAAACTCACTGAATTCGGTCGAAAAGCGCTCAACTTCTTGATCTAAGGTCGCTTCCAACGGTTCTAGAGATTGATTGAGATCATCGGCCCATTGCTCTAGGGTTGGACGCAGTTGCTTATCTACTTCGTCGGCGATCGCATCGGCCGTCTCTACCGCTTCCTGCAGGGTGTGCTCAGCCCACACCTCCGTTTTGCGGACGGTGGTCTCGCACCAGGCCGCAAACTCTCTAGCTAAGGTCTCAAAATCATTCATTGGCGATTGGTGCGCTTGAGTTCTTCCAACTGCTGTCGAGTGGCTGCGACCTGTCGTCGCAAGGCTGCCGCTTCACGCGCCTCTGCAGTATCTTCAGCATCATCAATGATTTCAATGCGGCGAGGCTGCTCGGGCGATGGACTAGAGACTTTTGTATCATCTGCTTGCGCTTGCTGCATCATTTTGTTGAGCAATT
This sequence comes from Cyanobacteria bacterium P01_F01_bin.56, assembly GCA_039185935.1. Classification (GTDB taxonomy): domain Bacteria; phylum Cyanobacteriota; class Cyanobacteriia; order Phormidesmidales; family Phormidesmidaceae; genus Halomicronema. The sequence goes on along the minus strand of JBCDAJ010000002.1, from coordinate 96,029 downwards.
GTTGCGCTTCTTCGGCGGTAATTTCTCCCCGTTCTACCAGTTCATTAACCAGGGCGCTGGTTTGTTCTCGCAACTCTTTGAGGGTGCCCCCTGCTTTTTCCCCAGCATAGGAAGCTGCTCCCACACCCAGGTAAAACGCTTTTTGTACCAGGTCACCAAAACCAGCCATAAACCATTCCTCAGCAAGCAATTTTCTTAAGCATAAAGAGGAAAAAACTAGAGCGGCTATTAGGGTTAACCGACAGCAGTAGAGTGATGTCTGCCTACGCGATCGCTTGAAACGCCAAAACCTAAATAGCAAGAGACCCGGAGTCCACGCCTGTCACAAGCATCCCGTAATGCTGCTACCTTCCGGTCCTGACATGGTTTGGGCGTTGTGACCGCATGGGTCCAGGTCATCTACAGAATAGCATTAATCTTTATGTTCCTGTCAGGTCGTGACCGCTTTTCTGTCAGTCTCTGAACTGGCCGGTCTCTCAGCACATTGGTCGTGGGACATATCATTTCAGGTCCAAAGCGCCGCCAACCCAGTTCTGGGTTGAGGCGTCGCGATCAGCAAGTCGAGGCAATTTGGCACCCGCTGTGGTGGCAGTCCAAGACTCTCACCATGAGAACTTACGCCAGCGCCCTCAATTCTCAAATCTGGGAAATGCAGAGGTTAATAGCGGCTCAACGGCGTAAGGCCTGAGCATACTCGCCACTCAGCCAACAGGACAAAAACTTCGGGGTACTTCGCCTGACTTCACCGTACTACGTACACCTCTTGTGCACTGCACCGTTCTCATTGGCAGTGCAGAGAGGCATTGAAGACAATGGCCTCAACTTGCTCAAATAGTCCATCAATTGCGGAGATTTTCAGGACATGCCGTCTAGCTCTCTCAGCGCCCCCCTAAACTCATCTAGCCAGTATCCGGCAGCTTACATTACCCACGTGGGTAAATATTTACCGGGTGCACCGATCGCAAATGACGCCATGGAAGACTATCTAGGTCATGTGGACGGTCGCCCCTCACGGGTCAAATCCCGAATTCTCAAAAGTAACGGCATTCAGCAACGCTATTACGCCCTCGATCAGCAGCAGCGCACCACAATCAGTAATGCGCAAATGGCTGCCGCTGCCGTTCGCGACGTGCTGAGTCAGTCTGGCCTCAATCCCAGGGCTGTCGATTTACTGGCTTGCGGCACGACTTGGCCCGATCAGCTAGTTCCTGGCTTTGCCAGCATGGTGCACGGCGAACTCTCAGAACTGGCCCCATTAGAAGCCACCTCTCACTTGGGCGTTTGCTGTGCCGGGGTGGCGGCCTTAAAGTACGCTGCGACCCAAGTGCAATTAGGGCAAAAGCGCCAAGCCGTTGCCGTCGCCTCGGAATTGGCCTCTCGACTGTTCAAACACACGCGCTTTGAGGCTGAAGTGGGCACTCAAGCGGGTGCAAGCTTGCCCTTTGATACCGAGTTTTTAAGGTGGATGCTATCGGATGGAGCGGGCGCCTTTTTGGTGAGCGATCGCCCGGCCACTCAGGGACTCAGCCTCAAAGTCGAGTGGATCGAATCCATCTCCCACGCGAACGCTCACCCTGTCTGCATGTATGCCGGTGTGGATGCGCCGGATTCCCTCAACAGTTGGATGGATTATCCTTCGCAGGCGGAGGCCGCGACCCAAGGTGCCATCAACCTCCGCCAAAATATTCGGCTGTTGGACAAGGTGGTGCAGTTAGGCGTCGAAGGCTGGCTGCGCTTGATTGAAGCGGGACGGGTGCAGCCCGCTGACGTGGATTGGCTGTTATGTCACTATTCCTCCCATTTTTTCCGCAGTCAGATTATCGAGCTGCTGGAAAAAGCTGGCTGCATGATTCCCGAAGAGAAATGGTTTACCAATCTCTACACACGAGGCAATACGGGCTGTGCGTCCATTTATCTAATGTTGGAGGAGCTGTTTCACTCGGGTAAGTTGCAACCCGGCCAAAAGATCTTTTGCTTTGTGCCAGAGAGTGGTCGGTTCACGACGGCGTATATGTTGCTGACAGTGGTGGATGCGGCGACGCTTTCTCCCCCCGAACCCAATGTAGACCAGGTACTTGAGTCAGTTGCTAGCTCGCCTTCCCAAGAGCACAGCGATAGTGGGGAATCGACGATCGCTGCCGCACCAGCACCGGCTGCTCTCGTCAGTCCTGGTGCCATTACCACCCCCCCTCCGCTCCAGCAAGATCCTGAGGGCACGGCGGGAGATCGGCATGATGACACCGGGGTAGCTGGGGAAGTGTCGGCAGAGTTGCTCAGACAACTCATGCTCGTGTGGCTGACCTTTGAGCGTGAATTGCGCTCGATACCGATTGTCCAGCGGTTGCATCAGGGCACTTTCACCGTGGAGGATTATCAGGCACTGTTGCGAAATTTGCGGCCTCAAGTCGTTGATGGAGCCCGGTGGATTACGCGGGCAGCGTCGAATATGACAAATTTTGACTTGCGCTCGCACCTGATCAGCCATGCCCGCGACGAGCATCGCGACTTTCAAATGCTGGAACGAGATTATGTTTCGGTTGGTGGAGCGTTAACGGAAATCCTCAATGCCGAACAGAATATCGGGTCAGAAGCGCTCTCGGCCTTCATCTTTCAGCGGGCATCGCGGGAGAATCCGATTGATTTGCTCGGCAGCATCTTTATCGTGGAAGGGCTGGGTAATCGCCTAGCCGGACAGTGGGCTGAGCAGATTCGGCAAACCTTGTCGCTGCAGAAATCGCAGATTTCTTTCTTGGGCTATCACGGGGAAAACGATGAAGCCCATGTCAAAAAGCTCGATGCCTTTCTCAATGCGGATTGGATGACGGCGGAAATTGCCGCCCGCATTGTGAAGACTGCTCAGGTGACGGCTCGCCTTTATCGTCTGCAACTTGAGGAGATTCAGTAAATGACTTACCTGCCTGAGACTCGCGATCGCCAAGATCCCAATCATTGGGACGCCCTCTATGCCGACGGTGGGATTCCCGTCGATCCGGTGGCCAAAGCCTATATGGTCAAAGACTTACAGAGCTGGTCTCGCAATTATCTATTGCTGCCTATCAAGGTCATTGCGAATATTGGGCTCGGCACCATTATGACGGTGAAGCGGCTGCTGCCTTTTCAGTTTCGCTCATACTGGCTGATGCATCACCTCGCCGTGTGGTTCCTCAAAACCTTTGCCACGCCAGAAGCCTGCTACTTAATTGTGCGGCACTTAGGCATTGGCTCTAACATCGTCAACTTTTTGATTGACAACGGGCCTGACCCAACGCTGCCGCGCTCCAATCTGTATCCGCGCACGGTCGCAGATTTGGCCGACAATGCCTTTCTCGAACACGACATCATTCTCTACAACTTTGTGCTGGATTATCACGCGGCCCAACGCGCGCATCCCACCTGGTTGGAGGCAGTGCAGCAGCGGGGTATCGATTTCACTCATCTGCGTCCCCTCGAAATTGATGTGGACACGACCCAACGCGGTTGGCTGCAAGTCCTGGATATGGAATCGGCTCTGGAATTGTTCAAGATTTGCTATTCCCTCTGTGTCACCAGTCAAGAGTTTCAGCGGGCGGTGTTGTCCTTGCAGTTCGACGAGAGCTTTGCCCAATATTTCAGTCAGCTTACGGGCGACTATCGCTGGAACCATGTGGTGACCAATCGCCATCCCTTGGCACCCAACAGCCCGTTTGCAGCGGCTCATGATCTGCTGCTGCACGGGGTGCTGTCGGAATATCTGCACCGCTATCTAGAACTCGCTGCGGCCACTCAAACCCAGGAGGTAACACCCAGTCATGTTGCTCATCACCCTTAGCGCGATCGCCTACGCCCTGTTCAAATCCTGGAAACGTCCGAAACACCGCGTGTGAACAGGCTGGCGGATTGGTTCTTCGTTCTTGGTTCTTGGTTCTTCGTTCTTGGTTCTTCGTTCTTCGTTCTTTGGCCTTGCCACTCCCCCACTCCCCACCTCACTCACTTACCCTACGCAGACTTTCCGAACTCCGAATTCCGAACTCCAAACTCTGAGGATTTCACCATGTACACCAAACCCACTCCCGCTTTTATCGGCGTGTCTTACTGTGCGATGTCGATTGGTATGGCGGCGTTTCTCACGGGGCTCTGGCGCACGACGTCCATGGGCCTAGCCGAAAAAGGCTTCTATTTCACGTTGCTGATGTATGGATTGTACGCCGCCGTCTCGGTGCAAAAGAGCGTGCGCGATCGCACTGAAAATATTCCCGTTACCGACCTTTACTACGGCATCTCCTGGCTATCCACCATTATGTGTCTCTCGCTCCTTGGAATTGGTCTGTGGAATGCTAGTTGGCCCCTGAGCGAAAAGGGGTTTTACAGCATGTCCTTTTTGCTCAGTCTATTTGGGGCGATCGCGGTGCAAAAAAATACCCGTGATGTGGCGGGTCTACATCGTCTCGTTAACCGGCCAGTAGCTGAGCCGCCCTTGCCTGAGCGCCCCCTTCCCGAACGCAACAAAAAACCATGACCTAGCTGCCGTTCCCTGAACAACTAGATTTTTAGACGGCTTAATACAAAACTCTGCGCAGTTTCATTAGATAAGAAGAAAGGAAGCCCGGAGACGAGCTTCCTCTAGCTTTCTATAAGATCTGCTAGCCGATGCCTAGCAAGCGATACTTTACCCTTATGGTATGGCCTCGCTAAACGGCGCTTGCTCGGGCCCACAAGCCTTGCGACCTGCTTCATTTTTCCTGACCGTAGGGCATATGTACGGTCTCTACGTATCGCTCACTATCTTAGCAAACCTAACAGGGCTAAACAAGCAGATACCGGAACACTCCAAATCATTCCCTAAGCCTTGCAATAACCAATGAGCAGAGCGCATTGTAGAGCCTGACGCCAACAGGTCATCTACTAACAATACTCTGGCCTTGTCAGGAAGATGAAAACCGTTTTCGAGTTTCAGAGGACATATTTCTAAAAACTCTCGAACCTGAGTATTAACAAGCTTCATTGAGAATGTTGAACCTGGCTTTGAATCGCAAATAGATAGTAGTTTTCCAACTTCCTTCTTCAAATCAGTGGACGACTCGCCAAGGTTTATTGATGAGAAGTCAAGTCCTCGAAGATCTTGAGCCACTTCTGCCATTACTTTCTTTGCAAAGACATTAAGCAGCAACTTTGTTTTAGGCTTAGTACGCTGAATTCTCCTTGAAATAATGTAGTTAATTGGAGAGGAAGATGGTAAGGGCACTACATAGTCAAATTGCTCATTTTCAATTGCCTTCTTCAGAATTGAATAAAAAACAGGGACGATCTTTTTGATTTCACTGATTCGAATCGTGTGGTTCCTCTGGCCTTTAAGTGCATAGATTAGAGGATTGCCATCTCCACTCCGAGTCTTAGATTTTCTGCGTTTTTTGGATTTGAACTTCTTTCTCTTGAAAATAAATTTTATAGACAAACCATGAGTTGTTGTCAGTGTTGTTGGGTTGTGCGCGATATCAGTAGATATTCGGTTTTGATGCTCATTTGAGAAAAAAAACTTCATGTTTTTCTGAGCCATCCTCTTTCTGTCGAGTTACAACATCAATGCCCACCAGAACCGCCCTATCAAGCAAAGCTAGCATTCTAACTCAGTTACGTAGATTGAAGGCTCGCAAAAGCGATTCGAAGGAACTTATCTTGAGAGGTTGTTTTTAAAGTGTTTTCATGATGGCCATGACAAGTAAACAGACCCTGCGGCAGGGCTTGCAGCGCTACTATGCCGAAAACCCCGACTTTATCCAAAATCAAGATCTTGATCTGGGCCTCGTGCGCATTCCCTGGCGCGACCTACAACGCCACGACATTATGCATGTGGTCACGGGCTACAACACCACTTTGGATGATGAAATGCGCCTCGTCGGTTTCATTCTGACTGGGCTGACCTGGCGACGTCCCTGGACGTATTACGTGCAAAACATTGGGACGTTTTTGGAGGTGCTGTGGCGATCGCTTTGGGGCCGCACCGTGGGCACCGCAACAGGCCAATACAGCCCTCTGGCAATCTGCCGCTTTTACCTGGCCGGCATGCGACAGGGCCGTACCGTACGCCGCCGCATTGATGCCTACCTTGACCCGGAAGCGGTGATGGATCAAAACCTCGATACTCTGCGCCACTACTACGGCATCCGCAACGCTGGCGCTTGGGATGTCGAATAAACCTGCTTGAGGCATGCCCACATCTCGTACGGGCGAGGCATGCCCACATCTCGTACGGGCGAGGCATGCCTCGCCCGTACTGCAGCACACATCCCCATCTCAATATCATGTCACCCTCTACCACCCCCTTGCCCCACCGCTGGAATCTGCAGGGCAACTACCTCATGGGCATCTCACTCGATCGCTGGCGATCGCTCCTACGCCGCCCACATCACCGCATTGCCCCTGCTTACTGGCATCGAGCCGCCGTCATGACCTTGACGAGCCTGCTGAGCACACCATTGAGCCAGCTCGAATCTTGGCGTTACAACGAGGCGATCGCCAATACCGAACTGCCCGAAGATCCAATTTTCATTCTGGGGCACTGGCGCAGTGGCACAACCTTGCTGCACGAACTCATGGCGCTCGATACTGAGCATCTAGCGTATCCAAATACGTTTGAGGTGATGAGTCCGACGACATTCTTGTTGACGGAAGATTGGTGTAGTCGCTGGTTGGCCAGCTTGGTGCCGACGCAGCGCCCGATGGACAATATGCGACTGAGCTTTGAATCGCCGCAAGAAGATGAGTTTGCGATCGCCCTTACAACCCTGCAGTCTTATTATCTGGCACTGTCCTTCCCCGAATCAGAACAAAGCTATGAACGGTATCTCACGTTGGCGGACTTGTCGGCTGAGGAATTGCAACATTGGCAAACTCAGTTTCTCTGGTTTCTCAAAAAGCTCACTTACAAATACCGACGGCCCTTAGTGCTGAAGTCACCGCCCCACACTGCCCGCATCCGTTTGCTGCTAGAGCTATTTCCCAAGGCCCGATTCATTCATATTCATCGACATCCCTACGATGTGTTTCGCTCGATGCGGCGGTACTATCACACCGCTGGCTGGCTCACCTATTTGCAAGCACCCAACTTGGAAACCCTGGACCAAGCTATCCTGCGGCGCTATCGACTGCTGTATGAAGCCTACTTTGAGCAGCGATCGCTGATTCCCGCCGCGCAGTTTCATGAGGTCGCATTCGCCGATTTAGAGCAGGCTCCAGGCACCCAGATTCAGGTCCTTTATCAACAACTGCAGTTACCGTACTCTCAAGCGTTTGCCGCCCGTGTCGAACATTATCTCGACGCCCGCCAGCATTACCGAAAAAATCAGTTTTCATCACTTAATGAAAGCATTTGTCAGCAAATCAATCATCAATGGCAAAACAGCTTCGAAGCTTGGGGATATCAACCTTCAAACAAAATACGATAGTCAGTTACCAGCACGATGTGTTGAAATTGTGAAGGTATGGTGATAGGCGATCGCGATGAGACTTTTTTTCGGCAACTTTTTTTGCGCCAGTAGACCGCACCGGAGTGTGGCGCTCTTGAGTGCTCTCTTGCTGGGCTTGACAACCTTCATGGGCTGGCCCGCGATCGCTCAAGCGCTGCCAGCATCAGCCACCACCGACATTCAACCCTACCTTGATCGAGTGGCCGACCAAGTGAGCGAGTTTACCCTCGACAACGGCATGAAATGGATTGTGCTAGAGCGCCATCAAGCCCCCGTCGTTTCTTTTATGTTGTATGCGGATGTCGGTGCCGTGAACGAAGCCGATGGTAAAACTGGCGTAGCTCACTATTTAGAGCATTTGGCCTTTAAGGGCACAGAGCAAATCGGCACCACCAACTATGCGGCAGAAAAAGTACTGATTGACGAAATGGATGCCGTTTTTGACGAAATTTTGGTTGCCCAGCAGACGGGGCAAACGGATAAAGTTACCGAATTAGAGGCACAGCTAGAGTCTCTCCGTCAAGCCGCCGCCCAGTACGTAGAACAAAACAAATATGGTCAAATCATTGAGCAAGAAGGGGGCGTTGGCCTAAACGCGACAACTGGTGCCGATGCGACTCGCTACTTCTACAGCCTGCCGTCTAACAAGCTAGAACTTTGGATGACTCTAGAGTCGGAACGCTTTTTGGAACCTGTGTTCCGCGAGTTCTACGAAGAAAAAGACGTCATTCTCGAAGAGCGGCGGATGCGGGTAGATAACTCTCCCATCGGCAAGTTCATTGAGGTTTTTCTCGAAGAGGCCTTTGAGGTTCACCCCTACCGCCGTCCCATTATTGGCTATCAAGAAGACTTGTATGTCGCCACGCGCGACACGGTTCAGCAATTTTTTGATAACTTCTACGGTCCCAATAATTTAATTGGTGTCGTGGTTGGCGATGTCGACATCGCTGAGGTTCAGGAAATGGCCGCCGCCTACTTTGGTCGCTTTCCAGCCCGCAGCCTACCGGCTGAAGTCACCATTGAGGAACCGCCTCAAACTGAGCCCAAATCTTTCACCTTAGAGTTGCCAACTGAGCCCTGGTATTTGGAGGGCTATCATCGCCCCAGTCTGACTAATCCTGATCACGTCATCTACGGCATGATTGAGGGCATTCTCATCCGGGGGCGGACGTCTCGACTGTATAAGGACCTTGTTGAAGAGCAACAACTGGCCCTCGACATTGGCGGATTTAGCGGTTTTCCGGGTGACAAGTATCCCAATATGCTCATCCTCTATGGCATTACCGCACCTGGGGTCGAGACCGACCAAATTGCTGATGTGATGCACCAGCAACTTGAACGCCTTAAAATCGAACCCGTCTCTAATGAAGAACTGGAGCGGGTCAAAACTCAAGCCCGGGCCGGCTTGCTCCGTCAGCTCGATTCCAACTCAGGCATGGCCTCTTTACTGGCGGCATACGAAGCTAAAACCGGTTCCTGGCGCAACATTTTTACTGAACTGCAAGAAATTGAAGCGATTACTGCTGAGGATATTCAGCGAGTGGCCCAAACTACCTTCCAGCCGGAAAATCGTACAGCTGGCAAGTTACTAACCGCCGACGAATCCTAAGCGATCGCAATTTTCTCTCTCTTTTTTACTGTCCACCTGTCACTGTGAATGCTGCTATGCGCGGGTCTTTTTCCTTAATTTCTGCTCGTCGATTTCGCTGGTTGTCGCTGTTGTTAGGCGTAATTAGCCTGGCCACCGTGCTGACATTGGGATGGTCGCCGGCCCCGGCATCCGCAGTCACAGCCCAGCATTACACGGAATTAGAGTTCCCCCCCTTGCGGGACATTCAGATTCCTGATTTTGAACGTTATGAGCTGTCCAATGGCTTAGTTGTGTATCTAATGGAAGACCACGAGCTACCGTTGGTGACCGGCAGTGCCACCTTCCGCACGGGGGAACGCCTGGTAACGGCTGAGCAAACTGGTTTAGGGGAAATTGTGGGTGATGCGATGCGCCTTGGCGGAACGGCCACCTACCCCGCAGATGCCCTAAATCTGGCATTAGAGCAGCGGGCCGCAGCGGTCGAAACTTCTATCGACGTCGCCTCTGGTTCTGCCTCTTTCAACACATTGACAGAAGATTTATCGGACGTTTTTACAATCTTTGCCGATGTTGTGCAGCGACCCGCCTTTGCGCAAGACCGCATCGATTTCCTTAAAAATCGATATCGTGGAGCTATTCAGCGGCGCAACGACAACCCCGACGATATTGCCTCTCGCGAATTTCGCAAGCTAGTGTACGGGGCCACTAGTCCCTATGCTCGCACCTACGAATTCAGCACTATCGACAACATCACCCGAGACGATATTCAAGCTTTCTATCGGGCATCGATCAGGCCAGAGCAGACAATTTTGGCGATCGCGGGTGATTTTAACCCAGCCCAGATGAAAGACTTGATTGCCGAGCAATTTAGCCGTTGGCAAAGTGCATCGGATGCGCCCGAGTTACCGCCGATACCCACAGCAGAACAAACTCAAGCGGGTGTGTTCTTTATCGACCAGCCTCAACTTTCACAAAGCTATGTGCAAATTGGGCACCTGGCAGGTCAGCGCAATGCCCCTGATTATGTCGAAATGGCGGTTATGAATGAGGTTTTGAATGGCTTCGGCGGTCGCCTCTTTAATGAAGTCCGTTCTCGTCAAGGCTTAGCTTATGTGGTCTATGCCTTTTGGGCTGCCCGTTACGACTACGACGGCATTTTTATCGGGGGTGGCCAGACGAGTTCAGATACAACAGTGCCCTTTATTGAGTCGGTCGAGCAAGAAATTGCCGCTATTCGTCAGACTCCTGTCTCTGCTGAAGAACTTAAGCGAGCTCAGGATTCGGTGCTCAATAGCTTCGTGTTTAACTTCCAGAGTCCAGAACAGACGTTGTCCCGACTCGTCCGCTATGAATACTACGATTATCCTCAAGATTTTGTCTTTCAGTTCCGAGAAGCAGTCGCAAATACGACCGCTGAGGCGATTCAAGTCGCTGCTCAAAAACATCTCAAACCTGAGGATTTGGTCATCTTAGTGGTCGGTAACTCAGCCGATATTGACCCCGCACTCTCCACCTTGACCCCTGATCAGACCGTGACGAACGTCGATATCACGATTCCAACCTCAGAAGCTTAAAGCGCATCATCAATTGAGGCTAGAAACCTAATTGGATATGCATTAGCGCACCTGCCTTAACTTTGTGCGCTGGGGGCTGTCATTAATTAGAGCCAAACTCTTTGCTCAGAGATGATTTCAGCCCCTAGCCAATCGGCACTTATCAACTCAGGTGATCAGTCACCACCTTCCCACAGCTCTCTCTAGCCTTGAGTGATACAAGTGTCTCTCAAGGCTAGAGAGAGCTGTCCCTGAGTAGAAGCTTCTTTTCAGAAAGATGAGAGTTTGTGTAAAATCACGGGCATGATAGATATAAGCTTTTTATCATTAATGGGTTATATGAGAATTTTAGTCACAGGTGGTGCAGGATTTATTGGCTCTCACATGATTGATCGCCTGATGCAGGCAGGAAATGACGTTATTTGCTTAGACAATTTTTTCACTGGTCATAAGCGTAATATTCAACACTGGTTTGGCAATCCTAACTTTGAGCTAATTCGGCACGATATTACTGAACCTATTCGCTTAGAAGTAGATCAGGTTTATCACTTAGCTTGCCCTGCCTCGCCGGTGCATTATCAATATAATCCCGTCAAAACGATTAAAACCAACGTGATGGGGACGCTCAACATGCTTGGCCTCGCCAAGCGAGTGAAAGCACGTTTTTTGTTAGCATCCACATCAGAAGTCTACGGCGATCCAGAGATTCATCCACAGCCTGAAGAGTATCGCGGCAACGTAAACACGATTGGGATTCGTAGCTGCTATGACGAAGGCAAGCGGGTTGCTGAAACTCTAGCCTTTGATTACCATCGCCAAAATGGCGTCGATATTCGAGTCGCCCGGATTTTTAACACCTATGGCCCTCGCATGTTAGAAAACGATGGCCGGGTAGTGAGCAACTTTGTGGGGCAAGCACTGAAAGGTGTTCCCCTTACCGTCTATGGTGATGGCCTGCAGACCCGCAGCTTTTGCTATGTAGATGACCTAGTTGAGGGACTGATTCGACTCATGAATGGTGATTTTGTGGGTCCTGTTAATCTCGGCAACCCTAGTGAATACACCATCTTACAACTGGCCCAAACGATTCAGGAAATGGTCAATCCGGCCGCTGAAGTAAAGTTTGAACCGCTGCCCCAAGACGATCCGAAACGTCGTAAGCCTGACATTACCCGGGCTAAAACTCACCTTGAATGGGAACCAACAATTCCGCTGCAAAATGGTTTGGAAAAAACAATTGCTGATTTCCAAATGCGGCTACAGTCTGAACAGCGACTGTCTCTGGAGACGTCTCTGACTTAGGGGCTGGCGAGTGGGTTGTCGCAGGTGATGGCTGGCACTGTGTGAAAGAGATTAAACAGACTGGGAAATCTCTTTCCTCAAGTTGCTAAATACTGTCATCTATGTTTCATTCCCCAAACTGGGCAGTCTATACCTAGCCATCGTCACTCCGGCTATGGGTGTTTTGTAAACTCACCTCTCGATTGAAAGGATAGAAATATTATGCGTGTTTGTGTCATTGGAACTGGTTATGTTGGCTTAGTGACAGGTGTCTGCCTCTCTCACATTGGCCATGATGTTATCTGCATTGATAACAACGCAGAAAAAGTCAAATTGATGCAATCGGGCCAATCACCAATTTATGAGCCTGGTCTATCTGAACTGATGCAGTCCTCGATGAGTGCTGGGCGACTGAACTTTTCCGCAGATTTGGCAGCGGGCGTTAAGCACGGCGAAGTGTTGTTTATTGCTGTCGGAACCCCACCACTGCCGACTGGGGAAAGTGACACTCGTTATGTTGAGGCCGTTGCCAAGGGCATTGGTGCGCACCTAAATGGTGGCTATAAGGTCATTGTGAACAAGTCTACTGTGCCCATTGGTTCAGGTGACTGGGTGCGCATGATTGTGATGGATGGCATCACTGAGCGGAAGAAGACCCTGGTGGGTGCTGGAGCACCCACAGTGGAAACGGAAGAAATCAAGGCTGACTTTGATGTCGTCAGTAATCCAGAGTTTCTGCGGGAAGGTTCAGCGGTTTATGACACTTTCAACCCCGATCGCATCGTTTTAGGTAGTGACAATCCTAAGGCGATCGAAAAAATGAAGGAACTATATGCTCCTTTAGTTGAGCGGAAATTCTCTAAAGATCCTGCGTTGCCAGAAGTTCCCGTTGTGGTTACTGACCTCAGCTCGGCCGAAATGGTGAAGTATGCTTCTAACGCTTTCCTGGCCACCAAGATCAGCTTCATCAATGAAGTTGCGAACATCTGCGATCGCGTCGGCGCTGACGTGGTCCAAGTTGCCCAAGGCATCGGCCTCGACTCCCGCATCGGACAGAAGTTTTTGCAGGCCGGTATTGGCTGGGGTGGTTCTTGCTTTCCTAAAGATGTGCTGGCACTCCTGCATACCGCTGGTGACTATGGCTATGACGCCGAATTGCTTAAGGCCACAGTTAGCGTCAACCAGCACCAGCGCACTATTGCGTTAGAAAAGCTGCAGCAGGAACTCAAGATTCTTAAGGGCAAAACCATTGGTTTGCTGGGGTTAACCTTTAAGCCCGATACCGACGATATGCGTGATGCCCCCTCTCTAACGCTCATTGAGCAGCTCAATCGCTTGGGTGCTAAAGTCAAAGCTTATGACCCAATTGTGTCTCAAAGTGGCCTACGGGATGGGTTGACCGGTGTCATTGTTGAGACTGACCCAGAGCGTTTGGCTGATGGCTGTGATGCTCTAGTCCTGGTTACTGATTGGCAACAGTTTCTATCGTTGGACTATGCCAAGATGGCAGGCTTGATGCACACTCCCATTGTTATTGATGGCCGCAACTTCTTGCCGCAAGCTCAGATGGAAGAATGGGGTTTCCGATATCTCGGTATCGGGCGTTAAACACTGCCATTGGGCGCTCAAGCGCGATAACAACTTGCAAAGTAATTCTCAAGGGTGAGCTTCGTTAGCGATGCTCGCCCTTTTTTTGGGGGGTTAAGAACTCGCTGAAAAATTGAGCAGACGTCACGAATCATCATTGGGATGATTATATTAGTCCGCGTGTAGCAAGCTGCAGTTAGCTCAGATCACCCCAATTGCCGGAACGCGGATTCAGCAATACCATATGAACCGAATGTGGTTGTTGGTGACACACGCTCTAACATCACGCTCTGAGGAACTGCGAGATGGTCAATAACGTCAGGGGCAGCAGCCATTAAAGCATTGACTCTTTATCGCGGTGTTGCTCTTGATAGTGACATTGCTATTTGGTGTGCTGTTGCTGCGATGCAATATCCATATCTAGCGTGATTAAAATTTAGGCTTGCATTTGTGGGAAATCTGCATATCCTTGTGTGGAAGGGGAAAACGTAGGGGAAGAAACATGAGACCCCGGAAACAACCAAATCCTAAATCTAGTCTTGGGCCACTGGCTTTGTCGGCCATCACCATGACTAGCATCGTCACTCAGACTGCGATCGCGGTGCCTGCTAGAGCAGCGGTCTTAAACAGTTGGAGTTTTGATCAAGCTAGCCAAGCATTGACCATCACATTACCGGATGGAGTAACGCCCGATTTCTTTTTGCTAGCTCAACCAGCCCGGATTGTGTTGGAGGTTCCTCACACAACCTTGGGAGGCGTTGTCTCTTCTGAGCAGTACAGTGGCGCTGTGCGAAACATTCGCCTGACCGAGGTTTCTGGTGGTTCTCGGGTGGTCATGGAGTTGGCCCCCAATACGCGATTAGACCCGCGCCATGCCGAACTAACCGCAACGGAGCTTAACAATGGCCAAACTGAATGGCTGCTGCTGCCGCTTTTGCAAGATGTGCCAGGAGCACCCGTGGCGACTAACGCCTCAGTGCCTACGTCTGCCCCTGTGGAGGGGACAGCGACACCACCTGTCGCAGTAACTGCCCCTACAGTCACCTCTAGCCCGGCAACAGTGGCTGAGCCGGCACCGACAGAAACTGCCCCTGAAGATGAGGCGGATAGCTCTTCAGAGGCGATAGAAGTCTCTGAAGATGAAGCGACTGCCCCTGAAGATGAGGCATCGGCTGTGGCGATCGCGGTCACCCCCAGTTCTGACTCTTTAACTGACTCCGTTGCAGAGCTGCCGGAGCCGCCGTCGCTGTCCGATATCGCCACGTCAGCCACGGTTGGCGCCGTCCAGGCTTTGCCGACAGGGCCCGATCCTTTCGCTGGCGTAAGTACTAATGCCTCAGCCTTGGTAGGAGCCGCACGAGATCATCTCAGCGACCTGCCGCCAGAGCAGTTGCCCATCGATCCGTTTGCGGCTTCATCTCAAGGAACCGTATCAGTACCGTCGTTGGCCGCTGCCGATAGTACTCCAGCGCCTGCTGTGTCGGTACCGCCGCTCGCGACGGTACCTGACGCTCCGGCTGTTGCTCAGGCCCCTAGTGCTCTACCTGTTAATTCCTCAACGCCTCCCGTGGCGGGTATCGCCTCTAATCAAGTCCGCCCCCCGGGTAGCCAAGAAACTGCGCTTGCACCGGCTGCGATCGCGACGGCTCCGCCTGTAGAGACGACACCCACAACCGGCATTGCGCCCAATCAAGTCCGCCCTCCTAGCAGTCAGAGTAATGCTGTTGCCACGGTTCCGCCTGTCGAGACAACGACCGTAACTGGTGTGGCTCCTAATCAGGTCCGCCCTCCTACTCGTCAGAGCACTTCGACGAGCTCTGCTGAGGTTGCCACAATTCCACCTGAGGCTTCCATCCGGCCGCCTGTTCAGAGTGGGGCCTCAGAGCCCATCAGTGACGCCGCCATGGCTGCCAATCAGGTCCGCCCTCCCAACACCGCTCCAGCGGCTGTCGCTGAGTCGACGGCGCTGGCTGCTGCAATTGCGGCCGCTGCTGCTCAACGTCCCCCCAACCCTACTGCTGTACAGCAACAAAATACGGCTGATGTACAGCGCCCATCTGTCCCTGTGACGGTCGCTGCTGAGCCCCCATTTTTATCATCGCCGCCTGCCTCTGAGGCAGTTGGGGCAGCACCGTCTCCTATATCAACCGAACGGCAGTCAATTCCACCACCACCAGCGATTCCAAGAGGCAATGGTACGGTTCCATTTGGTGCCCCGTTACCGCAAACCCACTCTGCGGGCAGCGTGAGCCAAACCAACGCGAGCTATCCCGCCTTCTTGCCCCTCGGCACCCGTTTGCCATTGCAGTACGTAGGCACCAATGACCTAGTCTTGGCAGAGGCAGACCCAGTCTATGAGGTACTGGTTTTGACAGACGATGTCTATGATCCTGGCACAGGGATGCTGGTCTTGCCGTCTGGAGCTCAGGTGCTAGGGCGATTTGAGGGGCCGAATAATCGTGAACGTCGTTTTATCGCCCAATCCATTTCTTACGGGCGCGATCGCTATCCCCTGCAGGCAACTTCTGACGCGCTGACAGGTCCGCGCCAGCCTGATGGTCATGATTTGGCGCTCAGTTCTGGCATTGGGGCCGCTGCAGTCACAATTTTGGCGGGCTTCTCTGGTGTGGGCCTGCTGGGCGGTGCTGCCATCGGGGCCGCTGCTGGGTTTGCGGATGCGCCAACCCTGGTCACCATTGCTCCCGGCACCACGATTGAGGTGGAAGTCATCTCAGATGCCCTGGCGTTTAACAATGTCCCTGCGATCAGCCGACAGTATCCCTGATGATCGACGGATTTTGGCATGAGTATTTGGTGGCAGAAGTCGCCCTATCGTTCCCGTGTCTAACTCCCCTGGCACCGCCGCTCCCCTACTTTAGAGAACGGCCAGTAAATTTACGCCGCATAGGACTAGTCAGACTGCGAGAGGACGCTGCGGTTGCCGGTCGGCATTGAAGAGCCAGCCGGGACGCGACTGGGTTGGTTATTGTCTGCCACGATCTGAGGTTGAATCTTCACAACTTGGCTCTGTGGCGGTGTGCCCATGCCATAGGTGAGATGGTAACTCTGAGCTGTCATCCAAAAAAAGAGCGTTGGGCTCCTCTGTTCTAACCACTGTTGGTTGTGCCCAAGCCACGTTGGAAACCAGCTAAACAGCCAAAGCACAAATGTTTGCCAGGTGTAATTGAGATAGCTGCCTACCCAGCGGAGTAAATCCTTAGTGCCTGCTAGCTGCCAAATCCAAGACAACAGGGCCGGGTTCGTCGTGGCTGCGGTCAAAGCCATCCGATTAAATTCACTCCAGGTGGCGCGATCTTTAATAAAGCGATCGGCGACCTCAGCCTCTTCGGACTCTAAGATGCCAAAGAAGGTATTCAGCATGGAATTTATTCTAGCGGGGGGAATTGATTGCCCCGTCGGCACCATCATGCCCTTAGAAAACAGCCAGGTAATCGCGATGTTGCTCTGAAAGGCCCGAATTTGATTGAGATGTTTGGCCTTGAGTAGATCATGGCGTAATGCCAGATCGAGTAGGTGAGTGAGCCGTGGAAGATTTCTAATCAGAGAGCCAAAACCGGTAAACACTAGCGGGGATTGCAAAGAAGCCGCATCCCCAATCGCCACTAATCGATCAAAGGCGACGGTGCGATCGTCCTTCCCTTGGGAAAAGTAACCGGGAATATAGCCAAAGGTCGGCTTCCGCCAGGTAAGTTTGTCCAGATTGCAGCGGCGGTATTCCGGCAGGATGTGGAAAAAGTCTTCGTACATCTCAAGCAGCGACCCTGGATTTTCAGGATTCACTTCGTGATAGTGAAACAGGTAAATGGTCAACTCATCACCCTGGGCGGGAAATAACTCCCAGATAAGTTGTCGACCGCGAGAAATATCGCCGTGACTAAACAACACATCGCCATAGGTAGAATCCCAAACAGCGGCCTCAAAGCCACCGGAGACACAAGCGCCCACGGTTGGGCAGACGCTGTCGAAGGCTCGGCCATTATTTAACTGCCAGGCGATGGGCGAGGCTGTGCCCATGGCATCAATGAGGAGACGGGCCTGAGCGGTTTTGGCTACCCCTGTAGCGCGATGATGGGCTTGCACAGTAACCTCATTGTCACCAACATCGGCTTGGTCAAACTCAGTTTCATCCCATATGGTGCCGCCAGCCGCCAGGAGTTTTTCGCCGCAGCGCTTGAGTAAGGCTTCAGAATTAAGGGCGATATTCAACACAGTCGGTGTGTGCAGTACCGGAGCTTTGGCCACCGCCGGATTATTGGCATCAAAAAACTTGTTAAACCCGTCTTGATATTCGCGGGCAATTAGGTCTTCAAATTCCTCTTCGGTAAACAGACCTAGCTTGATCAAACTTTGGAATTCCTGACGCGAAATATTCCATTCGCGATTCATCCGCCCGAAGGGCAACCGTTCAATCAGCAAGACTCGATAGCCGAGGTTGGCCATGACTGCGGCATGAATTACCCCCAGAGCCCCCCCCACATACACTAGGTCAAATTGTTCTGCTGCGGCTACCCCAGGACTGGACTGTTCATGACGACGGAAGATGACTTGTTTTGGGGTTTGGGGCGATCGCACACTATCGCGCCAGCGTTTTTCCCACCAGTAGACCCGTTGCAAATCAGCCTCACCATTGGGCATACGCTGAAAGTAGTTGACGGTCTTTGGGTAATGAGGGGTTAAGGCGGCAAAAATGGTCTCTTGATCTGGGCGATATGGCGGTAGGTCTGGAAAGGTTGGGGGAAACGCCGTTTGGATCGACTGTTGCAACTGTTTTAGCAGCAAAGCTTCTTGTGGGAAGGACGCCTCACCCCAACGAAATACCTTGAGATAAGTGGTGCGCTGCAAAGACCAGACAAAGATCGACAGCGCGATCGGTAACGCCGATTGAGCCGACTGATCAAAAGCCTCTAACCGCACACCATCGACAGTAGCGTGTATGGTTCCTTGGGTGGGGTGCCACTGTTCTTGCAACCAAGCCCGGACAGACAATGTATCGGGGTTGGGCACCTCTATATAAAGCAGTTCTTTCATCAGGACGGATTTAATCAGGCGATATTAAAAAGTTAGAAACAGCAGACCCATAATCAGGCAATATCCCTGGGTGAGTCACTCGCTCATGCAAATTTTGTGATGTCTCTTACATTAAACCGTAAGGGCCCGTCTCTCATAGTTTGCCCAACAAGAACCCACAACTGTGAACTGCTGCAGCCAACATTGGCCGCCAGAGGCTTTTTCCGGGTGGCACCGTATCCGGTGCACTCATTGCTAGCGTATTGTCAGCGATCGCGGGATGAACGATCCTAGATGCCGAGAAAGCTTGTGCGGTAGACGATTATTTGGCAATTGATCGCGGACTTATGAAACTGGTGGAGTGTCAGGCTTAAGTTTGTGCGTTCTCCTAACCTGGATTGACTACTGCTCAATCGTTTTGCAAGTCAGTAACCCGCGATTTGGAGAATGACAGACCACAAGTACTCGATAGCAGAAGTCGCCCTATCCTTCTAATTTTGGCTCCCCCACCCGTTGCCCCCTGCCTTAGGAAACGGTGCACAAGTTGACGCCGCACGGTACTGGGGATTGCTGTGATGCTCAAAGTCCTCCCAGGCTGAGCGCACATCAGAGCAACGAGGAGCAGCAGTCTTTGTGATTTTCATAAAGATTGTGATGGAGCCGTTGGGAAAACTGGACTCAGCATTGCTAGCCTTGATTAACTAAATAGTTCATTCGAGAGCATACCGTAAGCTCTGTTCTTGCTGGGCTGCAGTCTACCTCATGGTTAGACAAACCGTCATAATCTTTTGATTAATCGATGGCCTAAGATGCGGGGGCTGCAGTCTACAGGAGACGTGACAAAGACTAACACCTTATAAATTGTTGGTTGAGTTGCTCTCAGTTTGAGGTGTGCGGTTAATATATCGGCTAATTATGCCTGAACCCGAAGCTGGCATCTGAAGTTATTTAATGTCACCTAGGTCAAAAACACAGGTAATTGAGAGTCTTATGTCCTTACTGTTGCATCCAATCGTTGAAGCTGAATCAGATTAATCTGTAGTTACCTGAGGATGAGACACCAAAAATCTTATCGATACGGTGCGATCTGGTTTGAGCTTGAGATTGATGTCAGCCGCTAGGGGCAATGCTCAACCGACCAGCTTACTTGAGCAGTCTATAAATTTGGATAGGAATTCACTTTAATGATGCATATTCTGGTGGTTAACTCAGATGCTGATATGGGTCAGCACCTTTATCAGCTGCTCGACACCACAAAGTATGACATCACATTATGGGAGGAGGATCCTAACGAGCTTGATTTGACTCAGTTCAGCGAGCCGTTATTGATCATTGGCGATTGGAAACAAGTTGTTACGACAAACTGTCTATCAACCTGGCACGCGCTTAAAACGCGTGCCAGTATGCCTCCCATTTTTTGTCTCATGCTGATTCCTTCTAATGGTCTCTCTGAACTGACTAGCGCTTTGGCGGCTGGAGCCGACGATTGGTTGACTTATCCAATTGATGCAACCGAGTTACAGGCTCGACTCTTAGCGAGTCATCAGGTCTTACAACTGCGGCAAGAGCTCCAAGCACAAAAAGCCCAGCTACAGACAGAGTTGTCAGAAGCCGAAGCCTATGTGCGATCGCTCCTGCCGCAAGATCTGACCCAAAAAGTGCCGATTAATGCTCGCTTTATTCCTTCCAGTTCTCTCGGGGGTGACTGCTACGACTTTTATTGGCTCGATCCAGATTATCTGGTGATTTATTTGTTGGACGTGTCTGGGCATGGTTTAGGCTCAGCCCTGTTATCAACCTCAGTGCTGAACATGTTGCGATCGCAAGCCTTGCCTGACGTTAACTTTTACCGTCCAGAAAAAGTTCTGCAGGCTCTGAACGAAACATTTCAGATGAACGATCAGAACGAGAAGTATTTCACCATGTGGTACGGCGTTTACAATCGAGCCAATCGACAGCTCATGTATGCGAGTGCAGGGCATCCACCAGCCGTGTTACTGTCGCCACAATCTGACCAGCGCCACGCGGTAGAGGCCCTCAAGACCTCGGGTCTGCCGATTGGCATGCTGCCAGACATTCAATATCGCTGGAACCGTTGTAACATTCCCCCTGGCAGCCGCCTATATTTGTTTAGCGATGGCGTTTACGAGATCAAACAGCACGACAATACGATTATGAGCCTCGATGATTTTATCGACATTTTGTCGGCTCACGAGTTTGACCGCTCGCTCGATGACATCTTGGCGCAGGTTAGCCATCGGACTAAAGACCGCGCCTTTTCGGATGACTCATCCCTTTTAGAAGTTTGCTTAGATTAATGCAAGCGATCGCGGCCAATGATGATGTTAGTCAACGACGGTGAGCAGCTCTGCTCTTGACTCTTGACAACTGCGGTAGTCAAACCACATCAGCATTGTTTTGGGCCTCTGCGGTATGCCGCTCAGACGCGTCAACCATGAGACTCTGGTGAAAGCGGCAGTGTCCCATCGACAAGTCAAACATGTGAAAACCATATTCCTGCGATAGGGCCTCGAATACTTTCAAGCCGCGAACACTGTTACCGTTCTCATCCAACGGAGGAGAAAACACGGCGATGCCTGCCTGGTTAGGCACAACGGCAATTACCCCACCGGAGACCCCACTTTTGGCTGGAATACCCACCCGAAACGCCCATTCACCGGCAAAGTTATACATGCCACAGGTGTACATCACGCTAAGCACATCGCGCACATATTCAGACTGCAAGACCCGTTCTCCAGTGATGGGATGCTGCCCCTGATTAGCCAGGGCGGCAGCCATGATGGCCAAGTCATGACAGGTTACCAACAGGGCACATTGTTGGAAATACAGGTCAAGGGCTTCTTCAATGTCACCATTGAGCATGCCGAAATTGAGCATCAGATGAGCCATTGCCCGATTACGATGCCCAGTTGCTCGTTCAGACAAAAAAGTAGAAATATCAACGTAGACATCTCTGCCGACATAGCGCCTAAACATCGCCAGCAGTCGATTAAGTCGCTCTGTCGGATTTTTACCTTTGATCAGACTGGTGGTCGCGATCGCACCCGCGTTGATCATGGGATTGTCAGGACGGTGAGACATCTCGTCGAGGCGAATATGAGAATTGAACGGGTCCCCTGTCGGTTCAACGCCCACTTTTTCGAGTAAGCGATCGCGCCCCCAATCCTCTAGCGCCATACCGTAAGCAAACACCTTAGAAATCGACTGAATCGTGAATTCTTGCTGACAATCGCCCACTTGAAAGATGCGACCATCCAATGTGACGACGCTAATGGCAAATTGGTGTGGATTCGCCTTGGCTAATTCTGGAATATAACTGGCGACTTGACCGGTATTGACGCCTCGATACTCTTCATACAAAGTTTCTAAAAAAGATTGAATCGGTGGCACCACGGGTTTTTACCTTTGTTCTAAAGGGAGCGAACGAGCTTTGCTCAGGACACTTTATCGACCATTGTCCTCTAACCTGGTGCTTGCTTTACAGATGGGCACTTGAGTTCTGAACCTTAGCAGAATGCCAAATGCGGCGGCTGGAATTGGAACTTGCGCTGCCTGTGAGATATTGTTTTCAGCCATTGAAGCTGCCTTGAGCAAACTACGACTGGCGATATCGAGTCTTCCGGAACGAAGCGGATGTTCACAAGAGAGAAAGCCCGCTGCGGCAAGGGGCAAAGAGTGCTGGTGTCGTCTAATAACTTGATTAGAACTGACGCAAAAGCTTCCTCAATCCCACAAATCTTGGGAATGTTGCATCTTTAGGAGATTTCTATCAATGAACATACCCATTCGGCGGTGCATTACGCTTCGCTAATGACACCCTACAAGCGGTAAATTCTTTCCTGTAAATCTCCTTATGCTCCAGATTGGGATATGAGGGACCAAAACCGGATTCAACTGCGCAAGTTCCTATTGATATCTGAATCGCATCCTTCTCACGCTATGGATTGCGATATCAAGGATGCTGCACAATGACCGGGACTAGGGCGATCTTAACCAAGCGCAGGCTACGCGATGCATCGTTTGGGTGACAGAGTCAGGCCACTAGAACTCTCGCGTGACAGGCTTTTCATTGCCGTAGGACTGCTCCTTTCCCACCGGATAAGTTGTAAGGCTCTGCCCTTGTTACAGGGTATTTCGCCTGCCAAACTTTGCTGTGGTTTTGCCCTCAACTTTCAAAATGCAACAAAAAAGGGCAAGCCTTACACTTGCCCTCAGAACCTCTGACTGGGAGACAATGTCTCCGACATGCTTAGAGTTGCTACCCTACCAAGACTCAAAAGGAACAACTCTAAACATGATTTATCGGTCTTACAGTAGACCTAGCTGGGCCAAGATGCCTTGACCAGTGATGATTTCAGTCGCAATTCCAATCACAAAACCGAGCATTGCTAAGCGACCGTTCCAGTTTTCTGCAAACTCAGTAAAACCAAACTTACCTTGCTCTTCCATGTTAAGAACCTCTGTTGCTTCAAGGAATGGGAGGCTTTAAGTACCTCTTGTTTACAAATGTAAACCATCCTCTAGGAAAATAGCAACAATTCTTTAATATTCTTCTGTGATCACGAGGAATGCTCTCTACGGTAGGGCTAGAGCCGTGCCGCCACCTCTTCTGACGGGTTCGGATACCGCTGACATTGTGCCGTCTGAGTTGACAAAGATGCCTGTTGCCGCTCCTATTTCTTCAACTGTGCTCAACTGATGTCCCTGAGCCAATAGATTTTGACCAACTGCCTGCATTGCGAAACCTTGATCGACCAGGGTGATACCGCTATTCCGCTGAGAGAGTCGGGGGGCCGCGATCGCAGCCTCCAACGGTAGGCCAAAATCCATCACATTGACGGCAATATTCAGCACGGTGGTAATGATGGTCGAGCCTCCAGGTGACCCAAAGGCGAGCAAACCACCCCTAGGCCCCAGGGCAATGGTTGGCGCCATGCTGCTACGCGGTCGTTTGCCAGGTTCTGGCACATTGGGGTGCGGGGCGTCCGGGTTGAAGTCGGTCAGCTCGTTGTTCAAAATGAAGCCGTAGCCAGGCACGACAATGCCCGATCCGCCAGTTGATTCAAGCGTCAGCGTGTAGGCCACGGCCATGCCATCACGGTCGACAACAGTCAGATGTGTGGTGGAAATGCCACCGGCTGCTGGCCTCTGAGAAACTGTTGGTGGGACTGTCAGGCTCGGGCTGGGATCCTGCTGGTAGGGAAGCGGGTTGCCCGCGATCGCTCGAAAGTTCGCTTCATCAGTCGGAGGTGTCAGCGGCAGTTGCGAGCGCCGTTCAGCCATGTAGTCGTCGCTAAATAGGCCAGCCAACGGGACATCGACATACTCAGGGTCGCCGAGATAGGCGTTGCGATCGCTAAAGGCCAGACGTTCAGCTTCAATCAGCCAGTGCAGCGCTTCGGCTCGCGCCATCTCACTCAGGTCAAAGCCTTCCAGCAGCTTTAAGGTTTGCATGACGGTGATCCCGCCGCTACTGGGTAGCCCCATGCCATACAGTTGATAGCCGCGATAATTACTGGTGACGGGTGGCCGCACTCGCACGGCATAGCGATCGAGGTCGGCTAGGGTCATTTCCCCTGGCCATACCTTAAAGGGTGGCGCATCGACTATCGGAGGCATTTGTACCGTTTGTGCGATCGCTTGAGCAATCTCACCCCGATAGAAATCATTGATCCCCTCAGTGGCTAACCGGCGATAAGTCAGGGCCAGGTCAGAATTCCGAAATTGGCTGCCGACAGCGGGAACTGCGCCAGCGGGCAAGTAAAGGTCGCGGGTGCTGGTAAAAGCCGCAAACCGTTCCTGATTGCGCGTAATCTGAGCCGCGAAGGTTTCATCGACAGTGAAGCCTGATTCCGCTAGAGCGATTGCCGGTTCTAGCACGGCTGCCAGCGATCGCGTCCCGTAGCGTTCCAGGGCGGTGGCCCAGTTCAGCGGCGTACCAGGAACACCGACCGCTAACCCACTGGTGATGCGGTTAGGGAAAAACGATAAATTTTCGCCCGTATCGCTCTCTGGATCGCGGAACAAATCAGGCGTGACTGCTGCCGGGGCTGCCTCTCGCCCGTCTAGCGTGATGACGGTATCGCTGGCGGGCTGATAGATCACCATGAAGCCGCCACCCCCAATCCCGGCGGAAAAGGGATCCGTAACGCCCAAGGCCGCGGCTGTGGCGACAGCCGCATCAACGGCATTGCCCCCAGTTCTCAAAACTTCCAGGCCAATTTGGGTCGCCCGTTCATCAACGCTGGCGACGGCCCCACCGGTGCCGGTAGCGATATGGCTGGGAGGCTGCGATCGCCCAACTTTGGGTGCCCATACGCCCGCTGCGAGCAGGGACGCGAGCCCAAAGCTGATCACGAGCCCTCTGATCAATCGCCGCCGTCCCATTGCGGTCGCTCCTGCATGCCACTGCCTCAAACGTTACAGCATTCTAAGCAAGCGATCGACAATGCAGCGATGGCAACATACGGAACGCGAAGGTCAGCATCCGCTTCGGGAAGGACAAGTCCTACAGAAGTGCGATGCTTGTGAGAGACCTGCTTTAGGCATCCGGGATCACCTGAGCAAACTGCGGCAGGCGAGACTGTTTTATACCCTCCTATTGAGAGCAGTCGAGACTTTCATTATGCAATCAGCCACCTTCAGGCTATGCAGAGAATACGAGTGCAGTAATCTCGATTTCCAAAAGGGCTGAAATGAATGGATGAAGTGCCCTAGCGAACGGCCTCAATCAAGCGAGAAAAGTAAAACTGCGTTTTATTCATGGCTTTGCGCTCAATTTTCCAGCCCAAAGATTCCAGCACCTTAATGACATCCTTTTCGGCGTGGAGATAGGCCCGCGTCGCCTTACTAGGCCCTGGGAAAAAGCTACCCACTTTCTTGAGCGCACTGTAAAAAGCCGTCTTGGGCGCAAAACTGAGGATCACTCTTGAATCTGCCAATGAACTGAGGTGCTCAATCATGCCTGCAGCTTTGCTCTGGGGATAGTGAATCAGGACATCCAAGCAAATTACCGTATGGTACTTGCCCGTTAGCGATTCCAAGTCTGATGCTTGAAAAGCTGGCAGCGGCCCTGCAGGGAGCGCAGATGTTGCTCGTTCGTAGGCCTCACCCACCATCTTTTGGGAAATGTCGCTAGCGGTGACAACAGCCCTTGCCTGCGCTAGCGGAATGCTCAAGCTGCCAACGCCACAGCCCGCATCGCAAATGGTGAGTCCTGGCAAGTTGCCATCCGCTTCTAGCCAAGACATGACAGTGTCAATTGTCTGCTGGTGGCCTACACGGATATCGCGCTGAACTTTGTTTACCTCACCATCGCCATAAATACGTCGCCACCGATCAAAACCAGTAGCGTTGAAATATTCACGCACGACGGATTTATCGTCTACAGCATTGGTCATAACAGTTAAGAAAAGCTGCTGAACTTGCAGAGATGTAAAGATGAATTACTGCAATCTATATTACGCGTAAAGAGGAAAAGGCTGGAGCTGGATTTGGAGCGGAATTTCAGAAGCGCAGAGCGATCGCATGATCGCCTCCACGTCGCATCATGCGTCCATAAGCACAACGGCCAAAGGAATTCAGAGACTGTACAGCCCCCAAAACAACATTCTCAATCTGAATTAACGGCGGCGCCTACCCGAAGCCAGCCTAATCATCAGGCATGTCATCCAAATCGTCATTGTCCTCAGTGTTCGCAAACTCACCGATTTCCAGCTTTTGTTTCACTTTATTCTCAATTTCGAGAGCCAATTCAGGCTTTTCGTCTAGCAGCTTGATGGCGTTGTCGCGACCTTGACTGATGTTTTCACCGTTGTAGCTATACCAAGCGCCTTTACGGATGATGATGTCGTGCTTTTCGGCTAGGTCGACAATACAACCCAAACTCGAAATCCCTTGACCAAAGATGATGTCAAACTCAGCAATTCGGAAAGGGGGAGCCACCTTATTTTTGGCTACTTTGACCTTGGCGCGGATGCCATATTCTTCCGACCCTTTCTTCAACGTTTGGATCCGGCGAATGTCGAGCCGTACCGAGGCATAAAATTTCAGCGCGTTACCGCCGGTCGTCGTTTCAGGATTGCCGTAAACCACCCCGATTTTGAGACGCAGCTGATTGAGGAAAATAACCGTACACCCTGACTTGCCAATGTTGCCGGTGATCTTGCGCAGGGCCTGACTCATCAAGCGGGCTTGCAGACCAACATGGGTATCCCCCATTTCCCCTTCAATTTCAGCTCGGGGCACCAACGCCGCAACGGAGTCAACCACCACGAGATCGATCGCAGAAGAACGCACCAACTGGTCAACGATTTCTAGGGCGGCTTCGCCGGTGTCGGGCTGAGAGACAAGCAGTTCCTCAATATCAACGCCGAGCGCCCGAGCATAGATCGGATCAAGCGCATGTTCTGCATCCACAAACGCCGCTGTGCCACCTTGTTTTTGCACTTCGGCCAGAGCGTGCAGGGCCAATGTTGTTTTACCCGAACTCTCAGGACCATAGATTTCAATAACGCGGCCTTTGGGCAAGCCACCGCCAAGGGCCATGTCCAGCGTTAACGCTCCGGTAGGGACAGTTGCGACCTTCATGCGGCTAGCGTCGCCCAGCTTCATGATCGAGCCTTTGCCAAAGTTGCGCTCAATTTGGTTGAGCACCATATTTAGGGCTTTATCTTTCTCGGAGTTGCCAGTGGTAGTCTTAGCCATACAGTCCCTTAGGTCGCAGAGTGCTGAGCAAAGTTAACGATTAGTCTAGCGACAAACTTGTTTTTTCACCGTTTTAATCATACATACAGGTGTACTAAAATGCTAGAGATTGCGGCTGTGACTTTGGCCCCTCGTTGCCGTTTAATTTCCTGGCAAAAATGTTAAGCATGCCGATTGACATTCCTGACTCTGCCCTCAGTGTGGCGGGCATTACTGACTACATTCAAGCGTTGCTAGAGCAAGACGCTCAGCTGAATCCCATTTGGGTTATGGGCGAGGTATCGAGTGCGAATAATCGCAACGGCCACATCTTCTTTACCCTGCAAGATCCAGAGGCTGCGGCCGCAATTCAGGCGGTGGTGTGGCGATCGCAGCGGCAGAAACTAGTCACCTTGCCGACTGCGGGAGAGCAAGTTTTTTTGCTGGGTCAGATGCGGGTGTATCCAGCCCGGGGGCAATATCAGCTCAGCGTCTTACAATTGCTACCGGCCGGAGCCGGACTGCAAGCCGTCAAACGCCGTCAACTCTACGAACGACTCGCAGCAGAAGGGCTCTTTGACGAGGATTTAAAGCGGCCCCTACCGGCTTACCCGCACTGCATTGCCGTAGTCACCTCAAACCAAGCCGCCGCCTGGGGCGATATTCAGCGCACTTTGCAGCAGCGGCAACCAGGCTTGCGGGTATTGCTGTCTCCTGCCACGGTGCAGGGCGCCCAGGCTCCGCGGTCCATTGCGGCGGCCATTGATCGCGTCAGTCAAGCGCCACGAGCCGAGTTGCTGATTGTGGCGCGGGGTGGGGGCGCGCGCGAAGATTTGGATGCCTTTGACGATGAACAGGTGGTGCGGGCGATCGCGGATAGTCCCATTCCCGTCGTGACGGGGATCGGTCATGAGCGCGATGAAACCCTTGCCGACCTAGCGGCAGATATCTACGCCCATACCCCAACCGCCGCCGCAGAATGTGCGGTGCCTCACCTTGCTGACCTGTGGGCCGACCATGAAGCCCGCCAACAAGCCGCGAAAAGTGCCCTGCAATCTGCCGTACAAATGCATTATGAACAGGTTGCTGACCTGCGCCGTCGCCTAGAGCAGCTCCGACTCGATCAACAATTGAGCCAAGCCCGACAACGGCTAGCCTGGCAAGAACAACAGCTGCGGCAACTGATGCAGCATCGCTTACAGGTCGCGCAACAACACTGTCATTATCTGGCCCAAACTCTGCAAACCCTGGATCCGGCATCGGTGCTAAAACGGGGCTATGCCGTGGTGCGGGCGGCGGGCGATCGCACCATCGAAGATGCCCAACAGGTCAACGTAGGAGACTCATTGCAAATTCAACTAGCACGGGGCTCATTAACTGTAGAAGTCAAACAGCGATCGCCTGCGGACGCTACCTTCGAGATGCCACCCATTGAATGAACTCGCCAACTGCTCACTTAAACGCTTGGCCCAGAGAACGATACCAATGCCCACCCGTCCCCATTCAACGCGATGAAATCAACTGCTCAAACACCTCAAAACTGGTCATACGAAGAGACCGTGGCCAAAATTGAAGCCACCGTCGCGCGTCTCGAACAAGGCGAACTCCCGCTTGCCGCCGTGTTTGAAGAATTTGAGCAAGCCGTCCAGCACTTACGTCAGTGCGAAGACTTTCTACAAGCCCGTCAAGAGCAGGTGGACCTGTTGATTGAAACCCTCGAAGAGTGAGGGAGTGCGGAGGCAATCGAGCTTGAGAAGGACAAATTGAACAACAAGGAATCGTCGAACGCCGGGGTCGCTGCCTCCTGCCGTCTAAAATTCTCTTCCAAACATCCTCTATGCTATTAGCGAACGCAATTCCAGTTGGGAGATCACCGATGGCAGAGATGGATCCGGTCAAGTTGATGAAGCAAGAAGTTGGCAGAGTCGCCGCTGCCAAGGTGCAGTCAGATACTATTGTGGGCTTGGGCACCGGCTCAACAACAGCATTTGCTATTCAGTTTTTGGGCGATCGCTTGGCCTCGGGTGAACTCAAAAATATCAAAGGAGTCCCCACATCGTTTCAAGCATCGGTGTTAGCCAAGCAGTATGGCATTCCGCTAACGACGCTGGACGAGATTGAGAAAATTGACATTGCGATCGACGGCGCTGATGAGGTTGATCCACAGTTCAACTTGATCAAAGGGGGCGGGGCGGCTCATACCCGCGAAAAAATTGTCGATGGCTTAGCTGAGCAATTCATCGTCGTTGTGGATAGCTCGAAACTCGTGGACAAACTAGGATCGACTTTTGCCCTGCCAGTGGAAGTGCTGCCTATGGCAGTTGCGCCGGTAACCCGAGCTTTGGAGGCGTTTGGCGCCGCGGTTGAGTTGCGAATGGGCGTTAGTAAGGACGGCCCAGTCATTACTGACCAGGGCAATATGGTTCTGGATGCAAAATTTGCCGCGATCGCGAATCCGGCTGAGATGGAAGCCACCCTGAACAATATTCCAGGTGTGCTGGAGAATGGGCTGTTTGTCGGCGTTGCTACGGCAGTCCTCGTTGGAGAAGTGAAAGACGGAGAAGCTTCTGTGCGCAGCCTTTGAAACAAGTAGACGGGCGGGCAGGTTGACTTGATGCCAAGCATTTGGGCCAGCCCGCACCTCGGAAGCGAGCAGAGCCAAGCCACTAGCATTTATTCAATAGCAAAAGTTTCCCTGTCCTGCTAATGTCTGGCTCCCCTGCCCCGCTGCCTCCCGGCTTTGAAGAACGGTAGGCAAATGTACGCCGCACGGTCCTAAATGTGAACGTTTGCCTGCCATATATAGCCATCCGCAATTAAGTCAGGACAGGCGTAATTTCTGAAATAACCACACAGACAGCGTTCTTATTCCGAACTCCGCATTCCGCATTCTGCTATATTCAGTCTGCGAAGCATAATGGAGCAGCCACACAGGCACCAAAAGCTGAGCCAGTCAAAGACATGTCAGTTGCGCTCGGACGCATACTGGGCCACCAGCTAGGCACATGCGCATCATCATCCCGGAAATCAACAAAGAAAATGGGGGCTACTCTGGCCTCCTGAATAACACCTGGAAGATGCAGCAGCAGAAACCTGTTATACCCCCCTTAATCGCTTGTCAATAACCAACTACTTTGGACAAAAAACGCTAGCCGCATCCATGACAACTGGCTAAACGTGAGACCCGGCCCAGCGTTTTGCTCCCCAATAGAAACCGTTAGGATAAGCACTGTCTCTGATCACTACTCAGCCCCATCGCCTGAAGAATGCAATATCGACGCTTTGGCCGAACTGAACTCCAGATGCCTGTGTTTTCCTGCGGGGGCATGCGCTATCAGCACTCCTGGCAAGACGTCCCTCCGTCACAAATTCCTCACAAAAATCAGGAAAATTTAGACGCTACCATTCGGCGATCGCTCGAAGTTGGCATCAACCACATTGAAACGGCTCGGGGTTATGGCACCTCCGAAGTGCAGTTGGGCAGAGTACTCCCCACCTTGCCTCGTGAGCAGCTGATTGTGCAAACCAAGGTGTCGCCGAAGCCCGACCCCACAGAATTTCGCATGACGCTGAAGCAGTCCCTGCAAAACTTGCAGTTGGACTACATTGACTTACTCGGCATTCACGGCATCAATACCCTGGAGTTGTTGCACGATACGGTGCGCCCCGGTGGCTGTTTGGACGAAGCGCGACAACTTCAGCAACAGGGCCGCATCCGCCATATCGGCTTTTCGACCCATGGGCCGACCCACGTCATTGTGGATGCGATTAACACCGGTCAGTTCGACTATGTGAACTTGCATTGGTACTACATCAATCAGGACAACTGGCCCGCGATCGCGGCAGCCAAGCAGCAAGACATGGGGGTCTTTATCATTAGCCCCACTGACAAAGGCGGACACCTTTATAATCCTCCACAAAAACTGGTCAAGCTTTGTGCGCCCCTAAGCCCGATCGTTTTCAACGATTTATTTTGCCTGAGTCATCCACAGGTACACACCCTGAGTTTGGGGGCAGCGCAACCTTCTGACTTTGACGAGCACCTCAAAGTGTTGCCCTTGCTCGATCAGGCTGAGAGAGTGCTGCCACCAATCTTGCAAAGTCTTGAGCAGGCAGCCATCGACGCCTTGGGGGCGGACTGGTTACGCACTTGGAAATTAGGCTTACCGAGTCCGGATAAAACGCCAGGGCAAATCAACATCCCCATCATTCTCTGGTTGCACAATCTACTAGAAGCCTTTGACATGCAGGAATATGCCGAAGCACGCTACAACCTGCTCGGCAATGGGGGCCATTGGTTTCCAGGCAACCAAGCCGACCAGCTACCGGACGTCGATATTCGCGCCGCGATCGCGCAAAGCCCCCACGCTGATCAAATCCCGACTTTACTGGCAGCCACTCACCAGCGTCTCAAGGGCAAAAACGTGCAGCGACTGTCGAGTTCTTAAAGCATCCCATCAGGGCTCACTTATCCATGGTTAGTATTCTGTAAACTAAGTTTCTTGAGGATCGCAGCGATCGTAGTTCGATCCCCCGCTGCCGCCGCCCCCTTAAAAAAGGGGCTACTCAATCCCTGGATGGGGATGCCCCCTTTTTAAGGGGGTTGGGGGATCAAAGCTCCGTCAATAAAGGTGAAAAACTTAATTTACGCTGTATTAGGGTGAGTTGCGGATCTCAATGTTTAACAAAATCGCATCCGAAGCGATCGCCTCGCCGCCATCTCGTGCCGGAGTCAGCAGCGGCATTTGCGATTTCAGACCTTCTACGCACTGCACCACGGCACTTGGGACACTGTTGCCAGCCTCCCAAGGCAAGAACTCCAGGATTCGACCTTGGGCATCAACCGTGGGTCGCATCGTCAAGCTTACAGAAGCGCCCGGCGCGATCAAGCCTGCTGCACAGCCCGCATCTTCTAATAAAGCCGCCGTCTGAGCCTGCCAACTTAGGGGCATTTGAGGAATTTCATCATGGATGTCTGAGCCTCCGCCAGGGACTTCTTGCAGTGACCACCGAGACTGAAACCCACCAGATGCGGACTCGCCAGGGGCAGACCCAGGCGAAGCCGTCGACCCTGGGCCAGTGGCGGGATTGGTGGGAGGCGTGGGGGATGGCGTCCCTGTCCCTCCTAATCCAGAGTTTACCGGTGGGGTGGGGGTCACCGGTGATGATGTGGGGGGTTGCGATGATGAACTCCGAGGGGAAGAAACCGCAGGTGACTGTGACGTCGGATTTGCGGGTTGGGGCACAACGGCAGACTGGGGGAGTACCGGGGCCGTCGTCGTCTGCGCTGCTGCCGGAGAGACTGGAGACGACGACTGAATTTGGGCTGGCGGCTGAGTCGTGACCGGCGGCTGGGTGGGTGACGGGTTATTGGGGGATATAGCCTGATTAGAGACCGGGAAATTAGTCGCAGCGCCCGCAGAGGATGCGGTCTGACCCGCATTGTCTGAGCGGGGTGCCGATGTCCCAAACGCTAGTGAATCGCCTACGGTTGCTGCGCCAGCCGACGGCTCACTAGCGTTACTGGTCGGGAGGGCTATGACCCTGATCGGGGCTGGCAAAGGAGTGGTGGTCGCGTGGCGATTTTGCCAGGCAGAGAGTCCCCACCACATGAAGAGTGAATGAAACATGGCCGCAGCGATCGCGCTGTTGAGCCAAATCCATCGTGGTGTTTGAAACTTGTTTCCCCGCAACACGGTTGTTGGAGCACCCTATACGTCACTGACTCTTCTAGAGTAACCGTCTAGATTAGTCAGAGTAGACGTTGGGCAGGGTTACAGCCCACTCGACCTAGCCAGTTAATGATTTGTCTCCCGCTTTGCCACAGAGTTATTAAAGAGGCTCAGGCTCACGTCTCGGGCGGCCCTACAACTGAATACTGCAAACTTTCAAGGGTATTTTAAGGCCTCGCAGGTCAGCGTCATAGCAAGACAACACCGTCTCTTGAGGTAAGTGTTGTGTCAGCGTATTGGAGATGAGTACGCCGTTGGGATCAGCGATTTCTTGCAAGCGCGAAGCAATATTAACGCAAGGACCAATCGCGGTATAGTCTGCCCTGACTTCACTGCCAAACATCCCAACGACCGCATCGCCTTGGTGAATGCCATAACGCACTTGAATTTCGGGCACGCCTTGGGGACGCCACTGCTGATTGAGAGTAGTGAGCGTGTCGTGCATCTGATGAACAGCCGCGATCGCGCATCTTGCCTGTTCATCTGGTGGCAACCCTTCAGGCGCCCCAAACAGCGCCAGCACTCCGTCACCCATAAATTTATCGACGGTGCCACCACTTGCAAAAATCGCCTCTGTCATGGCGTTCAGATACTCATTCAGCAACTGGGCTAGCCGTCGAGGTCCCAATCGGTCAGATAGTGGGGTAAAGCCGACAATGTCACTAAACAGCACCGTAATCAAACGAGGCTCTGGTTGCAACGCTAACTGTAAATCACCCGCTGCGGCTTTATTCACGAGAGCCGAAGGCAAAAATCTTCGCAGCACCGACTCCGTCAGGTATTGATTGAGTTCTCGCACCTTTTGTTCGTTGGCTTTAAGGGCCAGCAGATTACGGACTTCCGCCAGCAGTTCGCGATCATTAAAGGGCTTACCTAAATACGCATCAGCTCCCTGCTCAACCCCCTCAATCCGGGTTTCATCGTCTACTTTGGCCGTCAGCAACACCACAGGAATGCTATTGAGACGACCGTCTTGACGAATCTTCTGGAGCAGTTCTAAACCTGACATGCCCGGCATCATCAAGTCAGTAAGCACTAAATTGGGCACAAACGTTTCCAGCATGGTCAGAGCAGCAGTGCCATTATTTGCCGTTCGCACCTGGTAACCCTGATGCTGCAGCACATTAGAGATATATGCTCGCAAGTCGTGGTTGTCGTCCACGACAAGAATATGAGGCATGCCTTTAAGTGTCGCCGGGGACTCCTCAGAAGCGACAGCCGAGACAGATGCCGCTGACGCCGTGACAATATCAGCGAGTTCAACATTGGCACGACTAACTTCTGTGGTCATAACCTGATCCACAATCTGCTCGGCGGGCAGATGATGACGGCCAAGAGGCAGTTTGATGGCAAACGTCGTGCCCTGGCCGTAGTTAGAAGTGACGTCAATCGTGCCATGATGCAGGGCGACTAACTCTTTCACCAGTGCTAGCCCCAGACCGGTGCCCTCATAGCGTCGGTTGGCGGAGCCATCGGCTTGGCGAAACCGCTCAAACAAGTGTGGCAATTGATCTTCGCGAATACCGATACCGGTGTCAGTGACCTGCACACTACAATGGCTTGCAGTTGACTCTAGGAAGACAGAAATGGTGCCTCCAGCAGGCGTGAACTTCACGGCGTTTGATAGGAGGTTATAGAGGACCTTGTCAAACTTCTCTAGGTCTAAAAAGACGGTGGGATTAGCGGTCAGATGTGTTTCTAACTGCAAGCCTTGCCGCTCACAGTAGGGCTGAAAAGCCGTGACGACATCTTTGATAAAAGCCTCAATACTGACAGGTCGAAAGGTCGGTTGCATGCGCCCTGCATCGAGCCGCTGCAGATCTAGGAGTTGGTTGACCAACCGCAACAGGCGCCGAGCATTCCGTAATGCGACGGTCGATTCTTCAAAGCCAAGGCCCCTAGATTGATTGACAGCAGCCTCTAATGGCCCCAGGGTCAGCGTTAGCGGGGTGCGAAACTCATGGGAAATATTTTGAAAAAACTCGGTCTTCTGGCGGTCTAGCACCATCAGTTGTTCGGTTTGCTGCCGAGTTGTCTGATACAGGCGAGACTGCTGTACCGCGATCGCCGCTTGGATCGCGACTGACTGAGCCAGATCGATTTCTCCCTGTCGCCATGGATGCGGTTGATGAATGTGGCGTAACGAAATGCTGCCGATAATCTCACCTTCGGTGATTAAGGGAACGACCAATAGAGAACGCGCCCCGCCAGCCTGCAAGGGTTGATCCTGCATGATCATTTCAGGGCGTTGGCTGAGGTCGTCAATCTTGATGGGCTGTTTAGTCGTTAGTAGCTCTTGCAGGACAGGGTTGCTGCTGATCGGCGTCTGCGATCGCGGGAGGTGGCTATCAAAGTTCTCGATGTGGGACGCCAGATCATCTTGTGGATGTGCTTCGTAGAGACCCACGCACTGCATATAGTCGTCCGTTGCCGTCCAGAGCGAAAGTACGCAGCTATCAACCGATAACACCTGCCCTAACTCGTGGGTAATGGCCGCAAAAATTGCCTGCGGTTCTAAACTTGATCGGATCGCCTGAGTCACCGCATTGAGCAACTGTTCTCGCCGCGCCAGCGCTTGCATCTGTTCGTATGTAATCGCTTGAGAGAGGGCAAGCGCTGCTTGATCAGCCACTGTGGTCAGGAGTTGACGATCACTATCCCCCCAGGTGTCCACGGTGCCACATCGATGTAAGGCCAAGATCGCGAGCGGTTGTTGTTTACTCACCAACGGCACGAGTAGCGTTGCCTGCACATCTAAATCGGCCAAATCCTGCCAAGCCTGACTCTCGGCAGTTGGCGTTTCGTGCTTCGGGCTCAAGACCGTCATCTCATTGACTTCCCACGCGAGGGAGTCCGTTTGCGGTAACAGCGCGTCGACATTAATGGCCAGGGCAGTATTGGTGTAAAGTGCTGGCGTTACAGCGTCTCGCGAATCCTCTAAGGGCTGCAAGACACAGATATCAGCCTCCATATGCTGCCCCACCGTTTCAACCACAGTCTGCATCATGGCCTGCGCTGTAGCGGCACCACGAATCGTATTCGTCATGGCATTGAGTAACGTCTCTTGCTGTAAGATGCGCTCCAGCTCTTCGGTGCGCGATCGCAGCAACTGGTGAGCGTCTAACGCTTGAGCCACCACCATTTTGAGGTCATCCGCTTCCCACGGTTTGGTCACATATTTGAAGACCTTACCTTGGTTGATCGCACCCACCAAATCTTCAACATCGGTGTAGCCGGTCAAAATAATCCGCATGATGTTGGGATACTGATCGGCCGTATGGCTCAAAAACTCAGTGCCGCTCATGCCTGGCATCCGCTGGTCAGAGATAATCACTGCCACATCGGGGTGCTTACCCAGCACCTCTAGGGCAACATAGCCGTTCTCTGCCCGCAGCACCTTAAACTGTCGATAAAAGGTGCGATACAGCAAGTCAAGATTGTCTGGTTCGTCATCAACAACCAGTAACTTGGGTTTATTGGCAAATTCTCGACGCGGCTTAATAGAAGACAACCCTTGATACCTGGTATTGAACGCTCTACAGCTGGATGACAATCCCTGATGTTATGGACAAGACTAAATCAATGATGAGTCGGGCAAGTATTGACGCAAGCTGCTTATAGTCTGCCCTAGACCCCTGGCAAAAACTGCCAGACCCTCCTGACGATTTCTAAAAGTGCATGGGTCGCTGATGTCTAACCAACTCATATCATGCTCAGCAATTCTATTTAGGCAAAAGCGAGGCCAGAAGCGCCGCCAACTCTAGAACCGGACTTAAGCGACATCACAATTGAGTGGTCTACTCAATATCGGTCGCGTTAATGATCTACGGGATAATCGGCGAACAGTCAGGA
Source organism: Cyanobacteria bacterium P01_F01_bin.56 (assembly GCA_039185935.1). Taxonomy (GTDB): domain Bacteria; phylum Cyanobacteriota; class Cyanobacteriia; order Phormidesmidales; family Phormidesmidaceae; genus Halomicronema. The sequence continues at coordinate 59,257 of JBCDAJ010000002.1, read as the reverse complement.
AAATCGTTGCCTGGGTTAACTGGCTCCCCGACCCTGTTAACCTAGGCTGCCAGTGTCGCCCATGGGCAATCACCAGCGAGCCGCATGAAGCGTGATGACACAATCTGATGACGAACAACATCAACGGATAAAACATTGAGATTAGGCAGGTTAAACTGACAAATAGCTTGGTGTGCAAATGTGGCGCACCTTTAGAATAGTGCCCATTACCGATACCACAAACACAATATTGCCGCCACTTCATGTCTATGCCTGCGTTTCCATCTGCCGAGTTTGAATCTGGGTCTTTTTACGTTCGGCCGGCAGTCCTAGCCGATCTGCATGAAGTCGCTGAGGTTTTGGCTAAGAGCTTTTATCCTCCCTTGGGCTGGCAGCGCTGGTTCTACCCCCTCTTTCGCTTTAGCATCTATGAAGATCTCAAACAGCGATTGCAGGGAGGACACGAGCATTATCGTTGTTTGACCGCGATCGCTCCAGATCGCCATACCCGTCAACCCACCGTGGTGGGGACTGTCGAGGTCGCCTATCGTCAGCCCACTCTGTGGACTTTTAATCGATCGCAGTGGGTCTATCTTTCCAATTTGGCGGTCGGCCAAGGATATCGCCGTCAAGGCGTGGCGCGACGCTTGCTACAAGCTGCCGAGCGGTTATCGCTTGACTGGGGCTTTCAAGAGTTGTCATTGCATGTCATGGCTAACAACAATCAGGCCCGACAGCTCTATCAAACGATGGGCTACCAAATTCATCGGATGGAACCCACCCTATTTTCACTGCTGAATTTCCAATCCTCTCGTCTGCTGCTCAAAAAAACCGTTGGCCCTCAGCCGCCCCAGTTTTATCCCCAGTGTGCCGGCTCGACGCCCCCCAAGCCGGTCCGCTAATGGCAGAAATGTACCTGAATTTTTCTGCAGTCAAGGACTTCAAGTATCCATTGATTCAGCGGTCCTGCCGCGTCAGGCGGTGTCTATGTAATCACCGCCTGACGCGAACCGGGTGCTAGAGGAATTCGCTAAAGTCAGATAGTCGCACTTGCTAAGAGGCTACGCCGATGTCAACGCTGCAATATCACAATGGTGACACGATGCCGATGATCGGCTTGGGTACCTGGAAATCGGCACCTGGGGAAGTGTATGAAGCGGTCAAAACAGCCGTTCGGCTGGGCTATCGCCACATTGACTGTGCCCTCATTTATGGCAATGAGGCAGAAATTGGTCGCGCGCTAACAGAATGCCTGCAATCAGGGGTGGTGACTCGTGAAGAGTTATGGATCACCTCCAAGCTGTGGAATGACTCCCACGCCCCTGCTGATGTGCAGTCTGGCCTTGAGCAAACTTTAGCCGCTCTCCAACTTGATTATCTGGACCTTTATCTGATGCACTGGCCCGTGGCCATCAAAAAAGGTGAGGGTTTTCCATTAACGAAGGAAAAGCTGGTTGCGTTGGAAGTCCTCCCCATTGCCACTACCTGGCAAGCAATGGAAGCGCTAGTGCAACAGGGCTTGACTCGGCATATTGGAGTCTCTAACTTCAGCGTTCATAAACTGCGATCGCTACTGGCAACCGCCAACATCCCCCCAGCGATGAATCAGGTTGAACTCCATCCCTATCTCCAACAGACAGAACTGCTGAAATTTGCTCAAGATCACGACATCTTGATGACGGCTTATTCACCTCTGGGCTCGGCTGATCGCCCTAGCTCACTGAAAGGCCAAGACGAGCCGATCTTGCTCGAAGACCCCACGATTGTAGAAATTGCGACCCACCATAAAGCCACTCCGGCGCAAATTTTGATTCGCTGGGCCATGCAGCGCGGCACTGTGGTGATCCCCAAGTCCGTAAATCCGGCTCGGATCGAACAGAACCTGGCTGCAGTGAACCTGACCTTGACGACAGAAGACATGAACGCGATCGCAACGCTTGAGCGCCACCGTCGCTATGTCGATGGCTCGTTTTGGGTGGTGGAAGACGGCCCGTACACCCTGGCTAATCTTTGGGACGAGTCATCGCCCCCCGCGATGCGACCAATCTGAACATGCACAGAGCTACAGGTCTAGCACCCACTCTCGCAGTAACTGATTGACCTGCTGTGGCACCTCATCGTGGGGACAATGACCGGCCTGCAAAAAATGCTCTTTCAGCTGACTATAGTGTTGGCGAAACTGTTCGCTGCGGCGGCGAGTATCCATCCAAGGGTCACCCTCTCCCCAGAGGATTAAGAGCGGTGCCGACATGCGGCTCAAGAGGGTGTCGATTGAGTCTCCTTTGGGAGATTTAAAGACTGCTGCAAATACGCGGGCAGCCCCTGGATCATCGGCTGGACGGCGAATATCTTCGATCAGTTGGTCGGTAATCGCGGTTTGATCGACATAGACCTGCTGCAAGGTTTTGCGGATATTACGCCGCTGCCGTACGTATTGAAACAGCAACCAACTGGGCAACGGCTGCAGCATAAACGTTTGAATTGCTTGTCGAATCGCCGACTGCAAACGATTCGGCTGCGGCCTGGCAGCCCCGTCCTGAAAAGGACCCGCACTATTGAGTAGCACCACCCCAGCTACTGAGTCAGAATGATCAGCGGCGACACACAAACTGGCGTATCCTCCCAGAGAGTTGCCGGCAACGACGGCTGGGCGGCCGATGACCTCTTGAATAAAGCTGTGCAACTGATCGCGCCAAAGCTGACCACTGTATTGCTGGTCTGGTTTTGCCGATCGCCCAAACCCCAGCAGATCAATCGCCCACACCTCAAAATCGATCTGTAGCTCGTGAATATTTTTGCGCCAGTGGTCAGTAGACGCGCCAAAACCATGCACCAATAACAGTGGCGGGTGATCGCCGTGACCAGTGCCCGCTTTAACGTAATAAATATCATGGCCTTGCCATTGCCAACGGGTGCCCGGTAGCGAGGGTACCGCGTGAATGTTAGGGGCGATCGCAGCAGTCATGGGTGCTCGCTTCTGTAAATGTATGTAACGTCTGCTTCATTCTAATCATTTCCAATGAGATTAAGAGAAGGCAATATGGACGGTTTAAAAAGGAGGCTGAGCGACTGAATGATTGAGAAAATGTCGCCGCAAAACCAAAAATACCTGGGATGTTCTGGAGAAAAGCGATCAAACGATTCTATTGTCACGAACAGATGTCATGGGACTGCCGCCGTGAAATTCGCAATGGCTCACAGCTCCCACTAGGATTGCACATTCAATCTGTCCCCAGGACTGAGGCACTATGCGGGGCTAAACGCGAGCCCTGATAATTCATTAATCTCGATTAAGCGATTCGATTGGATTTCGTAAGTCTATGTCAGCACTCACCCGCTCTAAGCAAAAACGTCGCCCCATCATTAGGACAACATCGCTCTGGTTTGAGCGTTTCGTCGCCATTCTGGCTGTCATCAATCTGCTGCTGGTGCTGTTTGACGTCAGCTATATTCGATTTCGCGATATTTACCTGCAGTTTGTTCCTGACTTCACCCAATGGTATGGAGAAGTCTTCAAAGGTATCGTCCCTGAACGCACAACCGTCAAGTATCTCAATACCATCGACCAATTAGAAGAGCAAGTGGCTCAGACGGGGCTGCAATCTCTGCAGGCTGAGTCACTACTCGCCGATTTGCAGATACAGAGTGAAGCCATTATCGATGAAAACCCTTTTGAGATTGCCGATAAGTCCGGCACTTTAGAGCGGATCAAAAATAGTGTGCGCGATCGAGTCGAGGTCGAATCCTCTAAGGCGGCTTTCAATGAATTTTGGAGCACTAACTACCTCACGAAGCAAGGTTGGACTCAAGAAATCAATTATTTCAACGAAGACATTGTGCCCCTGTTTGAGACCAACTACTTTCGGGGCATTGGGGAGAATGGTCGCCCCACAGATGATTTCTGGAAAATTGATATTTGGTTTGTGGCCTTCTTTGCCGCTGAGCTAGTTTTACGGACGTTTTACATTAGCCGCCGTTACAAAAATTACACCTGGCTAGATGCCTTGCTGCTGCGCTGGTATGACTTATTTTTCTTTCTGCCATTTTGGCGCTGGTTGCGGGTGATTCCAGTCGCGGTACGAGTCAATCAATCGCAGTTAGTCAATTTGATTCCTTTACGCAACCGGGTTAACCGCATTTTTATCTCGACATTCGCGGTTGAGCTGACCGAAATCGTGGTGCTCCGAATTGTGGATCAAGTGCAAAATCTGATCCGTGAGGGTGATGTATCTGAGTGGTTACTCGCGCTAGGAGCAAAGCAACAGTATATCGACATTAATGGCGTCAACGAGGTCGAAGCAATTACCTCCAAGCTCACGACCATTACGATGTATCAAGTATTGCCTAACGTAAAACCAGAAATTGATGCACTGCTACGGCATAGCGTGATGCAAGCGCTCAATCAAGCGCCCGGTTTCCAAGCCTTTCAAGGTTTGCCCGGGATTGGCAATTTATCCGACCAAATCGCTCAACAGGTCGTTGGTCAGGTATCGGAAAATCTCTATCAGCTGGCGACTGGTGTGATCGAAGATGAGCAGGGAGCGGCGTTGGGCCGTAATTTGCTCACTAAAATTGGTGACACGCTGCGGCATGAGGTGCAGCAAGATAACACGGTAGATGAGCTGGAACAGTGGACTGTCGCCCTCCTAGAAGAGATTAAAATCAATTACGTCAAACAACTCTCGTTTGAAGATATTGATCGCCTGCGCGAAGAGAATTACAAACTTTACGACCTAACACAAGCCCGACAGTAAGAGGCATCTCAGGTTTTGACTACAGGATGCAGACAACTGCCCGGCAGTTTTGCGCTAGTATTGATAGCCGAGCGGATCGAGGTCGATTCGTTCCTTCCTGATACTGAACGTTCTAGGAAGTGGGCTTCGCACCCACTTTTTTTATTGGAGTTTTATATGACTCATCCTCTAGTTCCTCAAGTTTTAGATCTCGCGGCCCCGGTCGCTGAGCGTTTGGGGTTAGAGGTCGTCGATGCCGTCTTTCAGACAAACCACGCGCCTCCGGTACTCCGAATTGATGTCCGTAACCATCAAGCGGAAGACACGAGCTTGGAAGACTGCGAGCAGATGAGTCAGGCGTTTGCAACGGTGCTTGATGATACGGGTCTCATTTCTGATGCCTATGTACTTGAAATATCGAGTCCAGGGATTTCTACGACCTTATTGAGCGATCGCGATTTCATCGTATTCAAGGGGTTTATGGTCGAAGTTAAATTGACTGAAGCTCATAAGAAACGGCAAACCTGGGTCGGCCAGTTGCTCAAACGCGACGCTGGTCACGTGTACCTGACCCATAAGGGAAAATCGACCAAGCTGCCGCGATCGCTCGTAGCGAGTGTGGAGTTAAGCAATCAAACCGTGGAATAAGTCACCCAATGCTGAATCGACAGCAACCATGCCCCATCAGCCACCCGGTCGCAAAATCGCCACTTTTTTGAGGGAGTTAAGGAACACTAAGCCATGTCTCTAGTCAGCCTGCCCAATCTACAAGATCTGATCGATAGCATTAGTCGAGAGCGTAACCTACCCAAACACGCCGTTGAGAATGCCTTACGAGAAGCTCTGCTGAAAGGCTACGAGCGCTTTCGCCGAACCCAGCGGGTAGCCGATAGCGCCAACTTTGACGAAGGATATTTTGACAACTTTGACGTCGAACTCGATGTGGAATACGAAGATGATCAGGGCTTTCGGGTGCTGGCCAGTAAAACCATCGTGGAAGAAGTTGATAACCCCGACCACCAAATCGCGTTGGCCGAAGTCCTAGAAGTCGCACCAGAGGCCCAAGTGGGTGACGTCGTCGTGCTCGACGTTACCCCTGAACAAAAAGACTTTGGTCGGATGGCGGCAATTCAGACTAAGCAAGTGCTGGCGCAAAAACTGCGTGACCAACAACGCAAACTCATTCAAGAAGAATTTCAGGATTTGGAAGGCTCCGTGCTGATGGCTACGGTGCAGCGATTTGAACGGCAGTCAGTGATTATGACCGTCAGCAGCGGCACGGGGCAACCCGAGGTCGAAGCCGAGTTGTTGAAGCGTGACCAGTTACCTAATGACAATTATCGTCCAAACTCTAAATTTCGAGCCGTGCTCAAAAAAGTGTCTGAAGGCTCACATCGGGGCCCTCAGCTCCTGGTTTCCCGTGCTGATGCGGCCCTCGTGGTGGAATTATTTTCCAACGAAGTGCCGGAAATTGAGGATGAAATTGTCCGGATTGTCGCGGTTGCCCGCGAAGCGAATCCGCCGTCGCGCTCTGTCGGGCCGCGCACTAAAATTGCAGTCGACACAGCAGAACGTGACGTTGATCCTGTGGGAGCTTGCATTGGTGCCCGTGGCTCCCGCATTCAAGCCGTTGTCAGTGAATTGCGCGGGGAAAAAATTGATGTCATTCGATACTCTCTCGATCCAGCGACGTACATCGCCAATGCCCTGAGTCCGGCTCGCGTCGACGAAGTCCGCCTCATGAATCCGGAAGATCGACAGGCACATGTGCTCGTGCCAGAGGATCAACTGAGCCTGGCGATTGGCAAGGAAGGGCAGAACGTTCGACTCGCGGCCAAGCTAACTGGCTGGAAAATCGATATCAAAGATACGGCGAAATATGATTACGCTGAAGAAGATCGCAAACTGGCAGAGCAATTAGCGATTCGGCAAGCAGAAGAGGAAGCTCGACGCGTTGAAGAAGAAGCTCGTCAGGCTGAGGAAGCCGCTCGCCAGGCCAGTCGGGCGGCGCGATTAGCCGCGATCGCCGCCGCGGCCGAAGAAGAAGACGCGCGGGAAGCCGCTGAGGCGGCAGCTCTCGCGGCAGCTGAGGCAACGAGTACAGGAGAGATACCGGCGGCGGTGGCCGCGACCACACCGACAGTGTCGCCAGCCGCTACTATAGAAAAAGGTCTGAATGAAGACACTTCAGCAATTCCTGATGCTCTCGAAAATCCTGAAGCATCGGCCGCAGACACTCAAGAGGGACTCAAAGCTAACGTTACACAAGAGGAGGAATGAGTTTTCCTGTACTAAACCATGAAACCTAACTACCGGCGCTGTGTGAGTTGTCGTGCGATTGCGCCTAAAGAAGCGCTGTGGCGCGCTGTTCGTCAGTATGACACTGGCGTTGTCCAGCTTGACCAAGGCATGGGACGTTCTGTCTATCTCTGTCCTGAGAGCCAGTGCTTGGCCGTCGCCCAGAAGAAAAATCGCCTGAGCAAAGCCTTAAAGGCTGCGGTTCCTGACATCATTTACCAGCAGCTTTGGCAGCGACTCTAACGATTGTTTACTCTGGAACGGAGACCATCTTGAACGTTCATGGGTTCTATGTTTAAGACATTTCACCATCCAGGAGTGACACTGTAACGATTGCGCTATGGTGAGGGTTTGATAAGATAGTGCTCCATTGTGAGTACAAACTTTTAGGTCGATGAATTGATGACTTCAGCCTGGTTGAAGTTGTAAGCCTGGTTTTGATAGCTTGAGTTTTGGGACTGTGGCAATCTGCTGCAACGAGTCAATGTAAGGTTTTGTCTAGCAAAGCAGGTTTGTTTATGGAATAGCAATATTGGCGAGGGAGATTTGAATGAACAACGGCAAAGTCAGAATATACGAGTTATCGAAGGATCTCGGTTTGGAAAATAGGGATATTCTGACCATCTGTGAGCGCTTGGATATCGTAGCCAAGAGCCATAGCAGTACGATCACGGGCGAAGATGCCCAGCGCATTCGCAGTGAAGTTAAAGACACACCTAATAAATTATTGAGCAAACCCGCTAAGCCTTCACCCCCTCGGCCTCGCAAACCAGATGTGCGCGGCAAGGAAACTCCCCGTCCTAGGAAACAACAGATTCTGGAGATTCGGCGGCATCGTCCCAAGCCGGCTACTGCGCCAACGCCACCAGCCCCTGTCAGCGCCGAGGTCGACCCCTTAGACGAGTCGCCTGTGCCCAGTCGTCCTGCCGCATCATCGACTCTCCCCAAGCCCAAGTTGAAGCGGCCTGGGGTCGGTGCGCCAGAGTCAGCCGCGCCTGCACCTCGACTGCCAAACTCGGCTGCGGCCGAGTCGCCAGCGATTGCATCTGTTGCGTCGCCAACTAAACCCGATGTCGAGTTAGTTGGGCCGCCACCGCGGCCTACTAAGCCTGCGCGGCCGAGTCGTCCGGTGTTGAAGAAGCGCGATCGCTCTGAGACCCGAGGTGATGATTCCCAGCCTAAGCGCATTGAAATTCGGGAAATTGATGATGAAGAAACGACTCCACTTAAGCCGAAGCCGGAGCTAAGACGTCCACGCCCCAAGCGAGCGGACGCGCCACAAGAGTCATCCGATTCGACCGACGATGAGGGGGAAACTACGGCTCCTGATACCGTCACAGAAGAACCGATTTTGCGGCGACCGTCGCCCCCTCGGCAAAAGCGGAAACCTAAAGACCGCGAGGATGACGAGCAGGAGCAGCAGAAGACTTCTAAGAAAACCAAACGCCGGGGCAATGATCTTCTGAAAGACCAAGAGGAAGACATTCTTGCTGATCTGGATGAAGTCACGGGTGACAGCAATGATAATGGGGCGTCAGCCGCGCTGAGCATGTCTTTAGCGCGGCCCCCGAAGCCCAAGTCTAAAGGTGGTCCCAAACCTGTCAGTACGCCTAAATCGCACAAGCCCCAGCAGCGCGATAGTGGCCGCAACCAACGGCGCGATCGCCGCAACCAGAACAGTGAGCCTGAGCGGCCCGAAATGATTACTCTGAAGGGCGGCTTATCGGTACATGAGCTGGCCGATATGATTGGCGTGCCAGAGACGGAAATTATTAAGCTGCTGTTCTTTAAGGGAATTGCAACCAATATCAACCAAACCTTAGATGTTGAAACGGCCAAAATGGTGGCCGAAGAGTTTGAGATTGTTGTTGAGACTGCCGAAGCAGAATCTGAGGCCAAAAAGGTCACCGAAATGCTCACGTTGGCGGACCTAGAGAATTTGTCAAAGCGGCCACCTGTGGTCACCATCATGGGGCACGTTGATCACGGTAAAACAACGCTGCTTGACTCAATTCGGGAAACTAAGGTGGCCCAGGGTGAAGCTGGGGGCATTACTCAACATATTGGTGCTTACCACGTGGATGTTGCTCACGATGGCAACAGTCAGCAAATTGTCTTCTTAGATACACCTGGTCACGAGGCGTTTACTGCGATGCGGGCGCGGGGGACGCGGGTGACCGACATTGCGATTTTGGTGGTGGCAGCAGATGATGGGGTGCGTCCGCAAACGATTGAGGCCATTAGCCACGCTAAGGCGGCTGAAGTTCCCATCTTGGTAGCGATTAACAAGATCGATAAGGAATCTGCCCAACCCGACCGTGTCAAGCAAGAGTTAATGGAGCATGGTTTGGTACCCGAGGAATGGGGGGGCGAAACCATTATGGTGCCGGTCAGTGCAATCAATGGCGACAACCTGGATACCTTGTTAGAGATGATTCTCTTGGTGTCAGAGGTCGAAGACTTGCACGCCAACCCCGATAGTCTGGCAAAAGGAACCATCATTGAGGCGAACCTTGACAAGGCTCGTGGGCCTGTGGCTTCGCTGCTGGTGCAAAACGGAACTTTACGAGTTGGCGACAGTGTTGTGGCCGGTTCCGTGTTTGGTAAAGTCCGCGCCATGATTGACGATCGCGGCGATCGCGTCAAAGAGGCAACCCCTTCCTTTGCGGTTGAGGTGTTGGGTTTGAATGATGTACCCGCTGCCGGTGATGAGTTTGAAGTCTTCGCCGATGAACGCGAGGCCCGCAGCATAGCAGATTCTCGCTCAGATGATCAGCGTCGCTCACGGCTACAGCAAGCCATGGCATCGCGCCGGGTCACCTTGAGCACCTTGTCTGCCCAGGCGCAAGAGGGCGAACTCAAAGAACTCAACATTATCTTGAAAGCTGATGTTCAAGGCTCAGTGGAAGCCATTTTGGCCGCGCTTCAGCAGATGCCTCAAAACGAAGTTCAGATTCGAGTTTTGCTTGGGGCTCCCGGTGAAATCAGTGAAACGGATGTTGATTTGGCCGCTGCAAGTGGTGCAGTACTCATTGGCTTCAATACCACGTTGGCTTCGGGGGCGCGGCAAGCCGCAGATCGTCAAGGCGTCGATGTCCGGGATTACGACATCATCTACAACCTCTTGGATGATATTCAAGGGGCGATGGAAGGTCTGCTAGAGCCCGAACTGGTTGAAGAAGAACTGGGTTCAGTCGAAGTCCGGGCCGTGTTCTCTGTTCGTAAAGGGACGGTGGCAGGCTGCTATGTCACTGAAGGCAAGGTCACCCGTAACTGCCATATTCGAGTGCATCGCAGCAGTGAGGTGGTTTACCAAGGCACCCTCGATTCTCTCAAGCGTATGAAGGACGACGTTAAAGAAGTCGCTTCAGGCTTCGAATGTGGTATCGGTGTAGACAACTTTAATGGTTGGCAAGAGGGCGATCGCATTGAAGCCTATAAACTAGTTACCCAGCGCCGTAAGTTGTCTCCGGTCTAACGTTCATGCTCTCCCACCGCCGCGACCCCTACCTTTGGCTGTATTTGGCCAGTCTGGCGATTGTGCCACTTTGTTTAGATGTGTGCTTGGCCGGTTTGGCGGTGGGTGAACCCGCAGTAGCACCTTGGTTTGAGCTGATGGCTTTGGTGGCCATCGGCCTTTTACCAGTTTTATGGATGCAGTTACAGCATCCGTTTTATGTGTTTAGTGTGCCGGCATTGGCTTTGCGACCTGATCAGTTAGCTGAGCAGCGGCGACGCTTGTTGACGCTCCAGCGAGGCTGGCTCAGTCGCGGGTTAGTGGTGTTGGCAGCGATCGCCCTTGGGTCTGCCCTTTATTGGCTTTATCAGATCGCTCCCCTGGCGACTGATGTTCCTTGGCTAACGGGCAAGTCGCGGGCTACGGGTTGGAGTATTTGTGCGATCGCCTTTTTGGGGGCCAATTTTTTTACGCTGGTTGCAGTCACGGTTATTCCACTCTTGTTGACCTCACCGCGTCGTCTAGAGCAAGTCGCGCCCCTAGAAGCCGCCGATATTTTGCAACAGTTCACTGTATTAGGGCTGCGGGTAGGCAAGATTTTACCTGAAGCACTACCCAAAGCCGCTCAAGTCGAGGCTGCTGCTGTCACTGACTCATTGACGCATGGGGTTGAGACCGACCCAGTGTTGATCGAGCCAGTGGCGATCGCTCAACCCGAACAATCCGAACAATTGTTAGTCCCAAACAGTGCTGATGCCGTAGCCGTCTCCCATGCCATTAATACAGTGACTGACTTAGCACCTGACGACGTTGAGACAGAAGCTGAGAGCGTAAGTTTTAGTGAAAGCGCTGTTCCAGAGACGCCTCTAGACCTAGCGCAGCCGCCCCAGGATTTAGTAGCTGACCCAGATCGGCGTGCTGCTGCTGCCGTCACGCTGTTAGCCGAAGACTTTCCGGATCAAGGGTCTGAGGTTTCTTCTCAGGTGCAGGAACTCGTACCCGCGATCGCGGTGTCAGAGTCACCAACCAACTTGGATGTGCCGGGCGCAGTCGCGCCGGATGATGAGTGCTCCGAAGTGAGCGTATTGCCAGTCGTACCAGGGGAAGCACTCCAGTGTAATGAGACAGCAGCTAGTCACTCAGATGCTGTCATGAAAACCCGAGAATCCGAGCCGATTTCCTCACATTCAGCAGAGACAGCCAATCACGAAGAGTTCACAGGGCTATCCGAGCCGTCTAAAGCGGCTCATCAAGCTCGGCCTTTGGAGCCCTCTAGTTCAATTCACTCCTCAGATGAGTTGGTTGTGGAAGTGCCAGAGGAAAACATCTCCAAGTCTTCTCGGGGGACCTAAACTGATCAACCAGATGAGGGTAATCTCTTGGGAGGCACCCAGCCTCACTCGTCATCAGTAGGATAGCGATCCGCAATCAGATCAGGACAGTTGTAATTTCTGAAAGCACCACACAGCCAGTGTTTTTATTCCGAACCCCGTAGGGCTCTGCCCTTCCCGAAGGATATTCAGAATTCCACATTCTGTTATAGAAGCCACCCTCCGGTTTCAGGTTCTAGCTCCCTTTGCCCCGCTGCCCCCTCCCGCTCTAAGGCATGGCATGTAAATTTACGCCGCACGGTACGGGTGATAGAGCCGCTCAATTATAGTGAATAAAAAACACTTTTAGAAATTCTTAACTTGTGATCAAAATGGCAACAAAAGTGTGGCTGTACGCACATTGGTGTCTAGATTACGTGCGTTATGCTTGGGTTAGTCAGCGACTATTTAGTGGGACTTTTGATAGCACCCTTTGACTATCGCTTGATTGATAGATTGTTCTTTTACCATGGAAGCGCGTATGGCCAGTTTCTCTTCGGTATCGATGCGCAATGCCTCTGAAGATAGTGAAATTTGGGCAAATCTCAGAGAAGCGATCGCGAATAGTTCCGGGTTCCAAGGCTGGCGACAGCAAAAAGCTGCTGAGCTAGTTGTTTTATCCCTCGATCAGCAAGTTCGTCTCTATTTGCGCGAAACTTTGGAAACCCTTGCCTATTAATCTCTGATCGCTGGTTTCAGTTCTTGAAACTGCCTCTAAGTTTGAATGCTCGCTTTCCATACTGTGATTAACAGTTGCTTGGAAGGTGAGCATTATGCGTTTTAGTCCTCGTGTCGTTAAACCGCAAATCGTTGGGGCGGTTGGGCTGTTGAGTATGGTTGCGCTAGTGGGCTGCAGCAGTGCACCGACTGGCCTGAGCCCTAATGACATGGCCGGGCAGACCTTGGAAAGTGCAGCCGTGCCTGAAAGTGGGAGCACCGATGTCACTGCTGACAGTAGCAATAACTCAATTCCGACCAGCAACTTTGAAACGAGAACTCAGCTTACTAAATCGGCCACGCTCAGTTTAGAAATGGCTGACGTGGATGCGGCGATCGCCTCCGTCTCCGATATTTTGGCCCAGTATCAGGGCGACCTGTTACGGCTTTCCGACGCTGGTGAGCAAGACCACTTGCCCCGGCAAATAGATTTGCGGTTACGCGTCCCTCAAGCCAATCTAGAGTCGACCTTGCAAGCCCTAAAAGAACTGGGGAATGTCACTCAGCAATCAATTGCCGCGAACGATATCTCTAGTCAACTGGTCGATTTACAAGCTCGGGTACGCAATCTCAGGAAATCGGAAGAATCTCTGCTGGAGATTATGGAGCGCTCTGGCTCAATTGCTGAAGTGTTAGAAGTCAGTCGTGAGCTTAGTGTTGTGCGGGAGGCGATTGAGCGTAACGATGCCCAACTCAAAGTGCTGCAAAACCAAGTTGCTTATTCCACTATCGCTTTATCCCTGATGAGCAATTTGCCCGTAGAGCCTACCCCCTCTCCCATTGGGGAAACACTTGGTCAAACTTGGCAGGCTGCCAGTTTCTCGATGCAGGCACTGAGTGTGAGATTGCTGCAGGTATTGCTGTGGTTACTGGCATTTAGCCCTTACATTGGGCTAGTGCTATTGAGTAGCTGGGTCGGTCGGCGATATTGGCAGCGCCAGCGATCGCCTGAAACCCCAGTCAATTCCAATTAAGGTGGGTGGTCAGCAGGAAGGCGGCGGTGAGATTACTGGGACTTAGGTCACAGTCACCCCAACCACGTCACTCACGGTAGGCCATCGGTTCCGGCGCCACAAACCAGAGCACACACGTTTGCTTGCGCCGTCGGGGTATAGGCGGTGCTTTGCAGGGCGGCGATCGCCGCAGCGCCACTGAGTTCTGCGGCAATTCCCAGTTCAAACCAGAGCCAGCGGGCAGCCGTCTGCATTTGCTCATCAGTGACCAACACCACCTCATCCACACAGCTTTGAATGATGTCGAAGTTGATGGGTGCCGTTTTGCGGGGGGCGAGGGTGTTGGCCCGGGTCGTGACGCTCGGTAACTCAACGATAGTGCGTGCTTTGAGGCTGTCAGATAGGGTCGGTGCTCCAGTCGCTTCTACCCCGATGATTTTGAGGTGGGGGCGCTGGGCTTTAGCGGCCAAGCTGATCCCGCTGATTAATCCACCACCTCCAATTGCGACGAGTAAAGTATCAACGTCAGGCAACGCATCGAGAATTTCCAGCATGATTGTGCCTTGACCGGCGATCACCCAGGGATCAGCAAACGGATGCAAATACGCGAGGCGATCGCGTTCTGCTTGAAACAATGCGGCTTGATTAGCATCATCCCAAACGGCCCCTTCGCGAATAACGGTCGCCCCCCACTGCCTTAGCTTGGCGGCTTTAGCCTCGGGGGTATTGTGGGGCAAGTAGATGGTGGCGGGCACTTTAGCGATCCAACCCGCATAGGCCACGGCTAAGCCATGATTGCCTCCCGAGGCGGTGATGATGCCACGCTGTAAAGTTTCTGAAGGCAGGGATAGCAGTTTATTGACCGCACCTCGGGCTTTGAAAGAGCCGGTCACTTGCCAGCACTCTAACTTAAGCCAGAGTTGCGCGCAGTTGGGGATGGGCTGTTTGAGGGCGCGCGCAGGCATCAACGGCGTTGGGCGAATGTAAGGCGCAATGCGCGATCGCGCTGCTTGCACCTCGGCCAAGGTAAGGGGATCGGCCATCTCGTTAAACGACGCTATCGGCGGTTAAGGCCGGGAGTACGGAGTCAGCAGTCGTTTCCCTGCAGGCCGCTTGCATAAAGCCCAGAAAAAGGGGATGCGGCGCACTCGGACGCGATTGAAACTCCGGGTGAAACTGGCTGGCAATAAAGAAAGGATGATTAGGGTATTCGATCATTTCAACCAGGCGACCATCCGGAGACGTGCCGCTGATAACAAATCCCGACTCATCAAAGAGATTGCGGAAGGCGTTATTAAATTCATAACGGTGTCGATGCCGCTCGTAAATGACTTCATCCGCATAAAGTCGGCTGGCGAGGGTGTCAGGCTTAATTCGACAGGGATACAAACCCAACCGCATGGTGCCGCCTAGGTCGACGACATCTTGCTGTTCTGGCAGTAGGCTAATGACTGGATTAGGCGTCTCAGGATCGATTTCAGAGCTATTTGAGTTTTCTAAGTGGGCGACATTGCGAGCCCATTCCACCACCGAACACTGCATGCCCAAACACAATCCCAAAAACGGAATGTGATTTTCCCGCACGTATTGAATCGTGCGCACCTTCCCGTCCACGCCTCGGGTACCAAAGCCCCCCGGCACGACTACGCCATCAACGCCTTGTAGCAGTGTTTCAGGCGCTTGAATTTCCAGGTCTTCGGAGTTGACCCAGCGAATTTTGAGATTGGCATGGGTCGCGATCGCGGCGTGCTGTAACGCTTCTGATACAGACTTATACGCATCATTGAGGCTGACATACTTACCCACGATCGCAATTTCTACATCGCGATAGGTGTTGTGCATACCATCGACGATTGCCTGCCAGTGGGTCAGATCCGGCTCCCGTTGCTCCATGCCAAAAATGTCGAGCACCTGATGGGCTAGCCCTTCCTGCTCGACCATCAGCGGCACTTCGTAAATGCTGTCCACATCGTGGGTAGTGATGACACAGTCCGTCGGAACGTTGCAAAACTCAGAAATCTTTTCCTTGATACTGTAGGGGATGGGTTTTTCGGAGCGGCAAACGAGAATATCGGGCTGGATACCGATGGAGCGCAATTCCTTAACCGAATGCTGCGTTGGCTTTGTTTTGACCTCGCCTGCTGCCGCAATATAGGGCACTAGGGTGACGTGCATGTAAATCACATCATGGCGACCGACATCTTTGCGAAATTGGCGAATGGCTTCTAAAAATGGGAGCGACTCAATGTCGCCAACGGTGCCCCCAATTTCCGTAATCACCACGTCCGGATTCGTATTGCGGGCTACCCGGTGAATCCGTTCTTTGATTTCATTCGTGACATGGGGAATCACCTGCACGGTGCCGCCCTGATAGTCGCCGCGCCGCTCTTTGTTAATCACGGCTTGATAAATAGAGCCCGTGGTCACGCTATTGAGACGTGACATTGCGGTGTCGGTAAAGCGCTCATAGTGGCCTAAGTCTAAGTCGGTCTCGGCCCCATCTTCGGTCACAAAGACTTCCCCATGCTGAAAGGGGCTCATGGTGCCGGGGTCAACGTTAATGTAAGGGTCGAGCTTTAGTATCGAAACTGAATAATCGCGCGATTTGAGCAGACGCCCTAAACTAGCGGCGGCGATACCCTTTCCAATACTGGAAACCACGCCACCGGTGACAAATACAAACTTAGCCATATTCCCTCTGTCTCAGTGCTTTATCGCGATCGCGCACCCTCTCCTCACCCAGTTGCCAGGGGCGATCGCCACGTCCCGTTGAATTTTCAACCCATTAATTCTGCCACAGCCCCGCAGATTCACACGGGGATTTGCTCAGCGTTTCTTAACCGCGATGGCTGATGCCCGATGGCTGACTCACAGTCGCTTAAGCGACAGGCGCAAAAATTTCGACGGGACTCAAAGCAAACTCCGGTATCACCGCTGACTGTAGGGTGGTGTTGTCGGTATACACACTGTCTTCATAGCGGCCATCAACCCAGCGGCAAAGGGTGACTTGTTGAATGGCTGGATCGACAATCCAATATTCCGCGATGCCCCGAGCGGCATACTCAGTATGCTTGTAGCGATAATCTCGCGCTTGATTTGCGGGTCCGGGGCTGACAATCTCGACGACGAGGGCCGGTGGGGGCATATCGCGGGTAATGGTGGCGCGACTGGTCGCGGCGATCGCAGCCTTGGACTCTGCTGTATGCACCAGTAAATCGGGAATGCGACAGGTCGCCCGTCGTCCAGTCACTTCAATTTCGGTATCTTTGTAGGCGAGCAGCGTCATGGGCAGCAGCTTCGCTAGCTCAAACAAGAGTTTTCTAGCGATATCGTTGTTCTCTTCCGATTCTGGGGGCATCTCGACGATCGCTCCATTGACTAACTCCTGCCGCTGATCGGTGTCGCGATCGCGGGCCAGGTATTCCTCAAAGGTTAAGTAAGTGGAGGGGCGAGAGATGGCTGGGCTCATGGGAACGATCTCCGCAGCAATAAATCTATTTTAACGAGGGGATGTTCTGGATGATCAGTACCCGTCTGGCCACGCTTCCCGGCTGATCCCGAACGGTTTCCGGGTGTCGTCGCCGGAGGATTTTTCGATACGGCGACATGATTTTTAATAGCCACAACCACTTTTGACTGACGCGGGGCGAATTTACTGTCTCAGAAGGACGCAGCAATCGCCTCTCGGTGTCTTGAGTTTTGCTGGCGATCGTGATCGCGCTAGTGAATGACGCTTTGCAGCGGAGGGCGATCGCTCTCAGGACTTACGCCGTTGAATCCGATTTTGGCCCCTAAAACAGCCATTCTCAATATGGCATGGCCGCACCCCAGTCATCGCTCAGGGCTAACGACGAGTATTACAAAATGAGAACTGCGAGTTAGTGGCCGCGAAACCGTAGACTTATTTTCATTGAGAACGCACCCGTGAAACGCCGATGAAGTCTCTGT
Organism: Cyanobacteria bacterium P01_F01_bin.56; assembly: GCA_039185935.1. Taxonomy (GTDB): domain Bacteria; phylum Cyanobacteriota; class Cyanobacteriia; order Phormidesmidales; family Phormidesmidaceae; genus Halomicronema. Next base: position 41,802 of record JBCDAJ010000002.1, on the reverse strand, counting down.
CTCTCTGGTCAGTTAGCCTCGGAACGCTGAGTAGTATGGCCCTGATGCCCGCCGCGATCGCCGATACCGATGTCCCCTTGTTTTTGGCCTATCCTCCAGTCGGTCACCAGACGGTCAGCGATCGTATTTTCCTCATTGGTACTGCCGACCCCGATCAGCCGGTACTCGTGAATGGCGAACCGATTCTAGACCGCAGTGAGTCGGGCCACTTTGCCCCCACAGTGCCGCTTGAACTTGGAGAAAACATCTTTACTTTGACCCAAGGCGAAGACATTTTGACGCTAGCGATCACTCGGGTCTCAGCCACACCGACCGTGCCCGCTGATTCCTGGTTTGTGCCCGAGTCACTGGCACCGCAAGTAGACATCGCTCGTCCAGCTGGAGAACTGGTGTGCTTTGGCGTGCAGGCTATTCCCGACGCCGACATCGCAGTGAACTGGGCCGATCAGGTCATTCCCCTCGCGCCGCCGCCCACTGCCGTGACCCTGCCCCCCAACTACGCCGTGCTCACCTCTCAAAACGAGCCCGTCCCCCTCACGGCCACACCTTACGAAGGCTGCACCACCCTGCCCGCCACGGGAAATTTGGGCCAGCCGACCTATGTGTTGAACGGGAGCGCTCCCCAATCCGCTACAGCTCCCGGTACGATCAGCCGCCTCATCACGACCGACTACCAAGTGGCGGAGGTCATGGTCGCATCAGGCATTGCCCGCACTGGCCCCAGCACCAACTACTCGCGAATTACCCCACTGCCTCGGGGCACTCGCGCCGGGATTACGGCGACAGAGGGCGACTGGCTGCGGCTCGATTATGGCGGTTGGATTCGGGCTTCTGAAACCGCCATTACCGCCGCGACGGCCCCGCCCCGTTCGATTATGCGCAGCGTTACCTCAGAGCAGATCCCTGGTTGGACAGAGGTGCGATTTCCCTTGCAAACGCCCGTACCGATCGCAATTGACCAGACTACCGATACGCTGACGCTAACGCTGCACAACACAACGCCCCAAACGGACACGATTTATTTTGATGTCGATCCCGTGGTGCAGCGGCTCGATTGGCAACCCGTCTTGCCCGATCGCGCCCAGTTTCGGTTTCAGTTCCGCACGGCCCAGCAGTGGGGCTACAAAGTGCGTTACGAGGGCACGACCCTAGTTCTTTCCCTCAAGCATCCCCCGACTTTAAGCAATGACTCGCTAGCCGGGGCAACGATTTTGCTCGATCCGGGACACGGTAGTGAAAATGATCTGGGAGCCCGAGGGCCCAATGGCTACCCGGAAAAAGATGTCAATCTGGTCGTCTCGAAACTGTTGCGGGATGAATTAGAAGCCCGAGGGGCCACGGTGGTGATGACTCGCGAAGGGGATGATGACCTATTTCCTCGCGATCGCGTCGCGATCATTAACCAAGTAGAGCCCACCCTCGCCCTCAGCATTCATTACAACGCGCTTCCCGATGCCGGGGATGCACTCAACACTGCGGGCATTGGCATGTTTTGGTACCACGCGCAGGCCCATGACCTCTCTGAGTTCTTACACGACATCCTGGTGCAAGAGTTGGACCGGCCCTCCTACGGCGTGTATTGGAACAATTTGGCTCTCACTCGCCCGACCGTGACCCCCTCGGTGCTGCTGGAGTTGGGCTTTATGATCAATCCCTATGAGTTTGAATGGATTACTGATCCCCAAGCGCAGTCTGAACTTGCGGAGGAACTGGCAGACGCGATCGCTCAATGGTTGCACACCGCAACGCTCGATTAGCTCGTTGGGCAATAGCCTCCCTTGGGGACTGTCGGTTATCAGTGCCGTTTATAGACGGAAAAGTACCGTCAACAGCCTTTCGCAGGTGCTGCATGATTGACATCCTCTGAATTCCGACCTCTGTAGGGCTTTGCCCTTCCCGAAGGGTATTCCGACCTCTGCGGTACCAACCATCAGGCAGCTAATGAGTGCTCACGGCGCTGACTGTGGCTTGACATGCGGGTGGGTTAGTAAACCGTGCTCATCACGTTCGGTTCTACACCTAACGAATTCCGACGCTTTCCAGTAACCTCTACGTATTGGAGGAAATTCTTGGCTGATGGCCAGATGATGCCGTTGCTAGTCCATCAGTTGAGATAGGGAGGCGATTGTGGAAGTAGCAAGCAACCATATTCGTTTAAGCGATCTACTACTCGATGCCGAAGGGTTCTTAAACAGCCTCGCGCTGAACAGTCCGGTCGGACGTGACCCCCAAGCCAGGCTGGTCGCTGAAGCCGAATGGCGGGCGGCGATCGCGGCCCTGACGTATCTATTACCAACCTTGCCCCGCCCGACCCAAGCTGACTCCGGAGCGCATCAGCTCAGCGGGATGGCGCTGTCTGGGCCGTTACCGGTCTTAAACGAGGCCGATTTTGGTTCCCGATTTGAGTCTTGGGTTGTCACCCCGCAACCTTTGGCCAGTGCCTTGCAAGGGCAACATGCCTTACTGCCAGCGGCGGGGGGCGATTCACCGCCACCGACAGTCAATGATCAGATTTTGCCCTTAATCATTAACAATCCCTTACTGACAGAACGGTTTTGCCTAGTGGTGAGTCCGGCCCTGACCATGGCGATGGTTTTAGGCCAGCCGACCGGGGGCCGTCCTTGTTTTCAATATTCATTTGACCCAGCAACGTTAATCATTCTGTGGGAGCAGGTACGCCAGTACATTGCAGAGAGTGCCCAGTCTAGTGTGAAACACCTTGATCAGCAGTTTGGTCAAGTGATGAGTGCGCCCGACTATCGCGTGGTCACTCGGTTTACGCAAATCATGATGGCTCACTTGCCCCATCGTCAAAGCACCACCCTGCAAGCTAACGAAGAGCGCGGCCACCTGCGATTTACCACTCACTGGTCAGAGCAAACGCCTGGAATGCCGGAGGAAAGCTCGTCTCAGGCTGAATTTTTGCCTGCTATCCCCATTCCCGACGAGACCGCTGAGTCCGCCGATCAACAAACCGAACTGCTGCAGGCGATGGCCCATGAAATCCGGACGCCTCTGACCACGATTCGGACATTGACCCGATCACTGCTGCGCCGGAAAGACGTATCGACAGATGCCAAAAAGCGATTGCACCGCATCGATGCTGAGTGTACGCAGCAAATCGATCGGTTCAATCTGATTTTTCGTGCCGTTGAGCTAGAAACGATGGAACGCGATCGCCCCCGCTCTTCCTTGACGCCGATTGCCCTCAATCGGATTTTCAACGACGCGATCCCGAAGTGGCAACGGCAAGCCGAGCGGCGCAACCTTAAGCTCGATGTCACGCTGCCCCCGCACCTCCCTCGGGTGACCAGTGATCCGACCCTGCTGAACGAAGTGCTTACCGGGGTGGTGGAATGGTTTACTCAATGTTTACCTCCCCAGAGCCACATTCATATGAGGGTGATGCTGGCTGGACATCAGTTAAAGCTACAGTTCGAAGCGGCACCGCTCGACGGTCACTGTGCCACCGATGCGGATGTTAGCTATCGGCGTCCGCCTCTCAAATCATTGGGGCAGCTTCTCAGCGTCGTACCAGAAACGGGCGGGGTGAGCCTCAACTTAGATGTCACCAAGAATCTTTTTGAACTTCTGGGTGGCAAACTGATTTTGCGGCAGCGGCCTGAACAAGGGGATGTGCTGACCGCGTTTTTGCCGTTAGATACGCGAGAAATTTAGCCGCTGACTGACAGCTGACTCACAACCGGGCTGGTGCCGCCAAAAGTTGAGTGGGGTCAATCGCCTGTAACTGCTGGTAGGCATCTTTTACAACCGCTTGGCCTCGCAGAAAACCCATGTTTGCTGCCGGACAGGCATAGGCCAAGGTCTCTGGGGTAAATCGGTCTTTTAGCTGGCTGACCTGTCTCAACTGTCGCGGCCAGTGAAACGTTTTGGCCAATCGCAGGGGTTGTAGCTGACCGGTGCGATTAGGCAGCAAGTGCCGCCCGGTAAACAGAATGCCTCCCTGTTGCGGCAAATAGACGCAAGCTGACCCCGGCGAAAACCCCGGCGTCCAAAAGACTTCTCCCCACCCTGGCAGTGAGTAGCGATCGCGATAGGCCACCAAATTTGGTAAGTCTGGCAATAGATAAGCTTCTTGCTCTTGTACCAACACCTGAGAACAGTTCAAAATGCTCTGCAAGATCTTGGCTTCACCACTAGCCCCTCGGTGGGTAATCACCCAGTAGTGCACCCCGCCGCGATCGCGCAAAAAATCGAGCAATTCTGGTTCGTTAGCGGGGGCGTCGATTAATAGATTTGCCTGTTGGCCAACCTGGTCTTGTCCCTGACAAAAATATGCTGTGCCTCCTGAAGTAGCGCGATTAGGAGGGAAGGCGTACAAGCCTTCTAAAATCAGTCGAGGGGGTTGAACAGACAAGATGCAGGCTCAATCAAAGATAGTGCTACTGCGTACAGACACGGCTTGGCGATCGCCTTAAATACGCATTTCTTGAACAGTTGTTTACCCTAGCACAGGAACCAGCAACCTTTGCTAGGGTATTGACAGTATGAGACTCAGTTGGCGAAATTGCAGGATATGGTTTGGTTAAGGGACGATTCGCATCCTCAGCAGCTTTGTGAGGCTGGAGTAGTTCCGAAAGACCGCTTGTCTAAACCCTTGCGATATCCTGTGGGGTGTGCTGATGCATCGTCACAGTAAACTAAGAGAACAAGCGATTGGTTGAGTCATTTCCACCTGTTTTGTTAGCGTTAACATCTGGTAACGGCTTGCCTGACGTAAGACAAGCAGGAACCCTGGGCCCATGCTGATTCTATTGCTGTTACTCAGCATTTTTACTTACTACGTGGTGAAAAAGAGCGTTGCTGAGTTGACGCGGACTCCCACGTGGATGCTTTGGTTCGTCATGATGATTCCCGCGTTTGTGCTGGCTTTTTGGAGCTTGAGCGATCGCGCGGAGGAGCCCTTTCCCATCAGTGTATTGCTGGGCTTATTTATTGTTTGCCCGATGCTGTACTGGCTCCTCATTCAATGGGGTCGCATTCCTCAAAAAGCGGGTCAACAGACGCCATCCACCCAGAAAACTGCTGCTGACGCTGTCCGAGCCGCCGCTGAAAAAGCCGCCGTTCCGAAGCTAGAAAAAGAGGAAGAAGCTACTATTCAGCATTGCTTTCCCTGGTCCGTTTATTACCTACAAGATATTGAGTACCGCCCGCAGGCGCTTATTTGTAAAGGTCAATTGCGAGCGTCGCCGACGGTGGCTTACAACACTGTGCGCGAAAATATTGAAACCCATTTTGGCAAACGCTTTTTAGTGGTGTTTCAAGAGGGCTTGAACGGCAAGCCTTTTTTTGCCTTGGTGCCCAATCCAGAGCGCCAAAAGGCCAATCAGTCAGCCCGTTCTGAAAAGCTAGCGCGTCCCGGTCTGGCGCTGGCTTTATTTGTGGCCACGTTGTTTACGACTACTGCGATCGGTGCTTTTATTGCCGGTGTTTCTGAAGAGTCTTGGCAGGCCGACCCAACCTTATTTTGGCAGGGACTGCCCTATGCTCTATCACTCATGCTGATTTTAGGCGTGCATGAGTTTGGTCATTATGTGGCGGCACAGCGCTACAAAATGAAAGCGACGCTGCCTTATTTCATCCCCATTCCTTTTTTCTTGGGGACGTTTGGGGCCTTCATTCAGCTGCGATCGCCGGTCCCCAACCGCCGCGCTCTGTTTGATGTCGGCATTGCTGGACCGCTGGCAGGGCTGGTTGTCGCTCTGCCACTGTTGATTTGGGGGTTGGCTCATTCCGATATTGTGAGCATGCCAGAAAACGCTAGCCTATTGAATTTTGAAGCGCTAGACCCTGGTGCTTCTATCGCTTTGGCGCTGTTAAGTAAGCTTGCTCTGGGTAGCCAATTGGGCCTAGACAACGCTATTCACCTCCATCCTGTTGCGGTGTCTGGCTGCTTAGGGCTCGTCGTCACAGCCCTCAACTTAATGCCAGTGGGGCAACTTGACGGCGGTCATATTGTGCATGCTATGTATGGCCAGCGCAACGGCGCGATCATTGGCCAAGTTTGCCGCTTTCTGGTGTTGGGACTGACCTTTGTGCATAGCGAGCTATTCATTTGGGCAATTTTGTTGTTTTTCATTCCGGCGATTGATGAGCCGACCCTGAATGATGTTAGTGAGCTAGACGACAAACGCGACCTGTGGGGTCTCATTGCTTTGACGCTTTTAGTATTGATTGTATTGCCAACGCCTGGGCCGTTAAAAGCGCTGTTGTTTTAGCTGTTGTCTGGCGCTTGGCTCAGACGAGTTCATGTTGCTCTTTTGGTTCTATGACTCAAGAAATTACTCGCTGGCTTACTGAAATTCGGACGCTGCAGCAACAACTGGCAACCGTGCGTCAAGAACGCGATCAGGCTTATCAGAGTGCGGCTAATTGGCGACAACTGTATGATGCCGAAGCCAAGCAGCGGCGCGATGAGGTGGAAACGCTCAAGGAAACTGAGACCACCCTGCGGATAGAATTATCAGCTCTGAGAGCGCATCAAACAGATGCTGTTGCGGCAGAGTTGAACACTCAACTCGACGGCAACAACCTCGAATCTGTGGAAGGTTTGCGGCTTGAGCTGATTAAAGCTCTCCAAACCTGCGATCGCCTGCAAAAAGCTTTGGATGTGGAAAAAAGCGATCACGCCGAAACTCGCCAAGCACTAACTTCAGCCTTAGCTGAAACGATCGATGCGTTTAACCCTTCGTCGTCGAGTTTAGTCAAGCAGGGAGCCATGAAAACGAATGAACATGGTCAACTCTAAGTTGTGAGCTGGGGAGCGGCGCTTGCCGATTGCCCAGGCTTCGCTAACTTTAGCGATTGAGCCCGGTTTCAATAGACCTCCTGCACGAATAAGTAGGTGGGTTGAATCTTTTGTAGAACGAGTTAATAATGACGAAACCCTTGCGAGTGTTGGGTTTCGTTCCTCAATCGCAACCTATATCATTCTCAATTTAATAACGCCTGCCTACTTATAATAAATCCTCCTTCCGTCCCCCAATTCTGGGGAAAGTGCTCTCGAATGTTCGGTATGCCCTGAATATCAGCTCATTGGGTGAGAATCATCCAGCTTATTCCCCCCTTTCGTGACCAACCTTGCATTTTCATAGGACAGTCTTTCGCGGAAGGGATTTGTCTAGCTCTGCCCTTCTTGCAGCGGCTCCTGCATTTTGAACTCCGTCGGTGATCATTCCCTTCTCAGAGGTTTCTAATCAAGCCTTGACATAATTGAGGCGTGCGATCGCGACTGGCTGGATTCTCTTCGGGAGCTTACCCTGATGGCTAACTTTTCGCCTTTGAACTCGACCCGTCGGCAGTTGTTGAAACTTGTCAGTCTGGCTGGTGGGTCAGCGCTTTTTCCTGCCCTGCTCAAAGCTGGCTCATCTTCCCCGACGGCGCTGTCAGTCCCGGCCATGCCTTCTGCCCTGGCTCTGAGCGACCTGCCAGAAGCCACTCCCCTGATCGCCGCCAATCTGAATCCTCATCGCGTGGTGCTGATCAGCACGACTGACCGGGCAGCGGGAGTCCGGCAAGCGCTCGATCTCCTGCAACCGACGAGTTTTAGCGGCAAACGAGTGTTCATTAAACCCAACTACAACACGGGTGACCCAGCCCCAGCATCTACCGATCCGGTCGTACTAGCAACACTGGTGCAAGAAATTCAGGCGGCCGGGGCTAGTCACATCACGGTGGGCGATCGCTCTGGCATGGCTGACACGCGATCGGCCATGCAGCAACAACGAGTCTTTGCCTTAGCCAATCAGTACGGATTTACGCCTTTAGTGTTTGATGAACTCGGAGGAGATGGCTGGCAGTATTTTTCTAGCGAGGGCAATAACTGGTCACGGGGCTTTGCCATTGCTAAACCCGTGTTAGATGCCGATGCCATTGTGAACGCTTGTTGTCTAAAAACCCACCGCTACGGCGGCCATTTCACCCTATCGCTGAAAAACACCATTGGCATGGTGGCGAAATATGTGCCTGGGGATGCCCACAACTACATGAGCGAACTGCATCGTTCGGCTAACCAGCGCTTGATGATTGCGGAGGTCAATCGCACCTACCGACCATCACTGATCGTTTTAGATGGTGTAGATGCCTTTGTGCGAGGTGGTCCTGCCCAAGGGGAAAAAGTCAGAGCGGGGGTCATGTTAGCCAGTACTGATCGCATCGCGATCGACGCGATAGGCATTGCTATCTTGAGAATGCTGGGCACTACTCAAGCGGTCTCCGCTGGTTCGATCTGGAGTCAGGCGCAGATTCGCCGGGCGGCAGATCTGGGGCTAGGGGCGGTGAGTGCTGATGCGATTGAATTAGTCACCCCTGACAGTGCCAGTGCCCAGATGGCTGATCGCCTCCGTCCCTTTTTAGTCTGAGTCGAGCCTATCCTTCGGGAAGGACAAACTTCTAATGGGACAAAAGACAGGCGTGAAATCTGACAGATAGAAACTTGTGAGATATGACATGGTCTGACCTCACTGTAAATCGTGACGGCTGATAACAATTAGGGAGTCGCACTTAAATAACATCCCATTTACCCTGCGACCCATTCACCCTGCCACAGTCTTGTCCGGGTATTTTATTTTCAAGCTAATCCCTGTTCTAAAGTCCAGCCCTATATCTTTCGCCTCAATTCCCTTGCCCCCATAGCTTTCTACGGCAATCTGTAGCTCTACTCTGGGGAACTGGTACCACTATTCTAAATGCGGCTGTTCTAGTCTTGATAGCTGCTTGATCGAGTGAGATGGCGTTCTCTTTGGCGAGCACATACAACTTTAAATTTCGACAGCTTACTTAGTGGCAATGTAAAAACCCATTACAGCTTTTGCGATCGCGCCACGAAATAACGAAAGCGATCGCTCACAATGCAAGGTAGTATCGATTTTCTAAAGTACTGATTCTCTAAAGGCCAGCTACGCATCTATTCCCCTCTATCCCCTTTGCACCCAGGGCTCTCAACTCCAACCTGTAGCTCTATCTGGAGAACCGGTATCAGGTCGGGCAGCTACCCAGCGTCTCTGGTCTGGGATCTTTTTTGCTTGTCAGGAGAATATTGAACATGACAGTCTCCTTAGAAACTCAATCTCCAGTCCGTTTGCCGGGGCCAGGAAAACCCAGCCCGATGATGTGGCAACTTATCCCCACTCAACTTAAGGCGGTATTGGTCAATGAGGGCTGTATGTTGCTCAAGCATTGGGAGCGACGACAGCATTACGCCTATGTTCGGTTTCAGTATGCGCCACTGGTTTACCTGGGAGATTTATTTTACCTGCAGCGGTGGTCTGCTACGGAATGGCATGTCTCGCCGAGTCAGTTGATCTTTCCCCACGATGGTTGGCCTTGTACCGAAAAAACTCGGCAGCACGGCAGTCATCTCTCCTTTCTGGTGCGGCGTAAGATTGCAGAACTCTTTCCTGATCCCAGTCTGAGTTTTAGTGATTGTTCTCGCTCTCGACTGAGAGCGGCTGGCTAAGATTTTGGCCTGCAACTCACCGGCTAAATTAAGCGCTATCGACACTGGCCCATCAAAAGACTGGGGCGGTCAAGGTTCAGGATTAGCGGCTTTGAGGCAGACAGAATTTCTGCATAATCTGCAGCGAGCGATCGCTCGGAACGCTGAGATTGCTCATAGACTGAGGATAGGAGAGAGTTAGCGAGGCGATTACGGGTCGGCCATGCTGACCTGAGGAAAGTCCGGGCTCCCGAAAGACCAGACTTGCTGGGTAACGCCCAGTGCGGGTGACCGTGAGGATAGTGCCACAGAAACATACCGCCGATGGAGCGATCGCTTACAGGTAAGGGTGCAAAGGTGCGGTAAGAGCGCACCAGCAGCATCGAGAGGTGCTGGCTCGGTAAACCCCGGTCGGGAGCAAGGTCGCAGAGGCAAGGGTTGGTCTTTTTCCTGTCTCGCTGTTGGTGTACCGCATGAGGCGTCTGGTAACAGCCGTCCCAGATAGATAATCGCCCTCTCGGCTGGCCCGAGAGAACAGAACCCGGCTTATGTCTGACTCTTTCCTACCTTTTCTCCAGCGCTGGGCTAAGTCGACACGTTGAGGCTATCAAGTGCCGAACGGAGTTGCCCTTGATGGGTCTCTAGCAACGACTCGGCTTCAGCCGTCGGTAGGCCACTCCAGTGCATGAGCAGGGCCAGCTTGACTCGCTGGCCGCTGTGATCGAGTAAGTCAGCGGCTGGTTCACGATCAAGCTCAGTCAGATCGCTGAGCATGCGAATGGCGCGATCACGCAGCTTAGTATTGGTGACCGCAACATCGACCATGCGGTTGCCATAAACCTTGCCCAGCTGCACCATCACCCCAGTAGAAAGGATGTTCAGCGCCATCTTGGTAGCGGTGCCAGCCTTTAAGCGCGTTGAACCGGCGAGGATTTCTGGCCCCACTAACAGACGAATATCACCATCGTAGGCAGCAGGCACTTGTGCCCTCGGTACACAAGCCATGAGAATTGCCGATGCGCCGCGCTGTTGAGCGGCTCTCAGCGCCCCGTGAACGTAGGGCGTGGTGCCGCCAGCCGTGATCCCCACCACGACATCATGTTCATGGATATGCTGTTCGTGGATGATCTGCGCGCCATCTTCAGCGATGTCTTCTAATCCTTCAGAGCTACGGACCAAGGCCCCGGCACCGCCAGCAATAATGCCCTGTACTAGCTCCGGCGGGGTGCAAAAGGTCGGCGGACATTCTGATGCATCAAGCACGCCCAAACGGCCACTGGTACCGGCCCCAACGTACCACAGGCGGCCTCCGCGCTTGAGGCCATCGGCAATCAGGGTAATAGCTGCGGCTAAATCTTCGCGGGCTCCGGCGATCGCGCTCAGCGTCTTGTGGTCTTCGGCATTGACCAAGTCCACAAATTCCAGCGACGACAGTTGATCTAGCGTTTGACTAGCAGGGTTAGCCTGTTCGGTCAGCAGGTAGCCACGATTGATTACCCCCTCGTCTGCCGGTGTCGACGGCGTTGTCATCAGCGTTGCTCCTCGCAGTCAAAATCTACAGGCTAGTACCGCTCGGCGTAAGTTTGCGTAACATTAGCCCACTCAAGCCCACTCAAAGAGCAGCCGCTTCGCGTCTACCCCCTAAGTCCCTCTCCCAAAGTTGGGAGAGGGACTTCAAGCTACCGCTTGCTCCGCTGCTCCCAGTTTTGGGAGCAGGGGCTGGGGGATGAGGAGGATCGGTATCGAAACTTCCGCCATGGATTACTAGTTTAATCGGCGATGTTCACAGCCAGAATAGTGGATGGTAATTGGTCGTTGCCAACCATCAATACAGGACCAGGTGCAATGGGGACAAAATTGAGCTTTTGATAAAACTTCTGGGCTCTTTCGTTGAGATTGGAAACGCACAGCCACAGCCATCGACAGCCGGTCTGTTGAGCCCTCTGTAAAGCTTGCTCAAAGAGTACCCGCCCCAGGCCAGTGCCATAATGACTGGACAAAATATATATTTGCTTTAATTCACAGGAGTCGCCAGCCAGTGGGGCCGGGCAGGCCTGATAGTGGAGCAGACAATATCCCACTGGAGTATTGCCGTCGTAAGCGATGGTGCAATCAAATTGCTCACTCGACAAGACTGTGGTTGCCGCCTCAAGCGAGTAGTTATCTCTGCAGTAAGCTCGAATGTTGTCGGCTGTATGCACATCACGATAGGCCTGCTCAAAAGTTTTCGCCCATAGTTGCGAGAGCAAATCGGCTGATTCTATGCTGGCTTTTCTCAATGCGTACATGGCAGGAACCCCCAACGATAGAAGAAGGCCAGCTCCAGCAAGTGTTGTCGACCACAGCGATTAAAGCAGCTTTTCTAACCGCTGACGAATGTCGTCCAGTTCTTCGTTAGATAACCGTGATTCATCGGCCGTGGGGGGCACATCTTCACCGTAATTTCCGTCAGGATCCCAGTCCGTTGCTTCCACAATATTTTCGGGTGGCACCATTAGCGATCCCGCTGGAATCAGTTTCAAATCGAAACCTGCTTCTTCGCAGAACTCTTCGATTTCGCCTTGCTCAAACGCTTCCACATCAGGCGTCGGAAAGTCCTGCGCCTCTAACATTAGACCAAAGCGGGTCGCATCATCCTCATTTTCAAACATGAGAACGGTGTTGCGGCCATTGGCCTGTAACGAATGAATTCCCTCGTTATCAGTACCCGCATTAAACAAGAGCACGTAGACTTGCATGAGTCTCTAATCCGTCTATCATCCATAAGCGTTAATTTTATGTATCTTAATGGGCAGCCAGGTCATTTCAATGCCGAGCCATGGCAATTTATCGGTTCCTTCATTGAGAAGGCGGTTAAATTTCGACCAACCTTGGTAATGTCATGTTGTCCCCTGGCAGTGGTTTGAGTGGCATGGTCAACTTAGCTTCTCCCCGCAGGGGTCACGGGTCCGCATCACGGATATCTAGGTTATGAGCAACGGGTCATCCCCAGAGCCAAAAGCGCCTCCTAAACGCCAACGTCGCCGCCGTTGGATGATGACCGGAGCCACCCTAAGCGCGATCGCCACCGCGGGTGTCACCGGTGGTGCCTGGTGGGCTTGGCGCTTTGCCCACGAAGAGTTATCGCCGTGGGCTTCGGAATACCTCACCGAATCGCTAGAGCGGCCGGTAGCGCTGGGGGAAGTCGAGCGAGTCTCGCTCACCGGTGTGCAGTTTGGGGCTTCGGCAATGCCGCCAACCGCCACTGATCCGGATGAGCTCTTTGTCGAGACCATTAATGTCCGCTTCAATCCGCTTACCTTACTGCGGCGCCAGGTGAACCCCCAGATTACGTTCACTGGCGTGCGAGCCTATCTTGAGCAAGATGAGCAAGGTAAATGGTTAGATGTCGAGATCGATTTGGGGGATGACGATGAAGAGGATGATGACACCGATGCTTTGATTCAAGTCAACCCCACAGTGGGCTTGGCTGACAGCGAAGTCGTTTTATTACCCTATTTAGGCCCTGACGAGTCGCCTCAACCCCTCACGATTGGCGAGATTAACGGGACGGTGTCGGTGCAAAAGGTCAGCGTTGACAATCCGATCGAGGGTGAAAATACCCGCCTAGAGGCCCAGGAAATTACGCTCGATCTGAGTGCCCAACCCGAAAACGCCGGAGAGTTGGATATTGATGGCGTGATTCGGCAACTCGACTATGGTGAAGACGTCTCCGACAATTGGCTAGATTCCATCGCGGCCAACATTGCGGTGCGAGCTCAGGCGATCGACTTGGCGGCCTTATCTCCGAGCATCTTCGCGAGTCTCCCCGGTGAGTTGCCCCTTGCGGTCACAGCCGGTGTGCTGAACGGCAATGTCGAAGCCGAACTCACCCCCTTTGAAGCGCCGCGACTCACCGGTACGGCCAGTTTGGCAGCGGGTGAATTATTCGTGGGGGCGTTGACCACGCCGTTTTCTAACATCAGTACTCAGGCCCGCTTTCAGGGCGATCGCGTCGCGCTTGAAGACACGACCACTGACTATGGCGAACTCAGGGCTCAGGCTCGCGGCACCATTGACCCGCGCAATGGGTACAACCTCACGGGGGCGATCGCGCCGGTGACCCTGGCTGGCATTGCTGAAACCTTTAACTTTGAGTACCCCGTGGCGATGGAGGGGACTCTGCAGGCACAGAATGTGCAGATGACGGGACCGCTAGCCAGGCCCACCGTCACGGGCTTGGTGTCCACCATTGACACGGCTAGCATCGACCAGGTGGAATTTGCTGAGGTGGCCTCGCAAGTCACCTACAGCCGAGAAGGCTTTCAGTTTGCCGATGTGATGGCGGTTCCGTTGGCGGGCGGGGAGCTGACCGGCGATGGTGCCTTACAGTTTGGTCGTCCTGTTACTGTGGATTTTGACCTTGAGGGGCGTGACCTTCCGGCTGACGCGATCGCCCGTCTCTACGGTCTCCCAGAAGATGTCTCGATTGGCAATCTGGCATTAGAGGCTGACATTGCCGGCCCGGTTAACAACTTGAACGGGGTGGTAACGTGGGATGCGCCTAACGGCACTTACCCTACCCAGGGCACAGCTGAGGTAAAGCAAAACGTCCTCACCCTGCGTCGCGCTACCATCGCCGGGGGCACCGTGACTGGGATCGGTCGACTCAATCAAGGTCAATGGGCGACGGATATTCAAGCTCAGGGACTACAACTGGGCTTTTTTAATAGTTCGTTGCAAGGGGTGACGGCAGGGGGCGATGTGCGTTTAGGCGGCCGCCTGGATGATGTCTCTCTCACCGGTCTGCAAGGGGATGGCGACATCACAGCAACGGTGCAGGGCGGCACCCTGGACGGCCAAGTCACCTTAGCCACGGGGAATTGGACCGCCGATGTCCAAACGCAAAACTTTCCGGTGCAGCGATTTGCCCCGGATGTCCCGATTACCGGGTTGACTGCTGATGCGCGGCTATCTGGCAACGTCAATGATTTCAGCCTGGCAGGCCTGCGTGGCGATGGGGTGGCGACCGCCGCGATCGCCGGCGGCACCATCCGCAGCGACTTTAGTCTGGCCAACGGCGCTTGGCAGGCCGAGGGGCGTGGCGATAACTTGCAACTGCAGCAACTCTCGCCCGACCTCCAGGGCATCGGTGCCGCGACCTTTCAGCTCGCTGGCAGCCTTGATAACTTGACCCCAGCGGGCATTCGCGGGCGGGCCAATGTGCGCTTGTCGGATGGTTTAGCCACCGCGCGCGCCCTGACGCCAGCGCTGGGACGAGTCACTTCACCACTAGACGCCAGCCTCGCGTGGGATGGCCGCCTTCTCCGCATCGACAGCTTAGAAACCGGCGGACTGTTTGCTAGCGGGACAGTCACCCCCCGCCTTTCGGGGCCAGACGCTCCGAGCATCGCCGCCCTGGATTTGGGCATCACGATGCGTGACTACGACCTCGCGACCCTGCCCTTGAACTTTCCTCCGGCGGTGGGGCTAACGGGGCGGGCTGATCTACAGGGCCGCTTAACTGGGACGCCTAGCAACCTTAACTTTGCGGGTGATCTCGCGTTGGCTAATCTGGCGTTAAATGACCTGGAATTTGAACCAAGACTGGCTGGCGATGTCACCTACACGTCTCAAGCGGGGTTAGACGTCGCGCTTTTGGGTCAAGAGGATGAAATTACTGTCAGCTACATCCCTCAGCCCCGGCAGATTGCGGCCACTGTGCGCGCCGGAGAGGCGATTGCGATCGCCGAAACCACCGGTGATTTACTGCAGACACAGCTTTACAATTTTCCCGTCTCGGTACTCAATATTCCGCCAGCGACTTCCCCCTCTGGCTCGTTGCGAGGACTGATTGAGTTTGCTAATGCCAGCATCAACCTCAACAACTTCAACACCGTTGGTCAGATTGATGTCCTGAATTTAGGCATTGGCTTTTACAGCGTTGATCGCCTCTTTGGCGGTTTTCGCTATACCAACGGCGTCGCCCAGCTCGATGACGGACAAATCATCATGGCCGATCGCAACGATCGGGGCGAGGCCATTGCCACCCGTGCCTATAGCCTCTCAGGCAGCTATCGCTTTAATCAGACGCCTCAAATTGTGGCCACCCTCGACACCGAGGAAGGGGAACTGCGAGACCTTTTTGAAGTGCTCAAAATTCAGTCCATAGCTGATTTTCGCCGCGGCTTCACGCCCAACGAAGGCTTTATTCCCGCCTCGACCGAGGAGGCCGAAACCCTATTGTCGACCACTCCAGCGGGCAATGCTAACGATACCCTGCTGAACCAACTGCGGCGGTTGTCAGAAATCCTCGAACTCGAATTTCTCGAAGAAGTGGAAGCGGAAGAAGCGCGAGTTCCACCGCTGGATGAACTGCAGGGCAGCTTTAGCGGACAAGTCAATCTGACCGCGACGCTACCCGAAGACCTGCAACTGACTTTCAGCATTGCAGGCGATAATTGGGAATGGGGCCCCGACATTAGCGCCGACGCGATGGTGGCTCAGGGCAGCTACAGCAACGGCTTAGTGACTTTAGAGCCCTTACGGTTTAGCTCTGAGCTAGAAGGGGAAATCGCTTCTGCGGCTATATTTGGTAACTTTTCGATTGATCCAGCAGACACTACAGACCGCGAGATGGTGCTAGAGCTGGCCAATGTGCCGATCAGCAACATCGAGGAATTTGCCAACTTGCCCTTTGATTTAGAGGGCCGCTTAAACAGTGTCACCACCCTCAGAGGCCGCTTAGGGAATCCCAATTTGACCGGGGAACTCGCGATCGTTGACGGGACGCTCAACGGCACAGCGATTTCCGATGCCGAGGCGTCTTTTTCATATATCAACGCGCGGGCGGGGTTAGACGCCCAACTCCGCTTAATTGGCTCTGACAATCCGCTGACGGTCTCGGCTGAACTACCTTACCCATTAGATTTTGTGGATGTTGAACCAACTGATCAATCCTATTCGTTGCGAGCCAATGTGAAGGATGAAGGACTAGCGTTACTGAATCTATTTACTCAACAAATCGCTTGGCAAGATGGTAGTGGCGAAGTCATCTTAGACATTGAAGGGGATCGGCAAGCCAATGGCGGTTTGCCGACTGATTTTCAAGGTCTCATTATCCTAGATGAGGCGGAGATTTTGGCGAGTGCGTTGCCGGTCCCGATGACCGACGTGACTGGGCGCATTCGCCTCGATCCGATTTCACAAGTCATTGTCGTCGAAGAACTCACAGGCCAATTCAGTGAAGGGCAATTGTCTGCCCAGGGAGCATTTCCTGTGTTTTTGCCCTTAGAGGATGTGGGGGCGATCGCGGATGACGAGCCAGATGCCGATGCCCCCGAAAATCCGGACGCTGAGACTGATGAACCGTTGCCCCCTGAGCCAGTGGATCAATATCGACCGTTGACCCTCGACCTCAACAATATTGCGCTTGATCTTAGGGGACTGTATACCGGCCAGGTAGACGGTGAAATGCAGCTGTTGGGCAGTCTACTTCTGGGCCCAGAACTAACAGGCGAAATCGACCTGTCACGCGGCACGATCACCATCCCTGAGACTGGGGGCACCTCCGTCGCATCTGTCGGAAATGGCCCTGCAGGAGGCAGTCTGATTCCACCGTTAGCCTTTTCTGACCTCCGCATCGTACTGATACGGAATATCAACATCGTGCAGGGCAACTACCTCAATGTGAATGCGCGGGGGGGGATGCGGCTGGATGGCACCCTCGCCACCCTTCGACCGACCGGGACGATTCAACTGCCGTCTGGACGCATTGGCCTGTTTTCAGTAGAGCTGCGGCTTGCCGGTGACAACGATCGCGCGGATTTTCGGGGCACCTTTGACCCTCTGCTAGATGTCACGCTACAAACTGCTTTACCCGAAGCTTCATCGTCCGGGATTCAGGTCACAACGGGGCCTTTTCCGCGTAATGAAGTGCCTGATAATAATCTTGAGGCCATTGGTCTCACCCAACAGGGTAATCGACTGGTGCGCATTAGTGCTCGCTATACAGGGCCCGCGAGCGAGCTGGCTGACCTCACGACTGACTCTCGGAATTTAGATCTCAGCAGCTCACCGCCCCGCTCTGATGCCGAGATTATTACGCTCTTGAGTGGCAATGTCGTCGGTGCTTTGGATGTACTGGGTAGCGACAATGCCCTAACCGGCATTGGCACCTTTGTCGGGTCAGCCCTCCTGAACTCGGTGCGCGATTTCCTGGGCGATACCATCCCCATTAGCGATGTTCGGTTGTTCCAGACTTCGGAAAGCGGGAGTGGGGTCAATGATGGCGAAGACATCGGTGCCGAAGTGGGTTTCGAGATCAGCCTGACCATCTCAGTGTCAGTACTCAAGGTGCTGACAAGTGACACGCCGTTTCAGTTCAATATGCGCTATCGCCTCAGTGATGAATTTACCTTGCGAGGCACAACCAGCTACGAAGACTTTAACGATCGCACCGGAGTCTTGCTAGAGTATGAAACGCGGTTTTAAGCGTTAGTGGGCGATGAAGTCAAAACCTGATGAATTATCAACCTCTGAGACCTCGGTAGCGACCGAGGAGGTCGCCGCCGCTCAGACCTCACTGTGGCAGCGTCTATGGGCGAGCCAGCGAGAAAATATTCGTATTTTAGCGATCGCTTTGGTGGTTGCCGTCCTCTTGCGCATCTTTGTGGCCGAGCCCCGCTTTATCCCTTCCAACTCGATGGAGCCCACCCTACACATTGGCGATCGCCTGCTGGTTGACAAGGTTTCGACTCGACTGCACCCGCCCCACATCGGTGACATCGTGGTGTTTCAGCCCCCGCCTCAACTACGAGAATATGGCTACAGTGGTAACCAAGCCTTCATCAAGCGCGTCATCGCCACTCCCGGTAAAACTGTCACCGTCTCCGACCATCAAGTCATTGTCGATGGTCAGTCCTTGCAAGAAGACTACGTGCTGGAGCTGCCAGAGTACCTTATGGGCAGCATCACAGTTCCCCCAGGCGGTTTATTCGTCATGGGCGATAACCGCAATGACAGCAACGACTCCCACGTGTGGGGCATTCTCCCGATAAAAAACGTTATCGGGATTGCCCGATTCCGATTCTGGCCATTCTCTCGCCTCGGCAAAGTTTCCTAACCGGGGTGGCCGCATGCAATCTACACATCTCTCACCTTCGTTTCCTTTTCCCTTAGCGCGCCAGTCTCATCCGTAGCGCCATCCAAGAAAATTTAATTGTGGCCCCGTCAGCTGAATGTTGAAGTATTGTTTTTTAACACAAAGCCTTTAGATATTTTTATATGATATGTATTGATGCATCTCGATACTGTCTTGATGTCAATTACACGTGCTATGCCAGAGCAGTGACCTCAACCCCTCTGAAAAGTCACCTCGGTTGTCAACGTCAGTGTCTTGTTGAGCTCCTGCTTTCGGTTCTGTCTGGGCAGACGTCACTGGCGGCAGAGCCTGAGGAATGGTTAATCAGTATCGCTTGTTAGCCAGTATTTATTTAGCTAAATCCGTTTTCTGTCATGAGTCACGAACTGCTTGCCGATCGCCCCGCAGAGATCCTGATTGTGGACGATTCCTTAGACTCATTTGAGTGTTTGTCTCATGCTCTTAGTCAAGCGGGTTACACCGTACACAGGGTCACCAGCAGTCACTTAAATTTAAATGCAGTCAAAGAGCACCGGGTAGGCAGGGTTGATCGCCATCACCGCGCCCTCGGCTTACGCCAAGGCACGCCGCCAGATTTGATTTTGCTGGCCGCTAAGATGTCAGGCTTGTCTAGCTATGAAATCTGTCAGCAGCTCAAAGCCGACCCGCAAACTAGCGACATTCCGGTCCTTTTTATCAACGGCTTACAGGGCACAGTTGATCGGTCGCAAGCGTTTCGAGTCGGGGGCGCTGATTACATTAACTACCCATTTCAAATGGATGAAGTGCTCGCCCGCATCCACCATCAACTCACCCTACGCATTTCTGCCCGACGTATTCACCAGTTAAAGGTCGAGTTAGAGCACCAGGCAAAAGAACGTGCCAATCAGTTGCAAGTAGTCAACCATGCCCTGACTGCCAAACTCCACGAGCAACTACTCGTAGAGCAAAGCCTCCGTGAAAGTGAGGAAAAATTTCGACAAATTTCAGAACATATTCAAGAAGTCTTTTGGCTGATCGATCTTGCCCCTACCAGTGAGTTAGCAACGGGCATGAGCTATGTCAGCCCAGCCTTTGAAAAAATCTGGGGACAGTCTCGACAACCGCTATACAAAGATCGTCACGCTTGGTTTACCACCATCCATCCGGACGATCGCAGTCGTGTCACAGCGGCGTTTGCTCGGTTACTCGATCAAAATACCTACGATGAGGATTATCGGATCGTCCGTCCTGACGGTAAAATCCGCTGGATTCGCGATCGCGGCTTTCCCATTCGTGATCAACAGGGCAACCTGTATCGCATCGTTGGCTTAGCAGAAGATATCACCGCTCGTGTACAAGCCGAACAAGAACGCGATCGCTACTTCAAACTGTCCTTAGATTTGCTCTTTATGGCCGATCAACAAGGCCGACTCCAGCGGGTTAACCCAGCCTGGGCGAGTACTCTGGGCTACTCTCAAGCAGACCTCATCAACTGTAGTTGGACCGACATCATTCACCCCGATGAGCAGTCCCTTGTCCAAAATGCGCTCTCAACCTTGCAACATGGCACCGAAATCAGCGAGTTGGAGATGCAATGTCGCCATCGCGATGGTTCCTATGTTTGGATTGCCTGGAACGCCGTGCCCGTTTTAGAAGAGCACCTGATTTACGGCACCGGGCGCAACATTACAGAACGCAAAACTTCCGAAGCTCGCCTCATTTATGAAACACTGCACGACAACTTAACCGGACTCGCTAATCGTCCCTGCTTTTTACAGCGGTTAGAACTCGCCATCAAAAAACAGCGCCGCTCTCCGTGTAAACACTTTGCCGTGTTATTTATTGACCTTGACGGCTTTAAGAACGTGAATGATACGCTCGGACACGGCGTGGGTGATCAACTCTTAATTCAAGTCGCTCAGATTTTATGCCGAACGGTGCGAGAAGTCGATACTGTCGCTCGATTAGGAGGCGATGAGTTCACCGTGCTGCTTGAAGATTGTCAGCAACTTCGTGAGGTCATTGAGGTTACTGAGCGGATCCAAAAAAGATTTCAGCCAGCTATCAACGTCCAACATCATGAGATTTTTACAAGTGCCAGTGTCGGCATTGTTTTAGGCACCTCTAAGTATCAGCAAGTGGCGGAAATACTTCGGGATGCTGACGTTGCGATGTATCGAGCTAAAGCTAATGGCAAAGCTCGTTATGCCGTGTTTGACGAGGCGATGTATGCAGATATGCTGAGCCATGCAGAGTTAGAAAATAGCCTGCGCCAGGCCATCATTAACCAGGAGCTAGAGATTCATTACCAACCAATCGTCACCCTAGCAAATGCCAAGTTTGTGGAGGGACTTGAAGTGCTGGTGCGCTGGCGACATCCTCAGAAAGGTCTCATTCCAGCTAGTGACTTTATTACAGTTGCCGAAGAGACTGGTCTCATCCATGCGATTGGGGAGTGGGTACTGCAAGAAGCCTGTATGCAGCTCATTCATTGGCAACAGCTGCAACCGGAGTTTCAAGATCTCTATCTGAGTATTAATATTTCTGGGCAGCAGTTACGTGAACCGTCATTACTCAAAACGTTGAATCGGATGTTGGCCGAAACGCACATTTCACCCCACTGTTTACGGTTTGAAATTACGGAAAGCAGCCTGATCCAAAACACGAGCGTTGCCAAGCAGTTATTAGAGCAAATTCAAAGTCTGGGTATCGACATTAGTCTGGATGATTTTGGCACGGGTTTCTCGCCCTTAAGCTGCTTGCATCAGTTGCCGATTAACACGGTTAAGATTGACCGCTCTTTTGTCAATCAATTGTTGTCAAGCGATCGCGACAGCAGCATCATTAAAGCAATTTTACGGCTGTCTCAGACCCTAGGGTTGACAACAGTTGCGGAAGGCATCGAGACCAAAGCTCAACTCGAAGCGCTAAAGGCACTCCGCTGTACCGCTGGGCAGGGATTTTATTTTTCGCCGCCGATGACGGCAGCAGAGTTAGAGGGTTGGCTCTTGAGCGACTGCTATCAGTGCCCGACCCACCAACTCTGCAGAATTGACTGCTATCGGCTCTCACCCGTAACCGCATCACTATAAAAGGCATTTTTTCGAAAAATGCGGACATAAAGGTCAGAATTTGATTAATGGCCTTAATTTTTTGCCCCTTGGATAACCGCTGATCACGTGACACTCATGAATTTACATTGAAATGCTCGCTAGATAGGGTTTCAGCCCGCACTCATGGCTGAACTCCACAGGCTGTAGGGATCGGCCCTTCCTGCAGAGGATACTGCACACGACCAGGTAAGTAGGTGGGTTGAATCTTTGGTAGAACGAGCTTATGGTGACAAAACCCTTTCGAGTGTTGGGTTTCGTTCCTCAACCGCAACCTACATCTGCAATTTAATAACGCCTGCCTACTTATGCCTGGGAAACTGGGAAACCGATATCTAGCCATAAAATAAGCCAGGTGGCGAACCACCTGGCAGAGTTGCTCTGAAATTTACGCAAAGCTGCAGCTAACAGCTAGACACAGATAATGAACCCGACAAGAGTCCAGGCCATTACAACAGGCTACGAGGCTTTTTAGAGCGACCTAGTCGCTGAGCCCACCAGAGCAGTCCATAAACAACTACGAGATAGGCGATCGCCAGCATCAAAATCCAGATGGTCGGTGTGATAAGGAGATTCATTGTAAGGAGCAGGGAAGAGGAGTGAACGGCAGCGACGAAATGTACCACCTGACCCAAAGGACAGCTGTCGCTCCAGCCTAAATAGCTCTTCTGCTTCACGCGACACACGCGACATCAGTATGACTCGGGCAAACACCGTGGCCTACCTAAAGACCTCAGTCAACCAGTAGTAGCAACAGCTACACCTGCTATCACCCAAAACTAATCGCTTGTTTTGCGATAGGCCAATGAACTCCTAGCGATAACAACAACTGCCGCACATTTCGTTGCGTAAGAACGAGTTCCTTAAGAACCAGCAACAAAACTATGGTGCAGTACTATTCAGTTAGCTTCAAAACTTACTTACCAGAATAGCACACCCGTGAGTGCTTCCACACCTTCCCAGCAAAGAGATTCGCACATTTCTCAAGTTTTTCTTGACGGCTTAATCATCATTTAAGTTTTGTGAGGAAATGATGATTACTGTGTCGAGCGTCGCGACTCGTTAAGGCAGAAAATCGGGCTTGATCTAAGTCAATCGGCGCGCCAAAATTGCCCCTAGCCCTGCGTCGCTACCCGTGAGCGACTGCTGTCAAGCTCCTTGTTATTCAGCCCCAAATTGGCTCAGGCAAAGGCTTTGCAGGATGTCTGCAGGCATCGTGTAAAGACTTTTCATAGCGGTAATTCCCACCTGCTGGTGTGGTTGTCTTAGAATAGAGTTAGAACTGTAAAATTTCGTAAATCTCCGCCTGGGTCGGCTTATCCATGGTTTCAGTGACATCTCTATTTGCACCGGTCGAGTCCGATCTGCAAGTCCTAGTCAAAAACTTAAAGAATTTAGTCGGTGCCAAACACCCGATCTTATATGCTGCTGCCGAGCATCTCTTTGGTGCCGGTGGTAAGCGAATTCGGCCGGCGATTGTGCTGCTGCTGGCTAGGGCAATCTCAACTGGCTCCGACATCCTGCCGCAGCATCGCCGCCTGGCTGAGATTACGGAAATGATTCACACGGCGAGCCTTGTCCATGATGACGTAGTTGATGAATCAGACGTCCGGCGCGGTGTGCCAACGGTTCATAGCAGTTTTGGTAATCGCATAGCGGTTTTGGCGGGTGATTTTTTGTTCGCTCAGTCTTCTTGGTATCTGGCCAATCTTGACAATCTGACTGTGGTAAAGCTGCTGTCTGAAGTCATTATGGATTTGGCAGAAGGGGAGATTCAGCAAGGTCTTAATCGTTTTGATACCGATTTAACCTTAGAGGCGTACCTCGAGAAGAGCTACTACAAAACGGCGTCTCTGATTGCCAACAGTGCCAAGTCAGTGGGCGTTTTAAGTGGTTTGCCAGAGCATCAACTCGATAACTTGTATGCCTATGGCCGGTATTTAGGACTGGCATTTCAGATTGTCGACGATATCTTAGACTTTACTGGCTCAAGTGAAGTTCTGGGTAAGCCTGCCGGATCAGATTTGAAGAGTGGCAATTTAACGGCTCCTGTACTCTTTGCGCTAGAGGAGAAACCTTACCTCAGAGGGCTGATTGAGCGCGAATTTTCTGAAGCAGAAGACTTTAAACAGGCTTTGGACCTGGTTCACCAGAGTTCGGGCATCCCGCGATCGCGAGAACTGGCCACTCAGCACGTTGAGCAAGCGATCGCCTGTTTGGAAGATTTGCCCGCCTCAGAGTCACAAAAGGCTTTGGTTGAGCTGGGTAATTATGTTTTGCGGCGAGTGTACTAAGCTGTGAGCACGCTTTCTGGGTGGCGTGGGTGGCAAGTCCCGTAAACACTGTCATTTGTCTCGGTGAATTATTGGTTGACCGAGTCGTGGATGTCCAAGGTCGTCGACAAGACTTTCCCGGTGGGGCACCCGCCAATGTCGCTGTAGCGCTGGCTCATTTGGGCTGGCCGGTAGCGTTTGTTGGGGCAGTGGGCACAGACGATGCCGGGCATGACTTGATGCAAGTCTTACAGCGCTACGGGGTTGACTGTCAGGGGGTGCAAAGATGCGCGGCGCCTACCCGCATCGTAGAAGTGAATTGTACAGTTGAGGGCGATCGCGCCTTTGGTGGATTTGTTGGCGGTGTCACCACCGATTTTGCCGATACTCAGCTCTCAGCCCAGCATTTGCCGCTCACAACCCTATCGGCGGCTTCCGTATTGGTAATGGGGACTCTGGGTTTGGCGTATCCGGCGACCCGGGCAGCAATGCACCGGGCCGCGGGTGTTTTGAAAGCGCGCGGCGGCAAGGTCGTGATTGATGTCAATTGGCGACCGACCTTTTGGCCTGATCAGCAAGTCGTGTTGACTTGGCTTATGCCTTGGCTGCAGCAGGCAGATCTGATTAAGGTTGCTGTCGATGAAGCGATCGCGCTGTGGCAAACGGACGATATTGTTCAACTACAGGCTCGATTTCCTCAGGCTCAGCTGCTACTGACCGACGGCGCTCGCGGCTGCCAATATGCATTTCACCATCATCTTGGTCAGGTAAAAGCATTTTCAGTAGCCGCAGTCGAGAGCACTGGGGCGGGGGATGCTTTTTTAGCCGGGATGGTACATCAGGGCATACAGCAGCGTTGGCAGTTCGCCACCTCAGATGACGTCGCTCAAGCCGTCACTTTTGCCAATGCCTTGGGGGCGTTAACCACGCTCAAACCTGGGGCGATCGCCGCTCTACCCACAAGCCCCGAACTCCTGAGCTTTTTACACACCCACACCGGGAGAGCTTGGACAGTAGGGAGGGTATGATCGACTGGTGCAGTTAGGGCAGCGGGGATGGCACAAGAGATTGAGCGCAAGTTTTTAGTCACTGGTGTGGCCTGGCGGCAATATGCAAAAGGAACTCTGTATCGACAAGGCTACATGCCGACTCAGAACAGTACGACGGTGAGGGTAAGAGTTGTCGGCGATCGCGGGTATCTCACGATCAAAGGTCCGACCAACGGGGTCTCACGGCAGGAGTTTGAGTATGGTATCCCCCACTCTGAGGCCGAAACGATGTTAGCTGACTTATGTCAGCCGCCGCTGATCGAAAAACGACGCTATCGTATTAACGTCGGTAGCCACATCTGGGAAATTGATGAATTTTTAGGAGAAAATGCTGGGTTGGTGATCGCCGAAGTGGAACTAGATAGCGAAACCGAAACTTTTGATTTGCCTCCTTGGGTGGGTGCTGAAGTTTCTCACGATGCCCGCTATTACAACTCTAATTTAGCGAGAACCCCCTATCGCACCTGGCCTCAGCCAACTTGACGTCAACTCTTCCAGCTCAGCCTCTGTTGCCGCGTGTAGGAACTTGATAAGGGATTACCGGTTTCCGACTTTCCCCAACGGCTCGGGTCGTAAGCGCAGAATTTAGTGATATACGTTAAGAGCAGTCATAATTTGCCTGCAGTCCACATAGTCGCTGTTTGTAGTTTATGGCTTCCACCTACTCTTTTGATGTTGTAAGCGAGTTCGATCGCCAAGAACTGGTCAACGCGATCGATCAGGCCCGGCGCGAAATTACGAATCGCTATGACCTGAAAGACAGCAAAACGTCTATTGACATGGGTGACAACACCATGACGATTGAGACCGACAGTAATATGACTCTGCAGTCGGTCCAGTCTATCGTGCAAACAAAAGCCGCCAAACGCAATCTGTCGCTGAAGATATTTGCATTTGGCAAGGCTGAATCGGCCAGCGGTGGACGCGTCCGTCAGGTCGTCACACTCAAAGAAGGGATTGATAAAGAAATCGCCAAAGATATCTCCAAATTTGTGCGTGACAATGTCAAAAAAGCGCAGGCATCCATTCAGGGCGATGCTGTACGTGTTTCCGCGAAATCCAAGGATGATCTCCAAACCGCTATCCAATTGCTGAAATCAGCTGACTGGCCCGTAGCGCTGCAATTTACCAATTACCGTTAAGTTCTAGCTACTCAGAAACGCGTTGAGGCATGTGCTTTGGCCAAGGTCGTGCATCTCGTCCAGTGATCATCAAGTCGCGATCGCCGCATGCGGCATGCTGAATACCCTGTTGAAAGGGCAGAGCCCTACAGGGTTCGGAATAAGAACACCCTATCTACCCTGCTACTCATCCACCCTGCCACGGTCTTGCCCGGGTACTTTGATTTTCAACCTAATCCCTAAGCGTCCGCGTCAAGAAGCGACTGGCATGGAGCGCGATTAGTTAGCGTTAGGCTGGGCCGGACGGTATGGGAGTTCTAACGATTCATCTTCAGCGAGTTGCTTATCAGCATCTAACCCTAGTGCCAATAGAGGGTTGTTTAGAACTTCAGCCAAATTAGCCATGGCTAACCGAATCAGCTCGTCAGGGTTGAGGACAATCCATCCCTGCGCAGTGAGTTCCCGCAGTTCAAAGTGCAGGTGTGGCCCCGTTGAATTGCCGGTACTACCGACTAAACCCACAACTTCTCCCTGCTGCACGGCTTCACCGGGGCGGACCAAGATCCGAGAGAGGTGAGCATACCGGGTTTCGAGAGACCCTTCGGCATGGCGCAAAATCACGGTTAAACCGTACCCACCCAAGTAGTCCGCAATATGCACTTCGCCATCCTGAGTTGCCACAACGGGCGTACCCTCAGGCGCTCCTAAGTCAGTACCCGTGTGAAAGCGGCGATCGCCAAAAATGGGGTGTGTTCGCCAACCAAACAGAGACGTAATGGGGGAAGGTATCGCCAGCGGAAAGACAAAGTTTTGAGTGCCCCGTCGCATCAGATTGAGGGAGCGCAGCTTGTCATTGAAATATTCGCGGCTAATGACAGTGGTATTGCCAATCGTGACTCCGTTACCGCCGACACTGACTGGACCCACAGAAAACTGTGCACCGGTATCATCAGTCGCGCTGCCGTAGCCGTCGTTGCCATACTGACCGCTAGCCAACCCATGACCAGTAATGCTACAGCTATGAGCCGGTGTTGATTGACCTTGCTGCAAACTGAACTGACAGCCTGTAGAACGATCAGAAAAGACTAACGATGGGCGATCAGGCGAGGCCGTTGCTCCCAAGCTGTAGTCAGTCGTATCGATGAGGTTGTTGTTCAGCGGGCTACCAACCAAAGACTCAGCGTCAACTGGCGGCACACTCTCAGAAACTGGGGCCGAGGGTAAGGGGCTAGATTCGACTGGTGCCGCTGACTCAAATACTGGCGTAGCAAAAGGCGGTGTCGACTCTGGCGAGGGGGCCGCAGTCAGTTGTGGCTTTAGTAACGACTCAGCCGACGTTTGCACTGGAGCCACAGGCGCGACCGACTCGACCGATGTGGGGGCCTCAATGGATAGCTCCACTTCTGCTTGAACTGGCAAACTCGCCAGTGTTAGCGTGGCGCTAATGGCACTAACGCTACTCAACCAGAATAGAGAGGGCTTAGAGGTCAAGGAACTCAGATGAGCTCTTAATTCGCTGGAGGATAGCTCCGGCTGCATATTGGCTGCTCCGTCAGATACCACGATAAACCTCAGATATTGTAGCCCAGGCTAATCTCACCTGGCTTTAAAGATCGCACAACTTTGGAATGGTTCTGCTGCAGACTAACGATCAAGTCACCCTGTAATGAGACGCCTTCGACCACGCCGATGTGCCCGTCTAAGCTAACTTTTTTCCCCACGTGAGTCAGTTTTTGTGTGTACGCCTTCACAAAGACGTCGTTGCCTTGCTGTTGCCAGTAATAAAAGCCCTGCACGATGCCTCGCAATACGATCGCAGCCAAATCTGCCAACGTTTGCACCCTGAGTGTTCCCTCATTTGGCAAACACTGGCGCATGGCGATCGCGTTCTTAAGCAATAGATTATCCCAATTGAGCCCAACTCCAATCACCACTTGTTGTAACTGTGGTGAGGTGTCAGTCAGAGCGGTATTTACCAGACGACTTTCAGTCAAAATGCCACCCACTTTTCCACCCTGGCTGACTAAATCATTGGGCCACTTGATTTGAATTGATATACCCAAGTTATTCAGGCTGGTCGCAATCCCCCAGGCACTGGTCAGCGTCAGGACATGGCTCTGATTTAGCGGCATCTCAGGTTCTAGCACGAGGGAAAGATACAGTCCCCCCGGCGGCGATGTCCAAGTGCGGCCCCATTGCCCCTTCCCAGCCGTCTGTTCACCAGCAATGACGACGGTACCCGCTCCATGGCCTTGATCAATTAACTGCCAAGCCGTTTGGTTGGTAGACGGCAATCGCTCATACAAGTGAATTTGAAAATCTGGTCGCAGAGCTGCCAACTCAGGCAACACGCCTAAATCGCCAGGCGGACGCGCCAGGGAAGTGGCCAGACATTGATCATCAATCATGATTTTGGGCAGGGCATAAGGCAGCGCTAAATGTCTGATAGCAACGCACTCAATGGGTCTAGAGCGATCGCCTCCGACATTTGGTTCTTGAATTGCCAATGCAGGCGAAAGCGGATGCCACATTCCCCCAATCTAGGAGATTGAGGGCGGGACTCAGCATGAACGTAAGAAATTAATGGCATGTGTCAGAGCACGGATGAATATCAGTTTATATGTCGATGAGTCCGGCTGGCACTTTGCGCTCATCGGCTGGGCCTGCCCCTGGTCCAAACCCTAGTTCGCCGCTGGTGTAGGTCGTGCCAAAGGTGGCTGCGAGGGTGGCGACTTGCCGCAGGGCAGAGCGGAAATCATGGGCTTGTAATGATGACAGGGGATGCACATAAACCGCTACCAAAGTGCCAGCAGTCACGGCATAGCGGGCATCTAAAGCCGAATGAAAGTTGGCGGCTAAGATCGCCTCAACTTGATTGACAGAGAGCGTCTCAGCGGCAGCGATGGGTGTGAAGATGCGCATCCGGTTGCTATCGGCATCGGCCAGCACAATCACTGTTTGGTCCTCCAGTGTGAGTTGCCACTGGCCCGCTGAGCCTTGGACATCATCGGTTTCGGCCTGCAACATTGCCCCGAGTCTTTCTACGGTCATGGTGGACGGCACCTGGGCTTGCGCGCTCACCTGTTTTCCAATTGCTGCCGGCAGAACCTCGGTGAGAGGTGCCAGGGTCGCTAGCAAGCCAATTCCAATAATTCCAGGCAGGGTGTAAACAAACCTTCGATTCATAACGATGCCGCTGAGTAAATACCATTCGACTGTATGGACTTTCGCTGAGAATGTCGTGAGAGCTGAGCGATCGATGGCTGAAAATCTGAAATGTGGCAGCCTCTGACTGACTGGGACAGCACGTCGGTCTCCGTGAATGTTAAAAAGCGAATGACGGGCTTTTGCGCTCTGAAATTCTTCCTTAAAATCAATAGGACTTATGCAGTTGCCTCCGATTTTGCCCCCGGTGTCCCCAAATCTGGGGGATGTGGCCTCCGATTTTTCCAGATTTGGGAATACGCGGGGCTTTTGCGTCAGTCCTAATCAACATCAACTCAGCTAGCGAACCGTGGCTATGACGCTCAAAGAAACCATCGCAGCTTATTTAGATGACACTAACCGCGAGACCGGAGGGTGGGTGACCGGCGCGATCGCGGCCCTTATTTTGGTCTCGGCAGCCATTTTTGTAATTGAAACCTACGACATTTCGCCACAGTGGCGGCGGGTTTTGAGTGGGCTAGATTGGTTCATCTTGGGCCTCTTTACAGTGGAATATTGGCTGCGGGTATGGACGGCTGAGTGCTGGTGGCGCTACGTTTTGAGTCCTTATGGGTTGGTGGACTTGGTCGCCATTTGTCCGTTTGTGCTGGGTTTTTTAGATATGCGATTTGTGCGGCTACTGCGGTGGCTGCGGGTGTTGCGGCTGCTGCGAGTGTTGCGCGATCGCGCTATTGTGGGTCGCCTCACGGCGGCTGATACCTTAGCCGTCATCAGGATCGTATTTACCGTTTTTGCGATCGTCTTTATTTACGCTGGCATTATTTTTCAAGTGGAGCAGCGATATCACCCCGAAACCTTTCATTCCTTTTTAGATGCGCTCTACTTTGCCGTCGTCACCATGACAACCGTGGGCTATGGTGACATCACGCCGGTCTCTGATGCCGGGCGTTTATGTACGGTCTTGATGATTTTGACCGGGATTGCCCTGATCCCGACGCAATTGGGTAATCTGATTCGCCGCATTATTAAAATGTCTCAGGCGGTGCAGTTGCCCTGTACAAAGTGTGGCTGGCTCATTCACGATTGGGATGCTCAGTTTTGCAAGCACTGTGGGACTGTTTTACCCACAAGGGTTGCCCCGGTATCGATGACAGAGCTGCCGGGACCAAATGCCGCAGCGACGATGCCGTTTGCGCCCCGGATGGATTTGCCCGATGCTCCCGCCGTCGCTGGCAATGCGGAGGAGCTGCCGCCTTCCCAGACCTCTGAAAATCCCGGTTGAAATTCCGCAAAATTGCTCAATAACTTTTGGGGCAGGAAGGATACAATGTGCCTTTTGCACAGGCGCATGAGTGTACGGGCATTGTCACCGCTGGATGTATTGTGGGCCTTAATTGGACTGGTGATGACCATTGCTGCGACTTGGTCAGAGGCCTTCATCACGAATGCTCCCTGGGATTGGAACGCCACGGGGGTGCAGGTTTACTCACTGGGGGTGAGTTTTCAGGTGGGGGCGGTACTGTTGACGGCCTGTGTCGGGGGTAAGAATGCGGCGGCAATCGCGCAGATTGCTTATGTGGCGCTGGGGCTGTTGCTGTTTCAATTTTTTGGGTTGCCCATTTTTACCCAGGGGGGTGGTTTAGGCTACGTTCGGGAACCCAGCTTTGGGTACCTGATTGGTTTTATACCGGCCGCGTGGGTCTGTGGATATTTAGCGTTTCGCGATCGCCCCAAACTCGAATCCTTGGCCTTTAGTAGCTTGTGCGGCTTGGGCGTAATTCACGGTTGCGGCCTGGTGTACCTCGCGATCGCCTCGCTGGGCGGCTGGCTAGAGCAAGTGACCTTTCCTGCCTGGGAGGCAATTTTGGCCTATTCCTTGGCACCGTTGCCAGGACAGCTCATTATGGTATGTGCCGTCTCTGTGTTGGCGTATCTATTGCGTCAGCTCCTGTTCTATTGAGGCTTATGAGGCTTAAAAACCAGTATTTTTGGGTTGCGGCAATTATTGGGCTGGCGATCGACCAGATCACAAAGCTGTGGGTGGTCAATTCTTTTGAGCTGACCATTCCGCCAGAGACGATTCCGCTCTGGCCTAACGTCTTTCATTTCACCTATGTCACCAATACCGGCGCCGCCTTCAGCCTCTTTAGCGAAAATGGCGAGTGGTTGCGGTGGCTATCACTGGTGGTCAGTTTGGCCCTCATGGTATTGGGCTTGTTGGTGCCGTTGGCCAATCGTTGGGAACAAGTCGGCTATGGGTTGATTCTCAGTGGCGCTTTAGGCAACGGCATTGATCGCTTTTTGAGTGGCGAAGTGGTCGATTTCTTTGACTTTCGGCTGATTCGGTTTCCGATTTTTAACGTGGCTGATGTGTGCATCAATATCGGCATTGCTTGCCTGATTATTGCGGCGTTTCGCGCGTCGGCGGACGATTCTTCGGGGGGCAATGGCTCCAGTGCAGCGAAGAAAGGGGGCAAAAAGCTGAATTCGTAGGGACACTCTAGCGATCGCCCCCGCGCCTCGTTGTGTCCTTGTGAGGGTGAGTAGAATATGAATCAGTTCTCTATCGTGCGCGTATGAGTGCTTCGCCCCCGCCCCGCCCCCCTCAAACACTTTTGGGTAATGTGACCCAAGCGTTTAAGGCGGTCCAAAAAAAGATTGATTTTTCTCAAATTGCGCTGAAGTCGAACGCGCGTCCGGCCCAACTGGAGGTCGAGTGTCAGGGCCAGGTAGAGGTCTTTCCGCTGTTGGGCGATCGTTATTTGATGGGGCGCAGTTCTGACCAGAGCGACATTGTGGCCAGTAGCCCGATTGTGAGCCAGGTGCACGCTTCGATTACGCGCGATCCCAACCGTCCTGGTCGGCCCTTTGTCATCAAAGATAAAAAATCGACGAACGGACTCTATCGAGGTAAGAAACGGCTGAATTATTGGGTCTTACAGCACGGCGACGTCCTCACCCTCGGGCCCGCCGACCTGGCCGATGGCGTCACGGTGCGCTACGTTGACCCACCGCCCCGATATATCCAGGTTCTGAAATACGGCCTTTACGGCTTTACAGGCATCACGGCAGCAGGGGGATTGTGGATCGTCGCGGTGGAATGGCGCAAGGTGCCGATGCGCCCCTTTCCAGAATCGGTGCAGGGGCCAGTGGTCATTTATGCCGAAGAAGGCAGCGACGTCGTCCCCCTCCGGCCAGAACCGACCCAGGCCCATCAAGAAATGTCGCGCCTTGCTGAATACGGCGATTATCTGCCCAAGGCCGTGGTCGCGTCAGAAGACACCCGCTACTACTGGCATTTGGGCATTGATCCTCTCGGAATTACCCGCGCCTTGGTGACTAATATTCGCGGCGGTGAAATTCGCGAAGGGGGCAGCACCCTCACGCAACAGCTTGCTCGCAGCGTCTATCGCGAATACGTGGGGACGGAAGATTCGGCGGGACGGAAGATTCGAGAGGCGATTGTCGCCCTGAAACTAGAAAGCTTCTACAGCAAGGATGACCTACTGCTGTTTTACCTGAATCGGGTGTTCCTCGGGGGTAACCTGTACGGCTTTGAAGATGCGGCGCAGTTTTACTTTGGCAAAAGTGCGAGTGATCTCAATTTGTCAGAGGCGGCGACGCTGGTCGGTATTTTGCCCGCGCCGAATGCGTTTAACCCAGTGACGGACTATCAGGCGGCGGTGGCCTATCGCGATCGCGTTCTCGATCGCATGACGGCTTTGGGCATGGTCAGTGCCGAAGAAGCCCGTCGCGCCCGGCGATCACGCATTGAAATTAGCCCCAAAGCCCGCGAAGAGCTACAAAGCATTCGCGCCCCCTATTTCTACAGCTATATTTTTCGCGAATTAGAGACGGTGCTCGGCAGCGATCTGGCACAGGAAGGCAACTTTATTGTGGAAGCCACGCTGGATTTAGAGATGCAAGCCGATGCCGAAGCGGCGCTGCAAAGCCATGTGGCCACGACCGGGGCCGGGCTGAATTATCGCCAAGGCGCGATCGTCACCCTCGACAGCCAAAATGCTGAAATTCGCGCTTATGTGGGCGGCGTGGATTATCAGTCCAGTCAGTTCGATCGCGTGTCCCAGGCGCTGCGTCAACCGGGTTCCACCTTCAAAGTTTTCGCCTACGCCGCAGCGTTAGCAGACGATATTTCCCCTGGTCAAACCTTTAGCTGTAGCGGCTTGAACTGGAATGGGCAGTTTTTTGACGGTTGCCGCTCCGGGGGTGGGGCGATGGATATGTACAACGGCATGGCCCTGTCGGAAAATGTCGTTGCGCTCCGCATTGCTCAAGAAGTGGGCCTGAACTCGGTGATGCAAACGGCCCAAAGTTTGGGTATCGACAGTGACCTGAATCCCGCTCCGGGGTTGGTGCTGGGCGAGAGTGAAGTGACGCCGCTGGAGTTGACCGGGGCCTTTGGGGCGATCGCGAACGACGGTGTGTGGAATCCGCCCCACGGGATTCGTCGCGTGCTAGACAGCAGCGACTGCACCGATCCCAACGATGCCAATAGTTGCCGGGTGGTGTATGAATTTGGCCAAACGGGAGACACCAATCAGCAAGCCATTGCGCCCCCAATTGCCCAGACGCTGACTGAACTCTTGCAAGGCGTCGTCCAAGGCGGCACCGGTCGCAGTGCCTTCATCGGCTTAGGAGAAGCTGGCAAAACCGGCACCACCAACGACAACCGTGATCTCTGGTTTGTGGGCTTTGTGCCAAGTCGTGATCTTGTAACCGGGGTTTGGTTGGGGAATGATGACAATACCCCGACGAGTGGCAGCAGTGGCCAAGCGGCAGAACTGTGGGGCACCTACATGGACGACGCAACTCGTTAAGGGGGTAGTTGGCTGGCAGTGCCGCTGAAAAGTTAAGCGTATTTCTAGAGAGCAAAGCGATATCACGATGAACCCACTAAGGGATCGGCTTTCAAATAGAGTACCTGGACAAGACTGTGGCAGGGTAAATGGGTCGCAGGGACGGTGCGATGTTATTTAAGCGCAACTCCCTAAAAGCTTATCTGGCAAGACAGTTAGGGCATCCGTCTGGTTGGGGTGGAAGACTTATCCTGAGACTCCTCAATCGAGAGAATGCCACGATGAATACGATTGCCCTGAAAACGCTAGATGTGCAAACAGAGCAACACATCTTGGAAATTGGCTTTGGTGGAGGTAGCCTGATTGACCACTTGTTAAACACTGAGCGATCGCTCGAAGTGACTGCCATCGATATATCTGATACCGCTGTGGCCATGGCCCGCAACAAGTTTAAAGCGGCGATCGCCACGAATCGGCTGGTTGTTCATCAGGCTAAAGCCGAGGCAATTCCAGCTATGGATCATACGTTTGATGCCATTGTCACGGTTAATACCCTGTACTTTTGGTCAGATGTCTTAGCGGTGCTCAATGAGTGCCAACGGTGCTTAAAACCAGGTGGCAAGCTGGTGGTCACCTACACTTCCAAGGCCTTTTTAGAGGCGCAGCAAGCGACCCAATTTGGGTTTCAAGCTTATGAGTTCAGTGAGGTTGAGGCCTTTCTAAGGGCAGTCGGCTTTGATGTCATTGAGACGATCGCCGGTGAAGGCAGGACCAATGGCACCTTTTTTTGTACAAGCGGAACAACCCCAAAAGTCTGACGCTATTATTTGGGGCTCACCTATCTTATATGGGCAATATCGCAGCTCAAATGAAAGCGTTTATGGTATGCGACAGGGGAGCGTTACTTTGCGCAAGCCTGGAAAGATAAAGTTGCCTCCGCATTTACTGTCTCCGGTGGACCTAGTGGAGATAAGTTAATCTCTCTAATCACATTTGCCAGGCAGCAAGGAATGATATGGGTCGGCTTGGGGATGACTTTGTGTTACTCGAAATTCCTAGAGATGCTGAAGTATTCACGGCGGCTTTTGATTCACTATCGCAAGTTTGGAGACCTGCCAGTGCCGCCATGAAAGTCTGACCTCTGAATGTTCATCCTGTATGGCAGCAACGCCAAGGCGGGTTTACACATTGCTGCCACCGTATCTCGGAAGACTGAGAAGCGCTGTAAAGTTGAATTTTGCAAGTCTATGCCCCATTTACACCTTGCGGTTGGATGGCGATATCGTCAGCATTTAAGGCTTTTTACACAGCCATATCGCAACAACAATTTCTGTCCTCAAGCTATGCCCAGCAGCCTTATATGAATGACCATTAGAGCGACTTCAAGCACTGAAGGATTTAATATCTAAAAAGCATCTGTTTCATACCAGTATTTACCACCATTTTTATGTGGTGTAACACATCAATGAGCGCAACATCAGGGTTTGGGCGCAAGCATCAGAGAGCAATTCCTTATTTGATTGTGATGACCACACTGAGTTTGATTGTGGTCTTGGAAGGGCTGACACTCTGGCAAAAACAGCACCATTCAATAGTCGATTTTCTGTTGATAGGTTTAGAAGGTGTCGCACTGTGTAGTGTCATCAGTTTGTTTTATTTGCCGCTACACCAAATTGGTGGCCGCCGAACCGGTCTGTCATTAGTTCACTATGACGATACGTTGGCCGATGTGGAAAATCGCCTCATACAGACACAAGCGGTAACGCAATCAGGAGATTGGGTGCTCAATGCCTTTACCAAAGAGATGTTTTGGTCGGAGCAGATGTCTCGTATTTTCGGTGACAACCTGAGACAATCACCATTGCATTTAGAAGATTTTTTTCACCAGATACCGGCCCCTGAGCGTGAGCCGATACGCGATGCATTTCAGCGAAGTTTAACCCAAGGCGGCGCTTTCAGTGTGGAACATGCTGTCGTGTGCCCCGATCACACTAAACGTCATGTCATCTGTCGCGGTAACGCGGTTCAAAGTCAGGCTGGTGAGGTTATCCGGCTGGTGGGAACAGTCTGTGATGTAACGATTCAAAAACAGCTAGAGCGAGCCCTGCAAGCGTCAGAAAACAGACTAAATGACATCTTTAACACCACGACTGTAGTGATCTTTAAGCTACGCGTGTATCGCGATCGCACCTGGTTGTACGACGCTGTATCCAGCGGGGTTGAAGCGATTTATGGCTATACGCCAGCGGAATTTTTAGCGCATCCAACGCGATGGCAAAATGTCCTTCATCCTAGCGATCGCGATGCCGTCATTGCGCTGTTGTGCGAAAGCTGTTTTGCGGAACAGCACACTCAAGTCGAGTTTCAGATTTGCACAAAAAATGGCGAAACTCGGTGGGTTAACCGCAGCACGTTTGCCCATCGCGATGCCGACCAAAACTATTGGCGTGTGACTGCTGTTGATATCGACATCACTGACCGCAAACAGTTGATCGCAGCACGCCGGCAGGCGGAACAGGACATGCGTCAGCAAACAGCCCTGTTGCGGCAGGTGATTGACTCAATTCCGCATCTCCTCTTTGTCAAGGATGAGGCCGGACGGTTTATCCTCGCCAATCGCCCAGCGGCGGAAGTGCATGGCACCTCACCTGAGCAACTACTCGGTCGTCGAGAAATCGAGTTCAACCATCACCTGAAGGCTGATTGGTTATCGGCAATCATCGCGATTAATCAAACCGTGATGAACCATCAGCGATCGCAGACGTTGCCAGAGACTCAACTCATTGACCATACAGGTCAGCCTCGCTGGTATCAGCTTCATCTGACCCCTTGCCTGAATATTGATGGTCAGGTGCAAGGCGTTATTGGTAATGCCCTGGATGTTACCGACCGTAAACGTCTTGGCCTGGCTTTAGAAACGTCGGAAGCCCAACTCGGCATGACGCTAAATGCTGCCAAGGCCTCAATCATTAGCTATCGGTTATATCGCGACTACCGTTGGGAGTATCTCTACGTTTCCTCTGGCTGCCAAACGATCTTGGGCTACACTGCCGCAGAGATCATGACTGAGCCAACCCTATGGCAATCGCGGGTGGTGCCTGAAGATTGGGAGACCGTTTTTATCCCGGTTTTAGAAGACCTGTTTGCCGAACGCCCAGTTTCTCTGGAATATCGGTTTTTACATCGAGATGGCAAGCTGCGATGGCTCGCCAGTCGTATCACCTCGCAATACGAGTCCGCAACCGATGCGTGGGTTGTGACCCTCGTGGATATTGACATCAGCGATCGCAAACAGGTTGAGCAGGCTCTAGGGGAATCACAGCAGCTTTTGCAGCGCATTTTAGACAGCGTACCGCAAGCGATTTTTTGGAAAGATCGGCAATCAACCTATCTGGGCTGCAACCAAAATTTTGCCCGCTATGCTGGCCTGCAAACCCCTGCAGAGATTGTGGGTAAAACGGACTATGAGCTCCCTTGGCTGCCCAAAGAAGCGGCTCACTATCAGCAAATTGATCGCGAAGTTATGACCACAGGAGAAGCCCAACTCCATATTCTGGAACAGCAACATCCTGCTGATGGCAACGAGATTTGGATCGAGACGAGCAAAGTGCCGCTAGAGGACGTCACTGGGCAAATCATCGGCATTTTAGGCACTTACGAAGACATTACCCAACGTCAAGCCACCAAAGCTGCCCTTCATTACAGCGAAGCAAGATTACGAGCAGTGTTTGAGCAAAGTACGGTAGGCCTTGCCTTTATGGCTCCTTCGGGCCAATTTTTGCAGGTCAACCCGGCTTATACCACCATGACGGGTTATAGCAAAACTGAGCTGTTAACCATGACCTGTAGTGAGATTGTGCATCCCGATGATGGAGTCCAATTTCAGTCACAGATCGAGCAGTTACTCAATGGTGAGGAAGCGGCTTTGTGTTTAGAAATACGCTATTGCTGCAAAGATGGCCAGCATCGATGGGTCAATCTCAACCTCAGCGCTATTCGAGTTCACGCTGACAACGTTTTAAGTTTTTTGGCCAGCATCGCAGTTGACATCACTGACCGCAAGCAAACGGAACAGGTGCGGCTGCAACAAACAACTCAAGAGCAAGCCTTCAACCGAGTTGTTAAAACCATTCGCAGCTCACTTGATCTCAAGACTATTTTTGCCACCGCTGTGCATGAAGCCGCCAATCTCCTAGAGATCTGTCGCGTCGGGATTGTGCAATATCAACCGGAGCGTCACTGTTGGCAGCATGTGATGGAATATCGCTGTCGAGAGGATATTCCTGATACGCTCGGTCTTGAAATTCCCGATCTGGATAACCCCTTCGCAGAGCAGTTAAAACGATTTGAAGTGGTACACTGCGACGCGACTGAAACCATTACAGATCCTATCAATCAAGGTATTGCGGAGCAATTTCCCGGTAGCTGGTTACTCGTGCCCTTGATTGTTAACGATACGATTTGGGGCAGTTTTAGTCTGTTCCATGAACCGTCATTGGGACCGTTTGCCGATCACCAAATTGAACTCATCAAGCGGCTAGCCGACCAGATTGCGATCGCCATCCAACAAGCCAATCTTTATAGTCAATTGCAAACAGCCAACCAGCAACTGCAGTATTTAGCCACTCACGATAGTTTGACCCAACTCACTAACCGTCGCTATTTTGACGACCAACTGCAGGGCAAATGGGAGCGCTTACTCTGCACTGTAGAGAGTGCCTGGCTGGCCCTCATTCTCTGCGATATCGATTATTTCAAACAGTACAACGACTTTTATGGGCATCTCCAGGGTGACAACTGCCTCATCCTAGTGGCTCAAGCGCTTCGCCAAGGCATTCAGCGACCGGCTGACATCATTTCACGTTATGGCGGAGAGGAGTTTGCGATTATTTTGCCAGCCACTGATGATACGGGTGCAATTCACGTTGTGCAGCAGTTGCAAGCGGCGATTGCCGCTTTAGACCTGCCTCATGCCGCGTCTGAAATCAGTCACCAAGTGACCCTCAGCTTTGGCATTGCCTGTGTTCATAAAGCTGCCTCGGCTAGGCTATCAACCACCACTGATGAAACCTTCAGTACACCGATTCACATCGCTGATCAGGCTCTTTATCAAGCCAAATCTCAGGGGCGTAATCGCTATCAAATCAGCCTGACATCTTTGTAATTGGTCACGAGTCGAGCACCTTCCAGCTCATCCCCAGGGCCGCAGCATTACTGGCCGACAGCGGTGATCACAGCTGGGGATGTATTGCAATTCGTCGACGGTTCAGGTCGGTTAAAGTGAATGAAAAGTTTGGAGTACTGCCGATGCCAGCCGTCTACAGTCTTGACCTGTGCTAAGCCGCGATCATCACTCTCAAGCCGTACCTACTAATAAGAAAGCTCTGCTATCGGAGATGACATGACCGTTATTTCTGCCGCCATTGTGCTCCTCTTAATCTTGGACCCGTTTGGCAACCTGGTAACCATTAACACCCTGTTATCTGACCTGCCTGCAGCCAAGCGCCAGCGCATCATTCTCCGTGAAGCTTTAATTGCCTACAGTATTCTCGTCTTGTTTCTCTTTGGTGGCAATCCACTCCTCTCATTTTTTGGCGTCGAGTCGCACACGCTACGAATTTCAGGCGGCATTATTTTATTTCTCATCGCTCTAGGGATGGTGTTTCCGAGCCGCTCCGCCATGCCATCAACATTAGAAACAGAACCGTTTATCGTGCCGATTGCGATGCCGTTGATTGCGGGGCCCAGTGCGATCGCGGCCTTGTTAGTCATGGCCAAATCCGATCCCCAAATGATCAGCAACTGGCTGGGAGCACTCACCTTTGCCATGGGGGTTGCAGGCCTAATCTTGTGGGCCTCACCCTGGATCTTTCAGCGCTTGGGACCGCGTGGAGCCCTCGCTGTCGAGCGGCTGATGGGCATGCTGCTGGTGATCTTATCCGTGCAAATGATCCTAGATGGAGTTGAGCAATACTTGCAGGCTTAAGTCCGCAGCTTGTCGATAGACCTTTAAGTCAAGGTCATATTCTCAACCTCAGCTTTTTACACACGGGCAAGGGTCACTTGCTCCGGTTGATCTTGATACTTGCCGCGACGAGTTTCGTAGCTCACTTCGCATTGCTCACCTTCAAAGAACAGGAGCTGCACGACACCCTCGTTCGCGTAAATTCGGCAGTCAGCACTGGAAGAGTTGGAAAACTCCAGCGTCAGATGGCCACGCCAACCCGCTTCTGCAGGGGTCAGATTAGCAATGATGCCGCAGCGCGCGTAAGTCGACTTGCCAATGCAAATCACGCTGATGTTGTCGGGCACCTGAATGCGTTCTAGCGCCACCCCTAAACCATAGGAATGAGCTGGCAAAACAAAGTAGCTGCCACTGGTATCCGTTCTGAGGGCTGTCGGCTCTAAGTTATCAGGGCTAAAGTTTTTGGGGTCAACGACGCTGCCCGGAATGTGGCGAAAGATACGAAACTCGGACGGTGACAGACGAATGTCATAGCCGTAAGAAGAGAGACCGTAGCTGATGACGGGGCGAGTACGGTTCAACTCTCCCAGATCCACTTGTCTGACTAGACGGGGCTCAAAGGGCTTAATCAAGCCGGTTTCAGACATTTGCGCAATCCAAGCATCGTTTTTAATCATGAGGTTCTAATCCTTAAATATTGTTTTGGGAGTTTGAAAGCAAGAATGTTGACACGATCGCGTTGCTCACCGCACCGGACTCCACTCAACTAGTGGATAAAGTGACGGCGGAACTCGGTCACTTGGTCTGCAATCTCCAGCAACGACTCGGGCATATCTGGCCCCGTCAGGATCACATCCACTTGCGAAGGTCGCTGCCGCAAAAAGGACAGCACCGCATTTTCTGAAATGAGCCCTAGTTGAATGGCCAAGCTCAACTCATCGAGGACGACCAGCGAATACTTACCCTGCATTGCCGCTGCTTCAGTGTGCTGCCAGAGTTGAGCGATCGCCTGCTGCTCTTCTGCCGTGGCATCGGCAACTTTGAGCGCTCGCTGAATATCAGGTCGGAGCCATTGCAACCCTTGGCCAAATAGCATCGGCCGCTCAATTCCCTGACGAATGCCACCCTTCAAGAATTGCGTAATGAGGACAGAGTGGCCTTGTCCAGCGATTTGCATCGCCTGCACCATAACATTCGTAAAGAAGGTGCGATGGGGAGAGGTAAAGACTTGTACCGTCCCGGCGATTGCATGTAGCCAGGGATGATCTTTATTGGAAGAAGACCGCTGAGGCGCGGAAGGGGGCAGAGGAGCTCGAAGCTGTGAAACCATGTTTAGGGGCAGTTCGATTTCAGTAGGCTAAATATAGCGCAGTTTCTCCAAAAAGATTGATAAAAACTCTATATCTGCAGATAGTTCAAAAAAACTACCCACCATCATATCACCGATTTTCTAAATCGACGCCAGCTAACTTATGGGGCTGGAGCGATTTTCCTTAAGGGGCTTGACCGCTCCACTCTCGCCAGAATCATAACGACATTTCAGCCATTGCAACGGCTATTTTTCAGTCACTTGGGGAAACCGCTAAGGGAGTTGCGCTTAAATAAACCTCATCAAGGTTCAGAAGTGGAGTTTTGACGCTTGTCCGACCTCACCGCCTGCGGCACCTCTCCTTCTCAAGGAGAGGCTTAATGACAGTCTGCTTTCGCTCCTTTGCAAGGAGCGGTTAGATGAGGTTTTGATG
>JBCDAJ010000001.1:0-204194 GCA_039185935.1 Cyanobacteria bacterium P01_F01_bin.56 | reverse complement strand
CCTTCTGCGGCCGCGATCGCCTGCACTTGTTCGACATAGTCATTGCCTGTGGCCAAGTCATCTTCATTTACATTCGTCGCATAAATAACGGGTTTGCGGGTCAACAAGCCTAGCGGCTTAATCAGCAGTTCCTCGGCTTCATCAAGTTCGACGGTGCGGGCTGTTTTCCCTTCATTCAAAACCGGTAATAACTTGTCTAATACATTGACTTCAGCCTGAATTTCTTTATCCTTTTTGGCTTGCTTGCGAGCGCGATCTAGCCGCTTTTCGACCTGTGCTAAATCGGACAGGGTCAACTCTAAGTTAATGATTTCAGCGTCTCGGGCCGGATCAATCGAACCTGAAACATGAATGATATCGTCGTTTTGAAAGCAGCGGACAACATGAACGATCGCATCGACTTCACGGATATTCGCCAAAAACTGGTTGCCTAACCCCTCCCCTTTGCTCGCCCCTGCCACTAGTCCAGCGATATCCACAAACTCGACCCGCGCGGGGATTACCTCAGCGGATGCGGAGATTTTGGCGAGGACGTTTAATCGAGAATCGGGAACCGCTACGACGCCCACATTGGGCTCAATCGTGCAAAAGGGAAAGTTCGCGGCATGGGCCTTAGCATTTGCGACCACAGCATTGAATAACGTAGATTTTCCGACGTTGGGTAACCCGACAATTCCAGCTCTGAGCATAGCGATCGCATTAATTCTGTAAACAAACCCTACCAGCATGACCGAAAGTTGGCACGGTTTCTAGACTTAGAGGCTAGATGAATGAAGCGGCTGATAAGCAAGAGAGTTGGATCATACGGTACGAGTAATTCGCACCCTCATACGATCCCTCAGCGATTCCTGCAGGAGTCTGACCGCCAACGTTACACCCATTGAGACGGATTTGATCAGTGCTAGTGTCGCGCGAGAATTTCGGCTGTTGCGCCTATGCCCTAGGTTTCAACGCTTTGAGTTTGTAGGGCCACATAATGATTGTCGATTATACCAATCACCACGATATCGATGGTGACTGTACCCACTCGAAAAACTTGCACGCGATCGCAAGTTTGCTGCAACCAATCAAATAAATCCTGGTGTTGTTGGGACAGTGATCGCCCGGCAGCACCATAACTATGGCATCGCTGCTGCACATGAGCCCTCAATTCATCTAGAGAAATTTCTGCGATTGGCGTTTTACTGCCCCGCCGTAAAACTCGCAGTAGTTCTGTCTCGCTCCCGGTTGCTAATTCCCAAGTCGGCACCGTCCAGGGGGCCTCCGTCTCACTGGGGAGCCATAGGCCATCCACATATCGCTTTAGTTGCATCAATGGAAAATGACCATTTTCGACAGACATCGTTGCTTCCTCATAGGCTGTCAAATTTTTTGTGGCTTTATATTCAAAAACAGTATGTTGTCATTATTAACAGACCTAGTCGTTTTAGACCTCATAAAGCTGGCGAATTAAACCCACAACCTTTTGTAAATCTTCTTCGGTCAGACTGGAACCTGACGGTAAGCACAGCCCATTAAGAAACAAGTCTTCAGAAACACGACCACCAATGCATTCAAAATGTTCAAACACAGGTTGCAGATGCAGCGGCTTCCAAACTGGACGTGACTCGATATTGTGTGTCTCTAAAAATTGACGGACAGTCTCGCGATCACAGCCAAATTTTTCAGAATCAATGGTTAAACAAGTCAACCAGCGAGTAGACTCTCCAAAGTCAGCTTCTGGCATAAATTCCAGACCAGGCACGTCTCCTAATCCCGTTTGATAAACCTCAAAATTATGTCGTCGGGCGGCCACGCGATCTTTAAGAACAAGCAACTGCCCGCGCCCCATACCTGCCAAGACATTACTAAGACGA
This sequence comes from Cyanobacteria bacterium P01_F01_bin.56, assembly GCA_039185935.1. Classification (GTDB taxonomy): domain Bacteria; phylum Cyanobacteriota; class Cyanobacteriia; order Phormidesmidales; family Phormidesmidaceae; genus Halomicronema. The sequence continues at coordinate 202,338 of JBCDAJ010000001.1, read as the reverse complement.
TAGTTGTAGCCTACCTCAGAGTGTTGGTAATGAGGTGCCGGATCGCGAGCCTGCGTGGCAAGAAACTTGGCCTTATTTACTAACTCAGAGTCTTCAGAAACCAGCATGCCACCACCAGAGGTGGTGATGATTTTGTTGCCGTTGAAGGAGTAAATGCCAAGCTTCCCGAAGGTGCCGGGCGCTTTGCCCTGATAAGACGCTCCCAAGGCTTCGGCAGCATCTTCAATCAAAGGAATTTCGTAGCGCTCACAAGTTTCCAAAATCGGCTTAATGTCGGCGCTTTGGCCATACAGATGCACCAACACGACAGCTTTGGGCAGGTTGCCAGCACAAGCACGCTCAACAAGGACGGATTTCAGCAAGCCAGGATCCATATTCCAAGAGGTGCGATCGCTGTCAATAAAAACAGGCTTTGCCCCCAAGTATCTAATTGGGTTAGCCGTTGCAACGAAGGTCAAAGTTGAGCACAACACTTCATCTCCAGCACTAACCCCTACAAGTTGCAGTGCCAAGTGCAAAGCCGCTGTACCAGAGCTTAAGGCAGCAGCATGAGAACTGCCAACAGCTTGTGAAAATTCTGCCTCAAACGCATTAACATGAGGGCCGACTGGGGCCAACCAGTTAGTGTCAAAGGCTTCTGTCACAAACTGAAATTCGTGGGTGCCTATATGTGGTGGCGACAGCAAAATTCTCTTAGTCATGCAACCCCTATCCCGCCTGTGACCGCACAATCTTAGCGGGACACCCATAAGCGACACAACGGGCCGGCAAAGATTTTACGATCACTGAGCCGGCACCACAGCAAGTTTCGTCGCCAATAGTGATGCCTGGACAGATACAACTACCAACCCCCAACATGACACAACTGCCCAGCGTGACATTGCCGCAGACAGAGCATCCTGGAGCAACATGACAGTAATCGCCTACACAGCAGTCATGGTCAATGATCGCACCGGTATTGATAATGACATGGTGGCCAATCTGAGTATCTGCATTAATTACCGCATTAGCCATGATGACCGTACCGGGAGCGATCTTGACCCCCAAGCCAATCTGGGCAGAAGGATGGACAGCCATTGTAAACCGACAGCCGCGTGTGGCCAGCTTTTTGGCAAGACGCTGCCGGACGGCGTTATCGCCGATCGCCACAACCCACTCACTTGACATCGGCCAATTGTTCAATACATTAGCCGCCGGATAAACTGGCACCCCATGTATTGAGCCCCCTAGCTCAGCAGAGTGATCATCCACAAAAGCAGTCACCTCTCTACCCTGACTTTGCAGAATATCAAGCACTACTTTTCCATGTCCTCCGCTCCCGTACAAATAAAGCCCCATCACAAATATTTCTATTTCGTTGAATCACCTTGGAATTCACTCATGGTGGCTTGCCCCGTCTGATTAATGCCTTGACGACGAATAACCGTCAACAAAGTCAGACCCAAAATCTTCAAATCTAGCCAGAGACTCCAATGGTCGACATACCAGACATCTAGAGAGAACTTCTCTTCCCAGTCGATGGCGTTGCGTCCATTGACCTGAGCCCACCCGGTAATCCCCGGTTTGACCTCATGCCGGCGTGCTTGTTCGGGAGTGTAGCGACCTAGATATTTCACCAAGAGTGGTCGTGGTCCGACAAAGCTCATATCTCCTAGCAGAATATTCCATAGCTGCGGCAATTCATCCAGGCTGGTTGCTCTTAAAAACCGACCAAAGGCGGTCAGACGCATGTTGTCTGGCAACAAAACTCCCCGTGAATCTCTCTGGCTTGTCATCGTACGAAACTTATAAAAGGTGAATATATGTCCTTGATATCCAGGACGCGGCTGAGCAAAAAATATAGGCCGCCCCATTTGTAGGAACACAGCGGCAAAAACCAGCAAGAACACAGGTAATAAAAGACCAAGCAATATCAAAGCAATTAAGCGATCGGACAGCAGCTTCACGAGTCTAAGCGTCATAACCTAAAGCCCAAGACCAGATATTTTAAGCTTTAACATTATCGAGCAATAGAGCCAGGAGCAACATAGTCCATGCCTTAAATTAAGAGCAAAACATTCACTAGCGATAGAGTCAGACTTCAGGTACACGGTTTCTAGCTCAGCTTCGCAAGGCTTCTTGAAGACATGCCAGAAAATTCCTCGCTAACTTCTCACGCGAAAATAACTGCTGCGCAAGTTTTCTTGCTTTAGTACCCATTTCCATAGCCACTTTCTGATCATCGGCGATGCTAATTATGGCATGAGCCAGTGCGTCAGGATCATCAGGGGAACAAACCACTCCAAAATCATGCAAATCAATCAGCTCAGAGAGCCAACCAGGATAATTGCACACCACAGGCAAGCCTGCAGCAATATAATCAAAGAACTTATTAGGAGAAGTTCCATAATAAAAAGCCGGGACGTTTTTTAGGATCATCAAACCAGCATTAGCCTTAGGTAAAAGTGATGCAAGCTGATGCTTAGGCACAGGATCTAAAAATAAGCAGTTGTCTAACCCCTCACTCTTAGCTCTCTCAACTAGGTGAGGCTTTAACTTACCATCCCCGATAAGAGCAAGCTTGATATCATGCCGATTTTGCTTTTGGAGTAAACAGGCGGCATCTAACAAGGAGTCAAGACCATTAGCAACGCCATGAGCACCCGAAAAAACAGCGACAAAATCAGTCGGCTTAATGCCCCTTAAAGACTCCAGATTTTTATCCCGAGAGGCTTGAAAAAGTTGTAAATCAGAACCATTAGGAATTACCACAATCTTTTCTTTTGCAACTCCCCGCCGCTGGATTCCCTTAGCAATTCCAGGTGCAAGTGCGATGCATCTGTCAGCAGAGCGATAGGCCACCAGTTCCAACAAGGACATCGCCGCCAAGATAAGTGGATTTTTGATAACACCCATGGCCTGTGGAAGCTCTGGCCACAAATCTCGTACTTCAAACACAAATGTCTTTCTGCGAAGCCATTTTGCGATTATTCCAGGGATGGCAATTGTCAACGGAGTAGAAGTGGCAAAAACCAAATCACAAGGCTCACGTAATGCAATAAGAGTAGATTTGACCGCAAAGGTAAGAAACTTCAAGGTTCGTTTCAAGAAATTATCATAGTTCGAATAAGGAATATCAATTTCAATCACTTCGATGTCTTCAACGTAACCTCGTCTAACCCCTTTTGAAATATCTTTCTTAGACAAGCCAGTCACACCTAATTGATAAGATCCACAAACAATCGTCACATCATGTCCTTGACTCAACAGATAACGAGACATTTCGTAGGAACGAGTTCCAGAAGATCCCTGAATTGTTGTAAAGTGCTGGTGTAAATAAAGGATTCTCATAATTCGTTTCTACTGGGCAGATGAACGAGTGAAAAGTCAATAGAATTCCAGTGAACGCTGTTAGCTTTTTCTTTGAGTGGTCTATTAGTAATACCTGTCAAGAATCTGATCGACCGATTAGCATGGCAACTCATTTTCAAGACATTTACAGGATGAAATTCTCCATAAAAAAAACTTTGGCAAGTTTCAGGATAATAAGTCCCTCCTTCTAGAAAAATGCAGTTTAATTTTACAGAGCAAAAGGTTGAAATATAAATATCTAACTCTGGCGAATAAAATCTTTTATCATTTTTAAGCCACTGGATACCTCCACCTAAATGCCATCTTAAATCGATATCATTCGAGTGACTATGGCGTACTATAATGTCGTCCACAAATATCCATTCATCACGATAGGAGTAAATGCTGCGTTGATGAATCACACCATGATCTCTATAGGAAAAATGCTCTCCTGAAAAATTGATATATTTTCCAGAAATTTTAAAGTCTATCAGTCTAGAGGTCGTCCAATCAGCCCACAAAAACTTGCTGAGTTTCTTCATTTGACTCTGATTGTTAACCGTTACCGTATTATGAGCATGAGTGGACTTTAAGAAGTCGCCAATGTGGTGCTTATCATAATAGGAAAAAGTTCCGCCATCGCTAAATATGTTATAGCCTTTTAGCCACATATCGACATGCAGCATATCTGCATGTCCAGGGCGTTCACGATGCGTGTGACATCGTACCATTACAAAACTTTGAAGCGATCGCAAAATATAGTAGCCGCCATTTGATGCAGCTAAACTAACTGGCTCAAGCTGCAACCTCTTTGCACTTATAGCCTTTTCTCCAAATAACCAAATCAATTCCTCATCATGCTTTCCCAGAGAGTAAGCTAATGACTGATTTAGCAGATAACTCAAAGATTGAATAATGGGTCGATAGTCAAGATAATTTGAGCCGGAAAGGCTAAAAATATTAGCTCCATCGTTAGCTCCGTAGTTAGGCAAAAAGCCTGTATTTAAGTCTTGAGAATTGAATAGTAGGTTGATGGCTGAATTTAGACGATCCTTTATTTTTGGAGGCACATAGTCGCCAAAATAATTACAGCATATCAGAAAAATGAGTGAATCTCTTAGAGCCAGTCTTGTGTAATTAAATGAGTTTTGTATATAGCTGCCATCTTCATCAAACTGCTCAAGAATTTGACGAATAAAGAGTTTTTTTCCCTTCGCTTTCCATCTCTTTGCATCTGAGCATCCTTGCAAACAGTTGCCAGCAAGATATAAAGCAACTGCTTCACTTAAGCCATGATTGTTTTTCTGAGAAAGAGCATATTGCATGCCTCCCTCAATACGATTGCTTAACTCATATACGATATTGGCAAGCTGCAAGATCCTACTTGTAGAAGAAGTCTTAGAGTCGGCAAAGATACTAACTGCCCAAATCAACGCAAACAATCGGAATGAGCACTCTTGTCCACATTTCCAATTAATTCCAGTATTGGGAGGGTTATGGGTGCACCATGACTCAAAGAGTAACCAAAACTTGTCCGCAAATGTTTCATCATTACTGTAAGTCCAAGCACGGCCGAGTTGATATACCCAGTCAAAACGTGAGGCCTCCCATATCCATTTAACGTCCCCTCGTTCGGCTTCAAAGTCAACAATTTCACTCCAGTGAAGGGGCTCAACTCTTTTTTTAGAGATAGGGTGCACATGCCATTTCTCTTCATGTTTAAGCCATCTATCAGAAAAGTAAAGTACCTCTCCTTGGAGAATCTTTTGTCCGGCCTCTAAGACGCCAGATGTTTCATCAGGGAATAACTTTGCCAATAAAAATTTCTTTGGATTATGGAAAGGTGAATATATTTTCAGGCTTGGATTTATGACCCAGCAACTCCTACTTGGAAGAATAATTTTAAACCAACCAATTTTAATTTTTATACGATAAAAAACATTAAGAAGTAAATATCTAATTCCGATTTTAGGTAGCGTTTTAATGAGTAAAAAAAAGTTAGAGAAGCGTAAAGAATTTGGTTTCATATAGTATAAGTTTTCATATTTAGTTTTTATTCTGATGATATAGAAGCAACTCAATTTTAAGATCGAATTGTATCTGCACTGTATCAATAATCAAGAATTTCATAACTCTATCCAAATAATTTGAAAACGGTGTTCGTATTTCAATAATGTAGATAGCTAAACCTTAAACAACAATTAGTTCTGGCATACTGCCAAAATTACATGACTTACTTCAATTAGCTCTTGAAAGGGTATCAGCACTTTATTTCTTGTAGCACCCGCATCGCAATAAGCTTGGAAGCAGGCTTGTTTACCTTTATCTTGGCGACTTTGCTAAGAATTAATTGGGTTTATCCTTGACCACTAAGTCTACGATAATTCTCCAACTTTAGGATGTGATCGTCACAAAATACCTCCAACCGCTTCTTGGGATGGGCACTGACACGCGCATATTGAAATGAGGTCTTGGATTCGGGTCCACCTGAGTCTTTCCATCTAGCAAATCATGAATATCGTCGACTAATTTGGGCAATCCCATCTCCAGAGGATTGCGGTCACGGGCTCAATAGTTGTCCACGTGAGCTGCCCCGTGGCCAAGTTGTCGAGTCCCCGTTGAATGCTACTCGTCCCCGTAGTCCAACACCACCGGCGCAGTAAAGGCTCGTTTCTCAGCTCCGGTGAGCTTGCAGGCCGCATCTTTGAAGGTCGCTTTCACGGCTTCGGTTAAAGATATAGGAACATAAACTCTCGCCAGAGTCTCTCAATCCTGACGGTTAAATCATTCTAGAGTAAGGTACAGGCAAATTGAGTCTTGCTTATCGCGCTCAAGATACGTTCAGAAATGTGTGTCTAAAAGTTTTTGCTAAAGCTCAGAGGTAACCCCACAGAAATCCAGGTACGGCTGCGCTGGCGCAATTCCCTGAAACTCTCGATGACCGACCAAGAACACGAGCAGGTCAGCTTTGTCTATCGCGACGGAACATGACACTAAATCGAGGCTCGGATGAACCTCGAGATTGGGTTCTACAGGCAGAATTGCGTAACCTAAAGTCTGTAAGCGTTGAGTGATCTCTAGCGCTGGAGAGCCGCGTAGGTCGTCAACATTAGGCTTGAAAGCCAAACCTAAACAGGCGATCGTCGGCTGACGTTGATGAGTGGAAGCAAATTGTTCAGCCGCGACGACGACTTGCTCAACTACCCATTGCGGTTTGTAATCGTTAACTTGGCGGGCAGTTTGCAGCAGGGGGGAGCGAGTAGGGGCGGCAGCGGCAATAAACCACGGGTCAACGGCGATGCAATGGCCTCCCACTCCACTACCAGGATGCAGAATATTTACTCGAGGGTGATGATTAGCCAGACGAATTAACTCGCGGATATCGACGCCTAAGTCGGGACACAACATGGAAAGCTCGTTGGCAAACGCTAGGTTAACGTCCCGAAAGGCATTTTCTGTCAGCTTGCACATTTCCGCAGTGCGAGCGTCGGTCGTCAGAATTTGTCCTTGACAAAAGGTTTGATAAAACGCCTGGGCTACGGCTGAGGATGATGAGGTTAAGCCTCCGACCACCCGGTCGTTATGAATCATTTCATCAAGAGTGTTACCTGGCAAAACCCTTTCTGGACAGTAGGCTAAATGCAGGGAATGAATCGGTGCTCCAGCCGCTTCCAAGGTTTTGGCAACTTGCTCTGTTGCCCCTACGGGTGAAGTCGATTCTAATAGGATCAGGTCGCCAGACTGTAAGACTGGCGAGATCGCTTGAGTAGCTGCGATGACATAGTCAAGGTTGGGCTGAGGCAGTCCTTGGGTCGCTGGATAAAAGGGCGTCGGCACACAAATAATGAAGACATCGGCAGATTCAGGGAGGGTGCTGGCCCGCAACTGCTGGTTTTGCACAGCAGCGGCCACCATTTGCTCAAGACCGGGCTCGATGATGTGGATCTCACCCCGATTGATCGTCTCTACAACATCTGGATTGATATCTACCCCTAAAACCGAGTAGCCATGCTGAGCCAAGATAGCGGCTGTGGGTAAACCGATATAGCCTAACCCCAGGATGCAGACCCGGCCAAAGTTTTCGGGGGAGTTCATCATGATGCTTGAATTCAGAACAGCCTGGTACGAAAATCGAGCCTCACAAGAATAACCCGATACTGCCATGAGGGCGATGGCAGTTACAGAACCATCCAAGCTTCCTTAGCACTGAGCGGCCGCCAAGATGACCTGACTGACCTCGATCAGTTCTTCCAGCGCAATGGGTGTCGTAGTGCCGGTGGCGATCGCTTGCACAAAAGCTTCTAAACAGGCCTGCTGGCCTTTATCCTGTCGCCTTGCATGTTGGGACTTAAATTGAGGCCAACCCCAGCCGCGTAGGCTGCGGTAATTATCCAACTGTAGGATGCGATCGCCGCAAAATACCTCTAGTCTCTCCTTAGGGAAAGATTTTGCCCCGTTGGCCCAGTAGTGAATGGTCCCTATCGAACCATCAGCAAAGGTCAGACTGAGGGTGACGCTATCGGGGCAAGGCTTGGGATCGGCAAGGGCCGTGCAATGCCAGTGCTGAATGGGACACCCCACTAGAAACCTAAGGAGATCTACAAAGTGGCAAGCTTCACCGACTACGCGACCGCCGCCAATTGCCGGATCCTGGGTCCAATGATCCGCTGGAATGGCTCCAGCATTAACGGTCATGATCAAAGCCTTAGGCGCTGTGATTGACCGCAGGAGGCTTTGCATTTTCTGGACTAAAGGGGCAAAACGACGATTAAAGCCCACCATTAACTGACGTGGCTGGCCATTCGCGATCGCCGCTTGATAAGCCTGTTGAATCTGCTCTAACTCGGCTTCACTCAGGGCTAAGGGCTTTTCCACAAAGACATGTTTACCCGCTGCTAGAGCCTGACAGATTAAATCGGCATGACTATCGTGGCGAGTGGCAATCATGACCGTGTTAATAGCGGGGTTGGTAAACACTGACTCAATGTCAGTCGTTACTTGTGGAAAACCCAGTTTGCGCCCGTGATGGATGATATTCACGCCGGAAGTGGCAGCCAGCGTTTGGCGTACAGCCGTCGTTTTGGCTAGAGCTGGCAAGAGGATGCGGCTAGCATAATTGCCGGCACCAATACAACCCACGATCACCTGACCGGGAATCGCGGGCGGCGGAGCCGCTGAGGCTGGCTGTAGCGATACGGTCGAGTTGGGAATTGTCGTTTCCGGATAATTGAGTACGATACCCAGGTAGGGGAGATCGCCCGTGAGGACAGCATAGGCTTGATCGGCTTGGTCAATAGCAAAGCGATGGGTAACAAGCGGTTCAGTCTGGAGTTGATCAGTTGCGAGAGTATCTAACACAGCCGCAAAGTTACGTTGCTCCGTCCAGCGGACGAAGCCGATCGGATAGTCTTGTCCCTTTTGCTCATAGTTAGGATCATATCGACCCGGGCCGTAGGAACAAGACACCTGAAAGCTGAGCTCTTTAGTATAGAAATCAGCCCGAGAAAGTTCTAAACCCGTGACTCCCACAAGGACGATGCGACCTCGCTTGCGGCACATTTGAGCAGCTTGACGCACGGGCTCACTACTTTGAGTGGCGGCGGTAATCAGTACGCCATCCACTCCATGCCCGCGAGAAAACTCTGTAGCAGCGGCAAGCGGATCCGTACCCGTGGCTAAATCCACTGTATCGATATCCAGTTTTTGGGCAATCGCTAACTTATCGGCCGCGAAATCCAGCCCCAAAACTCGGCATCCCTGAGCTTTGAGTAATTGGGCCGTGAGCAAACCAATCAATCCCAAACCCGTCACGACAAAGCATTCTCCCAAGGTGGGCTGGGTCAAGCGGATGCCCTGCAAACCGATCGCGGCTACGACGGTAAAAACAGCAGCGGTATCCTCAACTCCATCTGGAATCAGGGCACAAAGATTTGCCGGAACACTAACAATTTCCGCATGAGGGCCATTGGAGACGACGCGATCGCCCACTTTAAACCCCGTAACGCCTTCACCCAATCTAATGACGGTACCTACATTGCAGTAGCCCAAAGGTAAGGGCTGATCCAATTTACTCTGAACTGCATCCAGCGTCGTCAGCAGCCCATCAGTGCGAACTTTGTCGAGCACCTGCTGCACTTTATCCGGCTGTTGCCGCGCTTTGTCCAGCCAATTAGCCTGCCCAAATTCCACCAACATTCGCTCCGTGCCAGGCGAAACCAACGAAACATGCGTGCGGATCAGAATTTTTCCTGGTTGCAAGTCAGGGGAAGGAATGTCCTGAATTTCAGTCTGACCAGTAGTAAGCGATTGGAGCACTTGTTTCATGGGCAAAAGCAGATGTAAGGAAACGTCAATAAACCAGCCTGATATGTTAAGGCACTTTCAGCTCAATGAGCAATAACAATTGCTTTGGCACAAAGTTCCACTTTGTTAGTTTTTGAATTTCATCAATCACACAATCATCTAAACTAAATGAGCCGTTTCATCATTCAAGACGATTATGACGTTAGTTCTAATACTCTGTGAAATGAATTAAGCAAGGGGTTTTAGCCTCTGCCCTTCAAGAATATATTAAATGGGAAGCTCAAATTCGATTGACATGAATCCTTCAGCATTTTCTAGAGTAAAATCAAATTTTTAAAAACTAGAGATTTTTCTACCGTATCATCACCGGAAAAAGATTAATTTATCGTATACATCGATGCACAAGGTTTTCAATCTTGTGCACTTCACCTCTGGGCTCCATCGCATGCCCCCCTGAAAACAAATTAATTTCCAAACAATTTGACCTACCCAGCGAGGAATATAAATTCTTGACCTTAGAAATAATCGAAAACTTATCATGACTATCGTGAGTTTCACTGTACTTATATCCAGCATCATGCGTGCCTATAGATATCAATAATGCCTGCTGACGAGATGCTAGAGCCTTGTAAATCTCATATCCTTTAAACATGAAATGAAACCCTATATTTGCAGGGTCTTGCAATGATATATCTGTTCCCTCTAAAGAAATTTCTGAATATATTGAGTATGGATAATCATACCTGGCGGAAGCCCCAACAGAGATGACACCGTTTACTCTTTCGTCTAAAAGACCAACATATTCTGCAAGGTGTCCACCCCTGGAGACGCCACCGACTAACAAAGGATAAATCTCGTTACTATATTCCGCCTTGAACCATGTAATAAAATCTATTACCTGCGTTATATCTACACCAATACCGCTGAGACCATATCGTTTAAGTGCAATCCCGGCGCGCCTGTAGGTTTCTATTGCACATACACTTTGCCGGAGATTGTCATAATAATATTTGGCAGAGTTATTTGAATAGTCTTTATTTTTCATGCCGAACATGGCATAAATATCTCCACCAGAACCAGGCAAAAGTATGATCAATCCCTCGCGCGAAGGATTGAAACCACAAACTGCTTTTATTGTTTGACCATATCTCCCTTTTAGATGAATCTCCTCAAAATCACTATCTCTAATAGGTCTATTTCTTATAAAGTGAGCAGTAGGCTTTATAACTTCGTGATATCCCAAATACGCATTTAGTAGAGATTTACTTTGCAAAGTCGATTCAACTAGAATTTCTCTGATTTCTAGTTGAATTTTTATTTATCCTGTTATTGTTTAAGGATTGAATATCTTTTTCATGCTCAAAACCATAAGTATCTTCGATAGAAAAATCACCATCTTTCCACTCTTCTAAGCCTATCAGGAAATTGCTATAACTATAATTTAGGCGATATTCAGGCTTCCTGATTTCTATATTGTTGTCTTGAAGTTGCTGTTTTGTGTTTAAATCAATCTCATATTTTGCTTTCTGAAGGGTAGAGGCATTGACAGCATAAAATGCAAGAAAAAAAACTCCAAAAAATAGGACAACTAAATATCCTCTAGTTTTCAAGCCCATCAATGCTTAACTCCTTTTATTCAACGTTGATAGCAGAAAGTTTTATTCTTGGGAAAACTTATGATCATTATTCTTCCTATAAGGCTGTGGGCATATTTGTTCTCAACAAAGCTACTGGATAACTTCTACTTGATCGATAAATTGTCGACACCAGAGTTCGATACACATCAGGGACAGCAAGGTATAGCTAGCATCGAGTTTTCCATTGTCATTAGCTTGGATCAACTGTTGAACAGCTTGTGGATCAAATATTCCGCGATTATTGAGGCTTTGCTCACTCAGCACATCGGCTAAAAGTTCGCGCAATTCGTGACGCATCCAGCGACGCAAAGGTGCACCAAAACCAGATTTAGGGCGGTAGATAATGTCTCTAGGTAGATAAGGTTCCATTGCCTGCTTGAGCACCCATTTACTCTGACGACCTCGCTGTTTGTACTGGGGTGGAATGTGAGCCGCAAACTCAACTAGCTCCAAGTCAAGAAAGGGCACCCGCACCTCCACCCCAACAGCCATCGACATTTTGTCGGTGTAAATCAAATTATGGTCAGTGAGGAAGAAGCGCTGCTCTAATGCCAACAACCTTTCTAACGGGTGCGTAGTGGGCGGCAACTCAGCCAAAAAATCTAGAATGGGAGCCTCTGCCCATGAGTGGGCTAAGGCGTCCTTAAAGTCTTGAGTATAGAGAGCAGTTAGGTCTTGGCGGTCAATCCAGCGAAAGTAATTTACTAGCCGATTATCACCTTCTAATGCCGCACCGCTAAAGAGTTTGCGTAGGCGTCTGCCTAGCAATTGTCGTTGATCCAACCCACGACTCCAGTGAGCCAGTTGAGTTCGCACCGACTTCGGCAACCAAGCCCAATACGGTTCCGCCATCAAAGCCCGATGGCGACGATACCCCGTAAAGAGATCATCTCCTCCAGCCCCTGATAGCAAAACCTTAATACCCTGTTCGCGAGCCAGACGACAAATGTAAAGCACATTCAAGGGAGCCGGGTCAGCTAAAGGTTCATCTAGTTGCGCCACCATTGCTGGCAAATCTGCCGCCATGCGAGCTGCATCGATTTGTACAACATTCAGCGGCACCTTTAAATGCTCAGCCACACGACGAGCATAGGGCAAATCATCAGCGATACCACCTTCTTTAGCTCCAGTGACTTCAATAGTGAAGCACTGGAGCTTAGGTTGATGCTCACGGGCAAAGGTAACAATGCTGCTAGAGTCTAATCCACCAGAGAGGAAAGCGCCTACGGGAACATCCGCCACCATCTGACGATGTACGGCTTGGCGTAAATGACGCTCGGTTCCATGAACTGCTGCATCAGCATTCATTGACGTTGAAGACTGATAACTTGTGCTCCTAGCTGAGTGATGAGAACGCAAGACCGGCAGTTGATACCAAGTAAATTTGTCAATGATCTCTCCCTTTTTTAACCAGATTCCCTCGCCAGGACCCAGCGAACGGACATTTTGAGTTGGGGTGTTAGTGCCAGGGCACCACAGGAAACTCAGATAGCGATCAATGGCAGCAGCGTCAAAATTCTGAAACGGATTATCTGCCTGCTCGCAGGAATCTGATAGCAAAGGGAGCAACGCCTTAATCTCGCTTGCAAAGGCTACTCCCGCCTCCATAAAACTGTAATAAAGAGGCTTGACGCCCAGAGCATCACGAGCCAATAGCAACGATTGAGAACGCGAATCCCAAATAGCTAAAGCAAATATACCATTCAGTCTTTCTATAAAAGATTGGCCATACTTTAAGTAGAGGTTGATAATAACTTCAGTATCAGATCCTCCTTTAAATTGGTAAGAATCTCTAATAAGCTCGTTTCTTAATTCTAAAAAGTTATAAATTTCGCCATTAAAAACAATACAGATTGTCTTTAAGCTATCCCACATAGGCTGATTGCCTGCTGGAGAAAGATCTAAGATTGATAGACGCGAATGCGCAAGCCCCACTGCAGAAGTCTGGTTGTAGTAGATATCTTGATTATCAGGACCTCGATGGCTAATCAAATCATTCATTTCGAGAAGTAGGCTTTTCGAAAAAGTTCCATTAAAACCAGCTAATCCACACATATAGACCTGATCAGCTTGAACTCTCTGTCGAAGTTTTTAATGATGAACAAAAACTAGAAACAACACCTAGAGATACCCAAAGCATCGGATCAATAGCATAATTATATCCAGTGAATCCTACAACTAACCACCCAAGCAAGGCCAACCACAAAGCAAACGGCTCTCTACCATATAAACTTAAACGCTTACCCCAGGTAATTAAGTAATGAATTAAAATACCAAATAAGATAGTAAATGACAAGATTCCATATTGATACAAATAATTCAGTGGAGAAAAATGAACATAATGAGATACGTCAAGATGTGAAAAAGGTGAATCATAGACCCACCCAAAACCTCCTCCAGTCAAATAATGTATTGAATTGCTTTGAAATTCCCGAAAAGAATTAGAAATTTCAAGAACCCTCCCTCCCGATGCAAAGTTTAATCGATCTAAGCTATATCCATCTGAGAAAAAGTTTAGAAGCATTATCTTTGAATAGACTGATCCGAAGATAGGGACTTCTTGAAGACTAACTTCCCAAATTGAAGTTGCATAGAAAAAAAGACATATTAATAGAGGGCATACAAGAGTAAGTATACCAAGTCTTATTCGCAACTCAAATCGACGAATACCAACCGCAGTCATACCAAAAATGAGTGGTATTGATAACAAAACACCTCTCTTCCCAGAGAGGAAAACAACTGCTATTGCCAATAAAGCGTTCAAGTACTTGCCGTCTATCAATGCCAAGGCAAACGGCAGCAAGACTGCACCAGTCCCAATACCAAGGTAAACCGGATGGTCTTTGAGGATTCTTAGTGACCAAAATACAAAAGTAACTAGTAAAAAAGTGCTTAGAAACAAAAAAGCAGCGCATCTAATCATTGATGCAATGCGCTGCTTTTCCCAAGGAATATTCCTGGCTGCGGTGTACATAAGGGCCGCAAAAAATGCTGAGAATGCATGTGAAATGAAGTATCTTGGGGCACCTCTATATGCAATGCCAAATATAACTCCTTGAAAAGCAAGAAAGAAAAGAATAGAGCTTAGTAAATCAATTTTAACTTTCCTCATATTTAGTAAGATAAGCAGCGCTAGAAGACATATTAGTGGATTTGCAATCTTATGAAAATGAGCAAGTAATATCGTCGCATCATATAATCTCAACAATCCAACATAGGCACCGAAGCAATTGATTGAAACTGCGGAGTAGAAGAATATAGCACTTATGCTAAGCAATGAAACTTGCTGACGTAATTTAACGGCCAAGTTATAATTCATAAATATCCCTAAGCTCTTTTATGCTCTGGATGCAAAGGTCGATTTCTGGCGAGTTGCTGCCAACAGTACCCTTTATGATAGGAGCAATATTACCTCTCAAACAACCACTTAAAACATGAGATAGCATTTCTTTTCTTTCATTATGAGAACTTTCTATATCTTGAGTGAACTCAGTTTCTATCTGAGTAAGAATATTTGAAAACTTGTCTATAGAATCTAGATGGTAAAAGTTCTTTCCGAAAGCATAGTAAGGGTTGCCTAAATGTATTACGGGAGTGCCTTTGAATGCCGCCTCGAAACCTACGCTTCCAGTCCAGACAAGGACAACATGACAAAAACTAATCGCCTGCCTAGCAGCTATGTTAGGGAAAAGGTTGATTACGTTTTGATAAGTCTTTAACTTGCTGTAGAAGTGATACGGACGAAGCCCACAAAAGGCAGGATGTTCTTTGACATAAATTACAAAATCAAGAGAGGAGAGGACGTCCAGCAGCGCAAATAGAGTGTCGTAGTAATCGATATACTCGATTGATTCACACCAATAGTCAATAGTGCATTCTGGAAAGTACTGTAAAGGGATGAAAATCTTTTTTTGCCGATGATATTTTGAAACCTCCACATGTGATAAATCAACATACTTTAACTGACTGAAAGAATAAAAATTGAGATTTTGTCTGGCTATGACGTAGCTGCTATAAGTATGAAGAGATAAAGGATCTTGCCTAATAGTTCTCGTAAAAGAATAATAGAGAAACCTTGCAATATTTCTCGACTGCTTTTGAACTCCCTTAAATAGTGCATCAAAGGATGACTCGGGCTTTAAGCCCACTAGAAAGTCAGGAGTGTAGTTGGATTTTTCCAAAAAAGCTATGCTCTTTTCGATTTCTGTATCTGAGACCGCTCTCAAATAATTATATTCTCCGCGTGATGTGACTCTAAAATAGCCATTGATGAAGCATGGAATTATCCCTATATATTTGATTTCTCTTAGCTGACATGACAAATGAAGCAAATCTAAACAGTAACTGTCTATTGTGGTAGATAGAATCACGTCCGGATTAACTTGGTCTAAAACTGTTTGTAATGCCAGCCACATGGCTGCACACATGCGTGTCGCTTGCTCCTTTGGAATGTTTCTGAGCAAACGGCATCGTGAGCAGATATCTTTAATTTTAAGATGCCCTACTTGAGATAAGAGCTGCGTAAATCCTTCGCACTTTGAATAGAAAATATAAAATTTTTCTTGTAGTTGAACTGTTCCTTTCCCTAAAAAATCACTCACATATTCAATCTCAGCATCAGAAAATGCTTCACGACTTATTTTCGCGAAGTTAGCCTCATTCCACGGACGTGTATAGCAAAGGAGTTTCATATTTCTCTATTTTAACTAGAGTACTTTACTCTAGAGCAGTTCCAAGAAAAGCATATGCTAAAAACCCCGTAGGCACTTAAATATAGCCCTGTGAGGAAGACCAATAAATTTGGCGATAACTGATAATATAAAACTGTCGTATTACCCAGAAGTGAAATGACTAAAAAACACATCATTGCTGAAGTTAAAACTCGTTGTCTCTTCATAAAGAAAACTATTGGGCTAATACTTCCAGATATTGAAAAAATCATCATTCCCAAACCTAAGATACAAGTTGACTGAAATAAAGTTGCATATCCCTCAAGTAAATGATTTTGCATAATCCAGGCTATCGCTAAAAGACCAGAAAATGCCGGAATTGCAATTAAGGTACTTTCTTTTAGTTGCCTCCAAAAAATATCTTTTGTGCTTCCTTCTTGCTGATATACCTCGCCAATTTCAACTACACTTACAAAGTTTTTTGACGTAATGGCTAAGGATGCTCCAATGCATAGCTGGAATCCCAACATATAAGAGCTAAGAACTGCAGCAGAGTGGTACCTCTCTAAAAAAAATCTATCAATAAATAAAAGAAGTGAGAAAGCCAGCGTAGATAAATAGGCTGGAAAGCCGACAACTATCAAATCTAGATGCTTCTTCACAATGAGCTTAGCTGAGGCGCTAGCCATGCGTAGGTCAAAAAAAGAGATACCTGTTTCTTTTGCTAAAGTGAACAAAAGAATGTAAGAGATTGGGATAAATAAAAATGAATTTAATATTATATTTTCAGAAGTCAAAAAATCCTCATAACCTAAACTTTCAAGTACAATTATGCTTGCTAAAATGGTTAGATAAAGAATTAGGTCAGGTAGTAAGGATATATAAAAACGCTTTCGTACCCTTAATAGGGGTTCCAGGCTAAAGAAAGGTATTATTAAAATAAAAGCGATCGCCGATAAAGTGTATATCTTTCCGATGTAGAGGCCTATTAGAAACACACAGATAGCAATCATTATTAAGTGTGCAGAATAACCAATCAAAAAAAGGCATTCGTCCTCAACAGATCTCTTTTCCTGATTTCGATAATTTTCAAGGATATAGCCACTAATGCTTCCTAGTTGACCTATTAACATAAATTTTACAAAATACAAGAAAAACGCAACTTCTCCAAACTTCTCTTCTCCCAAGACTCTTGCCAGATATAAAGAAACACTATAAATTAAGGCTGCTGACGCAAAACGTTGGAAAATATAACTTTTCCGAATTCTCTCAGTTATGGTACTCACAAGATTTTAGATGACCGATTTTACATTTTTGAATTTTTGATATCACTCTAAAGCACTTGTTCAAAATTGATTGGCGTTCCCTTTTTTATAGAGTATCTTGACTGTTTGCCTAGTAATAGTGAGTAATATTTGGGAGGAAGACCATGCCCAGGTCGAATAATTCTTAAGTTATTAGGCGTAAAGGGCTCGCCGGCTTCAATATCAACGGCAGCATAGATAGAACGTCGAAAAACTTGAGAGGCTGTCTCTGCAGATATTGGCCCCAACTGAACTTTGCCCAGAGCTTGCCAAGCTCTCTCGGACTCAACAACAAGTTGAGCCATTTCCTCCGGTTCCATCGAGAAATCAGAATCAACTCCTCCGTCAGCCCGTCGCAGAGTAAAGTGCTTTTCGATAAAGGTTGCTCCTAATGTAACGCTAGCAACGCTAGCCCCAATGCCCATCGTGTGATCAGACAAGCCAACCTGGACATCAAACAAATCTCTTAGATAAGGAATCGTCCGTAGATTGGTGTTTTCTGGCGTAGCCGGATATGTACTGGTACATTTAAGCAGCACTAAATCTTGGCAACCAGCCTTGCGGGCAGTACGGACTGTTTCATCTAGCTCAGCCACTGTGGCCATGCCGGTCGAGATAATCATGGGCTTGCCTGTACTAGCTACTTTGCGAATGAGGGGGAGGTCGGTATTTTCAAACGAGGCGATTTTATGGCAAGGGACGTTTAATTCTTCAAGAAAATCAACTGCCGTGGCATCAAATGGTGTGCTGAAGCAGATGAGTCCTAACTCCTGACATCGCTCCATGATTGGCTCATGCCATTCCCACGGAGTATAAGCTTTTTGATAGAGTTCATAAAGGGAATACCCGTGCCAAAGGCTTTTGGGGTCATCAATAAAAAAGTCCCCGTCGGCGATGTCTAAGGTCATGGTATCAGCGGTATAGGTCTGTAGCTTTACCGCATGAGCCCCTGATTTTGCCGCTGCCTCAACAATTTTCAAAGCCCGATTTAGCGATTGGTTATGATTGCCCGACATCTCCGCTACGACCAAGGGTAAATGACCGGGCCCAATTTTTCGTCCTTTAATACTGATGACTTCCATCAACTTCGCCCCTTCTGTTAATTGAACCTTATCTGCGAGAAACCACAACTTATTAAATCTCACAAAATCTAAAATCTGGCTATAGGCGCTGGCTCAGCTCAGGGTAGTAGCTGGCTACAATCGCATTCTCTGACCGTAGACAAGGGATGCCAGAAATAATTGGATAGACACACAAAGCTTCAGGGCTAAATAGTACCTCATCATATTGCCATAAGGGAGAACCGGTCTTTGGGCAAGCTAAAACGCTACATTCAGTGCTTTCAGATGATGACTTCTTTGCAATAATAGTAATCGCTGTTGGGTTTAGGGGATTAGTAGTGACAGGAAAAAGCTCATGTTTAGTTACCAGGTAATTCAGTTCTCGAGATACTTTAACTAAGTTCTTGCAATATCCGTGAGATTTCATCCTGATCTTTGCATCTTGACTAGCGAGCTCGTAGCCAGGTTCCAGTAATATCAGATACTTTTTAGTGACTCGATATAGCTCTTGCAAAATAGGTTGTTCGTAGCCACCGTTTGGTTCAATCGAGTGCGAGGTATAGACTACGTCAATAGAGTTGGTCCTAAACGGTATCTTGAAAAGACTTCCCGTACATAGATTAACATTGGAAATAGAGTTTCTGTCTAACCAGAGTTTGGCATGTGCAAGTCTAGACCAACATAGGTCAAAACCATAGGCTTTCGTCTTTTCGGATAAGTTGCCAATCACTTCGCATAGTGTCGTTGCTTCCCCAACACCAGCTTCTAAGACAGATTCAGGATTACATAAAGCAAGAATCTCTTTCGCAATAGCAGCACCATATTCTGCTTTATGTTTAGCCATTGACTCATCATCTAGAGCTGAAATATAGCTGCCAGCCTGAAGGTCATATGATACTTCAATGATCTCTTCAGTGTTTTTATTGGACTCTTCAAAGTTCCTCAGCAGAGACATTATATTTTCCCCTTGCTGATATAAATTTTTAAGCTGGTTGGGACTAAGTTGATTCATTATTTATCTCCTTTTTAGTGTTTCTAAGATTGACTTTTTATCAAAACAGAATATTCTGAAATTCGTGCCCTGATAAGTGATTGATATGCAGCCAGAATTATAGACCTAAGATTTCTAGCTGCCGTTAATTTTTGAATGAATGTAGATAGCTAATTTTCTCTCATATATGTCTGAGATTTTTAATTCTATGACTATGAAAGATGGAAGATAGAGAGCAGATTTCTGCTTTTGAAGCGGGAGGATATACATCAGTGCTATACAATTATTCTGCCTACTATAAAGGCTTCTGCTGCTGAAACGCCGATTGTTGCTCCACGCCAGTGGGCTAAATGTTTGACGGCTTCAATAGATCGCGGGTGGGGCCACGATCGCAGCTCTGATTCATAGACTGTAAGAGCATCTACTTTGTCGGCCAAAGTAGTGGAAATATCGACAAACCAGTTGGGGGCAAACGCAGGGGCTGAGTCTGGGGGCTGCCATTCTGTGCTAGAAGGCACCTCAAAGAATAGCAGGGTCTTAACCGGATGATGAGGTTGAGGACGGCAAGCCGCAATCACAGCGTCGTGAATGCGCCGATGGTCAATATTGACATCGCCACTATGGTGAGTGTAAACCACTGCTGGCTGCAACTTTTGAATGGCAGCCTCAATGACTTTGACGATATCTAGTAGATCACAGCTATCCATTCGGTTATCGGGAAAGTTATGCAGGTCAACTGCTTTGGCCCCCAAAAACCGGCTGGCTTCTTTTGCCGCGATCGCGAGAGCACTCAGTTCAGACTGCCACTGCCCAGGGTTGCGGCTGGTTGCTCGGCTCGTAGCGCCTTCCGCCAGAATGAGAATGTTGACGATATCACCTTGTTGGCTATGTTTAGCGATCGTGCCGCCACAGCCTAACACCTCATCATCAGGGTGAGCCGCTACCACCAGTATGTTCATGACTCAGCCCCCTCAATGGGCGTAATGATGACATCGGCAACTACCCGCTCTCCATATAAAGCTGAACGGCTGAACTCAAATCGAAATCCTTCATATTCAATAAATGCTGGAGGATAGCCTTCGGCATCCAACATGCGAATTTTGTCATGCATTTGTTCTAGGGAGTTCACCTGACTGAGTTCACTGTCAGCAGGTTGGCGGCGTTTGAAGACAACGGCTTCTCCTGTTTGTGGTTGCGGCTGAGGCTGTTCTCTAATAATTTGTTCAATCATGGCAAATGAGAGACGAGTGATCCGCATGTAGATTTCCTCAGCGTTACCTCCGAGCCCGACATCTTGCTTCAAGTAAACAGGGCCGGCATCAAACTCATGGGTCATGCGTAGCGCTGTTAATTTAGTGAATTGATGACCTCTCATGATCAGATTTTGGAGTGGGCTACCCCCCCTTCCATAGGGAACGTCAGTCATATGAAAACAAACGCACTCGTAATGATTAATAATTTCCTCTGGCACTTTCCAAGACCAATGGAGAAAGAACAGATAACGCGGATTGATCGCCTCTACTTTCTCAGGCGTAAGCTCTTCTTTTGCAGCAATAAACAGCCATTGACGCTGATCAAAATCTTGCGCTGCAAAAAGGCTTAGATTCCAATCCTTGCTGCCGACAACAATATATTTTTGATCTGCTTTCATTGAACTATTCTGATTGAGAAAATTTGGATATTTTTAGGATATAAGTTTGTCCCGCGATTTCAAAAGTGGCAGGGTAGGAATCATTATCGACAACTCTAAGCAAATTAAACTGTTCTCGAATGGTCTTGTCCACATTCATTTGGCTATCCTTGGGACGTCTTCTTGGATAGAAGGTGGGAGTGCCAACCTGATCCTGACCTTGTTGAACAACGCTGGGATACTTCGTAACAAATTGATGGCACAGTTCAATGGTTTTCTGCGCTTGGGCCGCCCGCAACTCATCAACAAGCTCCGTGCCATCAAAAACTAGATGATCTTGTAAATAGATTTTGCCGCTATCTACATTTGCTTCTGCTTCAAACAAGGTAATAGGAATTTGATTTTTGCCCTCTAAAATTTGCCATGTCAGAGGTGACCAGCCTCTACCCTGGGGCAAAGCACTTTCATGGACAACCAAATTATGTCTATTTCTAGATAAGACAGCTTCAGAAGCAATTTGTCCACAACTTAGATAAAAAACGATATCTCCTGGTGTAATCTCTGCCACCTGATGTAACCATTTCACCTGATGACCTTGCGCTATCAACAGGTTAAACAGATTAGGAAGATACTGATTTATCCAACTGTTAATATCTGAAACAATCGTAATTTTAAAGCTCATTTTATCTTGTCAGCTTAGTTGATTAATAAGCTATCCATTACACGTTTAGCACCCCATCCATCAACCTGCCGACGACCGCGATCGCTCATTGATTGCCGCCGCTCAACCGAAACCAGTAGGTGACTGATGGCTTCATTCAGCAAATGTATTCTGATATCAGCGAACCAGCCAACGTGATTGACGATATTAAGCTGATGGAGCTTTGCAGCGATCTGCTTTTGATTATCAGCAATCGTAATGGTCAGGCTAGGTAGCCCCATAAATGCTAGTTCCCAAGAGGTGCTGCCACTTGCCGCGATCGCGATGTCAGCCCAAGCCATCAATTCGGGCATGTTAGTCACGTTTTGACGCAACTCAACTTTATGCCGACTCGCTTGAATTGCCTCCTGCAATATCCCATAGTGTGGATTGCTTGCCCCCACAACTACGACCACTTCCAAAATACCAACTTCTATTTGCTGTAAAGCCTGAATAACCTTCAAAGTGACATTATCTGGGTCCCCTCCACCCAGTGTCACTAAAATCTTGTGCGGATGAGACGTGGTTTCCCGGTGCCACTCTCGCCACGGCCAAAATTCTTTTCTCAGCAGGGCGTAGCGCGTTCCGAGCAGTAGCTGGGTATAAGTCTCTTTATAAGGATAAAGTCTCTCATGGGCATAGATGTTTTGGTTTAATACCCAGTCAGCATAGTAGCGATCAGTATGACCATTATCGTCTATGAATAAAACGTGCAATCCTGCTTGTTTAAGCTGCTTTTGATAGACCGAGTCAAAATGGTAGCCATCAACAACCACAGTTTCAGCTTTTATTTCTTGAGCCAAGGCGATGGTGAGATCGCTGTCCTCCTGACTGCCCAATATTGCCTCATGGTGAATTACGGTATAACTTTCTGCTTCGAGTCGATTTTCTAACCTTGGTGCGATCATGCCCAGCAAAAACGTTACCTTGCCTCCCTCAGCCTGCCAAGCTTGAGCCAAGGCCAGACAACGCATAATATGACCGGTTCCAATTTGTGAGGAAGCGTCTGCGCGAATTAGCAATTGCACATTGTTACTCCACTTAATCCTAAGAATTTGTCATTGCTGGTGCTGTTAGTGGATTATTGAGCAGGTATACAGCTCTGGCAAATTCTAGGTCCTCTGCATCATCAATATCGACTGCCGAAGTCCATGACATGGGATGAAATTGATGACCCGGTCCGTAAAATGATGCCGCTTGCCGTAGCGAAATTGCATGAGCTATCCAAATTGCTCCGGTAGGACAATATAGAGGAGGCAAATCCTGCGATCGCTGCATTTGGGCTTCGGGAAACTGCGGTTGAGGTTGTCCGTCATCAGTCAGTGTGACTGACCACCACGGATTCATCCAACCAAAGCGAAAGCAGCTGATTTGAAAATTTGCGGCACTAGCCGCAAAAGCTGCCAGCGCCATTTGAATATCTTTAGCCGATCGCAACGGACAATTGGGCATTAATTGGACCACCGTTTCATAGTCCTCGTGCCAGTGGGCCCTAGCTTGATTCAGTGCGGTAATCGTCGCCTCACTGACCGGGGTATAGTCATCAGCTGCTGTTTGTCTTAAAAAAGGTACTTCAGCCCCCCAGTGTTTGGCCACCTTAGCGATTTGCGGTGCATCCGTACTCACCAGTACGCGATCAAAACACTCAGACTCCAATGCCGCTTGAATGGTCCAGGCAATCATTGGACGCCCAAAGAAATCTAGGATGTTTTTCTTGGGCAGTCGTTTAGAACCACCCCGAGCCGGAATAATTGCGATCGCTCCACGAGTTTTTACCAAACGCTCCATCCCCCATCAACCACTAAAACCTGTCCTGTCATGGCTGTACTTGATGCCGACAGCAAAAAATCAATTGGCCCTGTAATATCAAGTTCACTAAGCATCCGCCCTTGTGGACACAATCGAGCATACTGATCCTGGAATTTCTTGTCTACTCGACCCTCAACGCCACCATAGGCCACACAATTCACCTGAATATCTTGCGGAGCCAGGCGTACAGCCAGTTCACGAGTCAAATGCGCCAATGCTGCCTTGGCCACACTGTAGTGGATGGGGGAATCGTGGACAGGATCTTCATAAAGTGAAGGATTTGCCGCCACTACACCATATATTGACCCGATATTAACGACTGACCTTAACCGCGATAGCTTAAGTTGGTGTATCCCCATTGTCAGTTCATAGGGAATTACCACATCCAGCAAAAACTCATCCAAAAAATTCTGTCTAGAGACAGTACCATCCTCATTAATTGAGAGCGTGTCAATGCTGCGAGCATTATTGATAATCACGTCAGGCGCTGATGAAAGCTGTGATAAATCCTCCAAGAACACCGTAAGAGTATCGTCAGCCAGAAAATCAACCTGAAGTGAGATCAGATTCTCAGTGTTATCGACGAAATGTTGAAGCGCTGTTAAAGACTCTGGAGAACGTCCAGTTGCAATCACGCGATGACCTTGCCCCAGCAAGTGAGCAGTCAACTGCCGCCCTAATTTACCTGTTGCCCCGGTTAACAACACTACTCTGGATTCCATAGAGCACTGCCTCGTTCAATTAACTCTACGGATTGATGTACAAAGTCAGGTGCTGAGCGTATTTCCTCATGCCAGATGCCATCAACAAAATCTTGAAGCGCAGCTCTAAAAGCTGAGAAAGTGTCAGAAAATGACAATTCACGCCATCCCAAGGTACCAATTACCCGAATCATAATGGGAGACTTGATTTGGGTACCAGTAGTCGTGAATCGACCTTTAACCCCACTTTCCCACTCAACTAACAGTCCCTGAATATCAGCCGTATAGCGAAATACCTGACTCCATTGAATGGGTAACCGATTCCCTAGAATGTTTAGGACTGGTTCAATGATATGAATCGCATACCGTTGCCAATCTTTGGGAACAATCGCATCCACAAACTGAATATCTCCAATGTGCACCCGATCTGACTCTGAAAGTTGCAACTCTTGAGCGTACTTTAATGCTGAACAAGTGAAAATTTGTCCACGATAACGTTCTAGGGCATAAAGCTTGGCCAAATCGCTTTGATACAGGGCAATTGGTTTATCAATGTAAATAGGTAATCCAGCCTTTAAGAAAGGCTCCGCCATTGGCAAATGATGTTGAGCGTCATCGCGCGCAAGGAGTACGGCATCTACCTGACCAATCAAATCAACGTAACTCTCTACGCAATGAGGAATGTTTGCGGCCCGAGCGATCTGTGCTGAAATAGCGGCATCTTGAGTCCAAATATGAGTGACTTCAGCCCTCTGGATTTGCGCATCCGGAAATTGTTGCTGCTCTAGATATCGAGGAATCACAGGGAAGCCGCACTTTTCCATCTCGGCAGGATTATAACCATTAAAAATTGCTGACCAAGAATATGGATGACCGTTGCCCTCAGATAGACCGATAATGCCTAACTTCAAACTCTCCGATGTGTCTATATGCATCATCTTTGTTCCTTTTAGGGCCATCTGGACGGATTAAGCAAATCTAAGTCGTCAGAACTAAGACCATCGGGCACTGATGGGAAGTTACTCGCCGCAATGCTCAGGATTTCCCGCAGTTGCTGACAACTATCAACCCCGACCAGCACTCGATCAACGGATGCTTGACTGAATACAAACCCCAGACAAGCTGCTAACGGCGTTAAATCTTTTGCGTCTAACCACGTTTGCCAGTGATTCCAAAGTTTAGACCAGCGATCAAAATAAGCCGGGCGGTGTAGCGGCGGCATCAATAATAAGCCTTGTAAAAATGCCGAGCGCGTGTGAACTTCAATACCCAAAGATTTGAGTCGAGGCAGCCAGCCCGTTTGGATCAAACGACGATCCAGAACATTCAGAGGGGCTTGAACAATATCGATTGCCAATTGAGGAATAATGCCTTGCAACTCGTCTGGACTGTATATCGAAACCCCAACCTTTTCGATCCATCCCATCGACTTCAGTCGTTGCAAACTGTCGTGTAAGACTAAGCCATTATCCCCTTGGAAATCTTGGGCACGATGCAGTAACAAACCCGTCAATGATTCTTTGCGCAACCGTTTCAGCGAATCATGTACGGACTGCTGAACCCACTGCTGGATATCGGCTTCTTCTGGTAATGGTGGTAATTTGGAAATCACTCGCCACTGAGAAACGCCGATTGCCCCTAGTACTGATTCGCTCGTACCATAGGCAATCGCGGTATCTAGCGTATCCAGCCCAGCCTCCCAAGCTGTGCTTAGAATCTGGCAAGCCTCCTGTCGACTCACCTGACCTGACTGATTAGCCACGCCATAAGGTAGACCAAATTGCACCGTTCCTAAAGCAAGTTTAGACATTTGATACTGACAGACCAAGCCAAGACAAAAACTACATCAGAGTCTGCTTAAGAGTCGCAAAAACCCGATTTTGATCAGTCTCAGATAATCCGTAATATAAAGGTAGACTGATCGCCTCACGGTAATATTGTTCGGCCTCAGGGAAATCGCCCCAATTGAACCCTAACTGCTGGTAATACGGTTGAGTATGTACAGGAATGTAGTGCAGATTTACACCAATGCCTGCCGCTCGTAACAACTCAAAAACTTGGCGATGAGTGAGCCTAAGCTCATCCAACTGGAGACGAACCACATACAAATGCCAACTTGACAAAGTATCAGCATGCTGGTGCGGCAAAGAAATCGGTAGTCCTGATAAGGACTCGTTATACCTAGCAGCCAGTTGCCGTCGTCGTCCAACAAACTCTTCCAAGCGCTGCATTTGGCTCCAACCCAACGCCGCCTGAATATCAGTAATTCGGTAATTCAACCCTAAATCTAGCTGCTGATAGTACCAAGGCCCGTGGGACGCTTCCGTCATTAAATGCTCATTTCGAGTAATGCCATGGGTGCGTAGACGGATCAATTGCTCATACAAATCATCTCGATTTGTCAGCACCATGCCTCCTTCTCCAGTCGTAATGATTTTGACTGGATGAAAGCTAAACACGGTCATCTCTGAGAACTGGCAATTGCCAACCGGTTGTCCCCGATAGCGAGCTCCGATCGCATGAGAAGCATCTTCTAGTACCGTAAAGCCATATTTTCGTGAGAGCCCAGCGATACGCTCCATCTCGCAGGATTGCCCAGCCAAATGCACCGGCACGACAACTTTGGGAAGGTTGCCTTGCAACTCGGCTACTAAAAGCTTTTGTTCTAGAGCCTCAATGTCTAAGTTGTAAGTCTTCGCATCAATATCCACAAAGTCAACTTGGGCGCCACAGTACAGCGCACAGTTTGCCGATGCCACAAAAGTATTTGGTGATGTCCAAAGCCAGTCGCCCGACCCTAAGCCAGCGGCGAGGCAAGCGATATGGAGAGCGGCTGTGGCACTGGTGACAGCAACTGCATATTTAGCTTTGCAATAATCAGCAACAGCTTGTTCAAAGCGAGAGATGCTTGGTCCTTGGGTAATCCAGTCAGACTGCAAGACGGTCACAACAGCGTCGATATCTGCCTGTGTGATATCTTGCCGACCATAGGGAATGTAGTCGCTCATAACTTGTACACTCAGACAGACTTAAACAATAAACTGCGGATCTACATGAATACGAATCAGCTCACGTAATTCATCCACATCTAGAAAGCGCTTGTTATTGCCTGAGTTGTAGCTGAATCCCTGCGGTACTAAATCTGCTCCCATCGTGTTGCAGTACTTATCCAAATCATAGTCAGGATGATTTGGCAGAATTGCATAATACGTCCCCAAATTAACGGTTGTTAGCGAGTCGGCAGTGGTAATCATCTCCTCGTGGATCTTTTCACCTGGGCGAACACCAACAACTGCTTGTTCACAGTCTGGGCCAATCGCTGCGGCTACATCAGTAATTCGATAAGAAGGTAGCTGAGGCACCAAAATTTCTCCGCCTAAAGATTTCTCCACCGCCCAAAACACCATGTCAACAGCCTCATCTAGGGAAATGTTGAATCGTGTCATTGCCGGATCTGTAATCGGTAAGATACCTTCCTGCCGCTTTTTAAGGAAGAAGGGGATGACTGAACCTCGTGACCCCATGACATTGCCGTAGCGCACGACGCTAAAGCTCAGTTCTCGCCACCCTTTAATGTTGTTAGCGGCGATAAACAGCTTGTCAGAACAAAGCTTCGTTGCACCGTAAAGGTTAACTGGGGCGGCTGCTTTGTCAGTTGATAAGGCGACTACTTTTTTGACGCCTGTATCCAGCGCTGCCTGAATGAGATTTTCTGCCCCGAGCACATTGGTCTTAATGAACTCCATTGGATTGTACTCAGCCGCAGGTACCTGTTTTAGAGCAGCCGCATGGATAATGATATCCACTTTCTCTAAAGCACGAGTTAAGCGATCGCGATCGCGAACATCGCCCAGGAAATACCGTAATCCTGGATGGTCACGAGTGGAGAATCGTTGAGCCATCTCAAACTGCTTCAGCTCGTCCCGCGAATAAATCACGAGGCGACGAATGTCGGGAAATCGACTGAGTACAGACGCCACAAATTTTTTTCCAAAAGAGCCAGTTCCCCCTGTTATCAAAATGGAACTATCCCGACTGATCTCCACTAATGTCTAGGCTCCAAAACCAACTACTCCTGTACAAATGACACCACCCAGTGCCGATCTTGACAAGCTCTGCCGTTAAAGACTGTAGCTAGCGTCAAATCATCACTTAAGCATCCTTTACTTCTTTCAAGCTGAATTTGACGTAATCCTAATTGCTCAGAGTCCTTGTCCAGTAGCCAACTGTTCTCGGTCGACTGCCTTCGTTGCCGCCGTTGCCCCGTCTGCCGGTGCTCTTGAGCCAACAATTACTTTGAATCGGTAACAAGACTCGAAAGAGTTACCCATCGCCGCCATGTAGCATTCTATCGATAATTCAGACTATCTTTAATGTCCTGAGTAGGTGCTCTGAACTATCCAGCGTCCCGGAAACAGCATAGCGAGGCTTCCCAAGATTCAGGACTACGTTTAATTATGCGTATCTACTTGTATCTACCCAGATAGCAGCAATTGCCAAACTTTCCCCAATATTTTGGTATGTTTAGCAGTGAATATTTTCTCCTGCTCATGCTTTAAGTATTCTCAGTCTTGTACTTCCGTCTCCCAATATTCTGAAATTAGGGACACGGAGCCCTTCGGCGCTGAATGGAAGCGTGGCATGTTGTGGGCGGCGTATTTACCACTTCACTTGCCTAAGTGAGGCTCGTTTATATAACCACAAGGCTTGACTCATTTGCACTCTGGGTATCTCCCGCAATTATGGATGTCTCTCAAAAAACGGCTGATCCGATTCTCGAAAACTCAGTTGAACAGTTTCCTGCCAAGGTTGGCGATGTGGATGAAATTGCTCTAGTTGACATTCTAAAATTTCTGCAGCGGCAATTTAAGGTCATTGGCGGAGTGACATTTTTAGTCATCATGATTGCAACGGTGACCAATCTGATTACGCCTAAACAAAGTCGACGTGAAGTCATTGTCAGGTTATCTTTACCACTTGAAATTAACTTGAGTTCAGATGACGCGCTTTCTGATGCCCTTCAAGATCCCGTCTTGGTGCAAGAGAAGATTGCCGTAGCCGCCAATTTGGCTTTAGCCCAAGACTTTTCTGCTGCGTTATCAAATCAAGCGGGCCCTGCGCTCGTTACTGCCAGTTTTTCTCCATCTACAGATGAAAGGCCTGAGCGCTTTCAGCTTTTACTGAAGAGCGCAGATCCAGATGTACTCGAAGAAGCAAGTAAGCTTGCTCTTGATAGTGTGCAAGTGGCTGCAGGAAACGTGGTTGAGTCGTATCTTGAACCTGAAATTGCCTGGCTAGATGTGTTAATCCAGCGTAAACAAGAGAAGGTAAATCGATTAGCCAATCAGTCAAGATCTAATACCACCATTAATAACGGTTCTCCGACCGAGCTAGCGAATGTTTTACAGTTGTCGCAGCAATCAGCCCTGGCTGAAGAGATAAGCAGACTCATTGACTATGAACTTCAACGCGACAGTTTACTGGAGTTACAGGCTCGTGATGAGCCACTCGTTGGCATCAAAGTCGTGATGGAGTCACAGGCACAGGTGTCAAGTTCTTTGCTACAGAAATTGGTATTGTCAATGGTTGCAGGCTTAATGGTTGGTATATTAATTGCAATCGTGGTCGATCAGTTGCCGCATAATCAGACGCACGATGTGCAGCATTGATGATTAAGCCAGTCAGACGAAGCCGACGTTAGACTTTATGGCTGCATTTTTCTGCTTTTCACGGTTTACGCATCTGTGCATAATGCCAACATAGTTGCCCTTTCAGGTGAAATAAGTCTTTTTAAGCAGCTTGTAGCGTGTCAGAGTAAGCTATGTAAGCTAACACAGTGGTTCAATATCAG
The DNA here is from genome assembly GCA_039185935.1 of Cyanobacteria bacterium P01_F01_bin.56. Lineage (GTDB taxonomy): Bacteria > Cyanobacteriota > Cyanobacteriia > Phormidesmidales > Phormidesmidaceae > Halomicronema. Next base: position 172,351 of record JBCDAJ010000001.1, on the reverse strand, counting down.
TAGATGATCTTGCCGTAGGAATTTTGTGTCCTTATACAAGTCGGCCTATTACTCTCAATTTTCGACAGCCGTAATGGGTTATTGGGTATGCAAAGTATCATTCATTAGCTTAACCACAACCTATTGATGATTTAGATAATTAGTTCAGTCAAATTTTTGTGTTGCGTCTTCCATCTATTTACCGAATTGCCCAAATCGTTTTAGATGCGATTGTGGCGATCGCGTCTGTTCTACTTGCTTTTAGTATCCGGTTTGAAGGACAAATCCCTACTGAATACTGGATACTCATTCGCGGCATTGTGATATTTGGATTGCCTTGCCGCTTATTGATCCAGTGGGGTTTTCGAGTCTATCAGCAAATCTGGCGTTTATTTAGCTTGCGAGATTTTTGGGCGATTTTCCAAGCTGTCAGCTTCTATTCTTTACTCATCATTTTTATAACTCGATTACTGCTGCCAAAATTTATCAATCTTCCGACTTTGCCGCTTGGGGTTGCTGTCATTGATTGGGGTTGCTGTCTGGCAGGCATGACCAGCATGCGATTTCTTCGCACTTATCAAGTGCGCTCGATGTCTTCTACATCTTTAGGTGCTCAACCGGCTAAACGTATCTTGCTCCTTGGAGCCGGGCGAGCAGGTGCTCAAATTGCTCACGAAATCCGTCAAAACCCGCAACTAAGCTGGAAAGTTGTTGGCTTTTTAGATGATGATGCTAGTAAACTCAATCGCCAAGTTGAGGGCTTGCCAGTACTGGGTAAAGTCAATCAACTTGTCAGTTGGGCACATCGATTAGCCGTCGATTCGGTGCTGATTACGATGCCTTCAGCTCCAAGCGACCGTCTTCAACAAATTGTCGAGCTGGCTAATGCTGAGGACATCACTATTAAAATACTACCTCGTGTACAAGAGCTACTTCTAGATCGGAGTTTAGCCGGTCAGATTCGAGAAATTCGTCTCGAAGATTTACTGGGTCGCCCTGAAATCGTATTGGATTTTTCTCAAACTCTAAGTTCTGATTTTCCTTCGGCTACTGCTCAGATTCAAAATTGCAAGATTTTGGTCACGGGAGCAGGCGGTACCATTGGTTCTGAATTGTGTCGTCAAATCGCTCGCTTGCAACCCAGAGAATTAGTTCTGGTAGGCCGTGGTGAAAATAGCATTTTTCATATTGAGCAAGAACTAAGTCAGGTGTTTCCATTGCTCAACATCGTTCCAGTGATCGCCGATGTACGTAACACCCAGCGTATGGAAAGGGTGTTGAAGCAGTTTCAGCCACAGGTGATTTTTCATGCAGCGGCTCATAAACACGTACCGCTGATGGAACAAAATCCCACGGAAGCGATTGAAAATAACACCGTTGCTTCCGCCAAACTTGCTTTACTAGCCGACCAAGCAGGGGTCAAGACCTTTGTATTGATTTCTACAGATAAAGCAGTTTCACCTACTAACTTTATGGGTTTGAGCAAACGCTTGGCAGAGTTGCTAGTGAGCAGTATTGCACAGCAGAGTAAGACAAGGTTTCTTGCAGTGCGGTTCGGCAACGTATTGGGTAGCCGAGGTAGCGTCATACCGATTTTTCAAAGCCAGATTGCTAAAGGTGGCCCTGTTACCGTTACGGATCCGATGATGACCCGTTACTTTATGACGACTCCTGAGGCTACTCGGTTAGTTTTGCAGAGCTTAGCAGTAGGGCAAACTGGTCAGACTCTAGTGCTTGATATGGGTAAGCCGATGCGTATTTATGATTTAGCTGAACAAATCATTCGTCTAAAAGGGTACGTACCAGGTCGAGATATTGAAATCAAGATTACAGGTATTCGACCAGGAGAAAAGCTCCATGAGGCGCTGGTTGATCACAATGAAGAACAGCATAATACCTCTCATCCACGGCTTTATTGCCTTGTCAAAAAAGAACCAGAAAATCTGTCAATTGATTCGACGTTAGAAAGAATTGAATCCATTCTACAATCTTCTGAATTGGAGCAGCTTTGGCAGCTCTTGTCGCCTAAATATTATGTGAATTGTGAGCTTGAAGGTGATCTCTTCATGTCAGACTCAACTACTTTTGGTCATTCACATTAATGTTTTAGATCTCTAAATTAAGCGGAAGCACTATGAACATATTGATTATTTCTTTAGGCTCTTGGTTAGATCTTGGCGTAAAGCTAATATTCTTGTTAACTTACACAATGGCTTTGTGGATCTATGCACAAAAGCTTGCTCCTAAAAGTCTACCTCTTCCACTATTTTTCATAGCTTCTTTACCCTTTTTCTTACCCTATAAAATTGCGATCGCCTTAGGTAAAGGTTCTATACTCAATGAACTGTACACTGCGATTGCACTGCTAGGTTTTGCCGTACTTCTAATTCTGGCAATCCGCAGACCTATTCTAGGTAAAAGTACTCTTTACCAGTACGGAAATTTATTTAGACAGCATCGTATATTCTCCTGCTTATTAATATTAATCTTTATATTTTTCTGTATGCGAGGACTTTACCTTGAATATCCTGGAGACGCAATTACTTATTTGGAGAGAGTTGGACAGGCTAATCAAGATAGTCCAGTCAACATCAGCTCATTATGGAACTACAACTCAACGATAAATTTCTTCAGTAGTTTACAGCAGTGGTTGGTCGGCACTGATTATTTGTTGCGAGCCAAGCTCAGATTTATAGCAGCCTTCAGCGCCTGTATGCTTTGTGTGTCGACTTATCGTCTATCGCTGTGGACGGTACGACGCCATCAGACTATTGGAGTTCTGACTGTTTTATTATTCTTAGGATTTTACGGCAATCTCCAGATCAGCTTCTTTCTGTACAAAATCTTGCAAGGTGCTACCTTGGCGATGATTATATATTTGGAAATCATCCCCATCGTTTACTCCTTTCTATCCAATATATTCTCTAGTAAACTTTTTTCATCTGTAAAATTATTCGAGTTATGCTTAATTACACTTGCAACTTGGCTCTGTCTTGACTGTCATAAAGAAAAAGTCTTTTACCTCTTCGCCATTATTTATTCCTATGTTTTTTTACAGACTACTGCATATTCTTTAAATAAGAGGCGACCCCCTGTTCTTATAATCTTAATATTTCTACTGATATTTGCTTATATTATTGTCTTGTTTGTTTCAGGAAAGCCACCAATTTATCCCTTGCCACCACTCACTCATGAATGGTTTTCAGTGAGTCAATACACTGTGTTCAGTTATTGGCCTTCACCGCCAAATTCATCCTTAATATTGTTAGATTTGATGATTTTTGGTTTGGCTATCATCTTGATAACTAATTATAGTGTTCAGTCTAAATATTTTTTTATGGCAGCGATTGCAATTGCGCCTTTCTTATTTTTCCTTAATCCAATAGTAATGACGGGCTTTATTAAGCTGACAAATCCAGTCAACCTTTACAGACTTATGATTGGAGGACTTCCTTGGATTTTTCTACCGTTGGCTTGCTACGTTTTACAGCGCGATAAAGCTGTAAATCTGTTTTATGTACCGGTGGTGTTTATTTTTCTGGGATTGCTCGCATATGCCCCAATTTATGGCAAGCTACCCCATCTTTTGAATCGTGTACCTTCCTATGCCAATGGCCAAGACCTAGCACCAGTCGTGAATCACTTGCTTGAAGTTAGCAACCGACAAGATAGGGTTTCTCTAAACATTATGGCTACTCCCTATGTCAATGCTTATCTCGCTGCTTGGCAAAATTTTAGTGTCAATTCTAGCCGTTGGATTTCTAATGATCTTGCTGTCTATGGACCTGCTGGTGCTGAGTTGGCTTACTTTTATAGCTCGGATATCACAGACAATGAAATTACTGAAACTATTAACGCTAAAGACTTAGATGTAATTATCATTGATCATAGAGATGAGTTAAGTTATTGGAGTTGGTTGGGGCGCATGACTCAACACTGGTCTCCTGATTTAATTTCAAGTCAGCAAATATTATTTGCAGGTCACTCTCTTCGCAGTTATCTGGAAAATCAGCCTCAACTTATCTTTGAAAAAACTTTTGAGAAGAATGGATTTCAGATCTATCAAAGAGACTTAAGCTAGACAGAATTGATTAATTTTGCAGTTAAGCTGCACGACTCAAGGGCAGCTTAATAGTGAATTGGCTACCAATGTTGGGGCGACTTTCGACGCTAATTTGACCGTCGCAATATACGAGTAATTGACGTACGATCGCGAGCCCTAAGCCTGCCCCTTCTTCATCAGTATTGGTCTGCCGGCCCTGATAAAAGTGTTCAAAAATATGTGGCAATTCATTTTGCGGGATACCAATTCCTGTATCTCTGATATTGATGGCTAAAGTCTCATCGTCCCCGACTTGCGCTGTGACCCAAACTTCACCCCCCGCATTGGTAAATCGGATGCTGTTGCTGAGCAGTTGAATCACGATTTGACGTACCCAACTTTCTGGACAGCAAACAGTCGGTAGGGTGTTGGGCACTGTGTAGGCTAACCGAATGCCTTTTTCTTGTGCTAAGGGTTGGTAAGTGCTGACAACCCCTGGTAAGACATCAAATACATTGACTGGCTCAGGCTGTGCAGTCATAACAGTACGTTCTACCTGCAGGAGTTCTAAAACGCCGTTGATCAGATTGACTTGTCGATCGCACTCGCGGCTAATCATCTCAAGATAGCGTTGACGTTGCGGCGGCTTGAGATTGGGTGAAGACAATAAGGGTAGCGCCGTTTTAATCGTCGATAGAGGTGTGCGTAACTCTTGCCCTACAGTATTCAAGAAATCGTCTTTGAGCCGCAATGTGTTCATCAATGATTCGTTTTGGGTCGATAAACTAGATGCGGTCATCGCTTGACGGCGGTAAGAGCGGGCTTGCCGTTGTAGGCGTTCCTGCTGAACTGCCTGCTGTTGGACGATCGCATCTAACAAAGCCGGCACGCATTGGTCAGGCACATTGATGCGATCGCTCCAATCTGCCAATAACTTTTCAATCAAGGTTTGCCCCGGATATTGCCGTAAGCTGCTGCTTAGAGACTGCTTCAAGCCACTTAAAAAATCTTGGATTATAGACCGTTGAAAGGTCAGACGATAATTGACAACGGGCAAAATTTCATGATCACTCGCAGCCGTTGTTTCCTCAGCGTTACCGCCAGCTGTAGACACAGGAATCGACGCTTCTTCTCGATGACCGTGGATCAGAAAAATAACGGCATCAGAGATCCCAAACAAAAAGTATTCTCCTCGCATAGGCTGCTCATCAGGCAGGAGAACGGGAGTTTGCCAATTGGGTACATCTGTTGTCTCACGCACCCACAAAAAGATCTCAGGCTGAGGATGAATAGCCTGACTGTATTGCTGCAGATCTACTAACCAGCTCGTTCCTTGGGGTAATTTTGCAAACAGAGTCACCGGTATTTTCAGCTGGCTAAGAGCACCTATCACCGTTTCAATTTGTCTCTTAAAGCTTCGCGGTGAAACCTGAATTGGTTCCAGAGGAAAAGTTGAAGTCTGATCAATCCTGTGAACCATAGCAGCAGGAACCTGTGACAACTGTGTTCAAACTAAGGTCAAACCATCGGCTGTAATGACTGACTGGTTATTAAGCCTATCTATTGATTGTTTATCTATAGTACTTGTCAGATTATCTTGCTTATCTCTCAGGCAGACACATGATTAGTGTGAATTAATGTAATGCCTTCTGCAGGTCTCTGCTCGGCTATCGTCAGACATCGGAGAAAAAACTCTGGGCAGGCGATCGCTGAGCAGGCAACAGCACCTAGTACTCCGCCTGATGTGCCTCAGTGTATCCAAAGCTGCACATCACTGACTGTAGCTAACAGTTTATGCAACCGATAAGCTTAAACAGAATTACGATGATGATGCCCTGTCAATACAGCTCTTAAAGGCTTTGCAAAATCAGCCTGAAAAGGCTGGGCAAACCTTCTAAACTTTATTGCTCAGCGAGGTAGCCGCGACTGGCAAAAGGGATGTCAACAACATCTGCCTGCTGATTGCCGACGGAGACTTTTAGGCCTTTACCGCCTGCCTTAGTACGGATGTAGCCTAACGCGATCGCACCCTGGTTATTAGCAACGCAACTGGTCACGACGCCAACTTTGTTCTCATCAATTGAGAGAATCGGCGTGCCCACATCAACGGGGGCAGCGAGACGGAGTCCCCAAAGTTGCTGTTTTACCCCTTGATAGGTCTGCAAACGCGCAATGATTTCTTGACCGATATAGCAGCCTTTATCGAATGACACCGCCTGCCACAATGCGGCCTCAAGGGGATTGTAGTTTTCCGTGAGTTCGGCGCCAGGTAGAGGACGCCCCTGCTCAATACGGAGAGTTTGCCATAGGCGATCGCCCAGCGGCACGGCTCCGGCTGCAACCAAAACTGACCACAGGGCGGGGCCTGCATCAGCCGTAGTGATGAGGGTGATGCCCGCTGTTGCCAACCCACTGCCAATGGCAATCTGTGTCTCAAGGCCAGACAGCATCGCGCGTTGATGGCTTCCATAGTTGGCTAGATCTACATCTGGGATGCCTAACTGGGCAAGCAATGCCGAACTTTCGGGGCCGACCAGCGTCAAAGCAACAGTGGCATTCGTTTCATCGGCCAGCTGAACCTGATCGGCAAAAAAGATGTATCGATCCATCCAAGCCATTAGGGGTTGAGCCTGTCCAGGAGAGGTCAGCAGCAAAATGGAATCTGACTCAACGTATGCCGTTACTAGATCAATCGTACGGCCTGTAGAGGTGACAAATACCGTATCGCACCCCTGACCTGGCTGTAAACGCTGAATCTGATTGGTAGTTTGGTTGTGCAAAAACCTCAAGTGATCGCTGTCGGATAATCGGATGCGGCCCCAATGGGAGCGATCGCACAGGGCTACACCCGTCTGAGCCGCCGCATAAGCAACTGCATCATTCCCAAAGCTCATTGGCACTGAGAGGCCGTCGACAAATACTGCCCCTTGAGCGGTTTGTTTGTCCTGTAACGAGTTGTCCGGAGTCATGACAAAAATCTCTTAACCGGTCACCGACCTGACTATACCGTCGTTGTAACCCTTTTGGCGACTAGCAAACTGCTCAGTAATTGCCGATGATTTATTGACCCCATTGCGACCTTTAACTGACCAGCCCAAGCATCTTTTAGAATCCGCTTAGAGCGCTTAATCAAAACGATGGCTTAGGGATGAGGATTAAATAAATTACTGAAGCCAAGCCGGATAACATTGCCCCTGGGAGGGGCAGCAGGGTGGGTTGCCCCTGAGTGCGAGGGTTCGAACCCACCCCGCCTGCGGCACCCCTCCCAAGAGGGGAAACCGGCACATGATTAAATTCTCGATCCTTAGCCACCTAGAAATACCGACAAGACAGCAAAACAGCAATTTTGAGAGCCGTGGTGAGCCATCTTAACCAAGTTGCTCCAGGGATGGCGCAGGTTAATGTTTGGTGGCTAAGGGCTCTATATCGAGGGTATGATATTTGCCTTAATTGCCTATGAAACGGTGTATTTCGACGTGGATGATGTGAATCGTGGCGACTTTGAAGCGCTGAAAATGTCACCTTTCACTGATGCTGGTAAGGGCAAACCGCTCAAGATATCTGATTACGAGATTCCCCCATCGATTTGGCAAAATTTGCGCGCCCTTGCTTATTGAGTTGCCCAAGCCCCCGCTGCTGGTAGACGAGTTAAGGGAGCGGCTTGAAAATAAAGTACCCGAATAAGACTGTGGCGGGGTGGATGGGTAGCAGGGTCGGTGGAATGTTATTTAAGCGCGACTTCCTAAATAAAGTCAGTCGCGATCGCGCCATTAGCAAGATAACAACACGGCCATTCTCAAGCTTGCTTTTGATCAAGCAATCGCGCTTGTTCTAGGGCGGCCTTCTCACGGGCTCGTTGTAAATATGGGGCTAACTGCTCGGGGGGTAATCCTGACAAAATGCTTAGGTTGTCAATACTCATGCCCCGTGTCAGCATTTCCACACACCAGGTTTGCTTAGCTTGGCCAGCATGAGACTGAGGATATAGGTTTAATGCTTCGGCCCAGGCGGTCCATTTCTGCTCAACAACGTCTACGGTCAACGCGGCAGGCTCTGCGGATTCTTGGATAACTTGGATAAACAACCAGGGACTGTCATCTTTACGGCTTTTGAGCCACTTAGTCAGCGGATTGCTCGTGTAAGAGCCGTAGCGTTTGCCCCAGATCCACTGATTGATGGATACCTGGCGATCGCCAACCTGCAGCGTATGCTGGGTTTTGGCACTCAGATGATGTGAGCGGGGCACGCTCAAAATTTCCGTGGGTTCTATCCCCGCGCCAAACAGCAAATAGGCCAGAGCATAGTCTTGGGCACTGGCAGCTTTAGCCTGCGCTAGTAGCTGGTGCACCACCGGGGCAGGCAGGTCTTTGACCAGCGGTGGAGAGTCAGGTGCCGTCGCCTGCCGGTGAGCGTCGGCAAGCGCCGCGCTGCCCAATAACAGAACCACCAAACCCTCTAAGAAATCTTCGCGGCTGGCCCAGAGATAGTGATCATCACTGGTGGACTCAATCACCACATACCCAACCAGCAAAGCTCCGAGATAACCAGAGAGCCGCTCTGATGAAAACAGGCTTGTCGGCATCGTCTGTTCGAGATATTGCGCGACATAGCGGCTGGCTTCCTCAAGGCGCTGCCCCAAGGCTTGTCGATTGTCAGCAGGAAACTGATCAGACTCGCCGATGAGCGATCGCACAAATGCCGGTGCTTGCTCCAGAGCTGCCAGACATTCGCTGGCGTAGGTTTTAAGCGCTTGATGGCGATCTCCAGACATCAGGGTTTGCTCCATCAGCGCTTCTCCCAATGTGCGAAAAGTTGGTGCCGACTGGATCACAGCTTGTAGCAAGCCATACTTATTCCCAAAGTTGCGAAACAACGTTACTTCATTCACCCCGGCCAGATCCGCAATTTGGCGAGTCGTGGTCTGACTCACTCCCTGGGAGAGAAATAAAGTTAACGCTGATTGAATGATTTTTTCTCGGGAAGATTTAGCCATACATCGATCTGCGCAAGTCAAGCTTACATCTCAAAGGAAATTGAACCTAAAATCGCCCTTGCAACTCAGTTCAAAACTCGCTAACCTGGTTTTTGCAAGTGACACTTGCTTCACTGTAGCAGGTGGTCACTCAAAATCAAGAACACTCTATCGATTGGTGCAATGAATTCAACTCGTTTGTCAGTCCCACCGCGTTCGCGTAACTCTTTAGATTGGGGCGTGGTTCTGTTTTTTGGGGCATTCCATGCGATCGCGCTCATCTTAGCGCCGGTCTGCTTTTCTTGGGCCGCGCTCGGCATCATGCTGCTGTTGCATTGGTTGTTTGGCAGTATCGGCATCTGTTTGGGATATCACCGCTTACTCAGCCATCGTAGTTTTCGAGTACCCCGCTGGCTAGAGTATGGATTCGCCACCATCGGTGCTTTAGCAATGCAGGGCGGGCCGATCTTTTGGGTCGGGGGGCATCGCAAGCATCATGCCTTTACGGAAGATCCCCAGCAAGATCCTTACTCTGCAAAGCGTGGCTTTTGGTGGAGCCATATTATGTGGATTCTCAAGCCACAAGCCGACTCTTTTGAGTTTGCTCGGTATTCTAAGTTTGCGCCTGATTTAGCCAAGCAAGCTTACTATCGCTGGCTAGATCGTTATTTTATCTTGATGCAAGTGCCGCTTGCGCTTGTGCTGTATGCTCTCGGGGGGTGGTCCTTCGTGATTTACGGGGTTTTTGTGCGGTCTGTACTGCTGTGGCACTCCACTTGGTTCGTAAACTCGGCCACCCATTGCTGGGGCTATCGCAATTTTGACGCCGACGATAATGCCCGTAATCTTTGGTGGGTTTCCTTAGTAACCTATGGTGAAGGCTGGCACAACAATCACCACACCTTTCCCGGCTCTGCACAGACGGGGTGGCACTGGTGGGAAATCGATGTCACCTGGCAGACAATTCGCTTGTTCAAACATCTCGGCCTCGCAACTAAGGTCAAGATGATTCCTCGCGCTAAGCCTTAACTCAATCCTCAATCACTCAAGCATCACCCAATCAAGATGCCTGAGGCGCTTTAGCAGCGTACCGAATTCGGGATTCAGAGTTCAGAAATGCAACCCTATGCAGATCAGGGACTTAGCCATCTGAAATCGTCGGAACTAAATGCAGTTTGCTATGCAGAATTCTGAATTCTGAATACCCTTCGGGAAGGGCAGAGCCCTACGGAGTTCGAAATCAAACCACTTGCTGTGTGGTGCTTTTAGACATCAAAACCATCCTGACCTGATTGCGGATCGCGATGAATATGGCTGGTGATGGCAGCAATAACGCCATTCAAGCCCCCTGATACAGGCTACGGACCTACCAATAATGGCACTCTGAGTCTTGAGCGTGACGCAATGCCGCTAACGATCGCGCCTAATTTGCCCGCTGCCACAGACGAATGACTTCAGTCACGAGTGCCCGCTCTGGGGGGGGCGTAGCCTGAATCGCCGGTTGTTGCTCTACTCCTGGAATCCCTTGATTCCAAGGACTGTCGGGGACATCGGCGATCGCCACATCCGGATTCATGGGCCGAAATCCATGCTGTACAAAGACGGCTTGTTGTTCAGGCGCGAGGAGGAAATCGATGAATTTTTGTCCCACTTGGGCCTGCCGATTGCTGATATCGCGAGTCGTGATCGCCGCTGTAGAAACCGTCTCAATCGTCGGATCGAGATAATAAATTTGATAGGGTATGCCCTGACTTTGTTGGGCTTGTTGCCAGCGAAACAGGGCAATACTCTCATACACCATGGCCACATCAGCGTCATTAGGGCCGCGGGTGATAAATTCCTGCAGCAAAATATCGGTGGAACGGGGTGGCAAATACACCGACTGTTTGACTAGCTTAAATAATTCTTCCACTGTTGGTGTATTCAAATTTGCCAGACTGAGCGCTTGTGAGCCTAATTTTGCCTGCGACCATAATGACAAAGCTAACTGGCCGCTGTTAGAGCGCTCAGGGTCCGTCGTCACCAAGTCAAAGCTGCCCCAGTCGGCTTGTCCACCGATTTCTGCCCAGCTACCTTGCGAGATGGCGGCTTCTAGCCGTGACCACTGAAACTCGCTCGGAAAGAGGGCCTGTCCCCGTTCTGGCCAGGCGACCGCCACCAGCATGGTTTTGGCAATGGGCTGAGGCTCAGCGTGAAAGGGCGCCTCGCTGTACTGAGCCGTCCACCGTTGGGCCAGTTCTTCTAACAATTGCCCATTAGCCGGGATCAGCACCGTCGGCGTGAAATCATTTTGATCATCCAGGTAGTGATTGACGATGTCTTGAGAGCCTTGAATTTTTACCTGCAGATCAATATTGGGGTGTGCGGCCTCAAACTGTTGCTCGAGCTTGGCCAGTGGTTCCTGTAGCTCAGAGCCGCTGACGACGGTGAGGGTCTGGGTCGCGCCAGGCAGAGGCCCGTAGGCGACCGCGACTGCTCCGATCGCGATCGCTGAAGATGCCATTATTCGCCGAGATAAAGTCATCGTTGCCGCTCCGCCACGTCAGGTCATTTTTGAACACTTGAGAACACCGGCGGCTACTGTGCCGCCATCAAAACGTCCATGCTTTCTTGCAGATTATTCAGTGCTAAGCCCAGGTCTCGTAATTCTGCGGTCTGGTGACTGCTGGCCAGATCAGCGGAGCGCAGCTTGTTTTGCAACTGCTGCAGCACGCCCCCCGCATCCACAATGAGGGTGGCGAGATTGACCACCTGAGCTTCGCGGGTATCTTCGCCCTGCTGAGCTAGAGCAATATTGCGCTCCAGACTTTGGGTTAACTTTTGCCACTGGGCCTGGGCTACTCCGGAACTGGTACGTTCCTTATATTGAGCTTCTTTGAGCTGTTTTTCGAGATCTTCGGTAGATAACAGCGAGCCCCGCTGGTGTAATCGATCAATCATGATGTCGAGCTTGTGGGGCAACTCGCGAGTGCGATCGCAGGCATACTGCACCACACCAAGTAATTCCACCTGACTGGTGTCGGTCAGCAAATTCATTGATTCCGCTTGCAAATCGTTCGCCTGGGTAGCTAGTTGGATAGCTCGTTCCTTGGCCTGCAACAAATCTTGCTCTAACTGTGGATTGTCAAGTCCCAAGGATTCGGGTTCGCGACTTTTGAGCCCGCTCGCACCCAAGGTGGCGATCGCTATCGCGCCTGGTACCGCCACTAGGTTAGGCAATCGCACGAGCCGCACTGCCACCACTAAGAAAATGCCGCCAGCCAAAACCGCTAGGGGATAAGCCAGAGGATTCGTCAGTTTCACAGACTGCTCCCCCTCAAAATTCCAGTTGGATATCTTGCATCAACCGCGCAATGCTCTCGGGATCACCCTTGGCATAATAGCCACCCGTTTGTTCCGAAATTTGACTCAACACGTCGGGGTTAAAGTCGCCCTCGTCGCCATAGCCGATGGTAAAAAAAGCAATGCGCTCATCCGTCGAAAAGTCGGATTCTTGTAAATTAGTCAGCAACATATCTAGCGGCACATCAGAGCCCGAATCTTCGCCATCAGTCAGCACCAGCACCGCATTGATCGCATCGGCCCGCAGATTAGCCAGTAGCCAGTCCCGCGCGTCTAATGAGGCATCGTACAGGCGAGTGCCACCTAACGCCTGCAAGTTGTTGATGAAGTCATAGCCGCGCTGGCGGCCCTCGGGTGTGCCATCGACTAATACCGGTGGACGAATGTCTTCATCGAAGTCGACCAGCGCCACTTGATCATTGGGGCCTAGAGTCTCGATGTAAGTCTGCAACGTGCTCTGCACAGCAGGCAGCTTATTACCCTCCATCGACCCAGAAGAGTCAACCACAATCACCACCAGTGAAGGCTTCTTCGCAAAATCAGCCCAGGCCGTGATCATCGCGTCGACCACAGCGGCTTCTGGTGGCCGGTACGAGTCGTAACTCGCCTCCGACTCCACCCCAAATTCTGATGAAAACTTAGTGCTCAGCGGCACGCCAGGAATTCCCGGTCGCAGTCCGAGTTCTGCGGCTAGGGCCTGAGTGTCTGGCTGTTGTAAGTAGGCTAAAAATTGAGTGGCGGCGGCGGCTTCTTGTCCATTCACCCAGGGAGCCTGCAGCAAGATGCCCCGCATATTTGAGGTAAAGGTCGCTGGCGGATATACCGCAACGTACTTTGGTGAGCCTGGCGGCAGAGTAGTATTCGCGGCAATCACCGACGACTCATACACCGAGCCGACGGACGCCCAAAATGGCCCATTGTTCACCATCGCCGTCGCGAGCGAACTGGTAGACGTGCCGTAGCGAGTAATCTTTTGCTGAATTTTTTGGATCTCTGTCTGGTAGGTGCTCACATCTGCGGCCGTGAGGTCAGACGGCCGCTTACCTGAAACCGAGGCAAATTGAGCCACGAGCGTCTGCAGCCCTGAATTTGATCGCGTCGGGGCTGTATGCACGTAGAAAATTTTCTGCGGTGTGCTGGCCGCATCTAGGTCCTGGTGAGTTTCTGCCGTCGTAAATGCTTGAAATAAGTCATCCACCGCCTGCAGACTGGGAGCGAGATCTGCCCGCGTCATAAAAACCATCGGACTGTAGGCTAGCAGCGGTGCATCCGTGATTTGCGGGACGTAGTCTTGGCCGGGCACCAGTTGCTGCATCTGGTAAAGTAATTGACTATGGTAAATCTCACCATCGACTGAGATTAAGGTGGGTAAACTGGGGTCATCAGGCGATATCGTTCCCGACTGCAGTTGCTGCGTGTGACCGAGAATGCGACTAACAACATCCCCACTGCCGGCTGCTTCACAAGCGATATAGAAGTCTTCGCCAGACGCTAGTTGAGGCTCCGTCGCGTTGAACTGTGCTGCGGCTTGATCGCAAAAATCGTGTAGCGCACTACCCACCAACACATTCACTTCCAAGCCTTGCTGACTCTGGCCGTCGCCTCCACAAGCCACTAGGCTCAGTAGGGGCAAGGCGACTGCCAGGGGACGCAGAAAGTTGCCAAATCGTTTCATAAGTTCAGTCAGTGTAAGGAATGCAGAACCCGTGACCTCGGAGCCAACTGCGATCGCCCTGCTTTAATTAAGACGCCTTGGTCACCGCCCGACGCGTCGACCAAGCCACGACCAGTAGTGAAATGCCGCTCATCAAGATACTGATGCCGATATACAAGCCGATTAACCAAATCGCACTGGTTGGCCACTGGCTCAGCACCAGGATGCCCAAAATCAGAGTAATTAAGCCGTCCAGGCCCAATAGCCATGACAGACTGCGACCGGTCTTATTCACAAACGCCGAGATGACGGTCACGATACCTTCGAACAGCAGCATGAAGCCAAACAACCAGGTCAAGGTCAAAACTGCCTCGACAGGGTTAAATACAGCGATCAATCCCGAAATTATGTATAAAATGCCGACAATTAAGCTCCACCAAAAGCCCCGAATCGGTTTTGACTGCAACGCCTTGACAATTCGCACAACGCCGTTAAACAACAGCAACCAACCTAGAATCAGGGCGAAAGTCACAGAAGAAATGCCCGGCATGGCGATCGCTAAGATGCCTGTCAAGATCATCAAAATGCTGAGCGCGATGAGCCAACCCGTCGCTTTTTTGACCTCAGGGCCAACTAATTCTGGCAGAGAACCCGATTCCATCACCTGCTCCTTCGTCACTTCGTCTTGCCTCAAAGATGTCAAGAAACGTTGAAGAATGGATGGATTTCATAAAAGTCTTAAGATTTCTGAAAGGAACCTTTGGGTCTGATCAGCCTAGACAAATCAGCTTCTCCAGCTTCTAGCCAGCCGAGTTCTTGCAAGGCGTCAGCAGTTATGTTCACGTTGGCCGATGACCGCTGTCGGAGCTGCCTCAGACTTTGCCAGAGTAGGGGGAGCGCGCTTAGCGCGATCACCAGTGCCACAACCGTCCCGATTAAGGTGTCAGCCCACAGCCAATTGAGGAAAGTGACCGCGATCGCGGCCAAAATCGCTCCCACCGAACCCATCAGATCCGCCAAGATATGCAGAAAAACGCCTCGCAAATTCAAATCTTGGCGGAGGTCACCGTGCATCCAGCACAAGTTGGCACCGTTGAGCAAAAGTCCTAACAAGGCGGTAATCAGCATCGGTAGGCTCAACACCTCTGTGGGTTGTCCGTGCCAGTGAGTCCACGCTTCGCGCCCAATCCAAATGGCCATGGCTAAAAGCGCCAGACTATTAATCAAAGCGGCTAAAATTTCAATCCGCTGATGACCTCGGGTAGCCGTACGCGATCGCTGGGCCATTACCGCTGCCGTTAGCGCAATCGCCATCGCTACCCCATCTGTCAGCATATGTCCAGAGTCGGCCCGCAGCGTTAAGCTATGGCTGATCCAACCGACCCAAAGTTCAACCCCGGCAAATAACGTTACCGAAATCATGACTAGCACCAACCAGCGCAACTTGAGTGTAGGTTGCCAACAATATAAGCAATGAACAGGTTGCCGCGTCACAATTACCAAAGTCTCAACAGAATCGGTTTAAGCGTACCCTAGGTACCCTGGATTTCACACAATCTCACACAATCTCAGCGGATGAACTTGTGAAGCCCACCTTTTGGCCAAAAATCACCAAAGATCCGCCGCGCTTTGCCACAATGAGGCCTTTATCCAGAGCACTCTGCTGCATCGTTAGACTCGATGGTCCTGTGTTGGGTTCCCCATGGCTGACTGTCAGCCGGGAGTACTGCCGCTCCAGCCCCGGTGAAATGACTACAGCAAGGGGTTGAACGCACAGATTTCCTTAAATAGGATTTAAGCAGAATGTTAAACTGACATCTGCGCTCTAGTGAACTGCGGGTCTCAATGCCTCAGCGAGTCTTATTTATTAGTAACGGCCACGGGGAAGATAATCACTCTGCTCACGTTATCCGTACCCTGCGCAAGCTAGCGCCGGACATTGACCTGGCCGCCATTCCTATTGTGGGTGAGGGTAACGCCTACCGTCGCTTGGGCATACCCATTCTGGGGCCGACCCAAGTTCTCCCATCTGGGGGGTTTACTTATGTCAACCGCTGGCTGCTATTCAAAGATATTCAAGCTGGGTTGCTGAGTCTCAGCTTGCGCCAAATAAAAGCAATTCGTCGGCATGGACCAGAGTTTGATTTAGTGCATGCTACGGGCGACTCTGTCGGTCAAACTTGTGCCTACCTGACCGGGCGTCCGTTTATCTCCTTCATTTCTTGTCTCTCGGCTCTGTATGAAGGGCGTCTGCAAACTGATTTTGTCATGCGTTTTGTGGTGCGATCGTCACGGTGTCGCGCTGTCATCACCCGCGACCCTTACACGGCCAAAGATTTGCAAAAACAGGGCTTCGATAAGGTCCACTATGGCGGCATTCCCTCGCTGGACTGGCTGATTCCTCAAGGTAAAGACCTCCAACTCCAGCCGGCAATCCCCATGGTCGCTCTGCTGCCAGGGTCACGGATGCCAGAAGCGGTACGCAATTTCAAACTACAAATGCAGTTTGTCGCGGCAGTGACTCGGCTCATGGGAAACACGGTTCAGTTTCGCGCCGCCTTGGTGCCCGCCCTGATGCGAGAATTGGGCGCGATCGCCACAGAACTCGGTTGGCAACATCACGCTGGCACCTTGACATACCAGCTACCGGATGGCGAGGCGGCAGAAATTCGCTGCTATGACGACGCCTTTAACGATATCGTTTGCAGCACAACTCTGGTGGTTGGCATGGCGGGTCTGGCGGTTGACCAAGCCGTGGCCCTTGGTAAACCCGTGATTCAAATCCCCGGTGAGGGGCCACAATTTAATTACGCCTTTGCCGAAGCTCAAGATCGCCTGCTGGGCATTTCTGCCCAGACCATTGGTAAGGGGCCTGCCACCCCTGAGACGCTGATGGAAGCTGCGCACTGCCTGCAAAAGACGTTGAAAGATTCTGATTACCTGGCGGCCTGTGATGATAACGGGCGCGAGCGCCTCGGCACACCCGGTGCTTCGCAACGCATTGCCCAACTGATCCTCGATAATTTGCAATCGGGTCCGGTTGACATGCCGACCAGTGCTCCTGCCGAACGAGGAACGATTACCCCGTGACCGCCCAGATTTCCCGACAGCGCTCTAGCTATTGGCAGCTACAACCCTTCATTCAGCATCACGGCGGCCAGTTTGCAGTTGGCTTTGTCTGCATCTTGGGCTACGTGCTGTCGACCCTCGTGTTGCCTTACCTCGCCGGACAGGTCGCCCTCTACATCGGTCAGGGAAATGTGCCACAGATGGCTTACTGGTTGGGGCTAGGAGCCATTGTTTTCCTGGTGCGGAGCGTCTTCCAATACTGGGAAAACATCATTATGATTCGCGCCTCTTTAGATGTGGCGTTGGATCTCCGCCAAGCTGTTTATGCGCATCTGCATCGCCTCGGGCTGGACTACTACGAACGCAATAAAACGGGTGACCTGAGCTATCGCCTTACTGAAGATATCGATCGCATAGGTGAAGTCATCCACAAAATGTCGCAGCAGTTTATCTCGTGCCTGCTGCAGCTCATTGCTATTCCCCTGTACATGCTGTATTTGAACTGGCAGTTGACGCTTGCCGGTCTGATCATTGCGCCACTCATGGCCTGGCTGATTGGCGAGTTTGGTAACCGTCTGTTAAAGCTGTCGCGTAAAAGTCAGAGTCAAATTTCTAGCCTGTCGGCTCTACTGACAGAAGTGTTCGGCAGTATGCGCTTAGTGCAGGCCTTTGCTGCTCAAGACTTTGAAAAACAGCGCTTTAACCAAGAAGCTGTTCACAATCGCAATCTGCGGTATCGCGCCGAACAGCTCAAGGCTCTGCAATATCCCGTTGTCGGCTTTTTAGAAGCGCTGGGGATTATGTTCCTCTTTTTTCTGGGGGGCTGGCAGATTGCTCAGGGCAATCTCACACCTCAAGCATTGGTGAGCTTTTTAGCGGCGATCGCGCTTTTGCTGCATCCCATCGACCTCGTTACCCAACACTACAACGAGTTCAAGCAAACCGAAGCGTCAGTCGAGCGCATATTTGAGCTGATGGCGGTGTCTCCGACCCTGGTCGAACATCCAGCAGCTCAGCCGCTTGCAGCGATTACGGGCAAGGTGGAATACAGCGATGTGTCCTTTGCCTACGAAGCCAGTAAACCCGTTTTACAACATCTGGATTTGCGCGTGCACCCTGGCGAAGTAGTGGCTTTAGTCGGTTCCTCTGGGGCGGGTAAAACGACATTAGTGAATTTGTTGATGCGCTTTTTTGACCCTGTGGATGGACAGGTTTTGATCGACGGCATCGACATTCGCAAGGTGACCCTTGATAGCCTGCGGCGACAAATTGGTATCGTGCCCCAGGACATTACTCTGTTTTCAGGCAATATTGCCCAGAATATTGCCTACGGTGAAATTCAGCCCAATTTTGACCGCATTGCAGCGACTGCTCAACTGGCCAACGCCCACAGTTTCATTACGCAGTTTTCTCAGGGATATCACACCTGGGTTGGTGAGCGGGGCGTCAACCTATCTGGGGGACAGCGCCAGCGGATTGCGATCGCCCGTGCCCTCTATTTTGATCCGCGTATTCTCATCCTCGACGAAGCCACCTCCGCCCTGGACTCAGAGTCTGAAGCGTTGGTGCAAGAAGCCCTTGATCGCGCCATGCAAGACCGTACCGTCTTCGTAATTGCCCACCGTCTCAGCACCGTCCGCAACGCGGATCGCATCATCTTCCTCGAAAAAGGCACGATTGCCGAATCCGGCACCCACGAAGAGCTGCTCAGCTACGGCCAGCGCTATGCCCAGTTCTATTCCCAGCAGTTCAAGTCTTGATAGTCCGGAGCCTTGGCAGGCTATATCAAACACACATCAAATGTTTTCCTTACTGCAACCTCTACAATCCTTCCTTAATCACTCTGATTAAAGTAAATCTAATTGTTACTTTGGCATGCTACTTGGGCAATTTCTTTAAAGCAGATGCTACGAAGACCATGAGTGTCATTTGGTGAAAACACGCCTTGCGGCACATTTCAACTCACTAATATATAGATGTCTTCAGGAATCAGGGATTGACTGGTACTAAGATAATGTGTCGATTTCTTGCGTTCTTAAAAGTCTTTCTTGGCAGTTCTGGCAAAACAAAAAATCACAAAAAAGGGGGCACGAAATGAAAAGGAAACTAACTAAAGGAGAAATCTTGTACCCAGGCGATAAGTTATATAGTAATGATGAACTTACCCCAGATGCCTACCTAACTATAACTCCAGATGGGGATTTGCAATTTTGCGAAGGATTGGGTTCCAGCATCCCAAAAACCTTTTTTCATTTGAAAGAAGCTGAGGGAGCTACAAACTCATCCTCTATTAACTCTGATGATCCCTGTTATTTAATTCTTCAAGAAGATGGAAATCTTTGTATCAGAACAAAGGAAAAGTTCAAATGGGCTAATTATAAATTCGGAGATAGCTTAACTCTCTTTGCTAATCCAACTGGTGAAGCCGCAATATTGCATAAAGACGGAGAAAAAGTATTGTGGGTATTTGGTTACCCTAATGGTTTTGGCGATTTCTTCTTAAAGGATGACGCTTAGAATATAGGTACGGTCAACTTGGCAGAGCAATTAATATATCTGTTGCCAGCAATATTCTAGCTTTATGGAAAGCGTTTGTGCAGTTCGCCCAAACTTCATGACGTTTTATGGAAATGTCAACGACGATATTATGTGTCAAAGTCAAATTTTTCAAAGCAAAAGAATTTGCACACTAAACGCTTGATAAGATTCCAAAGTGCGAGGAATTTCACTTAATCCGCTGGTCGTTAGTTTGGTCTAGGATACTGCTGCGGAGCTAATTTTCGCGAAACGCACTTCGGAATTCAATGCCCCAAAAGAACGACTTAGAAACGGACAATATTATGCCCTGCAATTTGAGTTTTGACAGTCCAGCGTGATAGCAGACTACAGAGATATAATTTAAGAAGAGCAATAGACCCGGATTTTAGATCATCTGGGTCTGTTGCTTTTTAGGGTTCCAAAAATGTGATTAATCTTCGTAGAGCCACCCCTTATTTGCCGGAGTCCAGCTCGCGAGTTCAGCCTCATCGAACCACAGTGCGATTTCTCGCTGAGCCGTCTCTACGGCATCAGAACCGTGAATTAAGTTGCGGCCGATCGTGATACCCAAGTCGCCGCGAATGGTCCCCGGTGCTGAAGAAATTGGATTCGTTGCGCCAATTAGGGTACGAGCTGAGGCAACCACGCTGTCACCTTCCCAAACCATCGCGACCACTGGGCTAGACGTGATGAATGACACTAAGCCGCCAAAAAAAGGCTTGTCTTTATGAACGTCGTAATGCTTCTCAGCTAGCTCGCGAGACACGGCCATGAACTTCATGCCCACTAGCGTAAAGCCTTTGCGCTCAAAGCGACTAATCACGTCACCCACGAGGCCACGCTGCACCCCGTCGGGCTTGATCATAATAAACGTGCGTTCCACAGATCCGAACTCCTAACATGCGGATAATCCCTATCTATGCTGGGTAACAAAGGGACGTTTGTAAAGGCTCCGCAGCGATAAATTAGGCAGAGTGCCGGGTTCAGAGTTCGGCAAAGTGTTGACATCGTTGACGTTCTCCCGCAATTTGCAAGCAATGGTTATTTGATTGAGGGATATGGCTTTCGATTCACAATTGGCTCAACTCAGGCAGGGACTCATTGTGTCTTGTCAAGCGCCGGCTGATTCGCCACTGCATGATCCCGATGTGATTGCGGCAATGGCTGAAGCGGCGGTAAATCAAGGCGCGATCGCAGTGCGGATTGACAGTCCGGCTCACATTACCGCTGTCCGCAAACGAGTTGCGGTCCCGATTATCGGCCTGTGGAAGCAAGTCAGGCCGGATTCTGAGGTGTACATTACGCCGCAGTTTCATCACGCTCAGGCAGTGGCCGCAGCCGGGGCCGATGTCATTGCGATCGATGCCACTGAGCGTCCCCGACCCGGCAATACCACCCTGGCCGAGCTGATTCAACGAATTCATACAGAGCTGCAAAAGCCCGTCATGGCTGATATTGACACCTTAGCTTCGGCTCAAGCGGCAGCCACTGCTGGCGCAGATTTACTGGGGACAACGTTGTACGGCTATACGCCGGCGACCCAGCATAACCAACCTCCTGGCTTGGAATTGCTGAGTACCCTCGTGGCTAAATTCTCGCTGCCTTGCATTTGCGAAGGGGGCATTGCTTCACCCGCCGCCGCCCGCAAGGCGCTGGATTTAGGCGCCTCTGCCGTCGTTGTCGGCACCGCGATCACCGGCATCGATATTTTGGTCCAGCGTTATCAGGCCGCCCTTTCGGCATCCTAGCGATCGAGCTTCGCAGATTTCGTCGCTGAGACCTCACCATCGGCATAGGTGACGTTGATTTGAACTTTGCGTTCATACAAACGGTTCATCCATTTCGGATCAAGATTGAGGTGATACATCACCTTCAGCGTTTGATTCATCAGGGCTTGACGATAGACGCCGCGATCGCGATAGCGGCGAGCTGAGGTCACAATGTGGTCCGACAGCATGACAGGTGGCCCATATTGCCCCAGTCGACGACTGAGAGCCGTGTCTTCAAAAATGTCCATATCGGGGACTCCCCCAATGTCATCGAGCAGCGATCGCCGGACAGCCACACAATGATCAAGATATAAAATTCGTCCCCAGTAAGGTCGAATCTTGGAAGAATACCAAGACGTATAGTGCAGTAGCCAATGATCTAAATCAAACTGGTGGCAAAAACCACTCCACATCACCTCAGGGTCATGAAAGGTCTGATCAGTTTGGCGTAGTGCCGTTATCGGCGGTAGTAAGGTGGCCGGATGGTGCAACAAAACCACCTGACCCTGGCTGGCCTGAATGCCCACATTTAGCCGTTGGGCTCGATTTTGGGCGTCAGATTCAATCACCCGTATTTGAGGAGCCGCTTCTAAGCACGCCAGCGTGGCATCCGTGCTCGGGCTAACCACTGCAATCAGTTCCTTATCCCCCTGCTGCGCCTGCAAGTTCTTGATAATTTTGGGCAAATAACCGTGGCGTAACTCATTAACGCAGGGCAATACAACAGAAATCACAACCTCAACCTTGAACGAATCATACAGACACTAGAAGTAAAGCTTAAGCAATCTCGTCTCCTAGCGAAAATCGTTTACGCTGCAACCGCAAGTTGTCTGTCTCATCATTCTTTGCCATGACCACGGTGCAAATTGAAATTCATGCTGACCGCACGGCGCTGGTAGCGCGTGCTCTGGAGTTGGTGCAGGTGCGCATTCAGAGCGCCGTTGCTGAGCGAGGCCAATGTGCGATCGCATTAGCTGGTGGCAGCACCCCCAAACCGCTGTATGAGGCCTTAGCAAAACTGGCTCTGCCCTGGTCAAATCTCCACATTTACTGGGGCGATGAGCGCTATGTGCCGATCGACCATCCTGATAGCAATGCCGGGATGGCTAAAGCTGCATGGTTAGACCAAGTTCCGATTCCAACGACTCAAATCCACATCATGCCGACGCATTTTGCCGATCCAGCGGCGGCGGCTGACGCTTATGAAGCTTTGCTCAAAGACAGTTTGGGAGCTCAACCTACTTTTGACATTGTGCTTTTGGGCATGGGCGATGACGGTCATACCCTATCCCTATTTCCCCATACGACAGCGGTGAATGTGAGCGATCGCCTCGTCACTGTCGGCACCAAAGGCAGCGACCCGCGCATCACCCTCACGGCACCACTGGTAAACCAAAGCCGCTGTGTCATGTTTTTGGTCTCTGGCAGCAATAAGCAAACCGCCCTGACAGAAGTCTTTGCTCCTGAGTCAGACGATCGGGCTTTTCCGTCCCGCAAAATTCGACCGCAGGGAGAGCTCTGGTGGCTGCTCGACGCCGCTGCTGGCGAAGCGATTAAGTCACTCCCAGGCGTTCACGTTGTCTAGTTGATTGACCCTGAATCTAGACTCTGCAATGTCCTTAGCAGGTTGAGAAAAAGTCTGTCAGCCACGACATGAGCAACTGCTCGTACGTCTTTATGACTCGACAATTTCGTTTCTTAAACTAATCCTCTAAACTCCGACCGGAATACCGGGGTTTATGGCAAGATAGCAATCGTGGCTAGATTTGGTCACACCACTTATTGACCTTTCAGATTCAGAGAGAGTTGCTTATGACGCTTCAATTAGGCGATACCGTACCTAATTTCACTCAACAGTCTTCCGAGGGTGAAATTACCTTTTATGACTGGGCTGGCGATAGCTGGGTTGTGTTTTTCTCCCACCCTGCTGATTACACCCCTGTTTGCACCACCGAATTGGGTGAAGTCGCCAAGCTCAAGGGTGACTTTGCTCAGCGCAATGCTAAAGTCATCGCTCTGAGCGTTGACGGCGTTGAGTCGCACAAAGGTTGGATTGGCGACATTGATGAAACTCAAGGTACTGCCGTCAACTATCCCATCGTGGCTGACGAAGACAAAAAAGTATCTGAGCTGTACGGCATGATTCATCCCAATGCGGACGCTAAGGTCACCGTCCGCACTGTGTTTGTCATTGATCCAAATAAAAAGCTGCGGTTGACCATCACTTATCCCCCCAGCACTGGTCGTAATTTCCAGGAAATTCTGCGGGTGATTGATTCTCTGCAACTGACCGACAATTACAGCGTGGCCACGCCAGTTAACTGGAAAGATGGTGAAGACGTCGTCGTTTCGCCTAAGATTGCCACCGAAGCAGCGAAGCAGAAGTTCCCCAAGGGCGTTACCGAAATCAAGCCCTATCTACGGATGACTCCTCAGCCCAACAAGTAAGCTGATACGCTTTTCACTGGCACATCAGTAACCCATAGCTAAAAAAGGATGTTGCATTAAGCCGCATCCTTTTTTAGCTGAGATACAGAGCTCATGACCTTGGATTCGCCGTTCTGAGTGGGCTCTTGCCCCAGCCAAAGTAGGAATTTTACTGATAGACCAGCCGCTGGTCACGCTTGCTCACTCAGCTCCGTCGGCCCAAATTTGTTTAACCGCTGCGGCCATTTGGTTTAAGTCTTCGTCGAGCAGCGGGGGCCAATCTACATTTTGAGCTTGTCCTCGGAGGTAGAGCAGCCGACTTTCATAGGTCAAAACAAACAGAGCATGGCCGAGCGATCGCTCCACAGTGGGCTCATTTTTGAGGGATTGCGACAACGTTTTGAGGGCCAGCAAAAGGGATGTGACTTGTCCAGGTATGGGCGCTTCACCTTGCCGCAAGCAGTCGATAAAGGCAGTTTGACCCGGTGGGGGGGAGAGCGTTTGGGCCAGCACAAACCGACGGGCAGTATCAAAATCCATGACCGCAAAATCCTCAGAGACAGCAGAGATTGTTGCAAGTAGGGTGACTCCGGGCACTTTAAGACAGCTAGCTGACAGGCGCCGCCCCTATATTCATGGAGACTCTATCAAGAAATAGACGAATTCTGTAAGAAAACTGCGAACCCTCGTAGTCCCTACCGATAAAACTAGTCACGCTCACTACCATCAGGAATAGGCATTAACTAGCCACAAAGTTGCTTTTCCTGTTGAACTAGTGGGTTGGGACTAGGCATAACAATCAGGGGGATGTGCCTGTCAGACGGTCGATTTCTCTGATTCTAAGCTCAATTCTATGGCCAATTTCTTGCGGCCATATTTGAGTTATCTGATCAATAAATTTGTTCCTCTCGTGGCTTGCCCTTGACTGCTGATAATCCTATGACTACATCAATCGTGCCGGTGCCTTTCGTCGATCTTTCCTGGCAACATCAACAAATTGAAGATCAGATTCAGGCAGCTTTAAAAGCGGTTTTGAGTCGCGGCGATTTTGTTTTGGGCCAGGCTGTCCAAGAGCTAGAAACTGCTTTTGCCAAAGCTTCTGGCGCTCAGCATGGAGTTGGCGTCGGTTGCGGTACTGACGCGATCGCGCTGGGGTTATCGGCCTGCGGCCTTGGCACCGGGGATGAAGTACTCTTGCCAGCCAATACTTTTGTGGCAACTCTCATCGGCATTTTGCGCAGTGGGGCAACTCCTGTCTTTGTGGATTGCGATCGCGACACTGCCCTGATTGATCTATCGGCAGCCGAGGCCGCCATCACGCCTAAAACTCGCGCCATCGTTCCTGTCCACTTGTATGGACAGATGGTTTCGCCCCTTGGCCTCAAGGCCCTCTCTGAGCAGCATAATCTGCTGATTGTCGAAGATGCTGCCCAAGCCCATCTAGCCGAGCGCGAAGGGCTGCGGGCCGGTAGTGTCGGCACCGCCGCTGCCTTTAGCTTTTACCCGAGTAAAAATCTAGGCGCGATTGGCGATGGCGGGATGTTGCTGACGCAAGAGGCTTTAGTGGCGCAAACGACGCGGTCGCTCCGCAACTACGGTGCCGTGCGTAAGTATTTTCATACTGAACCTCAAGGCACCAATAGTCGTTTAGATACCTTGCAGGCTGCTGTTTTGGGCTTAAAACTGCCATTTTTATTGGACTGGAACCAAGCTCGTAACCACATTGCTCAACACTATGATGAGCGCTTATCGCCACTGCGGGAGTTTGGCATCATCCCAATGCGGAATGATAGCGGCACTGGCCATGTTTATCATCTGTATGTAGTACGGATCACCACGGATTGCCCGATTGATCGGACAGCCCTGCAACTGGCGCTGCAAGAACAGCAAATTCAGAGCGGCATCCACTATCCCGTGCCCTGTCATCTACAACCAGCTTTTCAGTTTTTAGGCTATCAGCCAGGTGCATTTCCGGTATCTGAGAGCCTGTCTCAGGAGATTCTGTCTCTGCCGATGTATCCTGGCATGACGCTGGAACAAGCGGATCGGGTAGTCGACGCGATCGCACAGGCGGTGAATCAGGATACTGCTACTGCCGCATCGTTAACTGCACTCTCTGCACAGTAAGTAAACCCATGGCTTTAAGTACTTCTGCACGCAAATCTCGTTGGTTACTATCGCCGTTAGCGATCGCCCTCGTGGGCCTGCTGACCGTTATTTACGCTCCTTTGCTCTGGCATTGGGTCGACGGCTGGCTAAATAAATCGATCAGCATCCAGCACGAGTACTTTAGCCATGGAATCATTGGATTACCTTTTGCAGCTTATCTAGCGTGGGGTCTGCGGCCAAAGTGGCAGGCCCTGCCAGACCGCCTACATCCAGTCGGCTTGGGTTTGCTAGCCATGGCCAGCGCCCTTTACATCAGTCAACTTTCTGACTGGATGAATGTCTCTCTGCCGCTAATGCTAGCAGGCATTTGTATGACCCTGAAAGGCTGGCCAGGTCTAAAGCTTATGGGCTTTCCTCTGGCGCTGGTGGCGCTGGCCACCCCCAGTCAACTGCCCTATTTAATTGAGCCTTACATTTTGCCGTTACAGAGCTTTATTGCCAGCGTCGCCGGCTTTTTGCTCATACAGGGGGGAGTCGACGTCACCGTGGATCAGATTTACCTGCGAGTCAATGACCAAATGGTCGAGGTGGCGCCGCACTGTGCTGGTCTCAAGATGCTGTTTACCAGCTTATACGTGGCTTTAATGTTGATTTATTGGAATGATGTTTGGCGGTCACGCTTACGCACCATCATCTTTCTCACGATCACTGTTGGTGTCAGCGTATCGGGCAATATTATCCGCAACACGTTGCTGAGTTATTTCCATGGGGTTGGCGATAGAGCCGCGTTCGTTTGGCTGCACGACAGTTGGGGGGGCGACCTTTACTCAGCCCTGATGTTGCTCTCGTTGATGTTTATTTTGCCGCTCATTCAAAAGTACGTTCCGCAGCGTTTATCACTCGAAGTTAAGTCTGAGACGGCCGTCTAGACTGCTAGCCCCTTATTGATAGGAGACCTGCTTCATGGCTAGTGCCACCCAAAGTCAATCTAAGTTACGCCCTTTGGTTCAATGGGGACTGATTGTTGGGCTCGCAGCGTTGGTTGCAATCGCCGCTTTGCCCAGTTATTTCAGCGGTCAGTGGCCCTGGAACAACAAACTTCCGGTTCCTCATATCGCCCAAGTCAGAGAACTCTTAACCGAGCCTCTAGCGTTACCGGGCTGGGAATCTACTTATCATCAAGAGGTCAGTATTGGTCGTAACCGCTGGACCATCGCCGAGTATCGTAGTGCGGTTACGGAGAACGAGTCAGCAGCCACATTTGGTCTTCTACTCCGTCCTCAGCGATCAGGTGACCAACAACCAGAGGTTGAATGGGTGGATTTACGGGGTGCTCAAGGCTGGCAAGTGGATGATAGTCATACCGTCCGTTGGACAGTTGCACCAGAGGCGGCGGCAGATGCTCCCATCCAGATAACGACCCAATACTTAAGAGGCATTGATGAACGCAATACCTTTGCTGTGATGCAGTGGTATGCCTGGCCGAGTGGTGGTCACTTTGCTCCGGGCAAGTGGTTTTGGGCCGACCAAGCTCAACAATGGCAGCAGCGTCAGAGACTCCCTTGGGTGGCTGTGAGCATATTGCTGCCGATTGAACCCGTCGGCGATATCCGAGCGCATCGGGAAGCGATTATAGAAGTTGCGCAGGCCGTGCAACAGGGACTCATCTCCTCGACGTTTGCGGCTGAGTAACCCGGTCAGCTCAAGCGTGATTTGCGGAACTATCCCGAACGTTGTTGCCAGGTCTGAAAAAGTTATAACAAGGACGATGTGCTGAAATGTGCAAAACTGTCTAACATTCTTAGAACTGATTTAAAATTATTATTAGAGCCGATGTGATATGTATGGCTGCGAACAATTGTGACCAACCGAGAGAGTGGCTCCACGCCTGTCGCAGTTTGACGGTGGGAGCCTTGTCGAGCACTTTATTGATCTTTGGCGGTCCGCTCGATGCGATCGCTGCCAATGGCGAGAATTACCGCAACGCTCACATTCCCACCGGCTGGCAACTGGCTAATGAAGACTATTTGCAAGCGCATCAAGCCCTAGCTGAGCAAGCTGCAAGCACTCCTAGGGTCGAGGGCGCGGCGGCGCCGGCGCCGGTAGTCATGAGCCAAGACACATCAAACGATGGTGATGCGGCTCCCCCAACATTCGAGCTAACGCCCGATCCCGACTTTTCAGTCCCCTTGCCATTGCCAACGCAACCGCTCCCTGCCCCAGGTGTCGATCGGTTGATCGATAGTGTGTTAGGAAGACCGCAGGAGCCTGACTTTGATACCTACCGGCTGGGTCCAGGCGACTCCTTTTTTGTCAATGTGCGTCAATTTCCTGATCTAAGCTTTCAAGCCACATTGGATATTCAAGGCAATGCCATTGTGCCTCTGCAGGGCGTTATCTCCTTTAATGGCTTAACCCTGAACGAGTCAGAAGCGCTGGTCACTCAAATTTACGACCAATATGTCATTGATCCAGATGTCAGCATGACGCTTGTCGCTCAGCGTGGTGTCGAGGTGACCATCTTGGGCGAGGTCGTGCGCCCTGGTTACTATCCTCTGGGGGCACCACAGATCGCCGCTGCCTTGCTGTCCGCCGGGGGCACTACCAACATGGCTGATTTACGAGCCGTCGTTGTACAGCGACGGTTGCCCGATGGTCAGCTCTTGGAACGCGCTATTGACCTGTTTACCCCACTTAAAGACGGAGATGCTCTCCCAGATGTCGCCTTACAAGATGGAGATGTCATTATGGTAGAGCGGCTTGATCCAGAAGCGCTGGATGAGTACGATCGCGCCCTCGTATCCCGCTCAACTCTGGCCACCCCGATCATCACCGTGCGACTTTTGAATTACGGCAGTACCGGCTCACTTTCAGCGCTTGACTTGCCCAATGGCAGTCGCTTTGTGGATGCCTTAGTCAGGGCTGGGGTTAACCCCGACGCATCTAACCTGAGTCAAATTGCGCTGGTCCGGTTTGATGAAACAGCGGGGAGAGCAGTCACCACCACGCTCGATGGTAATGACGCTTTTCGAGGAATTCCAGCCGACAACCCACCATTGCAACAGAATGATGTGATTATCGTTAACCGTTCATTACTGGCTAAGGTGACCTATGCTCTCAATACGTTTACTCAACCATTCAGAGACGTCCTCGGATTTTTACTCTTCTTCGACTCTTTAGCTGACTCTACTGAAAACCTTTTTGGTCCCTAGGTCACCATTATTGATGCCAGCAACAACTTCGATATCACAGGCCCCTGTGAATAATTTCTTGCTCTATGATTAATTGGTTTCTGCCATGGTAATGCCCCTCTTAAAACGATATGGTCTAGCCCTCAAACGGTACAAGTGGGTCGCCGTAGCTGCGTTTTTAGGCACCTTGGGCATATCGGGAGTAATGGCCATGCAGCCGCCGCCAGAAGAGGAATACCGCACCAATGGCGTCTTGGTACAAAATACTCCTGTCGTTTCATTTACGGCGACGGGAGTCGAGCTGCAGCAACAGGGGCAAGGCATCATTACTCAAGACTTTTTGCTGGCCGATATCTTGCTGACTCGAGTGGCTGAGCAACTGAATAATGGTGGCCTTGAGATTACCCCCCAACAAATCCGTAGCCGCACTAACATCAAGATTAATACTGGCGGGGGAGATGACGGCGGCAATATTCTCCAGAGTGTGAATGTTACCTATCAATCACAAAATCCCGAAGAAGCTGAAGCGGTGCTATCGGTCTTGTTTCAGGGCATGGTCGAGCTGAGTCGAGTGACCAACCGAGCGCGATTAGGCACGATTATTCGGGCACTAGAGGAGCGGCTGCCGGCGATCGAAGCCGAACTGCGAGAAGCCGAACAAACTCTCGAAGCTTACGATCGCCTCGAAGGACCCGCTATTCAAGCCGCTTTGGATGGCAGCTTGCTGGGGGAAATTTCTTCTAGCCAACAGCAGCGGCGGCAGAATCTCATTACTCTAGCGGGCATTGAAGCACAGATGCGAAGCTTACAAGCTCAGCTGGGTTTATCGCCAGAGGCGGCCTATGCCTCATCCGCCCTCAGTGCCGACCCGATTATCCAAAGTCTGCGAGCCAGTATTTATCAGGCAGAGTCACAAATCAAAACTCTCGCCAATGATTTGCGGGCTGCTCACCCCACTATGGTTGAACTGCAAAATAGCCTTGAAACTTATAATGAGCTGCTGCAAGAGCGAGCTGTAGAAGTTATTGGTGGCGGGCGATTACCGGCTCTTCCAAGTGCCGACGTCGTGCGTCAAAACAGTAATCTTGACCCAGCTCGCGCCGCCCTGGCTAATCAGCTAGTTGATTTAGATAGACAAAGAGATGCGTTAATTACCCAGCAGCAACTGTTAGGACAATCCGAACAGCAATTGCGAACTGCCTACACGCGGCTCCCTAACAAACAGCTAGAGCGCGATCGCTTAGCTCAGCAGGTCGCCCTTAAAAAAGCTTTGTATGACCAAGTACAGGCCAAGCGGATTGATGCTCAAGCGGCTGAAGCAGAAACCGTGAGTAGTCTTTCAGTTGCCAGCCCGCCCTCTACAGAATTGATTCCTGTAGAAGCGACATCGCCAGTCATGGTGTTATTGCTTGGTGGAATCGTCGGCCTGGGGATTGGCGGCGGTCTCGTCTTTTTACTCGATATGCTCGATCCAACGATTCGCATCTTCGAGGATTTGGACAAGCTCTTCGAAGATCAAGATATTCCCTTGCTGGGTGTGATTCCTGAGCTCCAGCCTGCGAAGGGAGAACCCCTCTTTATTACCGACCTGAACCATCCCTGCAGTGAGATTTATGAACGGCTGCGGAGTAACTTGCAAATGTCTGGCCTAGCCATTAACGACGGTCAGATGCCGAAAACGGTCTTGGTTACGAGTCCCGTTTTCCACGAGGGCAAGACCACTACCGCCTATAACTTAGGGATGGCCACGGCTCGGGCCGGTCGTCGCACTTTGATTATCGAGATGGACTTTAGGAATCCGCCTCAGTGCCTACGCCTGGGTGTCCAGCCAGATGAAGAAGCGATTACGGAACCTTTGCAGTATTACAGTGGTCGACTCTCAGACCCCATTAGAATGGTGCCTGGTGTCGCGAACCTGTCGATCACACCGGGAGTCGGACCACAGCGCAACCCCACGGCTATCTTTGACTCTGGCGAGATGAAACGCTTCCTAAAGGACGCAGAAGCCCGGTTTGATTTTGTGATTTTGGATGCACCGCATTTCACTGGGAGCAACGATGTTGTCTTACTAGAGCCGAGAACCGACGGTATGGTGATCGTAGCGCGTCCAGGAGTGACGAAGAAACCCACTATCAAAGAGCTATTAGAAGAGCTCGAAGAGAAAGAAGATATTCGGGTCTTGGGCGGAGTAATCAACGGGGCCGACATTCCGATTACAGCAGCACAAATGCGTGAAGATACCTTGATTGTGGATGAGGACGACCTCGAAAATCCGAATGGTGTCAGGCCGTCTGTGCAAAATAAGGTCCCGACTCGTACACCGGTTGAGTTTTAGCATCGTCTGGTGACTGCGTGAGCGATCACCAGACAATGCTGATTTCTACGCTAGCCAAACGCCCACAGGCACAACCATTTTGCTGATGGAGCCGGCTAATCCAACCGCGTATTAACTTTGCGAGTCAGCCAGTCTAGGGCTTCTGACGGCGTCGTAATTTTGCCTTCGGCGTGGGCCATCTCAGCCTCACTTAATAGCTGACCAATATGAGGGCCTGGTCGGAGTCCTAATTGCTGAATCAAGTCTCGCCCGCTGACCAAGGCATGGGGATGTGCCACTGGATCGGTGGGGTCGAGGAACCGCTCAATCAGCTCGGTCAATTGATTGAACGGAATCCCTTCCGCCAATGCCACCAACGCTAGAGCGATAAAGCTGTTGCCCACGATTTTGAATAGGACATACTGCTGTCGGCGTGAGTTGTTGCCCTGGGCGATCGCCTGTAGCGGTTCCCACCCCCGCAAGATAGCCAAAACAGCCTGCTGCTCTGCCCGGCTGTATTTAAAGCGGGTCAGTTCGGCTTCCGCGATCGCACCGTCTGGCGATAGTATGCGACTCAGTTTCGCGGCCTTAAACCAACTCCGATGAAAGCCTGGGGGCGTCTGCTCTTTAATCCACCCTCGGAGCAGCCCACCAAACGCGGGATGATACTCCTGCAATTGTACCGCTGCGGCATCCACCGCCACTAATTGACCGATTTGCGCCATACACAGATTGGGCAGCCACGTACAGAGCACGCCATCGGCCCACGCTAGCTTCATCAACGGCGTGCCCTCGGGTTTGCTCAGCAGGCTATCCAGTTCGCCTCGCACGCGCTCTGCCGCCACTTTGCCCAACAGCGGCGCAAGCTGGTGGATAGTGGAACGGGTCGGCTCATCCAGGGTGAAATTTAACTGGGCTGCCTGGCGATATGCTCGCAGCAACCGTAGCGGATCATCAGCGAGGTTATCGGCTGCAATCATGCGCAGAACACGCTCCTCTAGGTCGGCACAGCCGCCAAGGGGATCAAATACCTGCTCGGTATGGGGGTGATAGGCGATCGCGTTGACGGTAAAATCACGTCGGTGCAAATCGGCTTCTAAACTATGACCGACCTGCTGGGCAAAATCCACCGTCGCATGTTCAAACACGACTCGGGCAATCTGGTTGCGGGGGTCTAGCACCACAAAACCAACGTCATAGCGACGTGCGATCGCCCGGGCCGTTTCTATAGCTTGGCTCGGCACCACAAAATCTAAATCTAGATAATCAGCCTTGCGCCCCAATAGTGCATCGCGCACGCTACCGCCCACCAAGTGCGCCGATTTCGGCAGTAGGGACAGCTCAAAAGGCCAAGTCTGAGGCGATAATACAGAGCTCACGGACAGCGCAGCGGCAGCAAAGGGAGATTGGTCAAGAGAAACAGCTTGCAATGAGGGAGAATAGATAAACAACAGTCTGCTCTACCGAAAGGTTAACGAGCAATGAAAACACAGCTTTTCATTTTGCAACATTGCCCCCCACTCTGGCAGCAGTCGAGCAACAACTTGCGCTAGATTAGCAAAAACTTAGCACTCTCTTGTTCCACAGTAGGCCGTTTCTTCGGAAAAGATCCAATGTGCATTTGTGTGAATTGTCATTACGTTGATCGCTGTTCTACTTACAACGCGGTCGAAGCTCAACACCAGCAGCCTCACCTGACAGAAGCACCTAACTTTGAGGCGGACAACCCCACCATCAATGTTAATATCCGCCAAGATGGTGAAATCATTGAGATGGAATGGGATGTTGTTGGCTGCGATAGCTTTATGCGAGAAATGGGCAAGTGGTCAAAACTCCGTCCGGGTGAGTTAGTGCCAACGTAGCACTACCGTCAGCGCTGAAAAAACTTCTGGTGACTCATCGATGCGCCCTGACAAAAGCGCTGCAGGTCTCTGGCACAGCTTTGAGGTCGCTTTAGGGACTTGCCAGAGAATAATGGTGACTACTGGGCATGCTTCAACTGCATGGCACATGCTGCCAAGACGACATAGCGACATCCTCTACGAGGCTGATATTTGTCTTGAGCCTGCTTTCTGTGTCGCAATAGCTCGTTTCACTTCGTTCGGACGCATAACCAACGCCTTGTGAATCTGAATGCCAAATTCAGCTCATTAAGAAGCGGACTAGAGGTTTTCTAGCCCGCTGATTCAAGTGCTGCTGCAGTCGTAGTCGCTTACACCGTTAGCGCGGCGTTTGATTGCTCATACTCAGGGACAACTACGGGTAAGGGCTGCACCTGCCAGATATCCTCACAGTAGTCACGAATAGAGCGATCGCTCGAAAATTTACCCGTCCGAGCCGCGTTCAAGATAGACATGCGAGTCCAGTTGTCTTGGTTGCGGTAAGCTTCGCCCACCTGATCTTGACAGTCGATATAAGACTGATAATCGGCCAGCAGCAAGAACGGATCGTGGTGCAACAAGTTATCTAGCAGTGGGCGGAAGAGTTCTTGCTCACCGTGGGAAAAATGACCCGCCGCCACGAGATCAATCACTCCCTTGAGGGTTTCGTTCTCTTTGTAGTAATCCCGTGGATTGTATCCCTGAGCTTTAAGCTCGGCCACTTCATCGGTTTTGAGACCAAAGAGGAAGAAGTTTTCGTGACCGACTTCATCGCGAATCTCGACATTGGCACCGTCTAAGGTCCCGATGGTCAGCGCCCCGTTCATCGAAAACTTCATATTGCCGGTGCCCGAGGCCTCTTTACCGGCTGTGGAAATCTGCTCTGAGAGCTCTGCCGCAGGATACACTCGCTGCCCAAAGGTCACGTTGTAATCCGGGAGGAAAACGACCTTGAGGCGATCGCGCACATCCGGGTCATGGTTGACTACGTCACCGACTGAAGTGATGAATTTGATCATCAGCTTCGCCATTGCGTACCCCGGAGCCGCTTTGCCGCCAAAAATAAAGGTGCGGGGCGTAATGTCGGCATTGGGGTTGGCCTTGAGCCGGTTGTAGAGCGTAATGATATGCAGCACGTTGAGGTGCTGGCGCTTATATTCGTGGATGCGCTTGACCTGCACATCAAACATCGATTCGGGATTGACCACAATCCCCGTGCGCGTCCGAATATGGCTAGCCAGATCCCGCTTGATGGCGAGTTTGATCTGCCGCCATTCATGACGAAAACCGCCATCATCGGCGAACTTTTCCAGCCCTTGTAATTCGTACAGATTCTTAATCCAACCGTCTCCGATTTTGCTGGTGATCAGGTTAACTAGGCGAGGGTTGCTCTGCACCATCCAGCGACGGGGGGTGACGCCATTCGTCTTGTTGTTGAACTTCTCTGGCGAGAGATCGTAGAAGTCTTTAAGAATGGTGGTCTTTACCAATTCGGTATGCAGGGCGGCGACGCCATTGATCGAGTAGCTGCCGACGCAGGCCAGATTGGCCATCCGTACAGAACGACCGCCACTCTCATCAATCAGAGAAAGCTGGCTGATACGCTCTTCATCACCCATAAACCGCAGCCGCACCTGATCTAAAAAGCGCCGATTGATTTCATAAATGATTTCTAGATGGCGGGGCAAAATGCGGCCAAAGAGATCGACGGACCATTTTTCGAGCGCTTCGGGCAGTAGGGTGTGATTAGTAAAGGCAAACGTACGCCGGGTAACCTCCCAAGCCGACTCCCACTGCATATAGTGTTCGTCGATCAGCAGGCGCATGAGTTCCGCAACACCAACGGCGGGATGCGTATCGTTTAACTGCACCGCAAACTTTTCGTGGAAGGTATCGAGCCGCCGACCGCTGGTGAGGTGAATGCGAATCATGTCTTGCAATGCGCAGGACACGAAGAAGAACTGCTGCATTAAGCGCAGCTCTTTACCCTGTACCTGTTCGTCATTGGGGTACAGCACCTTGCTGATGTTTTCAGACACGATCTTTTGATCAACAGCGCCGTAGTAGTCGCCGACATTGAAGATCTGGAAGTCAAAGGACTCAGGGGCCTCAGATTTCCACAGTCGCAGCGTGTTGACAGTATTGACCTGATACCCAGAAATCGGCGTGTCGTGGGGAATGCCCTTAACAACTTGATCGGGCACCCAGCGCACGCGATATTGGCCGTCGTTGTCGACGTAGGGTTCCGTATGGCCCCCAAATTTCACCGTGACCGCAAAACTGGGCCGAGGAATTTCCCAAGGGTTGCCAAACTGTAGCCACTTGTCCGTTTTTTCGACTTGCCAGCCATCGCGGATGTCTTGATCAAAGATGCCGTACTCATAGCGAATACCGTAGCCCAAAGCTGGAATTTCTAAGCTCGACAGGGAGTCCATGTAGCAAGCGGCTAGACGACCCAGACCACCGTTGCCTAAACCCGGTTCTTCTTCCTGCTGAACGAGGGCCTCGTAGTTGAGGTTGGAAGACTCGACAGCCTGCTTCACCACATCCTGAATGCCCAGATTGATCAGGTTGTTTTCCAGATGGGGACCGAGCAAGAATTCGGCGGACAGGTAAGAAACGATGCGAGTTTCAGGCTTCAGGTAGTTTTTCTTGGAATACAGCCAGCGAGGCATCAGGCGATCGCGCACCACGAAGGCTAGCGACAAGTAAAAGTCGTTGAGGGAGGCGTATTCTGGCAGTTTGCCCTGAATGAAATACAGGTGATCGGCGAGGGCCCGCCGTAGGGTTTCTACGCTCAGGCCGGTGCGATCGTCTTCAATCGTAATCGGACAATTCGCTAAGGGGTCAGCAGCAACCATAAAGTGATTCCTCGAATGTGTTCTGTCAAAGTCGTTAAGTGCATTAAGCCTCAGGTTTTAAGTAAGGCCCGAAATCAACGTTCAAAATTTAAGACTTGGGTCATATTGACTGGCTTGAGATCAAGAGGGTTGAAGGCTCGCGGCGATCGCCCTCAAGGGTGATGCCGCGGTCATTGGCCGCGAGATGTCGCAGAATTTTATAAACCGCTTCGATTTGATCAGCGGCTCCCGCCTTTTCGGCCACGGTCGCCAAAGGCAGCGGCTGGGCCACTGAACGCACCACCTGTAAGACTTGACGCTGCAAATCTAGAATGGAAGCGGCGGCTTTTTTGCCCGCTTCGACACCGGGTTGGTGGTAAGCATTGATATTCACTAACGAGGCATATAGCCCCACGGCCCGTTCATACAGCGCAATCAAAGCGCCGACAATTTCCGGCGTCACGGCATTGATCGTGATGGTGATGGACTCGCGCTGATTGTCATACAGCGCGGCGCGGGTGCCCTGCAAAAAGCCGTTCAAGAAGTCTCCAGAGGTGGCGTCTGCTTCCACTTCAATAGATTTGCCATCCCGGTCCTTCAGCACTTCAATAAACGTGGCAAAAAAGTTGGGCACGCCTTCTCGCAATTGCTGCACATAGGCATGCTGATCGGTCGATCCCTTATTGCCATAGACCGCAATGCCCTGATGAACCACGTTGCCGTCGAGGTCTGTTTCCTTACCTAACGACTCCATGACCAACTGCTGCAAGTAACGAGAGAACAGTAGCAGACTGTCTTTATAGGGCAGCATTACCATGTCTTTTGCGCCCTTGCCGTTGCCCGCGTAGTACCAAGACAAAGCCAACAAGGCGGCCGGATTGCCTTTCAAGTCGGGCACGCGAGTGGCGGCATCCATTTCTTTAGCACCGGCCAACATGGAACGAATATCGATGCCTAGCAGGGAGGCTGATAATAACCCCACCGCTGACATTTCTGACGTTCGTCCGCCCACCCAGTCAAACATGGGAAATTCAGCGAGCCAGCCTTCCATGCGCTCCAGCTCATCCATTTTGCTGCCGATCATCGTGATCGCGACGGCGTGAGAGGGAAAGTCCAGCCCCAGTTCTTCAAAGCGGTGCTTGACCTCTAACATGCCATTGCGGGTTTCTGGGGTGCCGCCCGATTTGCTGGTGATCAGCACGAGGGTACTTTTGAGATCATCACCCAACCGATTGAGCACCAGATCCAGTCCAGCGGGATCCGTATTGTCCATGAAGTAGATATTCATCATGGGGTTGATGGGGGCGAGGGCTTCTGAGACAAACTCGGGACCGAGGGCCGAGCCGCCGATCCCCACCGAGAGAATGTTGGTGAACTTGTCTGCTTCCGCCGGCTTGATCGTGCCTGCATGAACGCCTTTGACGAAATCTTCAATGTCGTTGAGGACGGTGGTCACTTCCTGGCCAAAACTGGTCGGCGCTAAGTCGGGATCACGCAACCAATAGTGGCCCACCATGCGATTTTCGTCGGGATTGGCGATCGCGCCCCCCTCAAGCGCCGCCATATCCTGAAAAGCTTGCTCAAATTTCGGTTTGAGGCGCTCGACAAAAGCGTCATCAAAGCCCATGCGACTAATGTCGACGTATAGGTCTAAACCGGTGTGGTAGTAGAGCCATTCTTCGTAGCGTTGCCAAAGTTCAATGGCATTCATGAACAAACCTCTGGTGCAATTCTCTCTTGGGTATCAGCGCCGGATCAGCCGTGCCCTGGCTGTGGATGGGTCTTTGCTCCCTGGGCTCAGGCTAGGCCACTAATTGCTTGCCTTTGAAAGCAGCAAGCCCAGCATAACGGGCTTGATCGCCGAGTGCTTCCTCAATGCGCAGGAGCTGGTTATATTTTGCTAAGCGCTCACCACGACAGGGTGCGCCGGACTTGATTTGACCGGTGGCCAGCGCCACGACCAAATCGGCAATAAAATCGTCGGGTGTTTCTCCAGAGCGGTGGCTCACCATGCAGGTGTAACCGTGGGTGTGCGATAGCTTGATTGCCTCTAAGGTCTCGGTGACGGAACCAATTTGATTCACCTTAATCAACGTAGAATTGCCGACTTTATCATCGATCGCCTGCTGAATAATCTTGGGGTTGGTCACAAAGGCATCGTCACCGACGAGCTGCAGGCGATCGCCCAACCGCTGAGTCAACAACTGCCAACCAGTCCAGTCTTCTTCACCGAGGCCGTCTTCCAAAGAAATGATGGGATATTGATTGAGCCAGCTTTCCCACAGATCCACCATTTCTGCAGCGGTCTTCTGACTCTGGTCAGATTTTTTGAACAGATACGTACCATCCGCTTGATACAGTTCGCTGGTCGCCGGATCAAGAGAAATCGCTACCTGCTCCCCAGGTTTTAGGCCAGCAGCTTCAATGCCCGCCAAAATCACCTCGATGGCTTCTACATTGGACTTCAGGTCGGGGGCAAAGCCACCTTCATCACCCACCCCAGTGCTGTAGCCTTTTTTCTTTAATGTGGACTTCAGCGCGTGGTACACCTCTGCCCCCATCTGCAGCGCTTCTGAAAAGGTCGATGCCCCCACTGGAGAAATCATGAACTCTTGAAAGTCCACCGTACTGTCGGCATGAGCCCCACCATTAATAATGTTGAAACAGGGCACCGGCAACAAGGTCGCGTTGCCATCACTCAGGTAAGCATATAACGGTTGCTTTTGGGACCATGCTGCCGCCCGCGCCACCGCCATTGAAACGCCCAAAATGGCGTTAGCGCCGAACTTCGCTTTGTTTTCAGTCCCATCCAAGGCCAGCATTTTGGCATCGACACCTGCCTGATCCGTGGCATCCATCTCAACGAGAGCTGAGGCGATCGCCCCGTTCACATTCGCCACCGCTTTGAGCACACCCTTACCGCCATAGCGCTGAGGATCGCCATCACGCAGTTCGTTGGCCTCTCGGATTCCCGTCGAAGCCCCCGAAGGCACCGCCGCCCGGCCCAGACTGCCATCGGCCAAAGTGACATCCACTTCAACGGTGGGGTTACCGCGAGAGTCTAAAATCTCGCGCGCATGCACCGTGGTGATTGCAGTGCTCATAAGGTTTACTGCTCCTGTATCAGGGAATTTTAGGAATTACTGTTAGAGAAAGGATGGGGACACGAGCGCTCGTGTCCCAACTAGTCATCAAGAACCGGACTTACTGACAGAAATCGTTGCCCTTGTAGGGCCAAGTCCAACCCACCACTTCATCGATGTCCTTACCTTCCTCAAAGGCATAGTTGAGACATTCGATGATCTTATTCTTCATGCGTTCTTTGACATGAGCAGCGGCTGAGCCCAGCTTGGGAACGCGATCGATGACGTCAATTACGAGGTTAAAGCGGTCAATCTGATTACGAATGGCCAACTCTAAAGGCGTATTGATATTGCCTTCTTCCTTATAACCCCGCACATGAATGCGCTCTTGGTTAGCGCGGCGATAGACCAACTTGTGAATCAGCCAGGGATAACCATGGAAGTTGAAGATGACAGGCTTGTCAGTGGTAAATAGGGAATTAAAGTCCCAATCACTCATACCGTGGGGATGCTCCCCTGAAGATACCAGCTTGAAGAGGTCTACAACATTTACAAACCGCACCTTCAGGTAGGGAAACTCTTCTCGCAGGATGGCAGTGGCCGCCAGAGACTCCATCGTGGGAATATCGCCGCAGGAGGCCATCACCACATCGGGGATGTCGGGCTCATTGCCGCAATCGTCATTGCTTGCCCAATCCCAAATGCCGATGCCTTTAGTGCAGTGCTCAACAGCCTTATCCATCGGCAAAAACTGCAGGTGCTTTTGCTTGTCAGACACAATCACGTTGATGTAGTCCACACTGCGGAAACAGTGATCGGCCACTGAGAGCAAGCAGTTGGCATCAGGGGGAAAATAGAGCCGCACCACGTCAGGACTCTTGTTGGTGACCAAGTCAACATAACCCGGATCTTGGTGGCTAAAGCCATTGTGATCTTGCCGCCACACCAGAGACGAGAGCAAGATATTCAAGGAAGACACCGAGCGCCGCCAAGGCACATGATTCTTACAGATATCCAGCCACTTGGCATGCTGGTTAAACATGGAATCCACGACGTGAGCGAACGCCTCGTAGGTGTGGAAGAGGCCATGCCGCCCAGTGAGGAGGTAGCCCTCTAGCCAGCCTTGCAGGGTGTGCTCTGATAGCATTTCCATCACCCGGCCATCTCGCGACAACTCGCTACCGTCCAAATCTTCTTCGTATAAGTCGGCCATCCAGACCTTTTTGGTGACTTCATATACGGCCTGCAACCGGTTAGAGGCGGTTTCATCCGGCCCCATAAGACGGAAGTTGTTGGGGTTGTCGCGCATGATGTCGCGCATCAGGAAGCCAAGCACCTTGGTATTCTCAAATTCCACCGTGCCGGGCTCGGGGACAGCGATCGCATACTGGCGAAAATCAGGCATGCTCAGTTCCCGTCGCAGCAAGCCACCATTCGCTTGAGGATTAGCGCTCATCCGGCGATTACCCACCGGAGACAATTCCTGCAGTTCGGGGATCAGAGTGCCGTTTTCATCAAACAGTTCTTCGGGACGGTAGCTCTGCATCCACTCTTCGAGCCGACGGAGATGCTCGGGGTTGCTGTGCATGCCCCCCATGGGCACCTGGTGAGCTCGCCAAAAGTCTTCAACTTTGTGGCCATCGACTTCTTGAGGCCCCGTCCAACCCTTCGGGGTCCGCAAGATAATTAGGGGCCAGCGCGGGCGAATGGGATTACCGCTATTGCGACACTCTTGCTGGATGCCCCGAATCTCGTTGATGCACATTTCCATAGTGGCAGCCATTTTCTGGTGCATCTCTGCTGGATTGCTGCCTTCCACAAAGTAGGGAGTATAGCCGTACCCCCGGAAGAGGAACTCTAGCTCTTCGTGGGAAATGCGCGCCAAGATGGTCGGGTTAGCAATCTTATAGCCATTCAGGTTGAGTACGGGGAGCACGGCCCCATCTCGAATCGGATTGATGAACTTGTTGGAGTGCCAGGCGGTGGCCAGGGGTCCCGTTTCTGATTCGCCGTCGCCGACTACGCAGCAAGTAATCAGATCAGGATTATCCAGGACGCTGCCATAAGCGTGAGATACGCTATACCCCAGCTCGCCGCCTTCGTGAATGGAACCGGGCGTTTCTGGAGTCACGTGGCTGCCAATGTGGCCTGGGAACGAAAATTGCTTAAAGAACTTACCCATGCCGAGTTCATCGGTGCTCTTATCGGGATAAATCTCGGAATAAGTTTTTTCTAGATAGACGGGACCCAGCACGCCAGGCGCGCCATGCCCTGGCCCCGCCATAAAGATCATGTCGAGGTCGTATTGCTTGATCAAGCGGTTGCAGTGGATGTAAGTAAAACTCAAGGCGGGAGATGCGCCCCAGTGACCGAGCAGCCGATGCTTCACATGCTCAGGTTTCAGAGGCTCCTTCAACAAGGGATTATCGCGTAGATAAATCATGCCCACGGCGAGATAGTGGCAGGCTCGCCAATAGGCATCGATTTTCCTCAGTTCTTCATCGGAAAGGGGCTTGGTCTGCGAAGGAGACGCCATTACCATTGTGCTAACTCCAATACAATTGGTGTTCAAAGGAATTTGGATGTGCGATCGCACTGCCGATCATCAATCAAAACGCTAACCGAAAGTGTCTAAGCTTTGGTTATGAGCATGACATTTTGAAAAGTGCTTTTAACCATCTATAAAGTAGATGATTTGTTGAACTCAATTTTGCAGGCATAATGACACGTATTATTTGGCATCGCAATGATTAATGTTTTATTAAATATAGCGACTTTACCTAATCCCTATTGAAAGAACTGGCGTTTTATCTAGCCATCCTATTGCACCGCTGCTTCACTTAACATTGAAGCCTATAAGGCTTATGGAAAGCAGGTTTTGCACGCTAGTTTAAGCAGACTGATACCACCTGCCTGTAGAACCCAGGCCGTCACAATCCATCAGGCTAATGCGGCTTGAGCTGTTGTTATTCTGCTCGACTTCTATTCATCGGTCGAGTAAAACAGTTTTCAAAAATTAGGGTTTTCTTAATGATTCTCTTGTTGAGAAAGAAATTTTCAAACATGGTTAATGAGGACATTTCACGACAATTATCAGGCAGAAAAAGTCATCCAGATAGCTTGAAGACTGTTCTGTCTTTGAGGCAGTTCTTATTCATGTTCAGAGGCTATTTGGACAACTCTTTATCCATGTCCAAGCGATCCATGTCCAAGCGAGGCGAGGCAAAATTTTGCCCCCACTGGAAGCTAGCATCAGCGATCCCTGGTTTGGTCGCAGGGCAATTTCAGCCAGGGTCGGGGCAGCGCTCGCTCGCTTTGCCTGGCTGATAGACACCTTGCCATGCTGGTTGCAGGCGTTGATCCCACCCCTTGCTCGACTTTATCCATCAGGCTGCTTAGCAAAGTCAGGTCAACCAAGTATCGAATCGCGCCCGAGGAACTTGACGCACCGCTCCCTCTAAGTCTGATGTTTGAAAAGTCTGTCGGAGCCAAAGCTACTGTCTCACCCAGGCTAGCGCATCGGCAAAGGTCGGCACAGTTGTCTGGAACCAAGCAGATTAGGGGATCGAGAAGGAAGCTTACTTTGGCTGATGATCCTCGTGGGCGAAGACGGTCACGATTGAACATAGCGTGAGGAATACGGGGGTCGTGCGCAGGATAGCTTTAGCTGACCATGGGCGCTGCGTTTCCACACCCAGGTGTGCCTGGACTTCTGCAAAGGTGACCTCGACTTGCCAGCGGTACCGAAACCACTGAAGAATATCTTCTGGCTGATGAAGAATGTCTTCTGGCCGAGCTGTGAGGTCAGGACTCAGCCGCACTTGTGGGTCAAACCGGTTCTCGGGGTCTCGTCTTAACACCCATCAAACCGGCATAGTGGGCATCCCGGTTTGGGACCAAACCGCCGTCGCTGAGGTCAGTTCCAATGCATAGTCCTTTTGCCCATCCCTATCCGGGATTCTCACTCGTGGCCAAACAGTCTTGTGATTATCGAGTCGAGCTAAGGAATGAGCGGCGAAATATCAGAAGAGTTGTTGTGAATTAGTCTGTTCTGCCATAAAGCGGGAGGGGACTTGCTCTATGGCAGCTTGCGACCATCAGTGGTCACCATCAGAAGCCATGAAGTTTTAGCATCCGGAACACTCAACCTCAAAAGAGAGCGTCATGCTTGCATTTTGACTGTAAGTGAACGGCGGTTCAATGGTGTTCCTAAAATCGCATTGTCAGGGCTTCGTACACCGTGTCCTCCCTTTCAGTGGCCCCCACCCTTAACAGCAGCGATTAACCAAAGCTTAACTTCCCCCCAATATTTCCTTGAGTTCCAGTAAAGATTTCAATAATCTTCAGCTGATAGCTTGACATGTGGCTTTGTGATATCTGATACCCCACGGAGTGAATAAATCATGTCTGCTAAGCGTTTTTCAATGGCGAGTGCAGTGGTTGCAGCTACTGCCGCTGGCCTAGCGATCTCCACATCCGCTCAGGCTCAGGAGACAATCGTTCTCGATGGCTCCAGCACTGTTTTTCCAATTTCAGAGGCTGTGGCTGAAGACTTTATGGCAGTCAATCCAGATGTCAGTATCGCAGTTGGTGTTTCTGGCACTGGTGGCGGCTTCAGCAAGTTCTGCAATGGCGAAACGGTCATCTCCAATGCTTCCCGTCCGATCAAGCCGGCAGAAGTCGAGGCCTGCGATGCTGCTGGGATTGAGTACATTGAAGTCTTAGTCGGCTTAGA
Organism: Cyanobacteria bacterium P01_F01_bin.56; assembly: GCA_039185935.1. GTDB lineage: Bacteria > Cyanobacteriota > Cyanobacteriia > Phormidesmidales > Phormidesmidaceae > Halomicronema. The sequence goes on along the minus strand of JBCDAJ010000001.1, from coordinate 128,407 downwards.
TGCTTTAGCTCTGGTCGCTCACCCTGGGAATGAATGGCTCGACGATATCACTTTTGAAGAACTGAACACTCTGTGGGCACCTGAGGCTGAGGGCACTATTACCCGTTGGAACCAGGTCAACCCCGCTTGGCCCAATGCGCCGATTCAGTTGTATGGTCCCGGAACTGATTCCGGTACATTTGATTATTTCACCGAAGAGGTTGTGGGCGAATCCGGTGCTAGCCGCGCTGACTATGTTGCCAGTGAAGACGACAACATTCTAGTTATCGGAGTTTCCGGTGATGAGAATGCCCTGGGTTACTTTGGCTTGGCTTACTATCTGGAAAATCAAGATAAGTTGAGCGGTGTTTCCGTTGAAGGTATAGCAGCAAGCTTTGAGACTGGCAAAGATGGTTCTTATCCACTATCCCGCCCGTTGTTCATTTACATCAGTACCGATGCTCTAGAAAGGCCTGAAGTAGAGTCTTTTGTCCGCTACTACCTTGAGACCGCTCGGGATACCGACTTGCTTGAAGACGTGGGTTACATTGCTGTCGATGTTGAAGAATACAACACCGGCTTGGATCAGCTCTAAGCAGTTTTGTGTTCTAGATTTCTTTCCTACTTGCAATTCATTCATTCAGAGTCTGTTTGATGAAGGCTGCTCTCTTCTCGACGGAGAATATTCGGTAGCTTGGCTCTTACAAGTCTAGGGAGAGTCATTGGCAGCCCCAAGAAATTTTTAGGCTTGGGGCTGCCTTGACGGCTCTTTGCCTGTGAGGATGCTTTCTCATCCACTGCTTAACCGTGTTGAACGGGTGGCGCTTCTACCCAACATACCTGAGCTAGGCCGTCTAAAAACGTTGATACTTCCTAATACTGAAGCTTCTTCACTACGCCGTAAGAAGCAGTGGCAATGGTTTGTTTTCCCCCTGATAGGGTTGTCCTTGCTACTGCATGTTGCTCTTTTATTCATGCCGATCCCTCACCGAGAAGTCACCGAGGAAGAAACGCCTCCTGAGGAGGAAGCCATTGACATTTTGAGTATTAGTGAGCTGCCCGCGCTGGAAGAGCCACCGGCAGAACTCCCCCCTGATCAACCTTTGACCTCTGAGCCATCCGCTCAAGACCAGTTGATTCCACCTGATTTAGATCAACCTGTTGTACTCGAAGAAACCCCTATTGACGAGCCATTGTTAGAAGAGGAAAAAGTCCAAGAGAATAATCCTTTAGAAAACGAGGGCAGCGCTCAGTTTGACCCCGCTCGACAGTCAACTTTACTCGGACAAACTGGAGGCATTAACGTTGAATTTGATGGCACTGCCGACTTTCCTCAAAATATTTGGGAGTTGGGCTATTTACAAAGCCTGAACTTAGAGTGTTTCTTTGCAGAAATTACTCCTAATCGCTATCGACTACTCCCTCCAGCTAATCAACTGAAATTTTTTCGTCGAAATTATGGTCTGGTTGTCACAGAAGACCTACCGCTTACCTTCACAAATCAGACCTTGATAGAAGTCCCTGACAGATATTGCGGTGAACAATTATTTGAGATTCAAGATAATGGGGTGCCAACGTTATTTGTCTCAACACTCAGGATCGGTCCTGGCAACCCTCCTGCCAGCATTATTTTGATTTTCTGGACAGCCGATCCTCGAGGATAAACCATCTTATTAGTTAAAGGTATTGAGCAGTGTGGACTCCATATCAGGAAATAGTGCCACTCTCAACCCTAAATCGTGATGAGACTTGTTCCCATAGTTGCTGCCTTTTTAGCAAGCCTTCCCTGTCGCCCGAATTATGCCAATGAACTCTTTTCCCTCCCCTGCTAAGCGATCGCTGAGGCGATATTTCTTACCGTTTGTGCTGCTGTTCTCATTAGGTTTGCACGGCATGATTTTACTCGTGCCTACAGCACCAGGGGAGGATGAGTGGGTGGCTCCGCCCGACCCCGAGGAAGATGGGATTACCGTTACCAAAACTGCCCCACCTACATCTCAGCGAGCTACGAGCAATCCTGAGCCATCGAGCGCGGCAAATACAAGTCAGAGGGTAAATCAGTCAGCCAGGGCTGCTACTCCTAACGGCAATTTGACTCAAACCTCAGGTAGCGTAAGTGCAAGAGCCGCCAGTGGCGGTTTACAGTCTAGTAACGGCAGTAACCGCAGCGCTGTAAGTCGCAATGAGACCAGCCCAACACCGACCGCTAACCAACGTAATCGTTCTCTTCAGAATGCCTCTACCACGGGTAGTCGTGCCAGCTCGTCCCCAGTCGTCCCCCCGCTGAGCAATCCTAACCCATCCCCCGCTGTCCCTTCCTCAAGAGCTGTAGAAGGGCGGCGACAATTTCTTAGCTATGCTGATCTATTTGCAACCTACCGAGGCGTTAATCCCCTGACTCCAGAGGCAGTTGCTGAGCGGAGATCGCTTTGGCTAAGCAGTTTTACAGACCAGGGCGACCCTTACACCGACTTAGAGATTCAACCCTTGGCAGAGTTCGAACTAATTCCCTACGGAGCCAAGATTTGTTTACCCAGTGCGCCTGATCCGGCTGAGTTGCTTGTGCTGGTTGAGGCAGATGGCACAGTCAACAGCGATATTATGACTCTGCAATCGACCGGATATCGTCAGTTCAACGAGGCGGCCCAAGCCATAGTGGAACAGCATAAATACCCGAGTACGGATCTTCCTAAGGCTTACGCAGTTCAAGTTAGGGTCGATTATGGCCAAGAGAGGTGTCAATGGCCGCCTATGGGGACGAATTTGCCTGACGACTATTTTGAAGTTTTAGAGAGCTACATCGGCCCCACTTCAACAACCCTGTCCGAAGCGCGAAAGAATCAGGCCGAGTGGCTCAATGCAATGGTCAGAGACGAGGTCATAGCCAATGCGACATTCCCAGAAGAAAATATCTTAGAGGACTTTCCAGAACGGGTGGCCTATCCCAACAACATTTGCCTACCCATCGAACCGGCAGAAGCCCGATGGGGAATGGTCGTTAGTGCCGATGGGAGTATACAGGGTGAGCCTCAGCCATTACGCTCCACAGGCTACGCCGTCTTTGACGATCGCGCCAAAGCTCTAGTGGAAGATTTTGAGTTTCCAACAACAGCAACGCCTCAGGCATATGTGGTTGTCGTGCAGACAGCCTACAACGGTGTAAATTGTCAGCCTCTAACATCGCAGACATTTGAGCTGACAATGTCGCATGTCAACCGCTATGCGCGCGCTCACGTTGATAGGCTCTTGTGGTCGACCTAAAGTCTTGACCCCGCTCAAATGCTCATGGAGTTCTACAGATCTGTAGTTTGAGTACAACACTTTTGTCATGGCCGATTCCTTCCCGATACTCAAATCTGCTTGGTCTCAGACAACTGTGCCGACTTTTGCCGATGCGCTAGCCTGGGTGAGACAGTAGCTTTGGCTCTGACAGACTTTTCAAACATCAGGCTTAGAAAGAGCGGGGCGTCAAGTTCCTCGGGCGCGATTCGATCCAGTGGCTTGCTAGTCTCTAGGACAACGGCCAGAGGCGATGAAGATGCGATCGCCCTGTCAACTCTAAGACTTAACAACGTTGGGACACGAACGCCCCGCCGCTAGATCATCAATGTTCGAGAGCGTAGTTTCGGCAATGTTGCTGAGCGCCTCGTGGGTAAAGAAAGCCTGATGTGCTGTGATCACCACATTGGGAAATGACTGCAACAGTTGAAAGGTGTCATCTTGAATGATGCGATCAGAGTGATCCTGGAAAAATAGGGCTTTCTCCTCTTCATAAACATCCGCACCGAAATAACGCAGTTGACCACTTTTCAGGGCATCGATCACCGCCTGTGTATCCACTAGGCCGCCGCGACTGGTATTGACCAGCATAGCGCCTGGTTTGGTCTGGGCGAGGGTGGCCGCGTTAATCATGTGATGAGTGGCTGGCAATAACGGACAGTGGAGAGAGATGATATCGGACTGAGCCAGCAATTCATGCAATGGCAAATACTGCACTCCCAAATCCAGGCATTCGGGATTTTCGTTGACGTCATAGGCTAGCAGTTGAGCGCCAAACCCGTGCATGATTTTGGCAAAGCACATCCCAATTTTGCCAGTACCGACAACACCGACAGTCTTGCCGTGAATGTCGAATCCGAGCAGGCCATTCAGCTCAAAATTGTCGTCCCGGACTCGATTATAAGCGCGGTACAGCTTGCGATTTAGAGTCAAGATTAAGCCCACCGCATGCTCTGCGACCGCGTAGGGCGAGTAAGCCGGAACTCTGACCACTGTTAGGCCCAACTCATCAGCGGCTTGGAGATCCACATTATTAAACCCGGCGCAGCGCAAGGCGACGACCTGAGTGCCGGTTTGGGCGATCGCCTGCAGCGTCTCGGCATCTAACTCATCATTGATAAATACGCAGACAACGGGACATGCCTCGGCAAGAGCTACCGTTTTGGGCGTGAGTCGCGGTTCAAAAAAGACTAGCTCATGGCCATGACTTTCGTTGGCGGTCTTAAAGGAAACTTGGTCGTAGGGCTTGGTGCTGAAGAATGCAACTTTCATCACAACAATAAGCGTTAGGAGAACGATGGGTGAAATGCAATCGCCACAACTAATGAGAACCACCACTCGACCACACGGGGTCAGGCTTCGGTGTTGATTGTAGTCGCCCTTCTCAGCTACCAGCGTCAACCAGACAACAGTTGTCAAAATAAACAGCGTGGGTTCAAGCTGCAGGAAGGCTGTTGTGAACGCAGGCATTGATCACATTACTACCAAGCCCAGTCATGCAGAGCAATTTGCCGATGACCTGCAGAATTGGTGATGTGCCTTAAGAGCATGTGTGTGGGTACAAGACTTCAATATCTACTGAATAGGCCCGAGGTTCATCGGGATTGGAAAATGTGTATTCGCGCGACTGCACCATAGCTTTGGCCTGTTCATCTAGAATGCTATACCCAGTAGAACTAATGACCTCTGGACCGCGCATAAAATGACCAGTGGCATCCACCACGACCATCAAAGTGCCTCTTAGGGGCGGATTATTTAAGCAGGTCTCTCCAAGCTCATAGGGCAACTGCATCACATCAGCCTTGTCAGGAAATGGTTGCCCCGCCACCGCCCAATCCTGCGCGATGATGAAGGTATTGTCACCCAAGTTTTTAGTGCCATCGTGTTCATAGGCCGTCACATCTTGTAATCGCTCTTGCAACGTCGGCGGTGTGCTCGGGTTAGTCTCCGAAAGATTAGCGGAACCCGGCTCTGAAGGTAGCCCATCGATAGAATTAGAAGATAACGGTGGTTCAGTCACCGGTGGAGTTGGCGGTGTGTTGGGGTTCAGTTCTGGCGGGGGCGCTGTGGACTCGATAGGGTCAGATTCGGAAGAGGGTGCTACCGCTGAGCTCGGTGCCTCGGTGGCTGGGTTAGCTGGGGGTTCTGCTAGGGTCGATTCCCCGTTGGTAGGAGGCGGCAGCGTCTCAGAGGGCAAAATCGCGACATCCATGACTGACTCAGGGTCTGGCGGCGGCTCCATCGCCTCCTGACTAAACTCGACGGCGGGCCACGGCAAGCCTAACAGCAGACCATGAGCCAGCAGAGAACAGGCAATCAGTCCCCCAAACAGGCGCGATCGCGACTGCTTCTGCAGCTTCAATGGGGTTGGCCAACTAAACGGTTCCACAAGGCTTGCCTACATGCCAACAACAAGGCGAGAGATGAATGTTCTCAGGGTTGCTCTCGTCTACCCGTCTACAATAGCGAGCGAGGGAGCGGTGCGATCGCCAGGCAGACAGTTCTCACAGTGACCTCAATTTCTTTGCACTTGAGCCCACGGGGCATCATCACTGAGCTGACAGACCCCATAATTGCGCCACAACCTGTGGACACTGTGGATAAAGCACGCTTAAGACAACTAAGAATCCGGCTTCTTCAGCGGCGTTTGTTGCAGTTGTAAAAAATAACTGCTGATAGAAATCAGCAAAATTGACAGTGCAATATAAATTAAATCGATGGCTTCTGTTACTTCCATGTTCAGGGCTTGCTTGAATAAGCTCACAATGAGTGCTACCACAATCACCTGTACAAGTTTACGCTTGAGTTCTTCTAATGACTCACTTTGCAAAATGTTGAGTTCGGGATATTGAAACCGAATATCAATTTTAGAGATGAACAACTCATAAACGCCAAAGCTAAAAATTAACAACACAATCCCGATGAGATAGTAATCAATTCCACCAATGACATACGAGATAATCCTAGTGGTGATTTCCCCTTCGGGATCATTGATATCAAACCTGAGACGAAAGCCAGCCCAGATATCTAAAGTTCCAATAATAAAAAACTGAACAGCACTCAACAGTCCAAAAATGACGGGTGCCAAGACAAAGAAACGAAAGTTCCAAATGATGGTTTCAAAAATCCGTTCCAGTTGTTTCATGGGGCACTCCGCAAGAGAGGTGATGGGCAAACTTCGCACAAGTTAGTCACGTCAAGCCTTTCATTGATGTCCTCGCAAGAGTGGGCAGAATGCCGCAACTATCGGACTCGGAATAAATGCCCTCTAGGACTTCCTTGGCAAGTTAGCTTGAAGAAACTCACTACATTATCATCCTTGGCGACTAAGGGATGCAGCACTATTAAGGTAGAGTCCACATACTCTCCTCTCCTCCCAGCATGTCTCAGTCTGCTGCTAACTGAACCAAGATGTGTGCTGGTGAGTCTTTCCAATACTTGACACCTGGGCTCGAACTAACTTGCATGTTGTATGTTCGATCAATGTTCGCAAATTGATACTGGCTGTTAAGGCAAGACAAATGCGGCCCCCTCTCTGCGCATCATCTCGAACGTTCGCATATAGGGAACATCGAAAGCGTGGCAAGCTGCTGGAATTTTGATCTTTCGCTTTCCTGGTTGCCCAGGATTAAAAACTTCATGGGTCACGACTGTATATTCATGAGCTTTGGCATAAGCGACTAGCAAGGGATCAGCAACTGATAAAAACTCACGCTTGGCGTCTTCGCGATAATCGCCATCTTGCACCCATTGAGTGACCTCAACCATCGCTAGACTGGCATCTTGATCGAAGGGTAGGAAAAAGTTGCTGCCTTGTGCGCTGGCCCAATCTGCTAAGTCATCCTCGCCACGAGTCAACTCTCCTTGAACAGGGACAATGCTAAACACTGTACTCGCCTGATTTTGTTGCTCTAGCCATGTCCAAAAGCCTGGACACAAATCAAAGCCGTAGTAATCATTCTTGGCTTGAATGAAGACGTTGGTGTCGAGCAGGTAGGCCATTGGCGGACTAGATGGAGACCGAAAGTTCCTGAGCGAGTTGCTTGAAGGTTTCGACCTTAGACAGTTTGAGCAGCCGAAGGGCATCTCGATAAGAAGTGCGTCCTTCTAAGGTGCTCTCAACCAAGGCCGTCAGAAATTGATTGCTAAACCGGGAAATTTGGGTGCGGTAGAAATCTCCGCCGCCTGTTTTTTCACTCGCAGACGCTTGAAATCGTTCCTGCTCGGCCTGATAGCGCTGCTGAAAAGTGCTGTCAGAAATCAATTCTCGGTCATTCAATCGGCGTAAGACGACTAAAGTGCTGACTTTGAACCGCTGGGTTAGAGATCGCAACCAATCTTCTTGAGACTCGGCTTCGGCCCATGCTGCCCTCAGTTCGGCAGATGGGACTAGCAATTCTGCAGCGACTTGGTTGCAGAAACGTTCCACGTCGTCATGGCCAGCATATGTTTTTTCGAAGTTGGAAACGCCAGACACACCTACCCAGATATGCACCAACTCATGGGCCAGCGTGAACATCTGAGCGCCTTTAGAGTCACTGGAATTGATGAAGATCAGGGGCGCGTAGTTATCAGTCAGGGCAAAGCCCCGAAATTCATCGACAGCGAGCTTACGGTGATTATTGAGGCCGACAACGCCGTTGCGCATGACTAAAACCCCGTTAGCTTCAATTTGCTCAGTTTGCTGCTTTAGGGCGTCCTCCCAGGTCCGAGCATCACGGCTGACATCAAAATCGATCACGTCGCGGATGCGCTCGGCCGCGGCTTCAATCGGGGTGTCTTGAGACAGGCTGCCCACGAAGGGTAAGGGGGCTGCGCCTCGGGCCATCAATTCATCCTGAAACCAACTCTGTATCTGCTGAGCCTGATCCAGAATGTCGATCAAGTCAGAGCTAGGCTGACGCATTTCCTCATTACGGAGAGTACGGAAGTCAGGAATAGCCAGTGTTTCTTGAGGCGGTTCTGGTAAATATAGGTAGCCAAAAGGTGTATGAGTGACGTTTGCCAACTTTTGGGCTTGCTTGAATGTCAACTCTCCGTTGTTTTCCCACCCTATGACCCGTTCTGGCTTGACACTCATTTTTTTAGACAGCCCATCCACACTGAGCCCAGCGCGTTCTCGCGCCCAGCGCAAAAGTGTGGGTTGTAGGCAGATCTTCATAACTTGAGAAGCAATAAGACTGATTCAGGCGAATTCAGATTACTAATGGTGCATATGATCTTACTGACATTATCGCTTGATTGGCTGCTCATCACACACTTCTTGCTAAACCAGCAAGTCCTTTGAACAGTTTTGAGAGCAGCATGCTCCACACGGCTATAACTTTTAACAATAGTCTTCTAAGTCCCTTACCTTCCTTTTTCTTACAGCGGCGCAGGATTGCCAACTAGGACGAAGGCAGCCCAGTTGATCGGGTCGGGATATTTCTCCTGGGTCTGCAACATCGCTTTTCGTAGGGCTTGGGCTTTGTTTTCACCTTGCCGCAATTCCGCATAGAAATCTTTCATCAAGGCGGCTGTCGGTTCATCGGGGACGGCCCAGAGAGAGACGACCGTGCTTTGGGCACCAGCGACCAATAGCGATCGCGATAAACCCACGACACCATCACCCGTGACTTCACCTAAACCCGTGTCACAGGCACTCAAGACCACTAACTGGGCAGTCAGCGATAGGTCAGCAATTTCGCGAGCGGTCAGCAAGCCGTCATCAGTCTCAGAGGGGGCCAAGGCGATCGCACCGGGAATCGGAATGCGGTTGGTGGTGTCGACGTAGTCCAACAGACCGTGGGTCGCCAGGTGAATGACCTGAGCTTGAGGCATCTCGGAGACGATTTTAGACTCAGTCGCATCGCTGCCGATGATGGCTTGAGTTTGCCAGAGTTGCGCGATCGCCTCGGCTTCGGCTTCGGCACCGGGGAGGGATTGTAAATCGCCTTCTAACGTTGGCACAGTTGGCATCGTGGGGTTACCTACCACGAGTGACGTGGGCTCAGCGGCATCAGCCGGGGGGGCTAGTGTGAACTCCAGTAGTTGAATCGCCGGCGTCGTCAGCAACGTATGTCGTTCAATGAGATAGCGGCCGGCATCATCTTGTAGGGCCGCAAAGGGCAAGTAAAACAATGACTCGTGGGGCACTAATACCACCAAATCATCGGGATCACTGGGTAAAGCCGCTTCTATCGGCGCAATCAGTCGTTCATGCAATTCGTTCAGGTAAGCGGTCGACTGGGTGCCTTCGGCCTGCACGACACCAATGCCCCGCGTGCGACCCACAGCCCCGATCGCAGAACGGCTCTGCTGGACCTGATCATTCAAGCTGAGATCGACTCCGGCTAAGGAAATCTCTGCAAACGTCAGGGTGCCGTCGGGGGCGACCACCCACACAAACACTCGCCCGGCGGTGCCACGTTGTCGCCCCTGCACGGTGAAATCATCTTCGGGGACGATCGCATACTCCACAATCGTCGCGTCTAACTGGCGTGCTACCTGACGCAGTTGCTCAATGTTGGGCTCGGTGGAGACCGTGCCATCGGTGGCAAAGGACTCGATAAAAGCCCGAGCCCGACCAGCTTCAGAGGTTTCGAGGGCGGCCGCATAGTTGCCCTGCGCCACCTGCACTTGCATCAGTAGGTTATAGGTGTAAATTTGACTGTCAAACACGTTGACTTTGTCGGCATCGGCGAGTCCCTGTCGCAAAGTTGCCAATAGTTGCACCGATTCTTGCAGAGCCGTTTCAGCCTCGTCTAAAGCCCCTGAGACGAGCTGGGTATGGGCCAGATTATTGAGGGCATCGGCCAGCAGACGGGGGGCCTCAAGACGCCGCGCGATCGCAACGCTGGCTTGATGACTGCGCAACGCTGTGTCCAAATCACCCACATCTTCAAACGCGACGCCCAGGTTGGTGAGCACAGTGGCCTGCAACTGGTCATTTTCTGTCTCTACGGCTAAGACCAGACTCTGCTCAAATTGGGCAATCGCAGCGTCATAATCGCCTAACTTTTGATACGTGCCACCCAGGTTGTTGAAGCCATAGGCCGCAGACCCCAAAAAGCCCAAGTCAGTTGCCAAGGCAATGCCACGTTCGTACCACGTGATCGCAGTGTCATAGTTTGCCTGCAGGCTGTAGAGCCCCCCCAGATTCATCTGGGCAGTGGCTGCTAAAGATGGAGCATTGACGGTGGCCGCCATGCTCATACTGGTTGCTTGAGCGGCGATCGCCGAGTCATAGTCGCCCAAAGCTTCGTAGGCGTTGCCTAAGAGGCCGTAGAGTTGAGCGATCGCCGCCGATGCCTCCTGATCGGCCAGACGCGTGAGCGCGCGTTCATAGGTTTCCACAGCTTTGGCAAATTGGCCAGAGGCTTGATATGCAATCCCCAAATTGCCTAGGGCTTGGGCTTCCAGGTCAGGTCGCTTAATGGTTTGGGCAAGCGCGGCACTGTCACTGGCATAAGCGATCGCATCACTGTGGCGGCTGAGAGAGAGCGTCGCGGCCGCCAATGCATTGAGCGTCAGGGTCACTTGGGTCTGATCGTTAGCCGCTTGGAAACCGGTCAGCGCCGTTTCCCAAGCCGCGATCGCCCCGGCATAATCATTGGCCTGAAACGCTGCGATACCCGTTTGAAAGGCGGTTTCGGGGCTCGTCTCAGCGGGCACCTGGGCCACAATCGCCGTCGGCAAGGGCTGAGCAATCAAGCTCGTGGGGCTGTCAGCCGTGAGTAAGGCCGCTGCCCATAGCGTCGATAGCATCGTGAAACCTCCACTGAGCGCGCTAAACGCTTGATTAAAACTGACGCAGTTGCATCTGATTTTGGCCCCTGCATCCCCAATCAGATGCAACAATCCCCAGAGTCAGGAAATTGAGGGGAGCTTTGGCGTCAGTCCTATTGCTCTACTCTAGACAGTCTGCATGCGGATCTTCCGTATTTTCTTCCTCGCAAATTTCTAAGAGTTGGTCGTCGATCGCGATCTGGTCAGTCAACGATGCGCCGTCATCCTCTGCAGACAACTCATCCAGGCCAGTCGTATCGACACTTTCGTTTGTCGGTTCAAACAATTGACTTTCTAAAAACGTGACGATGGTGCGATCGGGTTCAGCAAACAGCAGCCCGGCCACGGTGCCATTTTCGCCCGGTGGGGGTGCCACGCCGCCGTCGCCTGCGATCGCCGCCCCTACAAAAAAGTCCAGGGCTTCAAACCGGCGAGCATTTTGAGTATCAAAAGCGATCTCAATGGCTCCCGTAGTGTTGGGATCAATCCTGATTCCGCGAAAAAAGTAGGGCTGGTCAGCCGCCGGTAAGATGCGATTGTCGGCACCATCGCGCGGTAGGGGAATGGCCACAAAAATGCTCAAGTCAAAAATATCAGACGCGATCGCCGCGCCATTGGCATCTCGCTCTGATACCGCTTCTACGCGAAAGAAATCTTCGACCCGAAAGGTCTCGGCCGCATTGACCACAAGCCCGCCCGCCCCAGCGAGAATGCTGTCCACGGTGATGTCACCTGCAGTCGATTCCAAATAGACGCGGCTAGCGTTACCGCCCCCCAAACCTACTGCTCCGGAAATCAGCTGTCTGCCATCGACGTCAAGAATCTGCCGTTGCAGAGCGTTCAAGTCACCTGCCTGAATAGTGCTACCAACGACGGTCAGGTTGCCATCGGTCTCAACCGAGGGAGCAACATTGGCATTATCGTTGCCATCGCGCCAGGTGCGGATATCTCCCAGCGTGACCGCTCCGCCAGCGAGAATCAACACGTCGCGCCCCGGAGCCGACAGTGTATCGCCGCGATTCATGGTGAATGCGCCCCCGGACTCAAAGCGAATGGGGGCCGGATCAGGAGGCACTTGATCTGGTGCCAGAGAATCCACAATCGGTACTCCGCCCAACAAGATGGGCGAACGTTCAGCAAATGTCAGTTCGTTGTCCACCAGATCTTCAATGGTGATGCTATTGCTGGCCCGCAGCGTCAGAGCCGTGTCCCCTCCCAAGCCTTCTAACTCCGATTCAAAGATGATGGTGGGAATGGGATCGGTAACAGCAATGTCAGATGCGCTGAGCAGCGCCACTAGCCCATCGCTGTCATCGCCATCAGCGATGCCGTTGCGAATGATGATGTCGGTGGGGTCTAATAGCAGTTCGCCGTCGTTACCCCAGGGGGCGGCAGTGATGACATCACCTTCAAATACCAGCGATCGCGCCCCCGACACTTCCACAAAACCACCGTCACCGCTTTGTGCGCCTCCCTGGGCAGAAATGTCGCCCAGCAATGCGGTGGTGTTATCAGACCAGAGAATCACCGTGCCACCGTCGCCCGTGAGCCGACTATTAGCCGCGATCGCGCTGTCTGCATCCACATAGGTTAGCGTTGACCCTGGCAGCGTCGATTGGCCCGCAACGTCGCCACCAAAGCGCACGCTGCCGCCCTGGCCATCTCCGGACGCGTTGACTGTGGCACCCAGCAAACTGACGCGATCTCCCACCACCGTAATGTCGCCGCCCGCATTGCCAGAGACATCAAGCGTCCCGGTGGCGATCGCTGTTCCCGCGACGTCCGCGACGGCGGTATTGACCAGGGCGATCGTCCCGTCGGGATTCGTTGTAATGCCTGTGGCAGCGGCAATGTCATTGCCAGTGAGAAGTGCTGGCAGCGTTAACGGTGCAAAGGGCAGGGACGAAGCAGAATCTGCGGGTAAGGCCGCCAACTCTAGGCTGAGCGCCATGTCTGTCTGGCTAATGCGAACCAAATTACTGTCGGGGATGGCCGCGATCGTGATCTCACCGCCAGGGGCTGTCAGGGTCCCGGTGACAATCACCTGACCACCGATAAGGGTAATGGCCTCCCCTGGCAGCACCGTCAAATCAGCCGCACTCACTACCGCACCACTGTCTCCGACAAAGGTAAAGCCCGTCGGGGTACCCGCGAACTGACTGTAGTCATTGGGCCCGAGAACATTGAAGAACTGCTCATCAAACAAGACGCCGCTGGCAGTTGTCGCTGCAAAGGAACCCGCGAGATCGAGCTGAACATTAGGACCCAATAAGACCCCAGCCGGATTCATCAGATAAAGATCAGCGACACCGCCGGTCACTTGCAGCAGCCCGTCAATGTATGAAGCCTGACCACTGTTGATCGATCCGAGAATAGATTGCACATGAGGCTGGGTCAAAAACGTGGCCGCCTGTGCTGAGGTCAGTCCAAACTCAGTAAACGTGTGAAATAACGTTTGAGCATCGCCAGAAAGATGGCCTCCTGTGATGCTAAAAATCTCGCCCGTCTGCGTTACCTGAGTCGCCCCGTTCGGGTCTGGGGTAATAGGGCTTGCCTGCGCGGCCACTGACATCCCCAGCCAAGCACTGCCAAAGACCAGCATGGTCACCTGCGAGTTCAGCGCGATCTTCATAGTTTGACGGTTGATACAACGAACAATTAGTGAGGGTCGGCCCCATGTGAAGGCTTTTGAGAAAAGGGGGCGATCGCCGCCGCTTTCCCGCAAGGTGAGACCAGGGCGAACGACTCAACGACCCCGCAGATGAAGCCACCTGACTGTGCGTAAAGCTTCGGACACTGTTCAGCTTACTGGATAAGATTGATGACTCTACACTGTTTGAAATATCTGAGTTGCTTGACCGTCTAAGGCTGCGGCCATTTGCGTGAGATATCATCAATAACAAAGATTAATTTTCTCAATCAAGTTGGGCACAAATACCCAAGACTACTCTGAACGTACACTCGTATTTGGAATCTCGGCGAACTGGATGACCTATCTCATCTTTTGGATTTTGGGATTTAGCATTCTCTGGGCTGGGCTCAAGCTCTTTGATGACGAAGCTGTTTTGATCGTGAGCCTGATGGTGGGGGCAGCCATGGTGCTGGCAGGGCTACTCTCGGCGCCAACGCCGCTGCAAATTGGTATTGAGGTCATCCTGATTCTGTCCATGTTTCACATCTGTATGGAGTGTGTTCAGCGCGGCGATCGCGCCTGAGCGTCTCTTTTCCTGAGCAGCACAACGCTGCTCAGAACGTTACAGTGATGTACGTGGAATAGTGGTGCAGGATGCCGGAAGGGCCAGAAATTCGCCAAGCCGCGGACAAGTTGGAAAAAGCGATCGCCCGTCAGTCCACGACCGCAGTTTTCTTTGCCTTTGAGCATCTGCAACCCTACGGTGAAAAGCTCACTGGGCGCATCGTCACTCACATTGCGACCCACGGCAAAGCGCTCGTGACGTACTTTGACAACGACCTTTGTGTCTATAGTCACAACCAGCTCTACGGCAAGTGGATAGTGCGCAAAGCCTACAACTTTCCGCAGACCAATCGGCAATTGCGCTTTGCCATTCATACCGAACGCAAATCGGCCTTGCTCTACAGTGCTTCTGATATTGAGGTGTTGGCAGCAGCAGCGGTGCCGCACCATCCGTTTATTCAAAAACTTGGTCCCGATATCCTAGATACGAGCGTTACGCGCGAGCAGGTCTTTGACTGGGTGCAAGCCAAAGCCTTTTATCGCCGCCGCTTTATGACCCTGTTGCTTGACCAAGGGTTTCTGTGTGGGGTGGGCAACTATCTGCGCAGTGAGATTTTGTTCGTCAGCCGCATTCACCCCACCCGGCGACCGACGGATTGCGATCGCCACCAGCTCGCCCGCTTTGCGGATGCCGCCCTGGCGATTCCGCAGCAGTCGTATCATCACAACGGCATTACCAATGACCTCGATATCGCCCTGGACCTGAAACAGCGGGGTTGGCCGCGACGGCAATATCGCCACTGGGTCTTTGGTCGTGACGGTCAGGGATGTTATGTCTGCGGCACCCCGATCATTAAAGAGCGATCGGGCGGTCGTCGTTACTACTATTGCCCCACTTGCCAACCTATTCACTAGCAAGTCACCGACGGCGGCTGAGGGCTCACAAGCAGCCCACCTAGGGAAGAGATTCGTGGAGCGATCGCATATTGCCCGCCTAGCCATCGCAAAGTGCAGAAATCAGAGTGCAGAAACACAAGCCTGGCTAGATAAGAGTTGCAACGATGCAGGTTGATCGGCGCATCCTACATCGTGAAAACCCTATGGATGGGCATTACCACGCCGCATTCCGACCTCTACATGCCGCTTTCCGGTGATCAAAGGACCTCTGTAGGTAATCACAAAAAAGCTGGTTTGGACTAAATTGCCAAACCAGCCGTAAGTCTTCTGAAGACAGCTCAGCGCAGTCTTAGAAAGCGGATTCTGGCAGTTCGGGGGGCGCTTCGCCAAACCACTTTTCATAGATTTCCGCGTAGGTGCCATCTTCCATCATGGTCATCAGCGCCTCGTTAACGAGCTCAAGATTTTCTGAGCCTTTGGGCAATGCAATCCCATAAAACTCAGTGGTCAGCAACTCACCCACGACTTTGAGGCCATCGATATTGCCCGAAGCGATCGCATCCAAGGTCACGGGAGCGTCGTTGATGACAGCATCCACATTGCCATTAGACAGTTCTTGTAGAGCTAGAGGAGCTGAGTCAAAGGTACTAATTTCGGCACCGGGAATTTCAGCGGCTTGCTCAGCGCCCGTGGTGCCGATTTGCACAGCGATTTTCTTATCCTGCAAGTCATCGAGGGTCGCGACTTCGGCATTCTCTTCTTTGACCGCGATGGCGAGGCCCGCTTTGATGTAAGGCCGAGAAAAGTCAACCGTCTGCAAACGCTCTTCGGTAATCGTCATGCCGCTAATCGCCGCATCGACAGTGCCGGCCTGCAAAGCCGGAATGATGCCGTCAAACGGGAGTGATTCAAATTGCACTTCCAAACCGGCGGTCTCGCCGATCGCTGTCATCAGGTCGATATCAAAACCGTCTAACTCACCATCCTCCCCCTGAAACTCAAACGGTGGAAATGCTGGCTCAGTCGCCACGGTAAGGGTACCAGTCGCCGCTTCCGAGCTATCAGCATCAGCAGCGGGGGCATCGCTATCTGCTGTCTCTGTTGGAGCCCCTCCACAGGCGGCTAAAACAAATGAAGCGCCAAGGCCAAACGCCAAATTGCGCAAAAATGCTGAACGCTTAATTGACATATGAAACTCTTCCTTTCACCACAAACTGGACTTACACGATACGATACTGCCAGTTTATCGATGATAAACTTCAGCTTATTTCTCGAATGCCATCATCATTACAAAACTCGTTTGATTAAGCTATGCCTGACTCTCAGACCGCGATCGCCTTCCATCAACTCCGCAAAAGCTATGGCCCGTTAGAGGTCTTAAAGGGGCTCAGTGGTGAAATTTATACGGGTCAAGTCGTCTCAATCATTGGAGCTTCGGGCTGTGGTAAAAGCACGCTGCTGCGCTGCTTTAACCGCTTGGAAACGATTAACGGCGGTTCGTTGACGGTGAATGGCATGGATCTGTCTCAACCCGATTTATCCCGCAAACAATTGCAGCGGTTGCGGGCACAGGTCGGCATGGTGTTTCAACAATTCAATTTGTTTCCTCACCTGACTGTCCTCGAAAACTTGACCTTAGCCCCGCAAAAAGTTCTTAGTAAAAGTAAGCAGGACTGTCGCGAATTAGCGAGCCACTTCCTCAGCAAAGTTGGTTTGACCGCAAAGGGGAATGCTTATCCTGACCAGTTATCGGGGGGGCAAAAGCAGCGCGTGGCGATCGCTCGGGCGCTCTGTATGGAGCCCGACATCATCTTGTTTGATGAACCCACGAGTGCCCTCGATCCAGAATTAGTCGGCGAAGTGTTAGAGGTGATGAAGCAACTTGCCGAAGAAGGCATGACGATGGTACTCGTTACCCACGAAATGCAGTTTGCGCGCGATGTGGCTGACCGCGTTATCTTCCTCAATCAAGGGTTAGTCGAAGAAGATGGTAAAGCCTACGACGTGATTACCAATCCTCGGAGCGATCGTCTGAGAGCTTTTTTAAGCCGTATGCAGCTCGCTGGTGTCGTCTAGCAAGTCGCGCCTATAGGGCCATCCGCAATTAGGTCAGGACAGCCGTAATTTCTGCCATGACCACCCAGATCGCATTCTTATTCCGAACTCCGCATTCCGAATTTCGCACTTTGCTATCGGACTTACGCAAAAGCCTGCTCGGTCCCCCAAGCCTGGGGGATTGGAAGCCGATTGCCCCAGGTTGATGATGGATGATGGAGCCACACGCCCTAAACTTCAGTTTGGCGCTGCCCTAATATCGACTGCCATAGTCAGCCGGAGGTTTACCAGAGTCATCGTTGGGATAGTTGACCGGGCGATAGTCTACATAGCTATCATCCCCAGAATTTTCCGAGGCTGGTGAATCATCAGCACCAGAGGTCTGGTTACTGTAGCCGCCAGAACCCACATAATTGTCAGAGTTCGCCGCCGAATATCCGGCATTCGCTGAGTAACGATCATCTCGATAGTTGCCAGCATTCCCTGAGTAGCTATCCGTTCCGTAATCGTTAGAGTTTGCTGAATAGCCCCCAGAGTTGGCCGCATAGCCACTATTAGACTCATCCCACCCACTCGCTGGAGGAGCCCCATAGCGACCATCGCCAGACTTAGGTCGCCGCCGCCGTAGGCGATCGCTACTGGGGTTCAAACGCTCCATCGGCCGTTCATTGGGCGGCATGGCACGGTTGGCATAGCCGCCTTGGTCATTACTGTAGCGATCGCCATAGCCATCGTCGTAATATCCCGACTGTCTTGCTGATTCCTCTCGTCCCCCAATCATGCGGCGATCTTCCGGAAACCGAGGACGATAAGGCCCTTCATTATCTAATTCAGCCCGCACATTCATGCGCTGATTGCTGCCGCGATATTCTTGGGTACGGCTAGGGCGGTAATAATCATCCCTGCCAGGACCGGCAGCACTCTGCGGCGCATAGCGATCGTCTCGGGGAGTTCGTGAGTAAACGTTTTGGATAGTGACCGTGATCAACATGCCCGCCATGATTAGCTGCTGGAACGAAGCGAGCAGCTCCATATTAAGGTGACCCAGCAAGAAGACCCCTGAAATCAGCCACAGGATCGCATAGACTTTGTCAGAGTCACGCCCATAACCAGGCTTAAGTCGGTCAACAAAAAAGAGGGCAACCCCGCCCAATATCAAAACAATACCAATGAGAAGGGGAACTGGCGTACCAAAATTCACAGAAGATTCCTCTCAGGATGAAGACCCAGCATTGACTACCTTAAACACCAATAGTGGAGCACATTGAACTAATCAGGGGGCTCGACTCTCGAACTAAAGCGATCGCTGAAAATAGTGGGGCTATTTTAACGATTACTGTGTGCAGACGCTTTTGGTCTCATGCTAGCGGACTTTCAACGGCTTTCATAAAATCTTGTAGTTCAGATTCCTAAGTCAACTGAATGCGTCGTCAATTTATTCCAATTATTCCAAAGCCCTTTTGAGCATAGGCTGCATCCAGCTTGCATTTTGACTAATCAGGTAGAGGTTATGAATCTTTTACCACCCAAAATTAAACCATTGCTGAATCTGGATGAGAGTTACCGATAGGGCATCGGCAAAAGCCCCCTCAGTCCCCCAAATCTGGGGGATATTGAATTCGATTTCCCTCGGTTTGGAGATACAGGGGCCAAAATTCGGATGCAACTGCATCAGTCCTGACCGACACTACGTCCAATATAAAAAAGAGAGAACCGAACAAGCGAGCTCCCTCTTTACACAAATCAGTCGTTTGACTAGCGTCCAATTCGATCGGTATTATTGGCGCTGAATTTTATCTCTCTGGCTAATAAAAACCAGAAAGATAGTAGCTGGAACCACCACGATGAAAGCGCCAGCAGCAATGCTTAACAAAAAATTGGTAAGAGAGGGTGTCATGATTTGCGGGTATTTAATAAACCAATCTTTCAAATTGTAACCTACCCTTCGACCGGTCACTCAAAAGACCGAGTAAGATGACCAAGCTGTTTAACGCTTTGGCACCCCTTCGTACATGGCAATATTTTGGCTGTCTGCTGCAGGCGGCTGTCTGGCATCGTTGATGCGGTAATCCAGTATAAATACGTAAGTCAGCGATCGCTCTGTCCTGAGCGTGCAGACATCACCGGTAAAAGGGAACATGGATTAACGTTTTGACATGTAATCGGCACTCAACTCACTGATTTCCTGAAACTAGCGAGGGTCATATGCCAATCTCTCAATACTCTTGCAGAGTTGACCTCTGCCGCCGCTCCCGCCGCTCCCAACTGCCGCTAACTTCTCTCCATGCTCTTCATGGCCAGAAGGATGGGGTATGCCAGCACATGACGACTGCGCCCAAAGCGTCCATCCGTGAGTTGCCCATGGGATGAGAATGTTTGAGCGCGCTGACTACCAGTGTTTCTAGCTGCATTAAGGGCATCATAATGACCGATAACTGGTATTCAAGCAACTGACTGCACACGTAGAGTGCGTTCAGAATACCGAGGCACAGACAAACAGATTTGTAGGGATAGAGCAGTCTTGAGTAATCCGGCAGAGTTTTCTCACATTGAGGGAAATTTTTGTCAAGTAGGCCAGGAAGGTCTGCTACTCATCTCTCGTGACAGCTCGATGCAAACTTCACTGCAAGGAGCACTGGGCAATCACTATCGCATAGAAACAGTGATCGATGGTGAGGTCTCACCCGACTTACTGAAGGAACACAAAATCTCCCTTATATTAATTGAGGCGGCTCTCTTCAGCGCGATCGGCAATGACTTTTGCCAGCAGTTAAAAGCCCAGCGCTGGAGCCGAGACATCCCAATTATTGTGGTGGGCGATCGCGCTCCCCAAAATGTCGCTGCAGCTTTTGACGCCGGCGCTCAAGACTATCTCAACCTGCCACTTGTGGCTGAGGAAGTATTTGCCCGGGTGCAAGCTCGACTTAACGAGTATCGGCGCTGCCAACAACTAAGTCAGCAAAACCGCCTCCTGTTTGCTGAGGTTCGCGAACGCAAACAAGCGGAAGAAGCCTTGCAACAGGCAGAAGTCAAATATCGCCGGATCTTTGAAAACGCCACCGAAGGCATTTTTCAAACCAGCTATGACGGCCAATACATTAGCGTTAATCCGGCCCTGGCCAGTATCTATGGGTACGCCTCGCCCGGTGACCTAGTACACAGCATTATCGATGTGGGTAAAGGGCTCTACGTGCAGCCCCAAAGACGAGCTGAGTTAATCGTTTATCTCGAACAGTTTGATCATATTGAAGGCTCCGAATCCGAGATTTACCGCAAGGACGGCAGCAAGATTTGGATTAGTGAAACGATTCGCAAGGTGTATGACGAATCGGCAAATTTTCAGTATTACGAAGGCATTGTTCACGATATTACTGAGCAGCGGCGGATGGAAATGGAGTTGCGACAGCAGCGGCAGCAGGCTGATCGTCTGTTGGTCAACATTCTGCCTTATCAAATTGCGAATCGGTTAAAAAATGGGGCGCGATCAATCGCCGAAAATTACGATGAAGTGACAGTTCTCTTTGCTGACCTAGTGCAGTTTACAGCTGCATCGGGACAGATGGAGGCTAAGGAATTGGTTAACTTACTCAACGAGGTCTTTTCTACCTTTGACCACCTGGCAGAAAAGTACGGCCTAGAGAAAATTAAGACGATCGGTGATGCTTACATGGCCGCTGCCGGTTTGCCCACGCCGCGAGCTGATCATGTAGATGCTGTAGCCGCGATGGCCTTAGAGATGCAGTCGGCCATCCAGCAGTTCAAACGCCCTGATGGCCAGCCCTTTCAACTCCGCATTGGTATTAGCACTGGACCCGTAATTGCTGGAGTGATTGGGGTCCGCAAATTTGCCTATGATCTCTGGGGCGACACCGTTAACTTGGCGAGTCGGATGGAAAGCACCGGTGTGCCCGAACGGATTCAAGTGACCTCAGAGGTTTGTGAGCGGTTGCACTATCGCTACCATCTCGAACCTCGCGGCACCATCTTTGTCAAAGGCCGCGGCAATCTAGAAACTTACTGGTTGGTGAGTCGCAAGCATGCCCTTTAGAGCCTACTCTGATGAGCTTGGAAAGGCCGAATCTGTCATGCAGGAGTTCTAGGGGCTGTCATCCGGTCGCTGTCAAATCCTCTCAGTGAAAGGGATACAGCCCGTAGATTGTATTTTGAGTGCGGGCGCGATAGTGCTGATTGTTAAAGGCTTCTGGACTCAACTGATGGCGCGCCCTCGCGAGCTGGACTGTCCCCATCGCACGACGGATCGTGATCCTCATCCGCTGCGCTAGAAGCCACAGCTCCTCATGGCAAACATTCAGCAGTACAAGGATAGCCGCTTCTCAGGCGACGACTGGCATACTAGGAAAGCGCCGCGTTGCTATTGAGATCATGATTGCCCTTTCTCCGACCCTGCAGCAAAAATTAGCCACTCCACTCCATATTGGGACGGTAACGCTGAATAGCCGGGTCTTGCAATCACCGCTTTCTGGCGTGACCGATAAAGTCTTTCGGCAACTGGTGAGGCGATATGCGCCCACTTCCATGATGTATACCGAAATGGTGCATGCGGCCGGTATTTCTCAAGTTGAGACCTTGCCCAAAATTATGGAGGTTGATCCGAATGAGCATCCGATCAGCATTCAATTGTTTGACTGCCGCCCTGATTTCCTCGCCGATGCTGCGCGTAAAGCAGTGGCCGAAGGTGCCGATACGATTGACCTCAACATGGGTTGTCCGGTTAACAAAATCACGCGCAAAGGTGGTGGGTCTTCGTTGCTCAAAGATCCTGCCATGGCGGTCAAAATCACCCGCACTGTTGTGGAAGCCGTCGAAGTGCCAGTCTCAGTTAAAACGCGCATTGGCTGGGACGATGAGCATATCAACGCGATTGAATTTGCGCGGCAATTAGAAGCTGTGGGTATCGATATGCTGACGCTCCATGGCCGGACCCGCGCCCAAGGCTATACCGGTGCCGCTCGATGGGACTGGATTCGGCGCGTGAAGGATGCGCTCTCGATTCCAGTGATTGCCAACGGCGACATCGATTCAGTCGAGGCGGCGGTGCGGTGCTTAGAGACGACTCAGGCTGATGGCGTCATGTGTTCTCGAGGGACTTTGGGGTATCCATTTCTCGTAGGGGAAATCGATTACTTCTTGCAAACCGGCGATCGCTTGCCCTCACCCACGACCATTGATCGACTTTTGTGTGCACAAGAGCATCTGCGCCTGATTGCCGACTACAAAGGCTATCGCGGTATCTGTCAGGCTCGCAAGCATATGACCTGGTACGTCAAAGGTTTTACTGGTGCCGCTGCTCTGCGGCAGTCACTCTGTCGGATTGAGACTGTTGCGGCGGGGGAAGCGCTGTTACAAGGGGCGATCGCGGAGTTGACAGAACGCGGTGAAACCGCTTGTTGGTGGCATTCTCAGACGCCAGCACCAGTGACTTCATAACCCCACAGCTCATACCCGACTTGTGGACAGTTCGTAAATATACTCATGGAATTCCCATTTTTTGGCTAGGATAGTAGGCAGTACTACCTCAGCAAGGCGATCAATTGGGTCAAATTAACTCTGAGGTGACCTTTTCACTATTTCAGTTTTCATGACGTCTTACGCAACATCCACCGCCAGAGCCGATATGGGAGAGTTACGCCGTCTGCGCAGTCTATTGCCACCTGAGCTTCAAAGTTGGGTCACGGTGGAAGCCGCCACTGATGTCACGCCACCCCTCATTACGAGTGAAGAGCTGGGTAAAGATCAGGTTGAGATTCAGATTGACCTGGCCAAGTGGGAAAATTTTGCCTTAGACCAGCGCAACCTCTTGTTCTGGCATCAAGTAGGCCACGTTCAAAATGACACGATTCCTCGCGATGGCTGGGAAATGGCGGCATTGGCCATTGGTCTGGGGGGGGCCATTGGTGAACTGTGGGTACAAGACGGCCTGTTGCTGATGCTGGCATTGGCTTTGTGCGGCTTTTCGGGCTGGCGGCTGTATAAGCGCAATAACCCGATTAAAGCCGTGGAGGAAGCGATTGATGCGGATGAGCGGGCGATCGCGATCGCGACCCGTTTTGGCTATACCTTGCCCAATGCCTACAAGAGTTTGGGCAGCGCCCTCAAGACCTTGATTGAGCAAACTCCGAAAAAGCGTAAGCGTGATCAGTACATCAAGCGGTTAGATGCTCTCAAGAAAAGCGCTGCTAAGGCAAAAGAACGGGCTCGCAGCTCGGCCGGGCCAGATGCTCGACCAGTTTATTAATTGGCGGTTGCTATGACGTGAGGACAGTTCCCTCACGTGCCAGGCCCCACTTGCCCTTGGCTGTTCAGTAACTATTGCTGAACAGCCAAGGGCAGTGATGTAAAGGCCGTTGCCAAGACATTTTACTAAATTGAAAGGCAGCTCTGACCGGGTTTTCTTCTATGTTTTGAGCACTCACCATGCCGTGTGATGAGGGGCTGCTGGTGATCGCACGGTAGTCACTTCAAAATCTGTCTGCCAATTGTCTCTCAATCATTGGCTCTCAGGCATCATGCTTCCTGAGAGGGGTATTTCATAAGCCCTCTGCTACAGGTAACCGCAATCTGACTGTGAATCGGATCACCTCGTCCACCCTTATCAGAAGCCAATCATGCCTGCAACTGAGATTCGCCCTTGGCGACTAGTCTTACTATTCAGTGGTGTCTTTATGTTGACCGCTTACATGCCCCATCCCAATCTGGGGGAGTCGCTTCCTAAATCCATCGGCAATTGGCTACACGACAGTGCAGATGAATCTGTTGTCAGTTCTGAATCGTAGTTTTGTACTACTAATGAATGTCAGTTCGATAGTGCCGCAGGCTCTCAGACTAACGCCTTTAGCCTAATCGTTGAGGCAGTTACCAAAACAGGTGGTTGAGCCAGTTTTGCAAGGGTTTAGCACCTTGCGGCTCTTGATAATCACTCGGCAGGAGTTGGGTCAGGGCGGTTTCAACTTGATCTAGAACGTGATCGATATCAGCGCGCTTAGGGCGAGGTTGGTGGGCAACTATAAGCGGCTGGCCAAAGCGGAGGGTCAGTTGTTTGCGGAAAAACAGAGTTTGGGTACCGGCGATCGTCACGGGGACAATCGGCACACCAGAACGCATAGCGTAGATAACTGTGCCTCGTTTAAGGGGTCGATGTAGTTGTCCTTCTTGCTCACCTAGCCGCCCTTCCGGAAACAGCATGACGCCATCGCCCCGCCGCAGAATCGCTTGAACGGCTTGGTCAATCTGGCGCATTTGCTTGATGGAGCTGCCGTTGGGGACGTCAGTGTTGATCGCAGCGGCGAGGGTTTGCAGCTCCGGGCGATCGCCCGCTGCCTGTTTCATGACCGCGATTTCCTCTTTCCACCAGCGCTCAAGGGGAATCACCCCACCGGCTTGACCAACCACCCAGCGCTTCCAGCGCTTGTTGTACAGCGTACGGGCATCGCCCAAAATGTAGTAGTAAGGGTGGGCCGGCACTGATGCCAAAATTAGAAACGGGTCAAGATGGCTGAGGTGATTGGCCACTAGCACCACCGGTGCTTGAGGAATATTTTCCGGAAACTCAACGCGCACCTGAAACAGCAGACGGATAAATCGCCGCAGTAACCAACGCCGAAACCGGCCACTGACGCGGGGGTCAGCTTCGCCTTGGGCGACCGCCGCAATATTTGCCAATGCCGTTTGAGTATAGTGCTGCACCTGTGGATGACGGGCTGCTAACAAGCCCTCACGCACCCGCTGAATCACCGCTGGAGTCAGCTGCATAAATTCTGGTTGGGGGGCAGGCGCTGCGGCCTCTGACAGCCTTTCCATACCGAATCAGGAGAGTCGCTACCGGTTCGTCGCGTTAATTTCGTCCAAAATGGCCTGAGCCCCCTGACCACGCACCGTTTTGGCCAATGCTGTGCCCATTGTCTCAGCTTCAGCGGGGGTGCCTTGCACCTGCTCTTTAATCAGGGTTTGGCCATCGAGGCTCGCCACCAAGCCCGTTAAAGTGAGCGTGTCACCGTCGATCACCGTGTTTACGCCAATGGGGACCTGACAGCCGCCTTCTAACTCGCGTAGAAAGGCTCGCTCTGCCAAGCAGCGATCGGCCGTAGTGCTGTGCTCCAAAGTTTTAATCACGTTGAGGATGTCAGTATCGCCCTCACGGCATTCAATACCTAACGCGCCTTGCCCCACCGCATGGAGGGAAATTTCGGCCGGGATATGCTGGTGAATGCGATCGCCCATGCCCAATCGTTCTAGCCCCGCCACCGCCAAAATAATGGCGTCGTATTGACCTTCATCCAGCTTGCGCAGGCGCGTATTGAGATTGCCGCGAATGTCTTTGAAAGTGAGGTGAGGAAAATGATGTCGCAGTTGCGCTAGCCGTCGGAGTGATGACGTGCCAATAACGGCTCCCTCAGGCAAAGCTTCCAACTGCTTGTCCTGATGTTTGGCGTGAACGACTAGGGCATCAGCGGGGTCTTCCCGTTCGGTAATGCAGCCCAGCATCAGCCCCTCAGGTAAACGAGTCGGTAAATCTTTGAGGGAATGCACCGCAAAATCGATATGGCCTTGCAGCATGCCATCTTCCAATTCTTGCGTGAACAAGCCCTTGTCGCCAATTTTGGACAGCGAAACATCCAGCACTTTATCGCCCTGAGTATCCATAGTGGTCACTTCAAAGGTCAAGTTAGGAAAGTGTTTTTGTAACTCGTCACGGACCCAGTGAGTTTGTACCAAGGCGAGTTGACTCTTGCGAGACCCAATACGAATGGTACGAGTAGGAATAGCGGTAGGCGTTGGAACCGTTGAAGTCATGGAAACTTATAGGCTTGTTAAAGTCGTCTAGGTATTGATATTGAGCGAAAAAGCTGCAAGATCTTAAGACTACCGCAATTGTTTCCCCTTTCTGTTTTGGTAAAGGGCACTGTTAACGAACGTGAAGCTGCTTCCCCGTTATGGCTAAACCATTTTCCTTATCTTGGCGTCGCTGGCTGGTGGTCATCGCCCTGACCGCTATCGGTTGGGCTGGGCTGCCGCTGCTGGTTTGGGCACAGCTCTCACCGGTTTTAATCGAGCAGTTTCTCGCTGACCCACAGTTTTCTGAACCTCGTGATCCTTTACTGCCCGAGTTGCCAGTAGAGCGTCCCCTCAGTCCCCTAGAACAACTAGCCCTGGAAGCAGAACTCGATGAGCTGGCTATTGAAACGGAAGCTCGTTATCTGGAAGAGGGCGCTACAGAATCGTTATTTGTTGACTGGATGCGGGAAGTCCGGCTGCGCCGCATCTTGGGCTATGAAGCCGAATTACAGGCGATGCAGCGAGTCGGCTTACGTATGTGGGAAAACTCCCGCGCCGATGAAGTGCAGCTCTTGACCCTGCGGCTGCGAGAAATTCAGGCCGATTTGCTGACTCAACAACCCCTCAACGTGGACTTGTTTGAAGAGATTGTGGTGGTCTTTGAAGTGTTACGCGATGTCGATTCAGCCGTCTCAGTGTATGAAACTTTGCTAGAACGGGCAATGCAATCAGGCGATCGCGATGAGCAACAACGACTGCTCGAAAACTTGGCCAGACTGCGAGAAAATTGGTTTCGCTTTGAACCTGCAGCGCTCACTTATCAGACGCTCCTGACCTATGCAGGCGATGATTTGGAGGAAATCGAATACCTGAAAGGCATGATTCGCAACTATCAAGATCTGGGAGCGTTGACCGCCGCGATTGAATTACAGCGACGCCTTGCTAACAAATATGAGCAAACGCTGCAACCCCAACTGATTCCAACGTTGACATTGGCAATTGCCCGCAATTATCGCGACCTAGAGAGCTTGACAGAGGCTCAAACATTTTACTCGACCACGTATTCGGGAGCGTTAGCTCAGGGGCAAACCGATGTTGCTAGCGATGCCCTGCAAGACCTGGCCGCGCTTTACCTCGAAGATGACCAGCCAGAAGATGTGCTGTACCTCTATGACCAGCGTTTAGCGGTAGAACAATTGTCTTATAACGGCTATGGCCTCATGCAGACCTTTGACAACTTAGGTCAGTTTTACGAAGCTCAAGATCTACCTGACGCGGCGATCGCGGCTTATAAAGAAGCGCTGATTATTGCTGAGCAGTTAAATTATCGCGATGCTTATTTTAAGCTGCGACTCCAGGCTCTTTTATACAAGCAAGGTCGCCTAGACATCGTCGCTCTAGAACAACATTTGGCCAATCCGGTGAGAGCCTTGCAAGATCCCAACCTGTGGCTGGGCAACGACCGCCTATAGGGCTCTCGTTGAAGCGTTTGGGCGTTGGTGTGCGGCAGAAAAGTTTGGCCTGAAATCATCTCAGCAAACTGAATCGTCGAAGTTCACACAATTTGCTGCGGCACCTTATTTTCAAATCTGAAAACTCTGAATACAAAGACTTTTCCCACTTAGTCGTCGGCTTCTAACTGAGCCAAAGCGTATCGGGCGATCGCGAGACTTAGACGCGCTTGCTCTACTGCCGACAATTGTTCCCAGGCGTCACTACGCAGCGACTGCACTACCGAGTCAACAGTATCGTCTGTACCACTACGCATCGCCAAAGCCATGGGGCGGGCCATCACTTGCAAATCATCTGCGGCGAAATCGGTCAGAATAGCTTGAGTCGTCGTCACTAACTGGTAAACCAGAGCCTGCCCGCTGTCGGCCACATCTTGAACTTGCAGGGCCAACTGCGCTAAGAGCGGTTGTGGCATCCGCGTGCCAAACTTTTGCGTCAACGTCGTCAATAAACTTGCTTCAGGACTCTCCCACAAGGCCGCTGCCAGAGCCGATACTTGAGACCATTGCGAAGTCATTTCTAAATCATCGTCTAAGTCATTCCCCAGATCTTGTTCTAGCTGGTCAAGATACTGTGCCGTCGCGGGGCTGTAAGTATGCCAAGGCAAACTCGGTGCCGACCCCAAAATTGAATGCAGCAACTCAAGCTGCGCTTGCTGCTGAGCATTGACGGGAGTAGAGGGATTAATGGACTCATTCATGATGATGATGTTCTCGATATTACGGATGCACCGACATAAGCAGATGGCGCGATGGTTAAATAACCAATTCAAGAATTGGCTAAAGGTAGCTACAAATCCGCTCCCAACAGTTCCGCATAAAACAAAAATAAAGTTGCCACTGTAGAAAACACAAGCTTGCACTACAGGTTCGTCTAAAACTGATTTAGTCCAAACTCTTGATTTCGCATGAGTGGCCCCAATTGCAGCGGCTGGAGAGATCTCTGGCATGAGCCGACATGCTATTCAGACACAGTAACAAACCTTGAGGTTTTCGGCATCTAGACTTTCCTTTTCAATCTCGTAAAGCCGTATGTCATGTACATTGCTGGTCAGCAATCTAACCTGACTAAGCCCAAATACGTAAGGTCACTAGTCTTCAATAACGAATTCCATCAACCGCCCCTGTGGACTGCCAAACCGTAGGCGGGTACCCGACTGCAGGCAAATTTCCTGCCGATGCAACTGCTGCCATTCGCCCGTTTGTTGGCAGAAAGTGCCATAGCGAGAGTCGTCTCTTAAATAATACGCTGTAGAATTTGTCGTACTAGAACCTCTAGATTGCCGACAAAAGATCTGGGCATGATTACCAGAAACCCAAGGTTCGGGAATGACGACATCATTTTCGGGGCGGCGACCAATGCTCAGCATGCCGCCGTAGAGATACCACGCCAAATGCGGCTCATCTACAGCTCGAATCACGGCAATGGAGCTATTGGCACAGGCCTCGCCTGGTAAACGGGTGATGTCAGCATCTTGATCGGTCAAAACCTGACTATCAAAGTCAGGATGACGATACAAAACCGGTAGCGTCCAGGCAGGTTGGTTAAATTTGTAGAGTGTCAAGAGATGTTGACGAGCGATCGCCATCGCTCGGTCCACCGGGTTTCGCTCAGCCAAGGCTTGGGCAAAGACCTGGATAAAGCTCAAGGCTTCTTCGTCAGCGATCGCATCACGCATGGCAATCACCGCCGGCACACCGTGATGCAACAGTACCTCTGCCAAGCTACTGCGAGCCATCGGGCGCTGGTCTTGCTGGTCGGGACGCGCGCCCCAACAGGTATTAAATACCGCTAACTTCACCTGATTGATGAGCAGCAATTGAGCCAGTTCTGTGCCATTTAAGGTCGACTCAGCTTGCAGGTAAATCAGACCCCCATCGGGTGCCGGAATGCCGTGTCCGGCATAAAAGAAGACGTTGTACTGTCCTTTATCAATCAGCTTGATTAGCTCACTGGCCCGGGGTCGCACCAGCACGTCAACCCGGCACGGTGCTGCCATGCGAGCACTCAAGCCCGAGGTGCCTTCACCCGTCAAGACCCGCTTGAGCAGATTCGCTTCTGATTCTAGCTGCAGAGTATCAGTCGAATCGCGATCGCCTGGCACATCGGGCTCGCCGAGCACAAGGAGCACGTTAAGGGCCTGATCAAGACCAATATCCGCCAGGGGATCGACATCACTCGTCGTGCGGCTAAAACGAATGTAATCATTCAACGACATGGCCTGTCGCCCCGGCTGCGGCTGCATGATTTCCCACGGGAGGCCAATCAGGTCAGGATCACGAATATCTAAGCAGAGCAATAACGGATTGCCTTGCCCCATCGCAACGCCTAGGCTCTGATCAAGACTGCCTTTGATGGCGCCATCAAATAACCATTGCCACAATTTCACACCGAGGGTCTGCATCAACCGACCAGAGTACCCCTGCACCGTATCATCCGGGGACTTTAGCAGCTCTGGTGTGACCATCTGGGGAACATATGAAGCTGGCACGTGGGGCACCGGTGGCAACCCCCGTAGCGAAAAGAGTTCTAGCCAACTTTGCCAGAGCTGATTGAGCTCATCAGTCCACGGGCGATCATGGTGTACGTAACCACTCGGATAGGGCGCTTCGACCACCCAAATCGCATAGTGGGGGGTTGCAGCATGTGCCAGGCGCTCAATAGCAATACGCAGGCGGGTAGGCTCTGACATCGATAATCGCTAGAGTCAAAACAATAGGGAGGGGTAGATGAGCCCTCAAGGTTCCCTAACTAAAACCTATAGAACTTACGCGCACAAGCCCCTCAATCCCCCAAATTTTGGAGATGTTGGAGCCGATTTCCCCAGGTTTGGGGTTAACAGAGGGCCAAAGTCGGATGCAACTGCGTAAGTTCTGACTAACTGACTAGGGAATGCTCAGAAATTATTGCAAACATCGTTAGTCAATACACAATCCCTGTTGAGGGATAGATGTGTCAAGTAAAGTGTCCGCAAAGGTGGCGAGATCTGACTGCAGTATCCAACCCTGATCGCTTGGCACCGCTAGTGGCAAGCGCAACTCGCGCTCTGGATTGGGCACTTCTGCAGCACTGTTAGCAGACTCGTCGGCCGCAGATGTCGAACTCGGCGTCGTAGCTGAACAGACTTTTAAGCGCACCCATAACTGTCCATCAGGCGTTTGTTGACGGCTACTTACCTGCACCACACTCGGCACCGGCAAGATCCGCTTAGGCAAGTCAACCGCATCAGCCGGGTCAGCTGTCGGCGGAGAGTTGGTGGTGATGAGAGTCGCAGCGGCGGTCGGGTCGGGTAACGGTGTGATTTGCAAATAATCGCCGACAGCAAGCGCCTCGGCTGGCGAATTTTGACTCGTTGGGGGAGATGCTGAAGGAGAGAGCACCGTGCCTGCGGGGGCCTCTGGCGAGGTGCCTGCGGGGGCAACTGAGCGACGCTGCCACCACTGCCATCCCAGGGCACTCGCAACGCCAACCAAGCCTGCAGCTAGCACACTCGTTGTCACGAGCGACCAGTTTTTAGATTTTTCGGTGCGGGCAACGTCGGCACTCAAGGTGATGGGAGTGGCTGCTCCCTCAGGGATAGGCAGCGGGCGGACGGTGATATCCGGTACTGGTTGATGTAAGCGCTCGATCAACGGTAATGGGACTGGCGCGATCGCGGTTGTCGGGTGGGGACTGAGGCGCAATAGCCCCACCGTAACGTTGTCATGACCGTTGTGAGTGTTCGCTAAGGTAATCAGCCGCTGAGCAGCGTTCGCGACCGCGCGATCGCCCTGCAACACCGGTAGCAGCTCTGATGACCAGAGTCGCTCCACCAGGTCATGATCGCTGAGCCCATCGGAGCACAGCAAAATCAGACTGTCTGCGGCAATGGCAAAGAGTTGGATGTGAGGATGTAGATGGCTCGCTGATGCCATCCCCAAAGCCTGTACCAACGCCCCGGAACCAGGCTGTTGTAGCGCTTCCGAATACAGTCCTAGGCCCAACCGCATGTTCCGCGTCGCCAAATCATCATCTAGGGTAATTTGGCGGCAGTTGTGCGAGCGGACACGGTAAGCGCGACTATCCCCCAAATGAGCCATATAGAGCAGCCCGCCGTACACCAGCGCCAAAACGATCGTGGTCCCCATGCGGCCTCGTTCTTGTCGATGATCAGCATCGTTGCGATCCGTAATGCGCTGGTTAGTCGTCAGTAAGGCTTCCCTCAGCGCCCTGATGATTTCAGCCGGTGATGCATCATTCCGAACGAGCCATGGTTGTAAGGCTTGGGTCACTTCTGCGATCGCGCTGTTAGCCGCCACATCGCCCCCTTCATGTCCCCCGACGCCATCACACACCACTAATAACGGAGCGGCTGTGAGTTGGTGGTCAGTTGCCGCCTGCAGCAGCACCGTCTGGGCAGTTCCACTCCGAGGAAAACAGGCATCTTCATTACGCTGTCGTGTCGGCCCCTGGTCAGAATAGGCGGCGAGTTGTACCTGCATTGGATACTGGGCAGTCTGTTGCTCTAAAGCCTGAGTAAGGGAATCGACCAAGCCTTCGACGTGACCTTGCCCAGCGCTCAACTGCTCCGTTAATTGCGCCAAGTAATCCCGGATCGTCGGAGCAGCTGTTGTGACGAATCCTTGCCAATACTGGCCTAAATCACTCAGCGTCGGGGTCTCTGCACTCACGGCTAGCGACAAGAGTCGAACGTCTTCGCTATCGACTCGTACCAGCGTTCCATCTAACAGACAATGGGCCACCTGCTGATCAAGGCAGGGTTGCCAGAGCTGAGCCAGTTGCCAGAGCCAGGTCAGTTGCGCGATCGCCGAGGCCTCGGGCCAAGCCTCGACTAGCGTCGGCAGCAGTTCTGGAACCGTATCTGTCGGTAGCTGCACTTGCAGCGGCAACTCTTCCAGCAGGAGGAGTGGGGTTTGGCCGTCGGGATGCTGCACCTGAGTAAACGGCCGAGGCATCGCCACCACAAAAGCTGACAAGGCCAGATAAGGATGGGCGGCAGCTGGCACCTCGGGTAATGGCGTTGGCGGCAGCTGAGGTTGCGTATCTACCAGCAGCGGAAACTCAAGCACTCGATAACGCTGTGCTATGTAACTGCCAGCTGGCAAGGACGCGTCAACTGCCCCTTGCGCCCATAGATAGCGATGAACCGGTGGCAGTTGCGAATTAGGCATATGGGGCAATCGCCTCAATCATCGAGAGCCAAGTATGGCCCAAACTCTCCACTCAGGATACGAAATTATGCCACAGCCTGCCGCTGGGGTGGCCCGGTCTCTGTTACTCGGTGGCAGAAGTCGCCCTACCATTTCAGGGTCTAGCCCTCTTAACACGACTACGCCCCCGCGCTAGAGAACGGTCGGCAACTTCACGCCGTACGGTACCAAGGGCTGTCATCATTTAGCTGTCAAACCCTCTCAGTGATAGGGATACGGCTCCTAGATTGTATTTTGAGTGCGGGCGCGCTCATGCTGATTATTAAAGGCTGCTGGATTTGATTGATGACGCGCCCTTAGGCTGGCCCGTCGGCATCGGAAACGACTCGGGGTAAACCCATGCTATAGTTCAGCGCCCGAGTCTTGAGGTTGTAGCTGATTTCCCCCGCTTGTAATTGGCCTTTAATAAAATGCTCTAAGTCAGAGCCAATACGACGCAGATTATAGTCAGTCAGTTCACAACTGCCAGCGTCAGCAACCAAGCGGTCAAATTCGGTATTCACCTGTTGCAAGGCTTCATCACTCCAGATGAACTCATTGTCGGGGTCAATATCTAGGGTCAGTACCGATTCACTGGGTACTAACTCATCATCCACAACTTCTGCAGCGTAGATCAAGACGTGACGAGTAGTCGATTTCAACATGAGTGCTTCAGTTCTATGGTGGCGGATCTATGGTGGCGAATAAACCTACCGTTATTGTAAACGTAGAGCGATCGCTCTTCTGAATCGAGATTTATGAGCGGTGCCGTCATTGCTCCCGTCAACCAAGCCAAGCAGGCCGGACATGCGGAGCCGCTTGGCCTTGGCGACTGGTCGTTCCAACTACCAGTCTCGAAAATTGAGATATTTGAGTTTCGCGGAATGGGCTTCTCCTTCACAATAGAGGAATCAAAACATCGCTCCGCTTTTTGCCCTAACTGTTATGACGCATTCGCTAGATGGCATTCTCAACCGGGCTCTTGCCGGCCATGATGTGAGCCCTACTGAAGGATTACAACTGTTATTGATCCAAGACCCCACCGCGATCGCCGCTATCCGCTCGACGGCAGATGAATTGCGACGACAGCAAGTGGGCGACCCGGTGACTTACGTGGTCAACCGCAATCTCAACTTTACGAATATCTGTGAGCAGCACTGTAGTTTTTGTGCGTTTCGCCGCAATGCCGGTGAGGTCGGCGAGTTTTGGCTTGACTGGGGGGTCATGCTTGAAAAAGCGACCGCTGCGGTTGCTCAAGGAGCGACAGAGATCTGTATGCAGGGGGGCTTGAATCCAACGGCCAAGGTGGATGGCAGCAGCCTGCAGTATTACGTCAAACTCGTTCGCAACATTAAGGACGCTTGGCCGCAACTACATCTGCACGCGTTTTCTCCCCAAGAGGTGCAATTTATTGCCCGTGAAGATGGTCTCAGCTATGCGGATGTGATTACCGCCCTAAAAGCCGCCGGGGTGGGCTCACTCCCTGGCACAGCGGCCGAGGTGCTAGAGGATGCAGTGCGGCGCGTGCTCTGCCCAGAAAAAATTGACAGCGATACCTGGCTTGAAATTGTCGGCTTAGCCCATCAACTGGGTCTGGCCACCACCAGTACGATGCTGTGCGGTCATATCGAAACCCCGACGCAGCAAATCGCTCATTTAGAAAAGCTGCGGCAGTTACAACAGCAGGCGATCGCCCAATCTACCCCCGCCCGCATTACTGAATTTATCTTGCTACCTTTTGTCGGGCAGTCGGCCCCGGCATTTCTCCGGCGACGCGTGGGTCGCGATCAGCCAGTATTGCAAGATGTCCTACACTTAACCGCCGTATCGCGGATTTACCTCGGCAACTGGATTCCCAATCATCAACCAAGCTGGGTCAAGCTCGGCTTGGCAGGAGCTGCAGAAGCCCTCCGCTGGGGCTGTAATGACATTGGCGGCACCCTGATGGAAGAGCACATCACCACCATGGCGGGGGCGCAAGGCGGCACTTGCATGACGGTGGCTGATCTACAGGCTGAGATCGCGTCTCTCGGTCGCCCCTACTATCAGCGTGATACCCTCTACCGCCCCGTGGCAGCTGACTCATCCACCCCAATGGGAAACAGTGTGCCAGCACGGCAGTCTCTGAGCCACAAACGTACCGCCTGACCCGTAATCCCATCACTGCTTTCCTGGGGCGGCGTTGGCGGGCGATTGGCTTGCTCCACCTCAGCCAATCGCGAAAACATCAAAGTCAACCGCCAACCATCGGTCGCCTGTACCAAAAATAGCCAATGATACAGTTCGAGCTTGATGACTTCGGCATCAAGATAACGCCGCTCTAGCGTTGTCAAGAAAACTTGGTGCGTCGCGTCGTTAGCCACCGGCTCAAAGGCCAACGATTCCACCGGCAAGGGCTCAAATTCGGCCCGTCCTGCCAGCAGTACGGTCCCAAAGTTTGTATCGTCGGGGGTTGTACCCAAAGTCCGACGGGCCACTCGGTTGGCATAACTGGGTAAATCTCGCAGCAGCCCCGAGGTTAAAGTTTCGACATCTTCCGGACACACCATTGGAGGTCGTAAGAATGGGGTCGCCGATTCACTCGCCGCCACCTGCGGGATGAAAGCGATCGCCCCGATCGCGGCGCTCAGCCCTCCCCAACTCAAGACTGACAATACCGTTACCACCTGCTTGTGAGTCTTCATTCCCAGCATGCGCTCATCATGTCTCAGCTTGCGATCGCGGTCAGTGTGCCACCAACCTATATCAAGGCGTTGCCAAATGCCAGTGGGCAGCCACTACGACAGTTTGCAACGTTGGGCGCTCGAAATCTCATATTCTTAGTATCCTTATCGGAAAATCGGTGCGTCTTAGTCTCGTGTAGAACCTGACTGGATAGAAATCTGCAGTCCTTGAGCTGCCGTTCCAGTCTTGAACCATCTCACATCCACTTGGGCAGCACCGGCAGAATCATCTTGGATGCAACGTCAACGCATAGCAGTCCGTAACCTTATGGCTAATCGGTGAGGAGTTTTGGGAATGGTGAAGGTGCAAAATCGCTCTTTGGTTGTTTTGCTATTGGGGGTGGCCTGCCTGATCCCACCCGCCCTCGCTGGTGCAGAGGCTACGCAACTGGCACAAACCATCGAAAATCCTGATACTGAACCGGTTGCACCAACAGCAGAACCAGCGCCCCCTTTTAACGTTCCGGCTGATGGCTTGGCCGCCGGGAGCACCCTCACAATTGGGGGGTCTGCGAGTATGGCAACGATCACGCGATCGCTGGTACAAGCCTTTGAGCAAAAGTATCCTGACGTCAACGTAACGGTGATTGAGCAGCCCTCAGCAGTCGCCTTGCAAAATTTGCAGGCAGGCGAGACCGACCTGGCCGCGATCGGTCGTACCCTGACGGATGGACAAAAGACAGAAGGGTTCATGCCGGTCTCAATCAGTCGCGAAAAGATTGCCGTGATCATCGGTGCTGACAATCCGTTTACCGGACAGCTAGAAGCGACCGAATTTGTCAATATCTTTTGGGGAACATTGACCAACTGGAATCAACTAGGCGGCCCTGACCTCCCTATCCGCTTCATTGATCGTCCAGAATCGAGTGATACCCGCGCCTCATTGGGAGAGTACGAAATTTTTGGCGGCGACTTAAGTTCCGGTGAGGGCGCGACGCTGGTCGCCAGTGATAGCACCGCCGAAGTCGTGGCCGCATTAGGCGATAACGGAATTAGTTATGCGATCGCCAGCCAAGTCCTCGGCCAAGCAAATGTCCGGGTGTTGTCGATGTATGGCACGACCCCCGATAGCCCCGACTATCCCTACTCGCAGCCTCGTAACTATGTTTATTTCAGTGGTACGTCGCTATCACCGGTGGCCGAAGCCTTTTTAGCCCTGGCAACCGACTCAGAAGGCCAGGCCGTAGTCGAGGCGGCCAAAGCGGCCGAAGCCGCCGATGTCGCTGTGGCCAACTTGCCCGATCAGGTCTCTGCCGTGCGACCCGATGGTCAAGGCTTTGTCACCGGCGATCGCCAGGGCAATCTCAACTTTTGGAACGCCGATGGTACGCCTGCAGGTGAGGCCGTGCCAGCTCATACTGGTCCTGTTACGGCCCTGGCCTTGAGCGCTGACGGTCAACGCCTCATTAGCGGTGGCGCTGATAATACAGTGCGGCTTTGGGATGCTGCGGGTACTGCTGTGGGCGACCCGATTAATTCCGGTAGTGGTCCCGTCACTAGCCTGGTGGCCCAGTCTGACGGGAGCTTTCTGAGTGCTACGAATAGCGGCCTCTGGCAACGCTGGGACCCCGCCGGTCAGCCGGTCGGTGAACCGATTGCGGGGCATGAGGGGGCCATCCGTGATATGACCCTGAGTCCTGATGGCCAGACTTTGGTCACCAGCGGTGAAGATGGCACGATGCGGTTATGGAATGTCGCCGATGGCGCTCCCCAGGGAGGCCCAATCACCGGCCACCAAGGGCCCGTGCAAACATTATCGATGCAGCCCGATGGCAGCTTCTTCTCTGGCGGCGCTGACAATACGGTGCGGCAATGGTCGCCTGAGGGTGCTCCGATTGGGGAACCGTTGACCATGGCTGGCCCGGTCAATGCGATCGCCACGAATCCCGCAGGAAACAGTATCGCGGCCGGTGATGAAACCGGCGCGCTGCAATATCTCTCAGGTGACGGGGTGCCCGTTAGCGAACCGTTGACTGATGTCGGTGCCCCGGTGGCTGATTTGGCTTTTACTCCGGATGGGCAGCAATTGTTGGTCAGCGCCGGCGATGTGCCCCAGCTACGCGATAGTGCCGGTCAGATTATCCCCATTCCCGAGGCGGGTGCAGACAACGCGCCTGACGGTGCAATGACAAGTAATCTGCCCCCGCAACTGCAGGATTTTTGGACACAGTTACAGGGCCTGCCGCCACAAGTTTTATGGATTCTTCCTCTCGCAGCATTAGCACTGTTACTTATCGGGTTGTTGCGCAGCTTCCAGCAAGACGAAGCCGACCTGGTTGATGATGATGATGCGATCGCCCTCCCCCCAACCGCCCCTGACCCAGAACCAGTCACTGATACTGACATCGATAGCTTTTCTGCTGATGATTTCTCTGCCGATGACTTCCAGGTGACTGACAACCGGCCCCCGACGACTGAGAGTCCCACACCGGAAAGTCCTGCGACTAATGTTGCAGGTTTTGCCGCTGATATTACTGCAGAGCCACTTGACCCCTCGTTGGCGCAAGCCAAACAAACTTTACAAGCAGGAGTCAGTCTAGGTAATGCCGGGAACTATCAAGCTGCTTTAGACAGCTTTAACAAGGCGATTGAACTGGCTGACATGGAGCGCCTCAAAGCGGCCGCCGTTGGTACGACCTTGGCTGGGGCCAGCGGCGTCATCGCTCGGGGGTTAGCGCGCCGAGGCTCAGCTCTAGCCAACTTAGAGCGCCCTGATGAAGCTCTCAAAAGTTTGAATCGAGCATTAGAAATGGAGCCTAATGATGCCGCTGCTTGGATTAGTAAAGGCAACGTATTTATTCCCATGGGCCAACTCGATGAAGCCCTCTTCTGTTTTGATAAAGCGATCGAGTTAAATCCCAATCTCGCCGCCGCCTGGCAAGGTAAAGCTCAAGCTTTGCAGAAAATGGGACGTACTGCCGAAGCCCGCAACTGCTTCCAGCAGGCAGAAGCTTTAGGGGGAGTCAGCACAGATTTGCCCCTCGATCTCGGCACGCCAGCGACCCCACCACCAGCGAATCGAGACCCAGCGACCCCACCGTCACCGGAGTCTGCCTTGATGAAGCCAGCGATCGAGCCCGGTCCGCTGCCTGATAATGAACCCCTGTCAGAGCTTGAGTTATCCGTTCCGCCGCCGGCACCGCGCCCCACCCCCACAGCCGATGACCCCAATCTTGATTTAGATGACCCCATTGGCCCCATTGGGTTGACAGCCGAACCGGTGAGCTCGCCCGTCTCGGATGAAGCGTTATCGCCAGACTTATTATCTGCTATCAGCGATCTGCCACCAGTCGCGCCCGGACCGACTGATGCGGGTAGCGAGGCCACTGTGGATTCATCTACTGTGCCAGCCACGATTACACCCACGGTTCCCCTGCCAGATACTCCCGAGACTGCGTTACCCGCAGAGATTTTGCAATCAATTGAGACCTTGCCCTCAGAACCAGAAGATGCCGATCCGAATTCACCGCTCACCAATCCCGTAAGTGTTCCTCCTGAGGTAGAAGCTATTCTGAACGGCAGTTCTGAAATTCCGACCGCAGAAGACACCGCCACGAATTTGGCTGCAATCGCAGATGCCGACGTGACATCATCTGATGACGACGTCACCGTCGCGATGCAATTGCCCTCAGCATCCACCAACCCCTCAGCGAGACGAGGAATCGTACCCGAACAACCTGAACCTGACGATGAAGCGGCAGCCCTTGCAGGACTACCACCAGAGGTGTTGGAGGCACTTCAAGGGATTCCTGCTGATTCACCCGATAGTTTTGGTTTATCCACAAGCGCGACCTCTCAACCGCCGCCTTTGCCATCTAACCCCTTAATTACGGATGATGATGACATGTCCACTTGAACCTTAGACAACCATCAGAAACCGGGCTCGTTAAGCTTTATAGGTCTGCTCTGGAAGCGTGCATTCCAAAGTCGAGAGCTCATAGTCTTGGGCGTCGTAAATTTGCATGCCGTTTCCTATCGCAAGGTGCAAAATTCAAAGTGCAAAATTCAAAGTGCAAAGTGCAAAGTTCAAAGTCCACAAGGAAACCACTGCAGGATCGAGTCTCTGGCTTTTCCAGGCATTCGAACCTAACAGCGGATTGCTATGGAGCGTGGGACAGCGGGGTCGGGAAGCTAGAAACCATAAAAATAGGGGGCCTTTGGCTACCGAACACTAGTCGGCGAAGGCTATTGCAGATCAAAGGAGTCCAGAAAATTTTCTGCGTCTTCTGGTGCACCCTCACCTTCAGGTGAAACGATTAACACCTGATAAAGACGATTATCCACAAGATAAATGCGCGAATTAATTGTGGCTGACTGGTCTTGACTGGTCGTCGCATCAATGACCAGAGAGCGCCCAGGGTTCCCTTCCAAATCAATGTCTTCTTCACTGACTAAGGTGCCCCCTAAATTAGCCACGGCTCCATCACGACTGCCGTCTAGGAGCATTTGCGGATCTGTCTGCTCTATGATCTCTGATGGATAGTCAGAATAGGCCACCACGTAAGCCGAATCATCAGCCTCAGCGGTAAAGGTGTAAATGTCTACTGGCCCTACGGGTGTTTCAACGGATTGTTGCATCTCTTCAAACGGAGCTGGGGCCGCGATCGAAAACTTTCCGACTTCAGAGGCAAACGCTTCGGGGGGCGGCGGCTTACTGTTACAGGCCGTAAGCATTAGGGTGCCTACAAGCAAACATTGGCAAAGTTGGTATTTCATGACACTGAATAGGCGAGGAGCAATCGCTTAGGGACTGGGATAGAGCGCTTGAGTGACGTTACTCAAACTCAGTGAAAGCCTCGATGTCTGCTAGCGCTTCGAGGTCATCGAGGCTGCCATCTAGGTCGTATCGCCAGTCATCCAGAGATTGTTTACGACTGCGGCGAGATACCCGACGATACTTTTTAGCTTGTAAGCGCGGTTCTTTTTGCACCTGACCGGCATCCGCAATCTTAAGCTTAAAAGCCTCATCTGGCGTAGCGGAATCATGGACTGCTTGAGCTTGAGTCTCACATTCAGCCAACAACTGCCGATAGTGGTCGTAACGTTCCCAGGCTTGGTC
The DNA here is from genome assembly GCA_039185935.1 of Cyanobacteria bacterium P01_F01_bin.56. Lineage (GTDB taxonomy): Bacteria > Cyanobacteriota > Cyanobacteriia > Phormidesmidales > Phormidesmidaceae > Halomicronema. Next base: position 87,958 of record JBCDAJ010000001.1, on the reverse strand, counting down.
AACGACACAGCCTGGTTCGCCTCGATGCAAACAGTCAGCAAACTGACACTGCTGTTGACTCAACTGAGTACGGATTTCTGGAAAACAGGCGCTCAGCTGATGCGGAGAACAGGCTATATCGGGTTGATTAAAACCTGGGGTATCTGCTAGCAAGCCCCCTTGAGACAAGGCAAACAGCTCTATATGGCGGGTTGTGTGTCGCCCTCTGCCGAGTTTACCCGAAACGGCACTGACTCGCAGTTGAGCTGCCGGAATCAGGGTATTGATGAGGCTAGATTTACCGACTCCAGAAGGGCCAGAAATCACAGTCACACGATCTCTCAGAGCGTCTCTGAGAGACTCTAAGCCGAGCTGTTCTCGCACGCTAATGAGCTGTGGTTGATAGCCCCACTGGGCGAGCCGCTGCTGCCAAGCTGTCTGGGTCTTGACTGCGACTAAATCACGCTTGTTCAAACAGAGCGTAATCGCCAGCCCTGTCAGTTCTGCTTTGACTAAAAATCGGGTGAGCTGATGACAATCTAACTCGGGCTCAGCGATCGCAAATACCAACATGATGTGGTCAGCGTTGGCCACCGGAGGACGATCTAACTGAGTTAGCCGAGGCAACACGGCCGCAATGGCGCCACGATGGCCGGCCCAATCAGGTTCTTCAATTTGGACACGATCGCCCACCATGACTTGTTGACCGACCTTTTTTAGCCGAGCGCGGCGAGTACACAGTAATCGAGGAACAGACAACGCTCCCGGTTTAGCCACTGGGGGATGCAGTTCTACCCAGTAGTAGTTGGCTTGGACTGCCATCACCGTGCCCAGCAGCTCATCACCTATCCAGGCTGGCAAGTCAGCAGAAGACGTCATACATTCATGACCGTGTGTTGCGCACTCGTAAGGCATAGTAACGGTCTTTTTCGACTAGCTGCTCAATCACATAGCCTTCCATCTTGAGACTATCGGGCACTTGAGCCACTGGCTCGCCGCCATCAATCCACACTTCCAACAGCGCTCCCTCTGGCAACTGCTGTAACTTTAGCTTAGTCCGGACAAAATTAATTGGGCAGGGAGTGCCACGCAAATCTAGTTGATGATCTGGCACTGTCGCGGCTGCATTATCACTCGCTTCACTCATCCGCGAAACAGTCCCCCCAAAAAGCCCTCAATGCCTCCACCTTTGCTAACGCGATCGCCTCGCATCTCGGCTAACTTTTCGACGAGTTCTCGTTCCTCTGGTTTGAGTCGAGTCGGAATTTGTACTTGCACCGTAATCAAATGACTACCGCGGCTTACCGGATTACCTAACTTGGGTACGCCCCGATTCTCCAACGTCAGCATGGTGCTGGGTTGAGTGCCGGCAGGAACCTCTAGGTCAACTTTGCCATCAACCGTATCAACCTCGATCTTGGCTCCCAAAATTGCTTGCAAATAAGTAATTTTGAGATCTGAGAGGATATTGATCCCGTCACGGCGGAAATGGTCATCCTCTTCGACAAACAGGTAAACATACAAGTCACCGGCAGTGCCACCTTTCGGTCCAGCATCACCTTCACCCGAAACTCGTAGACGAGTACCGTTATCGACCCCTGCAGGAATCGTAATTTTCAGTTTCTTGCTTTCTTGTCGCTGCCCGCTGCCGCTGCAAACCTCACAGCGCTCTTCAATCATCTCGCCGGTGCCGTTGCAGGTTGGGCAAGCAGACACTTGAGCAAAGCTGCCAAAGGGAGTGCGCGTTGTCCGTCGTACTTGACCATTCCCCCCACAAGTGCTGCAAGTTACAGGACGAGTTCCAGGCTTAGCTCCAGAGCCACTACAGGTATTACAGACTTCTAAATGCCCAATCTTGATCTCTTTTTCGCCGCCAAATACGGCATCCTTAAAACCCAGTTTGAGGTCTAACCGCAGATCATCGCCTCGGGTGGGGCCACGACGACGAGGACCGGCTGAAGCCCCGCCAAAACCACCAAAAAAGCTTTCAAAGATATCGGCAAACCCGCCCATATCACCCATGTCTTGAAAGCCCGCACCCCCGCTTGCGGCACTCCCGACACCAGCTTCACCAAAGCGATCGTAACGAGCCCTGACGTCCGGTTCGGAAAGCACCTCATAGGCGCGATTGACCTCTTTAAAGAGCTCTTCTGCCCCCTCATCTTTATTGACGTCAGGGTGATATTTTCGAGCGAGGCGTCGATAGGCTCGTTTTATTTCCTCTTGGTCGGCACTGCGAGAAACACCAAGCAGTTCATAGTAATCACGGGCCATAGGTGTCTATTTTCAATACTGAGTCGACATTGCGATACATTCATATATTCTAATAGGACGTTGCCTCGGTTGAAATCAAGGCTTACTTCGAGAAATTGAGAGCATTAATCAATCGCCTCATAGTCAGCAGTCACTGTTGCATCTAGCTCAAGACCGTCCTCTGGCGCTTGCAGGTCTGCTGGTTGGGCAACTGTGCTTGCGTTTGCATCAGCTTCTGGCATCGGCACATCCACATTAAAATCGACGGCTCCGCTATCTGGCTCAGTTTGCTTGTATAGAGTTGCGCCAATGTCAAATAAAGCCTGCTGTAGTCCATCCATGGCACCGCGCAGCTCGTCAGGAGAGATCCCTTTATCCTGCATCGCCACCCGTAGCTCAGTCGCTTTTTCTTCAGCAGAAGCCTTTAATGTCGGCTCTATTAGCTCGCTATTATCACGCATCGTGGCTTCATAGCTATAAAAGAGACTGTCTGCCTGGTTAATCAAGTCAGCCACTTGACGCCGCCGTTCGTCTTCATCGGCAAAGTCTTCAGCCTCTAAACGCATTCTCTCAACCTCGTCTTGGCTAAGGCCTCCAGTATTGGTAATGCGAATGCTTTGAGCCCGACCAGTGCCTTTATCTTGCGCTGACACCTGCAAAATACCGTCAGCGTCGATCTCAAAAGAGACTTCAATTTGCGGCACCCCACGCGGGGCTGGGGGGATCCCTGTCAGTTGAAATTTACCAAGACTCTTATTGTCCTTAGCCATTGCCCGCTCACCCTGCAGCGCATGCACCTCAACAGAGGTCTGGCCATCTGTAGCGGTAGAAAAGATTTGGGACTTACTGGTGGGAATCGTGGTGTTGCGCTCGATCACTTTGGTAAATACTTCGCCCAAAGTTTCAATGCCTAAGGACAGTGGGGTAACATCCAGCAACAACAGATCTTTAACTTCACCCCCTAGCACTCCGGCTTGAATGGAGGCCCCCAGTGCCACTGCTTCATCAGGGTTGACTGAGCGATCAGGTGCTTGCCCCCCAAAAAATTCAGTAATGGCTGACTGCACAGCGGGGATGCGCGTCGATCCACCGACTAACAGAATCCGATCAATGGCATCCGGTGAGAGGTCGGCATCCTTAAGTGCTTGCTTGACCGGATTCAGAGTGCCGTCAATTAAGTCTTTAGCATGCTGCTCAAATTGAGCCCGACTCAGGCTCATCTCCAAATGCTTGGGGCCGGTTTCGTCAGCTGTAATAAAGGGCAAGTTGATGGAAGTGGTCTGCATTGAGGACAACTCGATCTTGGCCTTTTCAGCAGCTTCGCGAATCCGTTGCAGAGCCATGCGATCAGCTGATAAATCCAGACCTTCAGTTTCACGAAAAGCTTCAATCATCCACTGCGCTACAGCGTTATCGAAGTCGTCTCCACCCAGGTGATTATTACCAGAGGTCGCCTTGACCTCAAAGACCCCATCACCAAGCTGTAGGATTGATACGTCAAACGTACCTCCTCCAAGGTCAAAGACCAAAATAGTTTGCTCTTGGTCTTGCTTGTCGAGGCCGTAGGCTAGGGCGGCAGCCGTGGGCTCATTGATAATTCGCAAAACTTCTAAGCCCGCAATCGTACCGGCGTCTTTGGTTGCCTGTCGTTGAGCATCCGTGAAATAAGCTGGCACTGTAATCACAGCTTGCGTCACGTCTTCGCCCAAGTAAGCTTCTGCATCCTGCTTCAGCTTTTGCAAAATCATGGCTGAAACTTCTTGAGGAGTGTACGTAGTGCCACGAATTTCAACGTCAACGGTTTTGTCGCGCCCCGAAACACAAACGTAGGGAACGCGCGATCGCTCAGCTTCCGTATCGCTCCACCGACGACCAATAAAGCGTTTGATGCTATACACCGTGTTCTCAGCATTCGTCACAGCTTGTCGCTTAGCCAACTGCCCGACTAAGCGCTCGCCGTTTTTACCAAAACCCACGATACTAGGCGTCGTTCTGCCCCCTTCGACGTTGGTAATCACAAGTGGTTGCCCACCTTCTAAAACGGCAACACAGCTGTTGGTAGTTCCCAGATCAATTCCGATGACTTTGCCCATAACTCGCAGCTTCTTACAACTCGGATGAATACACAGGAGCGCTTTCGCAATTCAACGTTAGCTTATCTTCCAAGAAATCACCTAAGAAACTAGAGATTATCTCGGGTCGGCCTCCATGGTGACTAGCATGCCCAAATGACTTCAGGGATTCTATCTTCGCCACAAAATTCCTCGGGCTGAGCAATTGAGTACCGGGCGGCGTAAATTTGCATACCGTTTTCTAGAGCGGTGAAGCAGGATTGCCAGAGGAGCTAGAAACTGCAATGGGAGGGCGACTGCGACCAAGGAGTATTCGTCATAAACACCTTTAGCACTTACTTGTGAAAACGAGCTTTTCCGCCATGATGACAGAGGGAACAATCGCCTCAATGGGTGACTTAAGAGCGACGTGGTTGACGAAGTTGAAGCCAATTGAAGAAGTTGCTCATCTCATTCACAAGGCGTATTCATCTTCGATGGCTGGGATAACTTAATTCTCTGCAGAGGCCGTCTCGTCCACCTCATTACTTATGGGTTCAGGAGGAGCCGCCACTTTAACCATCGCGTGACGCAAAACGCGATCGCCAATTATATAGCCTCTTACCAATTCTTCCATGACAGTGCCTTCAGGATGTTGATCAGTCGGCTCACGCATCACGGCTTCATGAAGATTGGGATCGAACTCCTGACCTTCAGCCCGCATGGCAGAAACTCCCAAGCGTTTTAAGCAGTCAACCAGTTGCTTATACACACTCTGATAGCTCTTGTGAATCGTCATTTCAGCCTCGGTTTGAGGCTTAATCTGAGCTCGGGCGCGTTCAAAATTATCAATGACAGGCAGCAACTCGGTAATGGTGTTGCGCTTGATTTGGACCTCTTGTTCGTCACGTTCCTTGCTGTTACGACGACGATAGTTCTCAAAGTCAGCCGCAATGCGCATATATTGGCTGGTACGTTCTTCGAGCTGGGCCTTGAGAGTTTTCACTTCCGCCTGCAAAGCGGTAGCCCCCGCATCACTAACAGCTGCTGAGGGGGGGGCGGCATCCTGCTTAAGCGAATCCTCAACCGTACTTTCTGTAAAAGCGCTTTCCACATCAATATCAATGGCACCGTCTTCCACTCGAAGTTCTTCTACTCCGTCTGCGGGCGGTTCTCCAACCATGTTGAAGTTTTCTGGAGAAGTATCTGCGGGTCGAGATTCGTCAACCATGTTGCTCACAACCTAAAAGTTTTACACAGGGCCATGCACTCTTTTGCACTTGACTCAAGAGCACTGTGCTTACGTCAACAAAGACTTGCAATCAAAGGCTATCAACTTATAACGCTAATAGACCATTAATGGTAACTGCTAATCGGTTCATAGCCTAGTCCATCTCTGTGTGGTATCAGCAAAACTGCCCATAGTTTAAATTTGCCCGCAATGCAGGGATTATTTGCCATGGAGTTTGATTCTGATTATGTAAAGTTCATCATGAATGGGTGAGACATGCCCGTAATTTAAAGGCCAAGCAGTCTGAGTCGTCATCTTAGTCTGATTGGGCTCTCAGAAACATTCCGATTGCAGACTCGGTGCTTTGAAGATCGCAAGCTACAGCAAAATGCCAAATTCAGAGTCTGGATCCACGAGCGGCTCAAATAACTTCCTCTCACACAGTCAGAACTGCCTGGTTGCAATGGGATGTCATTAAGTTGGCTATGTCTATGGTTTGAATCAGGCCACTTAGGGATGAGAATTCAATAAATTACTAAGGCCAAGCTGGATAACATTTCCCCTCCTGGGAGGGGCCGCGGGGTGGGTTGCCCCTGAGTGCGAGGGTTCGAACCCACCCCGCCTACGGCACCCCTCCCGAGAGGGGAAAACTGGCACATTATTAAATTTCCGATCCTTAGTAGACTTAATAACAGCGATCAATGGCATCGATTTCATTAATGAAATTACATCGTTTCTTGGGCTGAGGCCTGATAAATGCGCCAACCACCAAACTGTGTGATTTCTGTTTTCCCCACGACGGTGAGTGGTTCGCCAATGACACCCAATACCGTTGCGCCATCAATGAGCTGAACTTTACCGATCGCGAGTCCTGGCGGTTCCTGCATCAAAATGACGCCCAACCCAGCTAGGGGCACCTCCCAAACTTCGACGGCGATCGCGACGCCACCCTCAGCGACGCGAATCATGGCCGGGTATTGATCATCGATTGTCCATAATCGATAAGCTGGCTCAGTTTGAGTTTCGCAGCTAAACGTAGCTCCGACCTTGAGCAAGTTAGGGTTAAGTGCTAGCCCCTGCATAAGTGTGCCATTAACAGCTAGTTTGATTGTTTTCGTCATCGTTCCAAGAGAATGAACAGCGTGTGAGCACCGCACAGAAGCACGACTACAAAACGCTTAAACGTTACCAAACAGGCGGCGATGTTAATACTGTTTATGGCCTTACCCCTCATTCGTCAATCGGCAACAGTTCGGTAATTCTAAACATTCTTCTCAGCTCAGCCTCAGTTAATCAAAGAACAATCTGAATAAGCTTAAAAATAAAGTACAGAATGAGTTTAAGGAGAAACTAATGGCTGTTGATTACGATCTGGTAGTTATCGGAGGTGGGTCTGCTGGGCTAGTCGCAGCCAGTGCTGGTGCACAACTTAACGCCAAAGTCGCTCTGATTGAAAAAGAACCGCGGCTGGGAGGTGACTGTCTACACTATGGGTGTGTGCCGAGTAAGTCACTGATTCACGCCGCGCGAGTAGCTCATGATGTTAAGAACGCCGCTATTTACGGCATTGAGACCACGATTCACGATATTCATATCCGGGAAGCTTTAGGTCATGTGCATCGGGTGATTGACACCATTCAAGTCCATGACTCAACCGAGCGCTTTGAATCTTTAGGCGTGGAAGTCATTTATGGTGAAGGCCAATTCACTGATCGCGAGACATTTGCCGTCAATGGTCGTCAACTCAAGGCTCGTGCCTACTTGATTGCGACTGGGGGGCGACCTGGCTTACCGCCCATTAGTGGCCTCAAAGAAGCTGGCTACCTGACCAACGTCAATGTGTTTGATATTACACAGCAGCCTAACGCTTTGGCGGTAATTGGGGCTGGTCCAATTGGCTGTGAACTGGGTCAGTCATTCGCCCGGTTGGGGAGTCAAGTCACGATGATTGCCAGTCGAGAGCACATTTTGCCGAAAGAAGAGCCGGAAGCCGCGCGGGTGGTACAAGCGCAAATGGAAGCTGAAGGTATTAAGGTGCTGACTGAGACTCGGGCTCAGGAGGTTTTGGTTGAAAATGGGCAGAAAGTCATTGTGACCAAAGCTGGCGATCGCATTACTGTTGATGAGATTTTAGTTGCTGCGGGTCGAGTACCCAATATTGAAACCCTCAACCTGCAAGTGGCAGGAGTTGACGTGGGGAAAGAGGGCGTTCTAGTCAATGCCAAACTCCAAACCACGAATCCAAAAATCTATGCAGCGGGAGATGTCATCGGCGGCTACCAGTTCACCCACGTAGCTGGCTACGAAGGAGCCGTAGCCATGCAAAATGCGCTGATTTTTCCCACCAAGAAGGCCGATTATCGAGTCATTCCTTGGGCGACCTTTACCGAGCCTGAACTCGGCCGAGTGGGCCTGACCGAAGAACAAGCCCGCAAACGCTACGGTGACGATTTAATGGTGCTGCGCCACGACTTTGATCATGTTGATCGAGCATTGGCAGAAGGCGCAGGCATCGGCTTTGCCAAGTTCATTACGCGTAAAAATGGGGAAATTTTAGGCGCTCACATTGTTGGCCCGGCCGCAGGCGAACTCATTCATGAAGTCGTTCTTGCGATGAGCTACAAACTAAAGATTGGCGCTCTCAAGTCGATTATTCATGTCTACCCAACCCTGGCAGAAATCAATAGCAAAACGGCACTGCAACTTACTAAACAGACCTACGCCAGTAACCTGCGCCTGCAAAATATCTTGCGTCGCTTCTTTAACTTCCGCCGCTCGCTGGGTCGCTAACGGTACAAAAAGGCACATTGCCTGCACCTTCTCGGTCATGGCAGGACAGGCTCAAGATCAGGGGCTGTCATCCTGTCGCCAACAAGTTGGCGTGATTCAGAGAAATGTGGGATAGGTCACAATATCATCCCAAGACCAAGGATGTGTGGCTAATCCAGCTCTTTATGCGGGGGTATCGTGGGACCGAGAATGTGGCCATATTCAGTTGAAGTAACTGACCACTAAGCGAGTCGTGACTTGGGTCTGCTCCCAGAGCTTGCCAAATTTAGTCTGACGACGGTGTCACCGTCCGGTCTGTTGCCGCCGACATTTCGCCGGTTTCCTCAAGAAATCAAAGGATTTTGAAAGCCTTTTCCCATAAGACTTTCAAGGATAGAGTCGGAATTGCGATGATCCTAAGTTTGACGCTTTTGGCATCGATCTGGTTGCTTTCATGAACAATTGGCAGGGTTTTCTAACCGCGATCGCTGTCGGCAAATCGGACTGAAAGGTCAGTGTCTCTGGTGTTTAGGCCGAAAGCTCTGCTCCAGCGCTAGTCTGGTTTTCAGCGGCTAGGGATGGAAAAACCCAAAAATGGTAAAACGCTTACACGGCAAGCGTTTCAGGGTATCCGATAAAATCCCTTTTTCTGTCCATCAACCTGCGAAATGTGGGTTGTAAGCTTTCGGATGGTCACAGTAGGGACCTTGCATGTCGCATCACCTGATTCATCAGATTCTGATGACGAATCCCACGTTTATTTAGGAGATTTACAGGAAAGAATTTACCGCTTGTAGGGTGTCATTAGCGAAGCGTAATGCACCGCTGAATGGGTATGTTCATTGACAGAAATCTCCTTAGTTCATAACCAACAAGTTCACATACGACAGAGGCAGCTATAGCGAGCCGCAATCAGGTCAGGACAGTTTTGATTTCTGAAAGCACTACACAGCAAGTGTTCTTTTTCCGAACTCCGCATTCAGAATGCTGCATTCTGCTATAGCAGCCCTTCAATCATCGATATTGCCACTTGAGTCAGCGCTCACATTGACGACAACGGTATTTACTTGTTTGAGCGTGTTAGTTCGTATTACTAGGTGGGTAGTATATCTGGTGAGCTCTGACAAAAGTTGTGTAGGAGCATCTGCCTAATTGGGTCTCTGGAGTGCATCACCACACACGCTAGCCTTCAGTAGTAACGGCTCATTGTCAGGAAGGTATGACAATGTGGTTTGCATTTTTCAGATGACGATCTACGTAGTGCCTATGTTTAGGATGATTGCAGCTGGTTTTTGTGCATCTGCTAGGGCGTATTGTGAGTCAATGCACTCCATCAGTGCGACACTCAGTATCGACAAGAGTCGACAGTAGTAAAGCAAGTCAACGGAACTACCTAAGCAGATTTACATAGAAAACATCAGATTTTGATAAGAACTTTACGACAGCTTTAGGGAGAGTACAGTGATTACCATCGCTTCCAAGATTCTGTCCCTTAAAATGAAATAGAACTCAATCTAAGAAATTGTACGAAGCTAACTATACGGCTGCTTAGAAACTGCTGGTAGCGCTTTACTAGTTACGTGTGACGGTCAATTGTCCTCAGCCTCAGTTGCTTTAGATTTGTTACTATGCCCCAAACTTATCGAGACGATGTGGCTATCCCCCCAGTGAAGCAGCACCCTGATACGGACATCGTTTTGGACAAGATTAACAGCGGCAAGCTCTGGGTAGTCAGTAGTCGACGACGCAATGGGATTGTTGTCTACAAAAAGTTCCATGCCGAATTCGCGGGGCCGGGGGCAGCCGTTGGCGGAGCCTTAGATGAAAATTGCCAACGCATTGCTGCTTTGGGCAACCTGTCTTTAGTTGAACCGAAGTCTTACGAAGAGCAGCAAAAGGCCATTCGCATTCGATTACAGTGGGTTCGGTTGACGCAAAATTTTACTGACAAACCCATCCCGGTGGAACGGGCGCAAATGATTCTAGAACAGTTCAAAACTTACTTTGATCAGTCAATCGTTGACAGCGTACCTGATGAAGCCTTTTCGATGCTCGTTGGTGTATTTCCTAGCACCGTACGCAAAGCCCGACGCCAGTAAACAGTTCAAGCCATTAATGTCTCGCGTAGATGCGCTAGAGTCCGATCGTTTTCGACTGGCGTGCCCACGGTGATACGCAGCCCTCCTCCGGTTTGCCGAATTTGGGTGCCCTGCTGATAGAGTTTCTGCTGCACTGCGGCCAAACTATGAGCGATGGGGCGGCCATAGATGAAATTGGCGGTGCTCGGCCAACTTTGGAAATGGGGTAATGCGTTAACTGCCTGACTCAGGCGATCGCGTTCGGCTTGTACTTCGTTCACAGTCGCCAAAATATCCGAGGCATAGCGGAGTGCGATCAAGGCTGCCGCTTGCGAAAAACTGGGCAGATTGTACGGTAAACGCACTTTTTCGAGAGTCATGATCAGCTCTGGTTGAGCGATCGCATAGCCGACGCGATGGGCCGCTAGGCGAAAGGCTTTAGAAAAGGTACGAGTAATGAGCCAGTTCGAACGGGTGAGAGCATCGGGCAAGGTGCTTTGTTGGCTGAATTCAAAATAAGCCTCATCAACGACGACCAAAATGTCTTCGGGTAAACCGCGCAACCAGTCCAATTCAGCTGTCGTTAGGCTGTTGCCCGTGGGCGAATTAGGCGACACCATAAAGACTAAGCGCACAGGTGTTGAGTTCTCAGCGATCGCGCGCTGAGCCGCTGGTATATCAACCTCAAACGTCGCTTCATCACGCCCGACAGTCAGCACTTCAACACCCAATGTTTGCGCCAAGATTTTGTACATTGAGAAGGTGGGCTCAGCCACTAAGATGGCCCCTGGGCGACCAACGCAAGTGGCAATCAACAACGAGCGAATCAATTCATCCGAACCATTCCCGACGGTAATGTGGTCAGCCGTTACGGTTAGATCGTCGGTCGAGGTTGGGCGGCTGGCATAGTCAGCGATCGCTGCTCTCAAAGGTCCATGTCCACCGTCAGGGTAACGATTGGCCTGGATAACTTGCTGGTACTCCCAGGCCAGCTTTTCTTTGAGAAATGCCGGCAAATCATACGATGATTCATTGGTGTCTAAATGATCGATGACCGTAGGTGCCGCTGGTGCCTCGGTCGTCGTGTGAGCACTGTAGGCGGCAAAGGCTTGCAAATCAGGACGAATAAAGGCCGACATAAGAACGATAGTGAGCAGACAGTAGGGCTTTATTATCGCTTACCGACGCCAGCCCTGCGGTTGCCGTTGACATTGCCTCTCACCTGCCCCCTAAAAACTGTCATCAAGGCGCGGGTGTTGAATAAGCTGCTTGTGTAAAGGCGATGGCTGCTGACAGCCTGGCCCTGCTAGTCATGTCTAGGCGATTAGAGCGATTGAAATTGAATGTTATGCTGGATAAACTTTGTTGACACTGACCATTAGCAACGTGCCGCGATCGTGGATGTAGAAGCATCTAGCCAGTGCGATCGCGCCAATCACAGCAGGGGTTGACTGACCGCCAGACATAAAACAGCCAAGCTTTTTAAACGCCTTGGCTCGCAGTAATGAACATGGATTTTTACTTGTGAAACCTCAATCTGTAGGCTGCCAATCGTCCATCAGCTTGATGATAAAGTTTGATATCGCTTCGGCTTCCTTACAATGTTGTCCCATGAGCTGCTGGCATTAGCGATTCAATTGCCTGAGGCAGCGCACCACCGATGGACAACTCCTTAGAAATCACGATTCAAATTGTCCTAACTGTGCTGGCAGGCATTAGTGCACAGGTCATCGGAGAGTATCTTAAAGTTCCCAGCATCATCTTTCTGCTGCTGTTTGGAGTCGGCCTAGGAGGAGATGGAGCGGGTTTGATTCGTCCATCAGAATTGGGGGTTGGACTCGAAGTGCTCGTTTCACTGAGTGTTGCCCTGATCCTCTTCGAAGGCGGGCTTAACCTCGAACTCAAAGAACTCGACAAAGTCTCTACCAGTCTCCGCAACTTAGTGACCACCGGTGTTTTCGTCACCCTTCTGGGGGGTGGCATGGCCGCTCACTGGCTGGGTGAGTTTCCGTGGTCATTGGCTTTTCTGTATGCATCACTGGTGGTCGTCACTGGCCCAACGGTCATCAATCCGCTGCTGCGGCAAGTATCGGTCGATCGCAAGGTCGCCACGTTGCTAGAGGGCGAAGGCGTTCTCATCGATCCGGTTGGGGCAATTTTAGCGGTCGTCGTTCTCGACATTATTTTGAATGGCGATGCCGATCCGCTGCTGATTATCACCGGTCTCACCGTCCGTCTAGGAACAGGTGCCCTCATTGGGGGACTAGGCGGAGTGCTCCTAGGGATTTTTCTCAAACGGACTCAGTTTCTCTCAGAAGAACTCCGTAATTTAGTCGTGTTAGCCAGCTTGTGGGGGCTCTATGGCATTGCCCAAACTATTCAAGGTGAATCGGGGTTGATGGCGGCAGTGGTGGCGGGCATTGTCTTGCGGGCACTGTCGATTCCTGATGAACGGCTGCTACGGCGATTTAAGGGACAGCTCACCATTCTGGCAGTGTCAGTTTTGTTCATTTTGTTGGCCGCTGACCTCTCAATCGCCAGTATTTTTGCCCTAGGGCGTGGCGCTGTGTTGACCGTAGCAGTGCTGATGCTGGTGGTCCGACCGTTGAACATTGTGATTTGTACCGCACCGAGCGACCTCAACTGGCGACAAAAGACTTTTTTAAGTTGGATTGCACCACGCGGCATCGTCTCGGCTTCAGTGGCATCCCTCTTTGCCATTTTGTTGACTGAACGAGGCATCAGTGGCGGCGATGCCATTAAAGCACTGGTCTTTTTGACCATCATCATTACCGTGTTAGCCCAAGGCCTGACGGCTAGCTTGCTCGCTCGCGGGCTGGGCTTAACCAGTTATCGAGAAGGCAGTGGGGCTGTTATCGTTGGCTGTAATCCTCTCAGCTTATTAATTGCCCGCTTATTGAGAGACAGCGGTGAAACCGTGGCGTTGATTGATACGAATTCTGCCGCCTGTGAGCCTGCCCAACAAGAAAATCTGCCTGTCTTTGTGAATAGCGCCTTGGATACCGCAGTCTTAGAAAAGGCTGGCATTAACGCTGCAGCAACGCTGCTCACGATTACCAATAACGGTGATGTGAATGTTGTCGTGGCTCAGCAAGCTCAGGAGGAATTCCAACTGCCACGGATTGTGGCCGTGATGCCCAAAGAAGATCTTGGGAAAGCAGGAGCCGCCAACCCAACCAGCCCCAAGAAAAGTAGTAGTGCTCAAAAAACAACAGGTAGTAAGACCCTCTCGCCGAAAACGATTGCCCTCAAGCTGTGGAACAACTACTTGAATGAAGGTGCCGTACGACTGGGCGAGACCGTTCTGCGGGCTGATGGTGCGCTGATGCAGCGAGCACACTTGCGGGCTTTGATGCGCAGTGGAGAACTGATTCCACTATTACTTAAGCGCAACAATCGGATGTGGGTAGCGCTCACGGAAGAGGATGACTGGAAAGCGGGCGATCGCCTAATTTATCTGCTGCATGATCCTAAGCCCAAACTCCTCCAGCGACTCTCTGGAGGCAGTCGGCCCACGAAGTTAAGGGTCGAAACGCTACCGGCTGTAGAGGATGTGCCTTTACCGACCAAAGTAGTGGAGGCTCCGCCCCCGGATCCATCCGTCGTCGAGTCGAACCTCACCGCGCCTCGCAGTCCAGAGAATAATCGCGATCGCGGCCCTGACAATACGACCAATGGTCAATCGCCTAACTCCCCCGCGAGCAAACCTGATTCACCAGCGACGGAAGACCTCAGCAACTAACAATGCCTGACCATTGCACCTTTTTTTCTCGGGTGCGGCGGTAAGAAAAGAAACGTTCCGGTTCTTGAAAGGTGCAATGCGGAGCAGTCGCCAGCTGTTCAGGATGTATTCCCAGGGCCTCAATTTGTAAAGCGTTAACACGTCGCACATCAAGTTTGACTCGTCCCGGCTGTGGATCAGGCAGCAGCGGTGGCTCTGTGAATCCTTGTAGCTGAGCGATGACGTCAGCGTCGGGCAAATACTCTAGCTCCGGATGGAGAGCGGTGAGCGATCGCCCCACTTCGGCCGCCACGTGGGTCGTCACTTGATAAACGGCACCCGCGATCGCGGGTCCCATCGCAATCCTCAAATGTGGTAGCTCGCTCCCCTGAGCCTGCATTTTTTGAATGGTCAGGGGCACAATTTTGAGCGCCGTGCCTCGCCAACCCGCATGAATGGCCGCGACTTGTCCCGTTTGCTCATCCGCGATCAACACCGGGGTGCAATCCGCCGTGCAGACCCAAACCGATTGCTGAGGGGCCGTACTCATCACTGCATCAGCAGCTGGCAGCGCCTCTGATGGGGAGAGTTCGGTCGGTAACTCTGGGGGAGTGACCACTCGATTGCCGTGAACTTGCTTGGCGCGATACACCGTCTTGGCACCGCTCAACTGCTGACTGAGAACATCAGGCGCAGCCGGCCAAGAGGTACGCGTAAAGAACCCATGGGACCAGCGATCAAGGATTGATGTCGTCAAATAGGGTTGTTCAGTATCCCGATGCCAATGCCAACAATCCTTCATGAATTCTCAGATCAGTGCGCCACAGAGGCAGTCTACGTCAGATATCGCCAAAGCACAAAAGCAACGCGCCAACAACATCAGCATTGCCGTGCTTGACGCGTTGAAAAGCTGGCTATAGATAGCATGTGGAATGCGGCGGTCGGCATTGAAATACCCATCAGACCGCGGTTTCAACCATCCGAAATAATTTGCTCAAACGGTGGCTTGCTGGATACCGAGATTTGAGTAATCTGCAGGCTGCGACCTCTTGTCTACTTACTTCGTGGCGTCGCTTTGGCGTCGGCCCCGAGATTTTTTGAGCCCTTTAAGCTGTTGCTGCAGGGTTTCTGGGTCAGCAGGGGCATTCCCATAGCGCCAACCAATATAGGTCTGCACGATCGCTAACACCTGGTCTCCCTGAGTGAATTGGGACTGACGAGTCAGGGCCTGTGCGTATTCCAGCGGGGTCTGAGTGGGGCGCTTAGGATGCCCTTGCGCAGCGAGCCAAACTAACATTTGCTGATAAAGCCGTTCCACGGCGGGGAGTTTACGTAGGCGGGCATGTTGTCGCCAGCGTTGCCATCCCTGCCAGGACAGCCATCCTAAAAAGGATACGCCCGTCAAGGTTAGTAGTGCTGCTAAAAAGCCCGCCAGGCCCTCGCTAAAAAAGCGCACCAGTTGAGAAAAGCGGGCCACCAGCCAGGCCAGCAGACTAGAGAGCCACCCCGTTACGGGTGAGGGCAGCCACCCAGCCACCCAGTGCCAAAATTGCCGCAACACCGAAAATGTTTGACGATCTTTGATCGACGGGGGTAGGACTTCGTGCCCTGGAATCGGGTCAAAGCCAAACCAGCCAAACCCAGGGAAAAAGACTTCGGTGATGGCATAGGCGTCGGTATTGCTCACTACGTAGTACCCCGTGAAGGGGTTAAAGCGACCGCTCCCAAAGCCGGTCACCAGACGAGCCGGAATACCGATGCTGCGCAACATCACCGTCAATACCGTAGAAAAATGGTCAGGATAGCCCCCCTCATAGGTAAACAAAAACGCTTCCACCAGATCTTCGTTTTCTGTGAAGAAGGGCAGTTCGGTCTGCATGGTGTAGTTCTGTTTGAGGCTCTGAGCCAAATACAGGGCCTTTTCGTAGGGAGCGGTCAAGGGCTGAGGGGACTGGGCTAGTAGCGCCTCTGTCTGCTCGCGTACACGATCGCGAATTGCTGGCGGCACCTGCAGATAAACTTGTTTGATGTCACTATCGTAGGCCTGCTGAGCCTGGCGGAGTGCCGTCCGATCGCGATAGGGCACGTCGGATACGACACTGTAGGTAATCCCTTCTGCTAAAGGGAGCGGCGATCGCAAAGACCCCTCAGCATCGATGGCCACTTCGCGCGTGGGAAAGTACAGCTCATCTGCTTGATACAGCGCGGGAATCAGGTTGGGCAAGCCATTCACAATTGTGTAAGTTTGTACGACTTGGCGCTGCCGACCCTGGGTGTTGTACTGCAGCAAACTATAGGCGGTCGAGGGCAACTTCGTTTGGAAAGACACACTGGACCGTTCCAAGACTTCAACTTCGTCATCACGAGAAATTTCCCACCCTTGCCCGGTGTAACGGTCAAAAGAGAGCACGCGCCAAAAGCCCGGCGCTTGCGATCGCACCCGCATGAGCACCTGTGGTTCTAGAGTGCCGCGCAAATTTTGGTTCATCCGTTGGCTAAAGCCGTAGTAGCTGGTGTCGTCAAACTCACCCGGCCCCTGAGCCGACGAGCCGCCTAAAATCTGGGTACTATCGCCGTCCGCACCGGCCGCTTCGGCTAAATCTGGAGAAATGCCCGTGCCCGCCGAATACCCCGGATTCACAATTTCATCGCCCGTAAACTCGCCCTGAAAATCGACCGTACTACTGATCGGAAAATTACGAATTTGGTAGCCCGGCAGGCGTGGCAGCGCCGCAAAGATCGCCAAGCCCAGGGCTAAGGTTAACAGCAACAGCCACACGAGTCGTTGAAGCGTTAACGGCGATCTCAAATTTACTCCAGTGGGTAATGTCAACAGCTTGAGTCGCGATTGATAATCGAGCATCAACACAGGGAGGGTGATGGCGAGAAAGCTGATGAGCAACGGCGCAAAAGTGAGGGACTGGCTCACGGTGGCGGCCACGCCTAACAAAATCAGGCCAATCACCATGGAATAGCCCAAATCTTTACGGCGGGGCATATCAAAGCTGTGCAGCACCTGCAGATGAATGAGCAACTCTGCCAACTGGATACGGGTGTCGTTTTCGCTGCCCACCAACCCTGCCAAAAAGATGCCTAACGCCATCAACATGCCGAAAGCAATACATAACTTGACCGCAATATTGCTCTGATGTCGGGCCTTCCAACTCCAATACCCGCCCAAAGCACTCAGGGGAATCGCCAACAGATTGCCGTAGGAGGCCTGGGTGACCCCGGCCGCTGCGACGGAAACAGACGCAATGCCCACACTGACAAGCAGTTGCACCAAGATCCGCAGTAGCCTGGAATCTTCTACTTCCAGAGTGGCTGAGGCGCGATCGCGCTGTCGAAACCAGCGACGTAACCCAGGGCGGCGGGGAGTAGTTGGGGTTTGGGACATGGCGATGGAGTAAGAGGGTGAGGGTGAGGTGGATGTGAGGGTGATTGTGTGTGAGGTGTGAGGATAAGGGCTGGCGAGACTGGCAGGGGGCGATCGGGTGATCATTAGGGTGCCCGGTCTCTATAGGCCATCTTGGCAAAATTAAAATTCGATGCGATCGCCCTGTAGCCAGAGCGCGATGGGCACAGCGTTTCCCAAGGGGCCAATGCGGACTTCGACAAAAAAGCGCGGTTGTTCTGTGCCGGTTTGGGCGTCACGGATACGGCGATCAAGATCCAGCCGTTCGGCTTCGGGCAGGTAGTAGCGTTCCAGACCATAAATAATGCGATCGCTACGATAGGTGCCTTTCAAAGCAATCTGGTGCGGGGGGAGCTGTCGGGGGCGAGCGTGCGAAACGCGAATCGGTGTCCAGGGTTCGCCGACAATGGTGGCGCTGGGGTGTTCCACCTGTGCTTGGTCAGAGAGCACCACGTAAAAAGACTGGCCCGGTCGCAGCAGTTGCGTCGTGCCCAAGGGCTCTAAGTTGGGGCGAATCTCTTCCCACCCCTCAAGGGTACTGAGCACCCCCCGCTGAGAAATGTCGTACTGCAGCGTCGTGTAATAACCCCGAAACGGATCGTAGGGGTCAACGGGCACCGTACGGAGAATCACGGTAGTGCCCAATAGCGAGGTCAATGCTGCCTGCAGGGGCAACGCCATAATCAACAGCGTTTGCACCAACAGGGGTAGGGCAATCATCCAAGGCCCCATACCCACCTTCAGCGGTTTGGTCGCGGGCGGCATCATCGGGCATCGACCCGTAACGTCCGGACATAGCGCTCAAACCATAACCCAATCAACATTACGCCCACGCCACAAGCCACACACACTAACGACTTCACCAACAACCCTGTTTCGTATTCTAAGACGCGGCTCAAGATTTGTAGGGTCAGCATCACTAGCCCCCACCAAAAGGGCGCTCGGACACCAGAGCCCAAACCCTCGCGCATCATTCCTAAAGACAAAACCGCCAGCAAAATATTCATCACCGTGGTCGCAAATATGGGCAGCGGACCCGCCACAAAAGTGGCAAAAAAGAGCGCGGCGGTGATGAGTAGAAAGCCTAAAACGATCGCGTTCAGACCCTCTAAACGCCACGCTCGCTGCCGTCGCCAGCCCAGATATACCCATGATCCCAAGGTCCAGGCAGACAGCCCCAACAAGGTCAATAAGACTAAACCAGAGTTGCGCCACACCTGGGTATCCAGCAAACTACGACTGGCTGAAGTCAACCACACATCGCGAAACGAGAGCACCCAGTACAGCAGGCTCAGGCTAAACAGCATCAGCCCCCGGGCCACCGGTTGAAAGGGCTGTTCGGCAGCCTCATCCGCGCCATTGCGGCTAGGGGTCGTCAAGCTGGGTGTGGAGCTCTGACCACGCCAGGGGAAACGTGCTGTCCACTGAGCCAGTAACGGCCACAGGCGATCGTCATAGGCCCAGAGCAGGGCAAACGGCATCACCAGCACCAGTGCATCCAGCCAATAGGGCAGCGATCGCCCGACCTCTAAAATCAGCACCAGCAGCGAAGAGAGAAGCGCGATCGCGCTCAGGGCAAACAACATCGGCGAGCGACACCGATATGACAATGGCACAAATAACGCCGCGATTAATAACGGCATCGTCTGCAGTGTCCACACGCCCAGCAGCCGATTTTGCAGCCACACCATGTCCCATAGGGCGCTCCAATAGCCCACCCCGAGAATCAGCAGCGCCAACATGCCGAGAAACGGTAATCGCATGCAGTACGCCATCAGTAATATGCCCAAAGCCCAGGTCACACAAAGTTCATAGCGGGTGCTACTGGTATGAACAATTTGTCCCATGAGGGCCAGATTAGCACCTAAGAGTAAGGCCCCTAGCAGCAAGAGCGCCTGCCCCAGCCGTCGCCAGCGATCGCTGGGTTGGACCCGATTAATGAGCGCAAAACCGCTGACGTCACAAATGATCATGGCGGTTAACAGCAGGCCCGCTTTGACCGTTTGGGATAAGGCTTGCCAGTTCGCTGCGACAAAGGTGATTGCCCCAATCCCGATTAAGATGCTGCCCAGCCCCAACAAAATCATGATGAAGCGATCGCGGGCCGCCGTCTCAATCGTGGCAAACTCGTACTTGCTGGCTAACTGCTGATATTGCTCTTCTGAAATCAGCTCGCTAGAGCGCCACTCTCTGGCCTCTCGCTGCAGCTCTCGACGAAACTCATCTGACGCCACGGCATCTTCTCTCACCACGCCTGGCTATCAGCTTGCCAGCCCTATCTCAGAACTGCAAGCTCCGCTCCCGATACACTGACAACAGTATTGGGTTTCCATCAGGGTAATTTTCTGTGTACAAGCAATTGCGTCGTTGGTGGCCACAGCTTGATCGCCGCATCTGGATTTTGGCGTGGGGTCGGTTGCTCTCGCAAGTCGGGATTGGCTTTGTACTGTTTTACGCCCCGATCTTTTTTGTGAATGAAGTGGGCTTATCGGCTACTCAAGTGGGCCTAGGCGTCGGCAGCGAAGCCCTATCGGGTCTAGTTGGGCGCTTTTTAGGCGGGTCCATGACTGATTCGGTGGTTTGGGGTCGCCGTAAAACGCTATTGCTGTCAGCTCTCATTTCCGCGTTGGCAGACGTTGTCTTTCTGGTGTCGAACAATTTTTCGGTATTTGTGCTGGGCAATTTGCTGATGGGGTTAGGGGTCGGCTTTTACTGGCCATCGACTGAAGCTGTGGTGGCGGATATCACCCCCGCCCACGATCGCAGTGAATCCTACGCGGTCGTGCGGCTCGCTGACAACCTGGGGTTAGGCATTGGGGTCATTCTCGGGGGCGTGCTGATTTCGACGACCCAGCATTACCGACTGCTGTTTGCGGTGGATGGCCTTTCATTTCTCGCCTTTTTTGGACTGATTTATGTCGCCATTGCAGAAACTCGTCCCGTCCAAGCGGGCGATCGCGCCTTTCTCCAAGGTTGGACTGTGGCACTGCGAGATTCATTGCTGCTAATTTATGTCACCGTCAATATCCTCTTCACCGGCTACATTGCCCAAATTCAGAGCACCCTCCCCGTCTACGTCAACAAGTTTGTCCCCACGGCAACGGGCTTCGGATTGTCTGAATCAGTGTTGAGCAGTCTGTTCACCGGCCACGTCATCTTGACTGCCCTCATGCAATTGCCCATGGCCCGATGGCTCAAGCCTTTGTCTCCGCCTCGGGCCTTGATGGTTGCTGCGAGTTTGTGGGGGTTGGGGTTTACTCTGGTGTGGGCGACCGGAGCCGGTATAGTGGGTCGGGCGAGTGTCGGCATCGGACTCGCACTCGCAATTATGGCGCTGGCGATTACGGCTTACACGCCAGTAGCCGCTGCATTTGTGGTCATGCTGGCACCGACAGCGCTGCGCGGCGTCTATCTATCTGTGAATTCGATGTGTTGGGCGATGGGTTACTTCATCGGACCGCCAATCGGCGGCTGGGCCTTAGATCAAGGGCCGCCCATCACCGATGGCTTTTGGCTAATGGCAGCGATGACTGTGGCCCCGATGCTCGCAGTCTTGACCTATCTCGATCGTCAATTAGCCGCACAGCAACATCGCTCTTGATAACGCCGTTTCGAGACTATACAAAGATGATTTCCGTGTTGAAGACGCCCCTCAATCTGTTGAGACTGGTAACCGGTTTCGGGGCTGCGATCGCGATCGCGGGCTGCAGTGAGGTGGTCACTGACGACTTTCAAGCAATGGCCGTCACCACCTATACCTGGCGAGCAGAATACACGCCCGCTGGCGTCACCCAAGACCGTCCCCGCGAAGGCCGCATTGAAGAATTTGAAACCAACTCCCTGATCAATATGAATGGGGCACCGACGGTTGACCCCACCGGCGAACAAGACGCTAACGGCATTTGGTGGCCAGCCTTGCCCCCCCAACCCTCGGTAGATGAGTTAGAGGCCCGCCTCCAAGAGGGCGAACAATATTCCGCACCGCTCATCAACAAATCGATCGATTACACCCTCACCTTTGACCGACAAGGTCAGGCTGTCACCTTGCCCACTAACGATACGGTTTACCGCCGCGCCGTCCAGGCTCACGATCGCGATCGCTCGCTCAAACTGTCCCTCGGCCCGCAAGATGGCTCTGTGCAAAAGGCCGAAATCCAGTAGGGTAGAGAGAGTTGACATTCATAATTTGGAAAAGGGGGAATGGAGACGTGCGGCATTGATCGCGGCCGTCACTAGATCAGTGATGCGAGCCACTTTGCCACCCCTCTCTCTTGCTACCCAAACACCGCTATGGCAGAGCCCGATCGCATTCCCCCAGGCATGAGCCGTGAAAGATATCAGCGCTTAAAGGCTGAAGCCCAAGCCCCCTATAAAGGGTTGCGAAAATTTGTCTATGGAACGTTCGCTGCCTCAGGAGCGATTGGGGCATTTATTTTTTTGACTCAGGCACTGGCGGGACGTGATGTGGGGTCAGCCTTACCGAATCTCGCCCTCCAAATCGGGGTAGTGGCCCTGATGGTCTTTCTATTTCGCCTTGAAAGTCGTAAAAGTCAGTAGCTGGTAATATCAGCCAGTGACGTTTCGCTGACTCGGGCACTCCGTTCTGCCCCTTAGCGCAGAAACAGGAGCTCAATGTCCCAGGCAGTTAGCGGTTTAGCAAACAAGTAACCTTGCCCCAGTTGGCAGCCCAAGGCTTGTAATTGTTTGAGCTGTTGGGGAGTTTCAATACCTTCCGCAATCGCCGTCAGCCCGAGCTGCTGACTGAGCGTCAAAATGGTGCTAACCACCTGATAGTTGCGCGGCTCTGTTTCCATCTGGCTCACAAATGAGCGGTCAATTTTCAAACTATTGACCGGCAAACGATGCAAATAGCTTAGTGAAGAATAGCCTGTGCCAAAGTCATCAATACTGATCTGCACCCCTCTAGCAGCCAGCTGCATCAGCAAATCGACAGTTTGGCCAACTTCTTGAATCAATAAGCTTTCCGTAATTTCTAGCGCGATCGCGTGGCCCGGTAGCCCAGTATCCGCCAAAACCTGATCGATTTCCATAATTAAATGGGTCTTGTACAAATCTTGAGCAGACAGATTGATGCTGATTTTGAGATCAGCGCCATCCGCAAATTGATGGCGCCAATCTGCCAGTTGTCGACAAGCCTGTTTGAGCATCCAACTGTCAATCAAGGTAATTAATCCCGTTTCTTCTGCCACCGGAATAAATTCATCCGGGCCAATCAAACCCTGGGTAGGATGCTGCCAGCGCACCAGGGCTTCGAAGCTAACGAGACGTTGATGGGGCACACTGACAATCGGCTGATAATAAATGGTCAATTCTTGCTGTTCCAGAGCTTTACGCAGATCTGTTTCTAATTGGAGCCGCCGAAGCACGGCGGTGTGCATGGCTGTATCAAAAAACCGGTAAGAGTTCTGCTTGTGAGACTTCGCTTGGTACATCGCGATGTCAGCATCACGAATCAGGTCAGAAGCATGTTGATAGGTCTGATCTCCCATCACAATGCCGATACTGAGGCCGGTAAAAATTTGGTGGCTGTCAATCGTGATCGGAGTTTGACACTCAGTCAAAATACGCCGGGCAATTTGAGTCACTTCTTCAGTCGAGGTGATGTTATCTAAAAGAATCAAAAATTCATCACCACCGAGCCGAGCGACTAAATCACTCTGTCGCACATGATTTTTTAACCGTCGGGCGATCGCCACTAAGAGCTGATCACCCACGACATGGCCGAGGCTGTCGTTAATGACTTTGAAGCGATCAAGGTCTAAAAACACCACAGCGTAGCGATAGTGGTCAAATCTATGGGTCCGTTGAATCGCGCGTTCGAGCCGCTCCAACAACAGCGCCCGATTGGGGAGCCCGGTCAGCGGGTCGTGTAAAGCATTGTGGGTGATCAGGGCCTGAGCCTGCTGGCGCTCCAGCTCAGCCGCCGCCCGTGCCGCAAACACATGGAGAATTTGCTTGGCAAACTGCAAGTTCGTGATCGGGAGTTTATGGAGAATGAATAAGTGCCCGAGGGCTTGCCTCCGGGAGCCTAATAAAACTACGCCTAAATAGCTTTCTGCTTCTAGTTCAACCAAGTCGAGGTCATGTGGAAAAGCTTGCTGAACATTACGCTCACACAAAAATTCGCCACTGATAAAGACCTGCTCACAGGGCGTTTGAATCAGCGGATAGGTGTATTGCGGCAGTAAAGTGCCATTGGCCCAAAATGCGAGCGTCTGTAGCTGATCGTCGATTTTTTGCGTAATGACGGCATAGTCAACGTCTAAGGCTTGGGCAATGTGCTGTACTAATGCCGGAAAGAGATCTTGCCCAGTGGTAGCAGCGGTGCCAGCGATCAGATTTTGCAGAGCCAGTTCAGTTTGTTTGCGTTCAGTGATATCGAGCGTGGTGCCAAACAAATGTATCACTCGCCCCTCAGCGTTGCGTTCAGCCTCGGCCCGCCACTCGTAGTACGCCAAGGAGCCATCAGCTTGAGCGCGACTGTATTCTAGGGTGTGGACATCATGGTCACAGTCGGCTTTGATGCAATGTTGAAGGCAATCGCGCACGCTCTCTGGCAATAGTCGCAAATATTCCTCATAGGCAGGTGCTGCGGGGCCCGGCGTTAAACCATAGATGCGGAACATTTCCGGAGACCACGTCAACGTTTGACTGGCCAAGTCCAATTCCCAATTGCCGACGTGGGCCACCTGCTGTGCCCTGAGTAGCGTGGCCTCACTCTGACGGAGTCTGGTCTCAGCTTGATGGCGTTTGATCGCAATGCCGGCAATATGAGCCATTTGCGTAATGGTCCGCATTTCATGCGGTTGCGGCGATCGCGCCTGGCGATAATACATGGCAAAGGTGCCGAGAACTTCGCCGCCCTGAGCGGTAATCGGACTTGACCAACAGGCCCTTAAACCATGACTCAACGCTAACTGTCTGTAAGGGCACCAGTGCGGATCAGTGTTAATGTCGGTCACGATCACCAGCTCGTTGCGAAACGCCGCAGTCCCGCAAGATCCTACGCCTTCGCCAATTTGCAGGCCCTCAATCGCTTGGTTATAAGCGTCAGGCAAACTGGGGGCAGCGCCCAGCCGAAAGCAACGGTCTTGGTCGAGCAACAAGACTGAACACAGCACGCCATCCAGATCATGCTCTACGGTTTCAATCAGGGTGTTGAGCACATCCGTCAATGGGTGACCTTGAGCAATTTTGGCGAGGAGTGCATTCTGGGCTTCTAGTTGCAGTTCCGCATATTTGCGATCGCTAATGTCGATATGAATTCCCAACATGCGGGTCGGCTGTCCAGCTTCATCCCATTCTGTGAACTGCCCCATGGACAAAATCCATTTCCAATCGCCTGGCTGGGTTTGGAGGCGAAATTCCACTTTATATTGAGTGGTTTTGCCGACTTTGTAGGCTCCGTAAGCTTGTCTCATGCGTTCGACATCATCTGGATGCAGGCGCGCTCGCCAAGTGTCCAGCTGTTCTCTAAAAGTCTCGGGGTCATACCCGAGCATCAGCGCATATTCCGGACTGACCTCGACCTCACCGGTTGGCAGATTGATATTGTAAAACCCTTGGTTAGTCGCCCTGAGTGCAAAGCGAAGACGGGCTTTGCTGTCTTGTAGCGCCATGGTCTGTTCTGCAATTTTGGCTTCGAGGGTTTGAGAATAGTTGCCTAGAGCTTGATACAGGCGAGCATTTTCAAGGGCAATGGCCGCCTGCGTACATAAAAAGTTGACGATGAGCAGGCAGTCGCGGTTAAATATGTCCCTAGCTGATTGATGGCTCAGCTGCAAAATTCCCATTAAGCGCCCATGATGGAGAATGGGAATCACTGCTAAGCTCTTAGGCTGATGCTGGTTTAGCCACGGATCAATGACGGGTAAGTCGGTCTGGTTGTCATCAACGACGACCCTCTCTTGAGTATTTTGGACATGTTGAATCAGCCGGACTGGCACGTCGGCATTGCCTTCCAACGGAACCTGGCAAAGCTCAATCCTTTCTCGGGTTGCCAGGGCTCTGACCTGCCAGGCGTCTTGATCATCAGGCAGCAGGAGGACACCGCGATCGCCCCCGGAAGCTTGCAGCATGATTTGCGGGAGCTGTCGCAACAGGTCATCTAGCTGCAGCGTTTGCGACAACTCCTGCGATCGTTGAATCAGAGTCCCTAAATCGCTTGTGTCTTTTAGAGAACTCAGTGGCTGGTCAGCTATCGAATCGCGATCCATGGCTGCTGGGGGCGCAAGCTGGGATACCGCAATCCTCTCTAGTGCCGCCCATGGATTCACCATGGGGGGTTGGAGCACAGGCTGTAAAAGGCGCGGATAGCGCTGTGCTAGATGTTGAGCCTTTGCTTGAGCGCCCCAATGCGCGTAGCCAGAATAGGCAGCTTGCATATAGGCTGCAGCGGCTGTTGCTTTCCCCCAGTCCAGATAGAATTTGGCGGCTAGTTCATTGGCCAATGCCGCTTCCTGAAGGTAACCGTTGTTCTTCGCTCCATTGATCGCCCGTTCATAGAAATCGGCGGCGATCGCGGGCTGTTGCTCGACGCGATAACGTTCCGCTTCCACTAAATCAAACTTGTGGCGCGTATTCATGGGCGCATGATGAGCCCATTTTTCGAGCTTTTTACGGCCTCGCTGCATCTGTCTACGCAGTGGCTCTGGCGTCATTGATTGGGGATAAACCGCTAGCGCTGTCAGCGTCGCAAACCACCAATACAGCTGCACTTCATAAAATCCAACCAGCCCATCCAAATAGGTTTGACATTGGGACATAGCGGCTTGGGCACCTTCCCAATCCTCCACCCAATAGGCAAACATCAGCTCGTAGAGGTAAAAGGCACATAACCCTGAGCGATCGTCCGCCTCAGTCAGCGTCGCGACTAAACTATCGTGACGCTGCCCTTGATGGTCGAGTTGGGCCAAGGTTGCGCCGTCATCTAGCAGCCTCAGCGTAAACCGATAGCTGGGATAGCCATAGTTCAAAACAGCGCGTTTTTGAGTGGTTTCTAGAGCCTTGATGTAGGTCATGTGTTGCTGGGCATTTTCGGCTAACTCCATGCCCACTGAACGAGTATTGCGTAGATAGGTCAAAATTGACCAAGCGGCACACTCATGTTCTCCTGTTGCTAACGCTCGATGATAATTGCGTAGTAAGAAGGACGAACTTTCATTGAGATGATGCTTCCAAGGTTTATTCAAACCATAGGTGATATAAATAACTTCAGCCTCAACTTTTGGAATCACAGCCGAGTGTTCCAGGAGTTTGAGGGCAAGCTCTCCAAACTGATAACCCATTTCAATATCGCCTAATAGGCTACTGAGAATTACGCCATAGGAACTATAGGTCGATGATGCTGTATCGTCATTGCCGTACTTTAGAAGTAATTCAATCTGCTTGGAAATCAATCGCAGATATAAGCTAGGCGCACTCGTATAAGCAGCCGGCAGCATAGCGTTGAGGATGACACTTTTGGCCTGTGCTAAGTCATCTTCCATGCGCGGAGAGTTAGCCAATGACTTGACAGAACGCTCCCCCAGCAGCGCCTTAGTTTTAAGCAGGCCTAATAGAGTTGAAATCGATCCAGGTTTTGAGGGCAATTCGACCTTTAGTTCAGAGAGAATTTTGAGCCCTGCCGCTAAAGCTTCTGCTGTTCTACCCTGGCTAATGTCAGCAAGCATCTTAAATTTGTAGCTGGGGATTTTTTCTAAAGCTGTATTAGATTGGTTTAAAGTCACCGTGACTAGTGCTTCTAATTGCTCAAAATTACCCTTAGAATACGCAACTTTGGCACTCACCTCATAAAGTTCTTGTGTCAAAGATCGCTGCTGTTGCCACGCCTTGGGGCCGAGCAGCTCAATTCCCACCTGGCAATATTGACTGGCCAGTGAATAGTCGGTCAACTTTATAGCTTTACGGGCTTCTCTTAGCAGTAGCTGACTAAATTGATACTGCTCACTAGTATGCGTAATTAGAGATTTTCTTGGACTGATTCTGTTAGCAATGTCAAATAACTGTCGCTCTAATTCAGACTTTGACAACTGTTCGAGCATGAGCCGCCCAATTCTTAAATGGGTGCAGGCTTTTTGCGTGCTCGGAAGTGAAGCATCAGCGGCTTGTTGCACGCGATCGTGCAGAAATTTATAGGAAACGGTAATCGATTGGCATGGCATGATCGCAGCATCAGCTTGGAAGAATTTGTAGGCTTCATCAATCGGTAAAACCCATCCACTCTGTAAAGCCGGCCACAAAGCCGCCGCCGTTTCCATTGCGGTTTTTTGTGAAATGATGGCTAACGTTGATAGGTCAAATTGATGGCCCAGACAAGCCGCTAACGGCAATAACTGCTGGGTTGGCGACGGTAGTTTTTGCAGTTCTTGAGCAATAAATTCCACAACATCATCGTGAAGATATTGGTTGCTGACTTGAGTGACCTCATAATCCCAACCCTTCTGCTGTCGATCGAATTGGATGAAACCGTCTGCGTGTAACGACTTGAGCAGTCGAGTCAGGAATAAAGGATGGCCCTGGGTTTTGCTGTGAATAAACTGGGCCAATTGACACGATCGCGCCTTGGAACACCTGAGCGTGTCTGCAATCAGTTGGTGAGTATCGTTCAGACTGAGAGGTGCCAGCGTCAAAGTACTAACTATGCTGCTGGTTTTTTGCAATTCCTCAACCATGATGGCGAGAGGATGGGTGGACGAAACCTCATGGTCGCGATAAGCACCGATGAGGAGTAAATGCCTGTTGCGGTTGATAAGCAACTTGATCAGCTGCAGTGAAGCGGCATCAGCCCACTGCAAATCATCGAGAAAAATCACTAAGGGATGCGCTGCCGTCGCCAGTACTGCAAATAGCGCCTGAAACAGTTGCTCAAGGTGCTGTTGTGCCGCTGCTCCAGATAGCTCTACAGTCGGCGGTTGGGGACCTATGAGTGGCTCTAGGGCGGGCACTAGTTCAATTAAAACTTGACCCTTATCGCCCACGGCGGCCAGCATGTCTGTGCGCCATTTTGCCCGCTTAACCGCTGATTCTGAAAGCAGTTGCTCCATCCCGTTTTGCAGGGCTTGAGTAAAGGCAGAGAAGGGAATATTGCCGTCAAATTGGTCGAATTTCCCTGTGATGAAATATCCTCGGTGGCGCGTAATCGGCTTGTGTAACTCATTCACGACAGTAGTCTTGCCGCTTCCCGAAGCGCCCGCGATCAGCATGAGTTCGCTCTGCGGTGCGGCGGCTTCAGCCGGTTGGCTCAGGATGCGATCGCCGGCTTTCAGCAGGGCCTCGACGGCCGTTTCCCGACCGTACAGCTTTTCGGGAATGATGAAGCAATCGCAGTCGTCCTGCTGCCCCAGATCAAACGTCGAGACGGTTCCCGTCCCTTCCCACTGGGTCCGGCACTGCTCTAGGTCATGCTTTAAGCCCAGTGCGCTCTGGTAGCGGGCTTCAGCCGTCTTGGCCATAAGCTTGGCCACAATGGCGCTGAGCTGCTGGGGAACGGTCAGATTGATCTTGTGAATGGGTGTCGCCACTTTAGCCAGGTGACAATGCACTAATTCCCAAGGATCATCCGCTTCAAACGGCAAATGTCCTGTCAGTAGTTGGTAGAGGGTGCATCCCAGCGCGTAATAGTCAGCTCGATAGTCGATGCTCCGATTCATCCTGCCCGTTTGTTCCGGAGCCATGTAGGCCAAAGTTCCCTTCAGCGCGTGGGGATTTTGGAGTTCCTGAGTTTCTCTGGGTAGTTGTGACGCCAGGCTGAAGTCAATGAGCTGAATTGCTTTGGACGCTGGATGGATTAAGAGATGTGCCGGTTTGATGTCTTTGTGGATGACCCGATGCTGAGATAACCCGTAGAGAATGTCGGTTAGCTGCAGTGCAATCTGTAAGACCTCGGGCCAAGGTAGCGATCGCTGCTGAGCGTAGGCTTCTAGTGAGAGGGTCCCTTCATCAGCCATCACTAGGGCATAGCTGCGACCCAAAGGTTCCCAGCTCAGAGGGTGCACAATCTTGAGATTAGTCAGTCTTTTAGCAATGACATATTGATGGCGAAACCGTACTAGCTCACTAGAGTTAAGGTGCTCATGCCGCAAGACTTTGATGATAACGGGTCGCTGCTGCGCTGTTTGGACTGCCCGATACACTACTGTCCGTGTGCCCTGGTGTAGGACCTCGCTCAAGATGTAACCAGGCAGCTGAGGAAACGGATTCGAAGTGGCGCGTACAGAAAGTGACATGGCTCTGGAGAAAGGACGGTCAATTGGGGATATACAACATTGATGAAACGGTATCGTAGGAGTCGGAATTTTTGGTTTAGCGATACCTTATTCAGCGATAATTGCAGGCGTTTTGCATAGCTCCCTCTTAACAAACACGTGACCCGTTCGTTGAGCTCTTTTTGGGGAGCTGTGTGATATCGACAGTGGGTATATCCAACTGGGCGTTTGGGAAATCGCCGTTCCAGAGTCCGGCGATCGCTGAGGTTGAGTCGCCGCTCAGTGTCAAAATGGATTTATGTAGAAAGCTGATGACACCTCACTGAGTGCATGTAACCAAGGTTTCACTCCATTACTATCGTTATGCAGTGTACCCATGGCATTCCGAAGACACTCGTACTTGCTTTGGTCTTGGTCTAGATCATCAGTCTCAGATAAATCTGTCGATTTAAGGGTTTATGCCGTTGTCAAAAGAGCCTAAAGAATAGAAGAACGCACAGTAACTCTAATCAATCAAGTTGTTTTTTATACTCAACGTATCGATGATAAACCAGTATTTTTTTAGGTGCAGAAAGGCCTGAAGGCAACGACCAATGTGGTCATATCAGCTCTCAGTAATTACCCTGATACATCGTCAGTCTTGAATGTCTAGGTTTAATCAGTACTGGCGTTACTCAACAAAACCGACTTCACTGTTAAGCTTCACTCTGATTTCTTCAGGTTTTTGGAAGGCTTTTTAGGACTGTATCGATGACATTTGTAAAGGGCAGCCTCAGTTGCTGCTATCTCCATAGAAATATCATTGGACTTTCTCAGGAAGCCGAAGCTAACTTGTCCAAGCAGCGGCTATTTTGCTATCTAGCTGGAGTAATGTAAAAGCGGCTTTGCACGATCGCCTGCCTCATGCTCTCGACAAACTGTGTAGCGATCGCCAGCAAGCCAGTCAGGGCAAACTGTAGAGCAAGTTATCTGTTTCCCTCAAACCCATGCACGAGCCCCAATCCATTGGCACCTTAGTTCAAGCTCGCTACAAAATCATGGACATATTGGGGCGTGGGGGCAGCGGCATCACCTACCGAGCTGAAGACGCTTTTACCGGACGTCAGGTAGCGCTCAAGGAGTTATCGCTCAAAGGATTAAGCGATTGGAAACAGCTCGAACTTTTTGAACGCGAGGCCCGGGTGCTAGAGGATTTAGCTCATCCGGCAATTCCTAACTATGTCGATTACTTTCAGGTCGATACGGCAGACAACCGCCTGTTTTACATCGCTCAAGAAATTGCCGAGGGGCGATCGCTAGCAGAGTTAATAGCTGCTGGGGAACGCTTCTCAGAAACTGAAGTCGAACGTATCGCCGCCGAGGTGTTGGAGGTGCTGCAATATCTGCACGGGTTGAATCCGCCCATTATCCACCGCGACATCAAGCCCCAAAATATTATTCGCAGCGCAGACGGGCGGATCTATCTCGTTGATTTTGGGGCGGTACAGATGGCCTACCGCGAAGCCACTGCCTTTGGCAGCACCGTTGTGGGCACCTACGGCTATATGGCACCGGAGCAATTTCGGGGGCAAGCGTATCCCACTACGGATTTATACGGCTTAGGAGCCACATTGCTCAATCTGCTCACTCACCAAAATCCGGGTGATTTGCCGCAACAGCGCTTGCGTATCGACTTTCGCCAGGTGGTTACTGTGTCAGAGCCCTTTGCCGCTTGGCTCGACGGCTTGCTGGAACCGCTGCTAGAAGATCGGTTTCAGTCTGCTGAGGCCGCCCTCGATGCGTTGACTCAACCCTTGCCTACTCAGCGCCGGATGGTCTCGCCAAGGATAGGAAACCCTCTGATCCACCATCAGCCATCTGGCAGCAAAATTCGATTAAATCGCAGTCGTCAGCGGTTATCCCTCTACATTCCACCGACGGGGCTGCGAGGAGAAGCAGCAAGTATAGCCATATTTGCCTTATTTTGGAATGGATTTATTTTTGTGTGGACGAGTGCCGCGTTACTGGGTGGTGCGCCGATCTTTTTTGTCCTTTTCTCGTTACCGTTTTGGGCCATTGGAGCCGGGATGATGTGGATGGTCCTGAATGCGCTGGCGATGAAGACAAGATTAGAGGTAGAGGGAGATCGCTTCTGTTTGACCCGCCAGCTATTCAATTGGAAGCAAGAACATACTGGAGCGGCTCGTGACCTTTATGGTGTCGAACTGACTACGGCTTACACCCAAAACAGCCGACCGGTCAAAACCATTGCCCTCAGTGCCGGTACGCAAATCTATAAATTTGGCACAACGCTTTCAAATCCTGAAAAAGCTTGGGTTGTCTCAGAAATTCAAGCTTTCATTACAGATCAGGACACTGTTTAACGCTAATCTCACTGCACACATCACATTGTGCGCGATTGCGATATCAGACTGCAATATTGCCTACCTAGCATCCATCAGGCAAGCTGTAAAAAGAGAGAGAGGAGAGAGCCGTGACCAATAGTTTTAATGCCAAATCAAGCCTTGATGTGAACGGCAAAAAATACACCTACTACAGCCTGCCAGCCGCCGCTGCAATGTTAGGAGATATCAGCCGCTTACCCTTCAGTCTCAAAGTTTTGCTGGAAAATTTGCTGCGCTATGAAGATGGCCGCACGGTTACGGCTGACCATGTAAAAGCGATCGCGCAGTGGCTCGAAGCACAAACCTCTGATCAAGAAATTGCGTATCGACCGGCTCGCGTCCTCATGCAAGATTTCACTGGTGTCCCGGCAGTGGTCGATTTGGCGGCGATGCGCGACGCGATGGTCAACTTGGGCGGCGACCCCGAAAAGATCAACCCTCTCTCCCCCGTTGATTTAGTGATTGACCACTCCGTCATGGTCGATAGCTTCGGCAGTGACCATGCCTTTGGCGACAACGTTAAGCGCGAGTTTGAGCGCAACGGTGAGCGTTATGCCTTTTTGCGCTGGGGGCAAAGCGCCTTTGATAACTTTCGCGTGGTGCCCCCCGGTACGGGCATCTGCCACCAAGTCAATCTGGAATATCTCGCCCAAACCGTTTGGACTAAGGACAAAGACGGCGAAACGGTGGCTTATCCTGACACCTTAGTGGGCACCGACAGCCACACGACGATGATTAATGGCTTGGCCGTTCTGGGCTGGGGGGTTGGCGGCATTGAAGCCGAAGCCGCTATGCTGGGTCAGCCGATTTCCATGCTGATTCCGGAAGTCGTGGGCTTTAAGCTCACGGGCAAACTGCCCCAGGGCGCAACGGCGACCGATCTGGTCCTGACTGTGGTGCAAATGCTGCGGCAAAAGGGCGTCGTCAGCAAGTTTGTTGAGTTTTACGGTGATGGGCTGTCTCACTTAACCCTGGCCGATCGCGCCACGATCTCTAACATGGCCCCCGAATATGGTGCGACCTGCGGCTTCTTCCCGATTGACGCTGAGACGCTGCACTATTTGGCATTTTCGGGCCGCGATCCTGAGCGAGTCGCCTTGGTCGAAGCCTATGCCAAGGCCCAAGGGCTCTGGCGCGAAGATGACACCCCCGATCCGATTTTTACCGATACGTTAGAACTCAATCTCGCGGCTGTCGAACCTTCCCTGGCCGGACCCAAGCGTCCTCAAGATCGGGTACTGCTATCGAATTTGGCAGAGCAGTTTATCACGTCGGACTTCCCGACCTTTAGCGGTTTAGAGTCTTATGCGGCTAAGCGATCGGTGCCTGTATCAGGGACTGATTATGAATTAACCGATGGGGCGGTGACGATCGCGGCCATCACTAGCTGCACCAACACCTCTAACCCTTCGGTCATGATTGGGGCGGGGCTCGTCGCTCGCAAAGCCCGAGCTAAAGGTTTGACCGTTAAACCCTGGGTGAAAACGTCTCTCGCTCCTGGCAGTCAGGTGGTGTCTGATTATCTCGCAAAAGTAGGTTTGCAAGATGACTTAGACGCCCTGGGCTTTAACCTGGTGGGCTATGGTTGCACCACGTGCATCGGCAACTCTGGCCCGTTGCCGCCCCCCATCGTAGAGGCCATTAACGCCAAAGACCTCGTGGTGGGTGCAGTACTCTCTGGCAACCGCAACTTTGAAGGTCGCGTCAGCCCCCACACCAAAGCCAACTACCTGGCATCACCCCCGCTGGTGGTGGCCTATGCGATCGCGGGTAATCTCGCCATTGATGTTAAAAAAGACCCCATCGGTCAAGACGCTAAGGGTCGCCCCGTTTACCTCAAAGATATTTGGCCGACTACTGAAGAAGTCAAAGCCGTCATGGCTAAAGCACTGACGCCGGAAATGTTCCGCAGTCGCTATGGCAACGTATTTGCCGGAACCAAAGACTGGCAAGCGATCGCGGCCGAAGCCAGCCAAACCTACGATTGGCAAGGCGATAGCACCTATGTGCAAAATCCTCCTTTCTTTGAAGCCATGTCGGCAACAGTGAACGGCAGCAGTGCCGCTAATATTACGGGAGCTCGCCCTCTAGCGTTGCTGGGTGACAGTATTACCACCGATCACATTTCCCCCGCCGGAGCCATCAAAACGGATAGCCCGACAGGCAGCTATCTCAAGGGCTACGACGTTCCTGTGAGCGAGTTCAACTCCTACGGTTCTCGTCGGGGCAACCATGAAGTCATGATGCGCGGTACCTTTGCCAACATTCGTCTGCAAAATGAGATGCTCCCAGGTTCCTCGGGTGGCGTAACCAAATACATGCCCGCTGGGAAAGCAATGTCGATTTACGATGCGGCGATGCAATACCAGGCTGCAGGGATTCCTTTGGTCGTGATCGCGGGCAAAGAGTACGGTACCGGCTCCTCTCGTGACTGGGCCGCCAAGGGCACTCGCCTGCTCGGGGTCAAAGCCGTTGTCGCCGAAAGTTTTGAGCGCATCCACCGGTCTAACTTGGTGGGTATGGGCGTATTGCCGTTGCAGTTCCATCCTGGCACGACTCGCCAAACCTTGCAGCTTGACGGCAGTGAAACCTTTGACCTAACAGGACTCAGCGGCGGTATCCAGCCAGGCATGACCGTCACGCTCACGGTGCATCGCGCTAGTGATGCGACCGAGTCAGTGCCGTTATTGTGCCGCATCGACACCCTTGATGAAGTGGAGTACTACCGCAACGGCGGCATCTTGCACTATGTCTTGCGGCAGTTATTGGCGGCATAGCTAAGGGAGCGGCTTGAAAATAAAGTATCCGGACAAGACTGTGGCAGGGTGGATGGGTAGCAGGGTAGATGAGATGTTATTTAAGCGCGACGTTAGTATCCTTAAGTTTTCGCCACCAGAATTCTGTAGGGCAATCGATCAAGCTGAGATCCCCCCATGCCCCCTTAAAAAACTATCCTTTACACAAAAGTTGCTCGATTGCTTCTCACGACCCGTTTGGAACGCCAGATAACGGGATTAACTTGCTTGACTGGTCTCAAAAGCTTGCCCAAGCTCCCACAGATAAGCTGATCTGCGAGGTCCAGGACGGCAGTTCGTCCTGGTCGACGGGGGTCTGGGGGCAAAGCGAAATTTCCCCCAGTCGTAACGACTCGACGAAGCCCACATCTCCGCCTGACAATCCCTTGCAAGCGATCACCAGAAGCTTTGTCATACATGGTTTTACCAGACTTATGCCTAATGGATAGTTAAAAAAGGGGGCATCTCAATCCCGGCGGTGAATAGCCCCTTGGACAAGTAGGGGGGCGGCGACAGCGGGGGATCTTCTCGTAGTACTTCCTTCATCGACGGTTTGTTGATCGCAACTCATGGGCAACGGGGTGGCGAATAAATCGTGACATTAACGCGCGACTCCCTGAGTTGCAGATGACTTTGTGTCTATCCATAAAACAAATGGCAATGACGCAGGGAGCTGCCGCCTGTAATATCAACCAGCTTAACCAGCCTGATTCTGAGCCAGGGAACGATCCCAGACGTTTTGCACCCTGATGTCATGTCGTTTTTATGTTGTCGACATCGAGTTCAGGTTGTTTTATGGCCATCCGCAATGAGGTCGGGACAGCCGTAATTTCTGAAATGACCACATACACAGCGTTCTTATTCCAAACTCCGCATTCTGCTGTAGCTGTCTAAAACTCTCGTGCGGCCCCAGCCCATTGCGGAACTTGGTCCCCTGGCTGCCGCATGCTGCGATGCAAGTCAAGACGGTGCTCTATAAACCTCATTTCTGAAGGTCAGAGGCTAAGGCACCATAATCCGGCGGCGACCATGAGTAAAGGGACTGCAGGCTTCTTCCAGCGATCGCGATCGGTACACCGCCTCAAAAACGTTGTACTGATGCACCACCTCATTATCAATGTCGACCGCTGTGAGCCAGCCACTCTTGGGATGATAGGCCCCTGTATCAATGTCTAACCAACCCGGCCCCTCAACAATTTGCCCCGGTTTGACATCGGGGAACGTGAAAGTAATGGTATGCCCTGTGATAATCAGCTTGCTCTGAAAGTAAGGCGTAGGAGCACCGTGAAACGCATCGCGGATCCAGCAGTATTCTTCAGCGGTCTGTTCATCGATGGGCAATGCAGGGTCGACACCGGCATGGGTTAGCCAAATGTCCCCAAGGTCCATGTAGAGCGGCAGCGTCCGAAACCACTCCATATGCTCTGACAACAGATCCACATCGTGGTCATAACTCGCGAGCGTCGATTGCCCCCCACTGTAGAGCCAGGCTTGTAACATATGCGCATCTTGCTTCTTCGCAAACGCATCCATCAACAACTGCTCGTGATTGCCCAATACACAGCCAAACCCCTTTTCACGCACATAGCTGACGACCTTGGCACTTTGCGGCCCCCGATCAATCAGGTCACCCACACAATAGACTTGATCACTCGCTGTCAGATTAACCTTATCCAACAGATGTCTGAGACCAACATAATGGCCGTGAATATCACCGATAAAAACACGTCGTCGCGGCATAGGAAAAGAGAGTCGACAAGTCACTAATACATGGGAAAAAAGCTGATGGTAGGAGTCCTCATACAAAATTGTAGGTTAATTTAATTTAGTAGGCCTTTAGACAAAGAATCCGTGAACATCTTCAACGTGGTCAGTCTCATATTGATGTCATCTAGTAAAAACAGCTAGCTGCGGCGATCGCGTTGAATGTCGTAAATTGCTTTTTCGACACACCACTGTTTTGAACGGCCGGGATGATTAAACTCAACCCGCTCAATTAACCGTTCTGATACTCGCCGATCTTTGGTTAACCGATCGAGTCGCCGCAGGAGACTGTCAGGGGTGGCAGCCCTCTTCGAGTAAGTGCGGCCTCGTCGAGTGGGAGCTAACCGTCGGCCGGTAGAGCGTCGTTGACGCAGCCACCAAACGATGGCCCCCAAGATACCGATTGCTATTAGAACCTCAATCATGGCAAACGTTAGGTTGGAAATTGCCTGCGCCAAACACCATCGCTCGAACCACTCGGTAGCGATCAACCCGTTTCATCAGCTATTGTTCCCGCTGCGGCTCTGAGTCAGACGCCTCGACATTAGATGCCGCGACATTGACTGTTGTTGATGTCGGTCGCTGGCTCTGCATCGCCTCGGTTAGAGATGTTTGCCCCACTTGCCATAAGCCCTGGGGCACTGGATCATAGCCACCTGCATGCCAGGGATGGCAGCGCACAATACGGTTAACGGCTAGCCAAATACCTCGGCCAGCGCCATATCTTTGCACAGCCTCTAATGCATACTGCGAACAAGTCGGTGTGTATCGGCACGTCGGCGGCAGCAATGGAGAAATGGTGTAGCGGTACCCTTGAATACCCCAAATCAAGCACGTTTTGAGTGGCTGCAGCTTAGTCATAATGTGATCCTACCCTGCAGCCACCAAAGTCGTTAGTACGGAAATCAAGGCGCGATCGCGCCTTAACATTTGTTAAAGTACTCGCAATAGGTCTAAACGCCTATCATTTCCCCGGCGAAAGGTCTTGGCTTGAGACTGACGCCCTCTACGCTGTCGACAGTCTTTTGCCCGCCTAATAGGATTTTTCACTATGCTACGCCTGGAAAATGTTGCCAAAATCTATCCCACTGGCGAGGTTCTTAAAGATGTCAATTGGGAAGTCAAACCGGGCGATCGCATTGGCTTGGTCGGGGTCAACGGCGCGGGTAAATCGACTCAGCTCAAAATTATTCGCGGTGATATTGAACCCACTACCGGCAGTGTCATCAAGCCGGCTAGTCTCAAACTCGGTTATCTCAACCAAGAGTTTGAAGTTGAGGAACAGCGCACCGTCCGCGATGAGTTTTGGACCGTCTTTCACGAAGCCAATGCCATTCATCATCATTTGATGGAAATTCCGCATCAAATGGAAGCGGCTGACCCCGACACCCTAGAAAAGTTGATTCATGAATTAGATCGTCAGCAACGCAAATTTGAAGCTTTAGACGGCTATGGACTGGACGCTCGCATTGAGAAAATTTTGCCCGAAATGGGCTTTAGCAACGATGATGGCGATCGCCTCGTGAGCGCCTTTAGCGGCGGCTGGAAGATGCGCATGGGTCTGGGCAAAGTGTTACTACAGGAGCCCGACGTATTGCTGCTGGACGAGCCTACAAATCACCTAGATCTTGAGACCATCGAATGGCTAGAAAACTATCTCAAGGGTGTGAATACGCCCATGGTGATTGTGTCGCACGATCGCGAGTTTTTAGATCGCCTCTGTACCCAAATTGTGGAAACTGAGCGCGGCGTCTCCACCACCTATCTTGGCAACTACACCAAATATCTGGAGCAAAAAGCCGAAAATCGGCTGGCACAACAGAGTGCTTACGAGCGCCAACAAAAAGATATTGCTCAACAACAAGCCTACGTTGACCGTTTTCGCGCCAGTGCGACTCGCAGTACCCAGGCTAAGAGTCGCGAAAAGCAATTGAATAAGGTGGAACTACTGGAAGCGCCAGAATCGAACGTACGGACGCTAAAGTTCCAATTTCCGCCAGCGATTCGCAGCGGTGAGGAGGTCGTGCGTATTGCCGATCTCACCCACTGCTATGACGACAAGATTCTCTTTCTAGGCGCTAGTTTGGAGATTGAGCGGGGCGATCGCATTGCGTTTTTAGGCCCTAATGGGGCCGGTAAATCAACTCTGCTACGCCTAATTCTGGGTCGCGAAGAGCCGACCGAGGGCACTGTTTGCTTAGGTCGGCACAATGTTATGCCTAAATACTTTGAGCAAAATCAAGCGGAGGCGCTGGATCTCGACAAAACCGTTTTTGACACTGTGCAAGATATCGTCCCTGATTGGAAAATGGAGCAAGTCAGAACCTTGCTGGGCCAGTTTCTGTTCAGCGGCGACATGGTGTATAAACCGGTTGGCGCTTTGAGTGGTGGCGAAAAAGCCCGCTTAGCGATGGCTGCCATGCTAGTACAACCGGCAAATTTGTTGATGCTTGATGAGCCGACAAATCACCTCGACATTCCGGCGAAGGAAACCTTAGAAGCCGCCCTGCGCCAATATGACGGAACCATTTTAATCGTGTCTCACGATCGCTACTTCATCTCTCAAGTAGCGAATAAGATTGTCGAAATTCGCGATGGCGAGTTGCGCCTTTATCGCGGCGACTATCATTACTATCTCGAAAAAATTGAGGCTGAGAAAGAAACCGCCCGCCGTCAAGCTGCCGAAGCTGAACGGGCTGCCAAGCAAGCTGCGAAACGCCGCAAACAAAAAGAAAAGCAGAAGGAAAAAGCTGCTGCCCGCAAAACGGCGAAAGCGTAGACGCGCTGTTAGCTAAACCTCATCAAGGTTCAGAAGTGGAATTTTGACGCTTGTCCGACCTCACCGCCTGCGGCATCTCTCCTTCTCAAGGAGAGGCTTAATGACAGTCTGCTTTCGCTCCTTTGCAAGGAGCGGTTAGGTGAGGTTTTGAGGGCCAAACATAACTCCACTTTTCAACTTAGACGCGGTTTATCTAGCGGCTCAGCCCCTCAATTGGTAGTAGGTAAACGTAATGTCAGAGATCGATTGAGTCTTGCTAATCAACTGCGTTTGTTGAGTCGATAAAGCGTCGTAGGCAGACTCTGTCAGCAAGATTTCATCATCTGCGGCCAAATCCTCGCCGAGCTTAGAGGCCAAGTTCATTTCGTGACCAAAGCAATCGCGATCGCCAATTTTTAGCACCTCGCCGTAGCCAATCCCTACGCTGATATGGATGCCAGCCTCATTCAGGTGAGTCATCAATCCCTGCATCGTTGTGAATGCGATCTCTGGAGTAGCGAAGCTGGCGTACAGGTTATCGGCTTCGACCTTGAATACTCGGCCGCCTTGACCTTCGATCAACGGTACAGATACATCGCGCATCGTCTGGATCTGCTGCAGCGTTGCAATGATGCCCTCAGCCTGGGTCAACCGCGAGAAGTCAGCCATATCGACAACGACGACCGCGCAGGTCATCAAAAAGCGAGCCCGGATCTCAGCGTCTACTTCACTGTACCGATCTGGATGCGATCGGCGTTGGCGGAGCAGTGCTGTCAACTGCTCGACCTCAGTCAGGGCGGTGGCAACAGATTTCGCCATTGATTTTGCTCCAGCATACGTTGCAAACAGTTCACCCGATGCCCCCTTAGCTCGGCCTTCCCATCCGGTAAATTTGAGAGCGTTTTCTAGGTCGACCAATGCCCCTGACACTTTCTAACATGCCCACTCATGTTTAGGCTTTCAGCCGTTTGAGAGATTGCCTCTTCGCTTGTGTTTAGCCCTCTTGAAGACAATTAAGTAGCGTTATACACACTTATGAAATGGGTATACAGAACCTAGCATAGGCTGGCCTTATAGCGGTTCGAATAGAAGAGAAATGATGCAATCAAACTCCATACGACAGCGCATTGTGCGGGGCTATGCTGTTCCGCTTGTCATAGCTGTTGCTGGGATTGCAATCGGTCTAGGAGTTGGAAAACATAACATTAATCAGGCGCTGAAAGTGCAGGAGGAAACAATCACCGAGCGCAAGCTGCTGGATGAAGTTAGACTTCGATTGTTGACGTACCGCCCAACTAAATACATTTCTCCGACCCTAAACGACCCGGCAGCTTTTCAAGCCGAGGGAGAAACCCTACTCACGTTGTTGGCAGAAGTTCGAGGGCTGATCGCGCAGTTTCAACAAGTGCACAGCACGATTGAGCATGAGATGGACTCACCTCACTTGAATTCAAGCTCTCAAGCAGCTCGTAATCCAACTCCCCCCCCCACTGATCTCGAACATAGCCACGAACATAGTCACGAACACAGCCATAATGAGTCCCAACCTGATGGGGATGCATGGGTGGCTGACGCGGACATAAGTTTCTCGGAACTGGGAGATCATAAGGTACTGCATGAAGCATTTTATGAATTAGATGCGGCAGTTGCTAA
Organism: Cyanobacteria bacterium P01_F01_bin.56; assembly: GCA_039185935.1. Classification (GTDB taxonomy): domain Bacteria; phylum Cyanobacteriota; class Cyanobacteriia; order Phormidesmidales; family Phormidesmidaceae; genus Halomicronema. The sequence continues at coordinate 46,859 of JBCDAJ010000001.1, read as the reverse complement.
CTTTGAGGCGCGAACAAAACTGTTTATCAGCGAGGTTGAGGAGTTATCAGCTCAGACTGATAGCCAACTCCTCGCACAGCAAGCACTGATCTTATTTGTCCAGAGTGATGAATATAGCCAAGTACTCAACAGCATCAAACGCTTCGAACTCTTTGAACTGCAGGTTGAACTTCAAGAACAAGCTGCTCAAGAGTCTCTGGACAGGGCTTTTTGGCTACAAACGTGGATTATTCTCTGTAGTCTTTTACTGGCTGTGCTCAGTACTGGGCTGATTGCTTGGCGCAACAGTCAAGCGATCGCCCAACCCATCGTCGAAGTCACAGATGTTGCGCGCCAGGTGACCGAAGAAAATAACTTTGATCTACGCGCTCCGGTCTATAGTCAAGATGAAGTTGGCGTTCTGGCCCGGGCACTCAATCGTCTTATTGAGCAAGTCAAGCAGTTGCTGGACGAAGTTAACTATAAAAACAGTGAGCTATCCGCAGCCCTGACCCAACTGGAAGCCCAACAAATGCAGCTGATCCAGTCAGAAAAAATGTCGAGTCTCGGGCAACTCGTGGCGGGCGTTGCCCACGAAATCAACAATCCCGTTAATTTCATTCACGGTAATCTTGCTCATATCCAGCACCATGTCGACGATGTGCTGCTTTTGGTGAGTCACCTCAAAGCCCAACATCCAGAGGTGATTGCAGACATCGAAGCCACTTATGACGATTTAGAGCTTGATTTCATTCAGGAAGATCTTGCCAAAATCTTGTCGTCGATGCGTGTTGGCACCGAACGGATTCGCGAAATTGTCTTGTCTTTGCGTAACTTCTCGCGACTCGATGAAGCGGAATACAAAGCGGTGAATATACACGAGGGGATCGATAGCTCTTTAATGATTGTGCAGCATCGGCTCAAGGCCATTCCAGAGCGACCCGCAATCATCGTCGAGCGAAACTATGCCAGTGATCTGCCCGCAGTGGAATGCTATCCAGGTCAACTCAATCAAGTCATCCTTAACCTGTTGACCAACGCCATTGATGCAATTGAAGAACGCTATTTAAAAGTGCCGACAATTCTAGCATCAGCGCCATTGGCAATCACGATCACGACTCAACCTTGGCGCGATACCTGGGTCGAAATTGCGATCGCTGACACGGGTATTGGCATGTCAGACGAGGCCAAACAGCGCTTGTTCGATAAGTTTTTTACTACCAAACCGGCTGGCGTTGGCACGGGCATCGGCATGTCTATTAGCCATCAAATTATTGCTGAAACCCACCATGGCCAAATAGCCTTTGAGTCTACTCCCAACGTGGGTACCACCTTCTTTGTCCGCATCCCCATTCAGCAGGTATGGCAATTTACGCCCCTGACCAATCGTGACAAGCAGGCTGCAGCTAGTGCCAAATAATCACGGTTTTGCTGATCTCAGCCAGCGCTGCTAACACCCTATGCTGACAGGAAGTTAGCAGCGCGATCGCGAATCTCCGCTAAATCTTCTGGCTTCATCTTGTCTAGGTTTTTCAAAATGAAGCTCATGCGACCTTGGGATTGCAGCTTATCGCGGTGGCGGTCTAAAAAGTCCCAGTAAAAGAAGTTAAAGGGACAGGCGTCATCGCCTACTTTTTGCTTGTGGTTATAGCGACAGCCTTTGCAATAGTCACTCATGCGGTTCACGTAGTTGGCCGAGGCTGAATAGGGCTTTGAGGCGAGGACGCCGCCATCAGCAAACAGCCCCATGCCCAAGACATTGGTCTGCATTACCCAATCATAGGCGTCGATAAAGGCGGCGTGAAACCAGGCTTCCACGGCTTGAGGCTGGAGCCCCGCAATCAGGGCAAAATTCGCAAGAATCATCAAGCGCTGAATATGATGACCGTAGCCGGTGCGTTTGACCTGATCGATCACCTGATGCAGGCAGTTCATGTCGGTCTCTCCGGTCCAGAAAAAGTCCGGTAGGGGGCGATCGTGATCAAAGAAGTTGCGATCGAAATATTCCTCATCAACGTGCCAGTAGAGCCCACGCATGTATTCTCGCCAGCCCATCACCTGTCGAATAAAGCCTTCGACACTGTTTAGAGGTAAATCCTGTTGGTGATACACCGCTTCCACGGCTTCAATGACTTCCAAGGGTTGCAGTAAACCCAAGTTGAGATATGGCGATAACAGAGCGTGCCACATGGTATCTTCTCCAGTCACCATGGCATCTTGATACGGGCCAAAGGTGGGTAAGCGGGTCTTGATAAAGTGATCGAGCACTTGCCGGGCTTGGTCGCGAGTCACCGCCCACTGAAAGGAGTCTAACTCTCCAAAGATTGGCCAGTCGGCTTGTTGGACAACGTTTATAACGGCTTGGGTAATGGCATCAGGGGCAAACGTCAGGGGCACTGGCGTGTCGAGTTTACCTTTGGGTGGCTTGCGGTTGTCTTTGTCAAAGTTCCACTGTCCGCCAACCGGATCATCGCCTGCCATCAAAACGGCAAGCCGTTTACGCCCCTCACGATAAAAGCTTTCCATTAGCAGGCTTTTGCGCTTGCTAGCCCAAGTGTTGAAGTCATCAACGCTCCAGAGGAAATGGTTGTTCGGAATGATGTCGAGCTTACACGGGAGAGCCAGCTTTTGGAGGAGGGTCAGAAAGGGCCGATCGCTGGGCTCCATGATTTGCAAAGTGGTAATGCCCTGCTCCTGAATCCACTGACGCAGCGGCGTTTCAAAATTCTCCGCGATCGCGTAATTCACCGTCCAACCCGCATCTTTGAGTTCTGCAGCGAAATGACGCATAGCAGACCAAACAAGCACGAGTTTTTGGGCATGGTAGCGACGCTGCTGCACATGCTGACGCGACTCAATCATCAATACAGGCGTCTCGGTTTTGTGATCAGTTTGATGCGCGAGTGCGGTTTGCCCAGCGTATAGCTGATCGCCCAATACCCAAACGCCCGTGGTCATTGTGATGCCTCATACGTGAATGCTTTTCGTATTGTGACGAGTTTTCGCGATCGCTGCTGACACGCACAGCCAAAAGCCTCATGCCGTCACTGACACCTAACGGCACCATCCTCTGACCCGTAAGAGCGCGAGTATAATCTTTTACGGATTCTCCAACCACAAGGTTGAAGTACAGAGTAATCTTTCATCATCAGGTGCGCCATTTTGCTGGAAAATTTTTATCCCTCTAATCCATGAAACTTTTTAAAGTGCGCTACCCTACTCTGGCCTCAATATGGGCCCTGGCGCTGGTTGTGGGTACCAGTGCCGCCGCGCTGGCTACGCCCTATGTTCCCCCGTCTGGCATCGGTGCTCCGGGACGTCGTGAAAGCGCTGGAACGCGAGGCTGTGCCTTTGGTAACCCAGCCAGTCTGATTGCCTTAATGCCTACCGAGAATATTGGCTTGACGGCTAATCCCTATCCCCGGTTTTACTGGTATGTGCCGGTTAGCCAGGCACAGTTTTTGGAATTCACCTTAAGCCCCATGGGTGCCAATGGAACGGTCAGCGACACGCCCATCTACACGACTCGATTAGCTGTCCCCGAGGATGCCGGTATCGTTAGTCTAGAACTCCCTGAGACGGCCAATCTACCGCTGCTGCAAGCAGGCGATCGCTATCATTGGCAAGTGGCCGCTTTTTGCAATCCGCAGAGTGAAAATGGGGATCTCCAAGTTCAAGGATGGGTCGAATATCAGCCCCCAACTGCCGGTCTGCAAAGCGTTTTAGATGTCCTGTCTGAGTCCGATCAGGCCAGTCTCTACGCTCAGAATGGTTACTGGTTTGACGCCGTTGATCACTTTGCCACCTTGAATGCAGCGGCTCCGGAAGATGCTCTGTTACAAACTCGTTGGGCAGAGTTATTACTCTCTGTCGACCTAGATACAATGGTCGACCAGCCTTTGATTTTGACTGGCACGCAGAATTGATCATCGTTTGGTGATGCCTCAGCTGTGCGGACTTTTTCGACTAAATCCTATTTGAGAGCAAAGCCCTAACGCCGGGTGATCTGAAGCGATCTCTCAGGTTGCAGCAGAGTCAAGATCCAGCTTTTTTCTCGGCATGGCAGGCAGGCAACTTGACTCTAAACCAACATGAGCAACACGTTCTTGATCGTGAGGCGAATTCGCGACTGTTTTCCCTGGTCAATTCATCAGGCAATGAACTTTATCTGGTTGTAAGTAGGTGGGTTGAATCTTTTGTAGAACGAGCTTATGGTGACAAAACCCTTGCGATTGTTGGGTTTTGTGCCTCAACCGCAACCTACATCATTTGCAATTTAATAACGCCTGCCTACTTACAAGCGCTGAAATCTTTAGGTGATGCGGCTTGGGCGTGAACAAGTCGAGAGCATGATGAGATCGGCAGAGAGACCGGACTCGCAGTTCTACGGACTAGTTAGATTTGATCGCAACACCTTGATAAAAATAGCCACCGACTTTGGGCAACCCCTCTGCGTAAAAGGTGTCTACAGTCAGGTTGGGAAAATGGGTTTGGACGAGATCGGCGATCGCTCGATTCAGATGACAGCCATCGGCAATCCGCTTTTGTAAGGGCGTGAGGCGATGTTGCCAGGTTTGCAGCTTGAGATCAGCGCTCAGGCCATGCTCAATAAAAGTGAACTTGCCCCCTGGTTTTAATACGCGATGAATCTCTTGCAGGGCTTGATCTATGCCCGCAATGCTGCAGAGCGTCCAGGTGCTGACGACCCAGTCAAAGGTGGCGTCCGGTAGGTCAAGCTGTTCGCCGCGCAGAGCTAGGCTCGTCACCGGGAGCGGCGTTTGGGCAAGCCGGGGAGCCGCGATCACCCCCATCCCGCAATTCGGCTCAATCACTGTCAGCGAGGCCACCGTCGTCGGGTAGTAGGCCAGGTTAAGCCCGGTGCCAAAACCGATTTCCAGCACGTCGCCGGTTACCTCAGCGAGCACCTGTTGACGATATTCGGCAAAGGGTGAGCCGGCCATCGTCCAGTCTAACAAGCGCGGTAAAATCCATTGTCCATAAATGCCCATGGGCTGGCGGCTCCCTTACTGACGCTGTCTTACCCCCATCAATATTTTCTCGTTTGACTGCCAAAATTTGATACTTTTGTAGTTTCCTCATGGCAGGCAGGTAAACACATGACAGGGTTACACGGTCGGGATTTTCTCAGCATCACTGATATGACTGCTCCAGACATGATGGAACTGCTGACCCTAGCAGCCCACCTCAAATCTGGCGAGGAGAAAATCGATTGCTTTGGCAAAATTTTGGGCCTGTTTTTTCGCAAGTCATCGACCCGCACCCGCGTGAGCTTTTCGTCTGCCATGTGGCGATTAGGCGGGCAGGTCATTGACCTTAATCTGAATGTGATGCAAGTGAGTCGCGGCGAACCCATTAAGGACACGGCTCGCATTCTCAGCGGCTATCTCGATGTGTTGGCCATTCGTACTTACGAGCAGTCTGAGCTACAAGAATTTGCCGATTACGCCGATATTCCTGTGATTAATGCCCTGACGGATCTTGAGCATCCGTGTCAAATCTTGGCAGATTTTCAAGCGATACAAGAGTCCTTTGATGGGCAATTGTCGGGACTTACCATGACCTACCTCGGCGACGGCAACAATGTTGCTCATTCCCTGATTTTGGGCTGTGCGCTCGTGGGCATGAATATTCGAGTCGCGACGCCAGCTGATTATCAGCCCGCTGCGACCATTGTGGAGCAGGGACGCAAGATCGCGGGCGATCGCTCTACCGTTACCCTTCTCACCGATCCCCAAGCGGCGGTAGCAGGGGCGCACGTGCTGTACACCGATGTTTGGGCCAGCATGGGGCAAGAAGATTTGGCCGAGAGCCGGGTGCCGATTTTTCAGCCTTATCAAATCAACGACGAACTGTTAGCGATCGCCGATCAAGCTGCGATCGTGCTCCACTGTCTCCCGGCCCACCGGGGGGAAGAAATCACCGATGCGGTGATCGAGGGGCCGCAATCACGCGTCTGGCAAGAGGCGGAAAATCGGATGCACGCTCAGCAAGCGCTATTAGCTAAACTGCTGGGCTAGAATTCGATACCAGGCTGGGCTTTGACGCCTTGTTCGCGGAAGGGGTGCTTAACGAGGGACATTTCAGTCACTAAATCGGCCTGCTCGATCAGCGCTTTGGGAGCACCGCGTCCGGTGAGAATGATGTGGGTATCGGGGGCTTTTTCGGCCAGTCCAGCTAAGACCTGATTGAGGCTGAGAAAGCCGTGCTTCAGGGCAATATTCACCTCGTCAAGCAAGATCATGCGGTAAGCCGGATTCCGAATATAAGTGAGGGCCATCTCCCAGGCGGCGTGGGCTTTGGCGATGTCGCGATCGCGATCCTGCGTTTCCCAGGTAAAGCCTTCTCCTAGGGCATGGAAATCTAGCTGGTCGGGCCATTTTTCAAAGACGGCTTTTTCTGCCGGTTCCCAAGCGCCCTTGATGAACTGAATGATAGCCACCTGGTAGCCGTGACCGAGAGATCGCAACACCATCCCCAACGCCGCCGTGGTTTTGCCCTTGCCGTTACCGGTGTGGACGATGATCAATCCTTTTTCCAACGTGCGGGCGGCTAAGCGCTCTTGCTGCACCGCTTTGCGACGTGCCATCTTGCGCTTGTATTGCTCCGCTGTGAGTCCCGATTGGGTAGACTCTGCTGTCAGAGCCGCAGCCGTCGCGTCAACATCAGAGGAAGCGTTAGAGGGAGACGTCGTCATAGTAGTTCACGTAAAGTCTGAAGTCCTCTCATCCTATCGTGTACAAGTTGTAGCCCCAGGGCTGTCAGTGGACATAGCGATAGCGGATGTTGCAAAATCCGTGACCTCAGGCGACCAGCGCTGAGGTCACTTCCATACTCAGGATTGCATACCTGCAACCCTGGCTGTGCCAAAGGAGTGATCAGAATATGCAACGCACAATTAAGCTAGCCTTGGCGTTCATGGCAGTTGGTGGCTAGCCATCGTCGGGTTTACCCATGGCCATAACGCTGCCTGTACAGCAACCGATCCTGTCACGTTTGCCTGCGATGATGGCGTCCATATGAAGCCACTTTTCCTCCCAACCCTGATGGCGACGTGACGGTTTCCCTTCCAGATCAGGCGACAGCAGTGACTTGGCCACGCGTCGAAGCGGCATCTGGGGCCAATTACAGCGATGGCACCACCACGGTTTGGGAAAAAGGAGATGAAGCGCTGGTCGAAGTTGAAGGTGAGGCAAAAAGTTGCACGCTTGAATAGCGATCGCGCGGTCCCCGCAGGCCACAGTTCATATCCTGCCAAAACATGATTCAAAGCTGGACAATTCGATGTCAGATCACTATTGTGAGCTTCACCAGTGCGGTTGCACTTCACCGCCTGCGGTACCTCCCCTGCTCAAGGCTGTCGCAGGCGGTAAGGTTGGGCGGCATGTTTAACCTCCACTTCTGAAACTGGATCAGGCTGAGCGACAGGGTTGGCTGACATGGAGGAAGCAGAACTGGTTATCTCACTCGCTGGCAGCTGCGGCATCCAGCTAGCCAATCGCTGTCAACATCACACCCGTGCCACTCATCAAAAGGAAAGGAAATATGGTCGATTGGTATCAGCAGGGAGTACGGCCGCTATTGTTCTACGGGCTTCAAACTGATCCGGAATGGTTGCACCAACGTACGTTAGAACTGCTCAAAAAATTGGCGAGTTTAGCGGTTGATGGGGGCCAACGTTCGGTCCCCCCCTACCGTTGGTTGCGAGACTGGCTATCTCATCGCTGTCAGTATCAAGATGCTCGACTCACTCAATCCTTGTGGGGATGCTCTTTTACAAATCCGATGGGCTTAGCCGCCGGCTTCGACAAGGATGGTATCGCGGCACAAGCCTGGGGCCTGATGGGTTTTGGCTATGCTGAGTTGGGCACTGTGACTTATCACGCTCAGCCAGGTAATCCCAAGCCGCGCCTGTTTCGCCTGCCTCGCGATCGCGCCGTCATCAATCGGATGGGCTTTAATAACCAAGGAGCCGCTCAATTAGCGACACGACTGCAACACTATTGGCAGCAACAGCCAGCTGCACTGCCCGTCGGTATCAATTTGGGCAAGTCTAAGATTACGCCCTTAGACGAGGCTGTGGCCGACTATGTACACAGCTTTAGGCTACTAAAATCGCTGGGTGATTATTTTGTGGTGAATGTGTCGTCACCTAATACACCAGGCCTGCGATCGCTGCAGTCTAGCGACAATTTAGGCCCCATCTTAGCGGCCTTACAGACCGAAAATACTGAGGCCAAGCCACTACTAGTGAAAATCGCTCCCGATTTAGAGTGGAAAGCGATCGCAGAGGTTTTATCGCTGGCTGACGAGCATAAGTTGTCGGGCATTATCGCCACCAATACGACGATTCAGCGATCGGGTTTAAAGGCCGACCGGATTTTGCAAACTGGCAACCGAGTGACAGAAGAGCCCGGTGGTCTGAGTGGAGTGCCGCTGCAGCAGCGCTCCACCGCAGTCATTCGGTTCCTGCACGAGAAAAGTCAGGGCCAGATGCCGATTGTGGGCGTCGGGGGTATTTTTACCGCCCGCGATGCGTGGGAAAAACTCAATGCCGGTGCCACCCTCTTACAGGTCTACACCGGTTGGATTTACGGCGGTCCTGAAATGGTCCGTCGAGTGCTTGCCGGGTTGACACAGCAACTTGATCATCATCAGCTGAGCTCAATTCAAGCCGCGATCGGGCAAAACTTGCCCTTTATTGAAGAGTGAACTATTTATTCTGTGTAAACTGTTTCGTCTGCCGCTTGCCATGCCGGATCAACGATACAGATAAACACTAACGGTTCTGAACCCGTGTTGTGAATATGCTGACGTGCATTAGGGGGAATGTAAATGGCGTCGCCAGGCCCCACAGCCTGCACTTCTTGATCGATGTGCATCTCTCCCTGGCCACTCAAGATGTAGTAAACCTCTGAAGTCGTGAGTGCATGATCTACCGAAGTTTGGCCTCTGGGAACAACGGCATGAGCCAAACTATAGCGCAGTGTCAAAGGCTGCTTGTCTGGATGCAGCAGCTCCCTCAGCTGAGTGTTATCTCCAGCAATAAACATTTCACAGTCGTGCAAATTTCTGACTAGCATGAGCGATCGCAATTCTACACTTCATCTCCTGTTGAGACCTCAAACGCTCCTCAACAAAGCTGTCTAACACCATTGGCCAGACGTCCCTTAATCTCAAAAGTACCGTGCCCCAAACCATCACCAAAGAGAGCAACAGCAGCATTGGTTGAATGACCTGAGAAAACTAAGGGGCTACTAAACGACCCACGTTGAGAACGTTAGCCGTTGCCATTGCTTCTCATACAGGAACTACTTGCAAAGTAGATTAATCCGATCCTTGCCATCGGTCTAGCTCAATCGCCAAAGCCCATAAATAAAAAGCTGACCCCCTAACGACAAGGAGCCAGCTTTCTATCAACATGACCAATGAACTTAGTAGGCTAGACCCATACTGCGAGTGGTCTCTGCACCAAGGTAAACCCGAACGCTTAAAAAGTCAGTCGGGCAGGCAGTTTCACAGCGCTTGCAGCCAACACAATCCTCAGTACGAGGGGAAGCGGCAATTTGGCCAGCTTTACAGCCATCCCAAGGCACCATTTCAAGAACATCTGTAGGACAAGCACGAACGCACTGGGTGCAGCCAATACAAGTATCGTAAATTTTGACAGAGTGAGACACTGAATGAAGGCTCCAATGTTAACGGTACATTCAAAACTCGTTACAAAGCGCTGCGAACAAAAACAACTCTTCGGAACGAAATAAGCGGCAGAGTTCTCTAATATCTTTTAATTCAGTCTAAGGGGTCTGTTTTCCCGGACTTGGTCATGCCCTATAAAAGTTTACGGAACGTAATATTGTCGGCAACGGTGCCGCCTCAGGCATTGGGTAACGATTGGCTTTGCTCAATACTGGTTGTTTGAGAGGCGTGTCAATAGGCTGGCACCCAAGCAGTTTATAGAGAATTTATTACGACAGGATTTGTGTACAAGTCTCCCTATAAAATCTCCAAAACTGGAGAAAAATTGAAGTCAGATTTCCCCAGCGCTATTAAGAATTTAGGGGCAAAATCGGTTTCACCTAATATTAGGTTTTGTTTAAGTAAGTCCCACCAGCCAAATGCTTGGCGCTAAAGCTAGGCGAAGCCTGCACCCGTGCCAAGGCACGATAGCCTTTAGGGGAGAATGAGGATTGAACGAAGGCTTGACCCCTATCGTCATGCTAAGGCTCTCAGTAACATACAGAATGGCGATTACTTCCTTGCATTTATGCGGTGCTGCTCGTGCTTCTTAATGGTGTCTTGATGCAGAGAATGACTGCCGTCAGGGAACCGCAATTTCAGAGTGTGGCATGCACGTTCAGTCAAGTTTCTACCGGATTTACTGATTGTTGATTTGACGGTGCAGCCTTCTACGATTCCTAAAATCCTCAACGAGACTCTGCACGCTTTCCGATAATATTTAGGGATGCCTCAAACCAAAACGCCTCGCTTGATTTTGTGACGCACTCGTGGTTTAGGTTTTAGAGGTGTTTGATTTTTGATTTCTGGGAAGGAATTGGACTATGAGTCAGGAAGCTGTTTTTGAGAAAGTGCAGAAAATTGTGGCTGAACAGCTCGGTGTGGATGAAGCCGAAGTTAAGCCTGAAGCTAGTTTTGCTAATGACCTAGGCGCTGATTCACTCGATACGGTTGAGCTGGTAATGGCTCTTGAGGAAGAATTTGACATCGAAATTCCTGATGAAGCGGCAGAAGGCATCGGGACGGTACAAGCCGCTGTGGACTTTATTAAAGATAAGAAGGCAGCTTAAAGAGCGATTGCTAAGCCATGTTGTAACGCAGATACATGCAACTGTTGAGCCGATGTATCTGCTCTGTAGGTAAGCCATGACAGAGTTGGAAAAAAAACGAGTTGTTATTACGGGTTTAGGTGCCACAACGCCAATTGGGAACGACTTAGTGAGCTACTGGCAAGGTCTCTTGGCGGGAAAGTCTGGGGTGGGGCCGATTACCCTCTTTGATGCGTCTAAGCATACGACCCGCATTGCAGCTGAGGTCAAGGGATTTGACCCCCATGAGTTTATGGAGCGCAAAGACGCTAAACGCATGGACCGGTTTTCGCAATTTGCTGTGGCCACTAGCAAGCAAGCTTTAGCAGATGCCCAACTCGAAATTAACGACCTCAACGCTGAACAAATTGGGGTCATGATTGGCACTGGGATTGGTGGTCTGCGCGTAATGGAAGAGCAGCAGGAGATTTATCTCAGCCGTGGGCCTGGGCGTTGTAGTCCTTTTATGGTGCCGATGATGATTGCCAATATGGCCGCTGGCCTAACGGCTATTCACACTGGTGCTAAAGGCCCTAATTCTTGTCCTGTAACGGCTTGTGCAGCGGGTTCGAATGCGATCGGCGATGCCTTTCGACTGGTTCAACAAGGGTATGCGCAAGCCATGATTTGTGGCGGCACTGAAGCGGCGATCACTCCCTTGGGGGTAGCCGGCTTTGCCTCGGCACGAGCACTGTCTGTGCGAAATGACGAGCCACTAGCAGCTAGTCGTCCCTTTGATCGCGATCGCGATGGCTTTGTCATTGGCGAAGGCTGCGGCATTCTCATTTTGGAAACCCTCGATCATGCTGTGAGTCGAGGTGCCAAAATTTATGGCGAAATCATTGGCTATGGTATGACCTGTGACGCTTTCCATATGACGGCTCCTGTACCTGGTGGCGCTGGGGCAGCCCGTTGCATTCAGCTAGCGCTTAAAGATGCGGGCATTACTCCGGAGCAAGTGAGTTATGTGAATGCCCACGGCACTAGTACACCCGCAAACGACCCCACTGAAACCCAAGCGATCAAGACCGCGTTAGGAGAGCATGCTGATCAAGTTGCGGTCAGTTCGACTAAATCGATGACGGGGCATCTGCTTGGCGGTTCCGGTGGGATTGAAGGAGTGGCGGCAGCGATGACGGTGGCGCAAGACCAAGTGCCTCCGACCATTAATTTAGAGAATCCGGATGAGGGATGTGATTTGGATTATGTTCCCAAGCAGGCGCGACAAATGCCTGTAGATGTCACATTGTCGAATTCCTTTGGGTTTGGTGGCCACAACGTGACACTCGTCTTTCAGAAGTACCGTAACTAACGCTACAATTCAGTGGATAGGTAGAATAACTTATCAAAAAGTATTGAGTTTTGAACCCTGAGGCTTTGATTCCGCCACGATTTCGGATTGACGTTTGATGGTTTTTAAAAGTGCCGCTGGCTGGCTTGTGAGACCGCAACGTGAATGAGATGATAGGGCGGGAGACGCTTGCGAGTAGCTATAGCAACTCGTGTTTAGTGAGCGCCTTGCCACCAGAGGGCATGAGGCCCAGGTAAATGCTGTCCCGTCTTTGAGTAGTAGGTTTATGGTTGTCGCATCCCAATCTTTAGAAGCGCTTTGCGTTAACTCGATCCGATTTTTGGCAATTGATGCTGTTCAAAAGGCTAATTCTGGCCATCCTGGTTTGCCCATGGGGGCCGCGCCGATGGCCTACGTGCTGTGGGATAAAGTGATGCGGTTTAATCCTAAGAATCCGCAGTGGTTTAACCGCGATCGCTTCGTCTTGTCTGCTGGGCACGGCTGCATGCTGCATTATGCCTTGCTCTATTTGACCGGTTTTGACAGCGTTTCTTTGGATGATATTAAGCAGTTTCGGCAGTGGGGATCGACGACCCCTGGACATCCAGAAAACTTTGAGACACCTGGTATTGAGGTGACCACTGGTCCGCTAGGACAAGGCATTTGTAATGGCGTGGGCTTGGCCATGGCAGAAGCGCATCTAGCCAGCCGCTTTAATCAGCCTGATGCCAAAGTGGTTGATCATTATACCTACGTAATTTTGGGTGACGGCTGCAATATGGAGGGGGTTTCAGGTGAAGCTTGTTCCCTGGCGGGTCACCTGGGCTTGGGTAAGCTGATTGCACTTTATGACGACAACCACATCTCGATTGACGGTTCCACCGACATTGCCTTTACCGAAGATGTCTCGAAGCGCTTTGAAGCCTATGGCTGGCACGTGCTGCATGTCGAGAACGGCAATACTGACCTAGAGGCCATCGAAAAGGCGATCGCTGAGGCTAAGGCCGTCACCGACAAACCCACGATGATCAAGGTCACAACGACGATCGGGTATGGTTCACCGAACATGGCAGACACTGCAGGGGTGCACGGTGCCCCGTTGGGTGGCGACGAAATTAAGCTGACCCGTGAGACGCTGGGGTGGAGCTATGGTGATTTTGAAGTTCCAGCAGACGCTCTGGACCATATGCGTAAAGCCGTTGAAAGGGGTGCGAGCGACCAAGCAGAATGGGAAGAAGCATTGGCGGCGTACCGCACCAAATATCCTGAAGATGCGGCCCTCTTTGAGCGGATGTTGTCGGGTCAACTCCCTGAAAATTGGGCCGACGCACTGCCAACCTACTCCACGGATGTCAAGGCGATCGCGACTCGTAAGACCTCCGAAGCGACTCTCAATGCCCTGGCACCGGCTGTGCCTGAGTTAATTGGTGGCTCGGCTGACCTCGCGAAGTCGAACAACACACTGATGAAAATTTCCGGCGACTTCCAAAAAGGCGCTTACGAAAACCGCAATATTCGCTTTGGGGTGCGGGAACACGGCATGGGAGCGATTTGCAACGGCATCGCTCTACACAATTCGGGATTGATTCCCTACTGTGCCACCTTCCTAGTCTTTGCCGACTATATGCGGGCCGCGATTCGTCTATCGGCGTTATCTAAAGCGGGTGTGATTTATGTTTTGACCCACGATTCTGTTGGGTTAGGCGAAGATGGCCCCACCCACCAACCTGTAGAAACTGTGGCTTCGCTGCGGGCAATTCCTAACTTGACGGTCATTCGTCCTGCTGATGGTAATGAAACCTCTGGCGCTTACAAAGTTGCGATCGCTAGCCGCGAAACTCCCACGTTGCTGGCGCTGTCTCGTCAAGCCCTACCGCAACTTGCAGGTAGCTCAATTGATAGTGTGAGCCAGGGAGCCTATATTCTCTCTGACAGCGACGGCACTCCTGACCTGATTTTGATTGGTACTGGCAGCGAGGTACAGCTCTGTGTGACAGCGGCTGAACAACTCACGGCTGCGGGCAAGAAAGTCCGGGTTGTTTCGATGCCTTCTTGGGAACTCTTTGACGCTCAAGATGCAGCTTATCAAGAGTCCGTCTTGCCAACAGCGGTAACCAAGCGACTAGCCGTTGAAGCTGGCATTGGCATGGGCTGGTGTAAGTATGTTGGTACTGCTGGCGATGTGATTAGTGTCGAGCGGTTTGGAGCATCGGCTCCTGGTGGCACAGTAATGAAGGAGTTTGGCTACAGCGTTGATAATGTGGTCGCTAAAGCCAACGCCTTGTAAAGTTAGGCACTCCTCACTGCTTGCCTGAGCAGTTATATTGAGCAAGCGGCATAATTTGGAACGGGTTCAAGCCAGTTGGGTTTGAGCCCGTTTTGTTATGGTCAAAATTTCTGTCTGAGTCAGCCGTAAGGCTTCAATTTCTGAGGCTTCCTCGGTACTTAGCCAAAGTAAGAATTCGATATTGCCTGCTGGACCCACAAGGGGCGAAAACGTGAGGCCCAATTCGCGCCATCCCAGCGCGTGGGCGGCTTGTAAAACCTGCCATATGGCATCAGCTTGGTCTTGGGGCGATCGCACCACGCCATTTTTACCAATCTTTTCTCGACCGACTTCAAACTGAGGCTTCACCAACAAAACGACTTCACGGGGCTCAGTCAGCAACTGCCAAAAAGCCGGTAAGACTTTGGCCAGAGAAATAAACGAAACATCCATGACGCCCAAGTCAGGTCGGATATCGCCTTCACCGTAAAGTTCTGCAGGGGTTAAATGTCGTAAATTGGTGCGTTCTCGCAAAACAACCTGCGGATTTTGGCGCAGCTTCCAGGCCACCTGTCCATAGCCCACATCGATGCCGTAAACTCGGGCCGCACCGGCTTGCAGCAAGCAATCGGTAAACCCGCCAGTCGAGATGCCGCCATCTAGACAAACGCGCCCCGTGACAGCAATGTTGAAAGCATCCAACGCTTTGGCCAGTTTCTCGCCGCCCCGCGAGACAAACCGCGATCGCGGTTTGACCGTAATTTCAGCATCGCTCATGATCGCCGTTCCCGGTTTATCGATGACCTGATGATTAACTTTGACTTCACCCGCGCGAATCAGGCGCTGCGCCCATTGACGGGTGTCACACAGCCCCCGCTCCACCAACAGCATGTCAAGTCGTTGTTTGGTCATGGGCAAAAGCAAACAAATACAGCAAAATGCGGAATACGGCAGTCGGAATACCGTGAGCAAGGACCAGCCTTCCGGAATTGAAATGCCTATCAGATAGCGATTACAACCATTCAAAATGTCCTGATTAAACTGTGGTTTGCCGTACGAGAGCCAGTGAAATGTCGGTTGTCTAACCCACAGTCACTTCATCAGCGAAGCTAGCACGACGAGTGAAGTAAAACGGCCCAGCTAACGCACCCCAAACATGTTCATCCGTTGCGGGATCGCGACCACGATCCCAACTCTGGAATTTTTTGCCATCGATTTCAAACACGCTGTCGAGATAGGTGGTTTTGCCTTGGCGCTCTACCATACAGGCCTTGCCCGGTGCCACCGTGCCCTTAAAACTATGGCCCGTCCAGTCAACCTGAAAATTACAGCAAGACATCAAATCTAGTCGATCGCGGGTCAATTCTTGCAAGCGATCTCGATCTCGAGATGCACCATACAAACGCTCACCCTCTTTAATGGCGTAATTCTCAATCTCGATGCGATCGCCTACCGTAATCAGCTTCAATACTCGAGCCCGATAGGGTTGCGTGAGCAAAAAGTCATAGGCTTGTTCCAAATACAGCGCCATGCCATCCAATAGGCTGCCAGGTAAGGGTCGCATACACACCCGAATATGAGCATATAGCGGTGGATTGTCTAAAGCTTGCTGTTGATTGCTGAAATCTGCCGCCATCCAGCGGGCAAGAGCAGCTACATCGGTCGAATGAGTCATCAGTGCAAGGCGAAACAGACGGCTTCTATTTTACGGGATCAGGGAGGGTCAGTGGGTGGCAGAGTGAGAGGGTGGCAGAGTGAGAGGGTGGCAGAGTGAGAGGGTGGCAGAGTGAGAGGGTGGCAGGGTGGGTAAAGTCGGTGAGGTGGGTGGAGTGGATGGAGAGTCTTGAATTCCATATCGCTGATTACCCATTGTCGAGAACTAAGAACTCAGCACTAGAGACTGTTCCCTATTCCCCATTCCCTGTCCCCTATTCCCCATTTCCCATTCCCCATTCTTAACTCGAAGCGCTGGTGTAAAAGCGCAGAGCAAAACGCCAGAACCATCGAGACCCTTGGAGCAGGGCGATCGCTAACCCCACCGAACCGACCAACCAACCCCACTCGACTTGTCCCAATAGAGCTTGTGCCGGAATCGTTGTGAGAAAAGCCACGGGAATCACAAAAGTCAGAAAGACTCGATAGGCCAGCGGATACGCCACCACCGGAAAGCGACCGGCTTCTAGCAGGCCTCGCAAGACTTCGGTCACGTTATAAATTTTGACGAACCAGATGCTGGTGGCTCCCAACATAAACCACAGGCTGTACAGACTCATAAAGCCAAACAGCAAGGCGGGTAAAGCGAATAAGTAGGCAAGCCACGTAATGCCCAGCTGCGAACCCGCATAGCCAATGATGACGAGCCCAAACAGCAAGTCGGGAATGCCCCATGGCGATAACGTGCGGGTCGATAGCCAAAACTGCGAGCTGATGGGCTTCAGGAGGACAAAGTCCAGCGTCCCTTCCTGTACCTGCTGCACAATTTTGTTGAGATTAGGTGCCAGAAAAGTCGCTGAAAAACCCTGCAAAAGGGTAAAGATGCCGAGCACAATTAGCGCTTCCTCCCAGCTCCAACCCTGAAATTCATAGCCGGTTCGGTAAAACAGAAAGAGCCCAAACAGGCTACCGGCGAGCCCTCCCAAACTACTCAGGGCCGCAATTATAAAATTCAAACGATACTCCAGTTCTGCGGCGATCGCGGTACTCCAAAACAGCGTCAGCACTTGCCAATATCGCTGCATTACGCCCCCATGCCCGAATATTGCCGCAGCCCCCGCTTCCAGAGCCAACGATTAATGATCAAAAAGGTCAGACCCCAAAACGCGATCGCCACAAACCCCTGTCCAATATTTGTCTGCCGCCCTAAAAACAGATTGGCCGGGAAATAAATGAGATAAGGAAACGGCGTCCACACCACGACGGCTCTCACCGCTGCTGGAAAAACATCCAGCGGTGCCACCATGCCCGATAAAAAGACATACAGCAAATACCAAACCTGTTCCACAGCGTTGGCCCGCTCTGTCCAAAAAGAAAATAGCGCAAACGTATATTGAATGATGAACCGCAAGCAAAAAGCGAAACAGGTCGCCACTAACCCGCCTAAGAGCGCACTCAAAGAAGGTCGCCACAGCGCCTGTGGATAGAGCCAGAAGCACGCCCCTAGCAACCCCATAATGAATGGCAAGCGAGCAAATCGCTCTGAAACATGGCTGACAAAATGCCGCCAAACTGGATCAAGCGGCTGCAGCAGAAAAGGTGACAGCTTGCCCTCGACAACTTCGCGCTCAAACTCCCAAATCACCCAAACGACAGTCAACTGTCGCACCAAAAATACCACCAAGAAGTAGCGAATAAACGTGACCGAATCGAGGGCAAACTGACCGCCCTGAGACGCCTGAGCCCAAATTCCCAGAAAAATGAGCGGCAAGGTACCCGATAGCACCCAAAACATCAGCTCAGCTCGATACTCAACCATGTAGGCGTAATATACGGAAAGCAGTACCCGCATGACAGAAAAAACTTGTTTGATCTGGGCTTGTAGCGTTCGCGATCGCGCCACCTAAATTACCTGCAAAAACAACAAAGCTGGCTGTCAAAACCCTACCGCGCTTTTTGAGCGATCGACGATAGTGTTCAGTCGTGGCCTGAATCTAGCCAAAGGCGTGAAGAAATTTAGAGCCAGTCGCTAATGTTTTCGGGTATAATCGAAACTCTTGCGAGAGTCTTGCTCCCGCCTAGCCTCGTCTGCTTAAGCTAAGGCTGTTTTGTGAGCTTTAGACCTTGTTGTTCGGTCTCTTGCAAACTGAGGAGAACACCCCATTACGGAGAAAACGGTAGGTAAACATTAGCATGGTCAATCAGGTAGAGCAGGATAATAATTCAGATATTGGGTTTACCCATGACGATTTTGCAGCACTTTTAGATAAGTACGATTATCACTTCAGCCCGGGTGATACTGTTGCAGGGACTGTTTTCAGCTTGGAGCCCCGGGGCGCACTCATCGATATTGGTGCTAAGACTGCCGCCTACATTCCCATTCAGGAAATGTCGATCAACCGTGTAGAAGATCCTGATGAGGTTCTTCAGTCGGATGAGACTCGCGAATTTTTTATTCTGACCGATGAGAACGAAGATGGTCAGCTAACGCTTTCCATTCGTCGTATTGAGTATATGCGCGCTTGGGAAAGAGTGCGTCAGCTTCAGCAAGAAGACGCTACCGTTCGCTCCGAAGTGTTTGCGACTAACCGAGGCGGAGCGCTGGTTCGCATTGAAGGACTACGGGGCTTTATCCCCGGTTCTCACATCAGCACTCGCAAGCCTAAGGAAGACTTGGTGGCTGAAGAGTTGCCCCTGAAGTTTTTGGAAGTGGACGAAGAGCGCAACCGTCTCGTCCTGAGTCATCGTCGTGCTCTCGTTGAGCGCAAGATGAACGGCCTGGAAGTCGGCGAAGTCGTACTAGGCACAGTTCGTGGTCTAAAGCCCTACGGTGCCTTTATCGACATCGGCGGCGTCAGCGGTCTGCTGCACATCTCCGAGATTTCCCACGATCACATTGATACGCCCCACAGCGTCTTCAACGTCAATGACGAAATCAAAGTCATGATCATTGATCTTGATGCCGAGCGTGGTCGCATCTCGCTGTCTACTAAGCAACTCGAACCCGAACCCGGCGATATGGTCAAGAACCCTGACCTGGTCTTCGACAAAGCTGAGGAAATGGCTGAGAAGTATCGCGAGGCGATGGCCAAAAAAGCTGAAGAGGAAGCTGCCGCTCAGTCCAGTGATGATGCCAGCGACTACAGCGACGAAGACTACTCTGCTACTGAAGAGTAATCTGAGCTAGTTTTTGAATTTAGGAGTCGTAACTCAACCTTACGGCTCCTTTTTTATTTCAATAAGCTTTTGATACGCGTGATATAACCCAGGCTGACGAACATAGAATGCACCAGCAAACGACCTTCAAACCAAGGTGTTCAGGATCGGCGCCACGAGCGCCACGATGTGTAGCATGTAGTTAAACAGCTAAGCAGTATGGCTCCCGTCTTCTAAAGCAACTATGATTTAGTCTCAATTGGTGCGATTGTGCAAAGGCAATAATTATGTTGGATAGCTTTTTTGACAATGCCGGAGAAATTGTTGCATCAGCAGCTTCTAATCCTTTAGGAGTAGCGGCCCTCGTTATCTTGCTATCTGGCGCTATTGCTTTTTGGTGGTTTAGGCATTCAGATGAGTGGATTCGTCTTAGTATTATTGTCATGCTATTTGCCGGTGGATTACTGTTTGCCTTTGCTTCTGGCATAGAAACTTCAACAGTTGCAGAACCTTTACTGCTTGAACCAAAATCTAACCCTGGTGCAGTAATTCTCTCCCTAGATGCACAACAGCAGCTCGAAGACCACCTTCAAAAAGAGGGAATGCCAATAAATTCCGAAGCGAAAGCAGCAGTTCTAGAAGAAGCTTTAGTAACTTACTTAGAGCCTAATGATGTTGCTCAACCAGGCTCAGTTACATCCACTACACGAAAACAATTAGTTCAAGCTTCTGAAACAGTAGATGGATTCAAGTTCGACTTGTATGGATGTCTACGAACGGGTGAAACAGGTGTCGTAGAATGTGATTTCGCTGTTACAAATGAGAAAGAAGACCGATTACTGAGAGTTATAGGAAGCAATAGTCCCCAGAGTCAAATTATTGACTCTGATGGGACACCTTACATTACCGAAAAAGTAGATTTTGGAACTGAGAGTAGCCCTTATCATGCAGAAATAAAATTGGTAAAAAACATTTTCGTTACTGGGAAACTTACTTTTGATAACGTCTCTGAGGAAGTTGATTTACTGAGCCTACTGGAAATTGGCAACTATGCTCGTGAAACAACTGAGTATTTTACTGTCCAATTTCGAGATATTCCTGTTCCTAATTAGCGCACCGATGTAGTGTTACCCTGTGAGCAAGTAGCAGGTAAGAGAGCATCTCTAGGTGCCTATCCGCTGAATGACCTGGATATTTCCTAGAGCGATCGCTCGTTGCTACAGTGCGATCGCATTAGCGCTGTTGAGTCATCTTGATAATGGCGCTAGCAGTGAGATTGGCAACGTCGTCGAGGGTGGGAAGAATTTCAGAATCACTGTAAATTATCGGCAAATCGTGTCCCTGCCATACCCAGACCTGCTGACGCTGAATGTCAATTAACCAAGCTAGTTGAGTGCCATTGCTCAGACAGTGCAGAATTTTGTTTTGCAGATCGAGCGTACTTTGGTCTGGCGATAGAATTTCAATCAGCCAGTCGGGTGGCCCTTGCAGAGGACCGTCATCTTGGCCAAGGCGCTCATTCAGCACCACAGCGATATCAGGGACTGGGGAGAAGGGCGGTACAATGCAGCGTAGCTCTTGAATGGCCTCGTATTCATGAGTCTGACGGTTGATTTCGTTGACTAAGTTACGTTGAAGACGAGAATGGAACAGCGATGGCATAGGTTTTTGACGAGCCTGCCCATTGAAGAATTCCCAGGCCGGAGACGCCTCGATGTTGGGCTGGTTTAAGAAGGCTGCTAAAGTGCTGCTGACCGTTGGGGACTGCATAAAATCTAAGGCTGTCAGCTCTCAGTAAAATCGATGCTATCGGTGTACAGTTGTCTGTCTATTGTACGCATGTCGGCGTGGTTCCACTTTAGGCGATCGCAAATGCAAATCCAGACTGTGGCAATCTTGAATAGATGCATGCGATCGCGCTTGGAGTCTTGTTGCACTTAGCTCATTGGGCAAAAATATGGTTTTGTTAGCCATTCAGTGTGGAGAAGTTTGCTTTCCTCAAATTGCGGCGATTTTGTGGGATAAGGACGGGACACTGGCGGATTCTCACATCTTTTTGCAGGAATTGGCGCACCAGCGATCGCATGCCCTCAACCAACACGTACCCGGCATTTACGATGAGCTGATGGTGGTTTTTGGTTGTGGCGACGGACAGTGCGGCCCGGCGGGTTTGATGGCGGTGGGTACGCGCTATGAAAACGAAGTAGCAGCAGCGGCTTACGTAGCAGCGACAGGTCAATCTTGGACAGACTCGCTCACACTGGCCCAAACAGCATTTGCAGAGTGCGATCGCGCCCTCAGCAATAAAGCTGATTTGACCTCACCATTTACTGGCATTCCTGAATTACTGCAACAGGCATCCGCAATGGGATTGAAGCAGGCTGTGCTTTCCGGTGACAGCACCCCAAATATTCACAAGTTCCTCAAGCGATATGGGTTGGCATCGCTCGTTGAATGGGTGGCCGGTAGCGAAGCGCCACCGGTGAAGCCGGATCCGCAGATGGTGTGGACAGCCTGTGAGCGATTAGGGGTTGCGCCTAAACATTGTCTGGTGGTGGGCGATTCGGGGCATGATGGAGAGCTGGCTCGGCGCAGCAACTGTCAGGGATTTATCAGTGTCACCTGGGGGGGCAGTCCGGCGATCGCCGGTGCCGATGCCGTCTTGAGCAAACCTCAAGCGTTACAGTTTCTGTCCCGGCAATCCCTATCGCGCTAGTCTGTAGGCGTTTGGTGAGTGGCACCGCCAAGGGAGGAAAGGATGGTGATGACAGGCGTAACTTGGGCTCTGAAGGAATGGGCAGTGGCTGTGGAAGCATTGCTGGCCGGTGATCTGATTTTGTTAATCCGTAAAGGGGGCATTCATGAAGCAAAGCCCGTGTTTAATGTGCCGAGCGATCGCGCTGTGCTCTTCCCCACTTACGAGCATCAGTCGGCCGCTGCTATGCGGGCCCCATGGCGATCGCGCACAATCTCACAAACCGTTCCCCAAGTCGGCGACGCCGTAAGACTACCGGGGTGGGTTGAGGTGACCCATCAACTGCAACTCACTGGGCCCAATATTGAACAACGGTTGCAGCCCTTTCACATCTGGACGGATGCCTGGCTAACTGAACGGCTCGCGTGGAAACCGGAGCGCCCAGCCTACGCACTGTTATTGAGGGCCCATCGTTTCACTACACCGATAGGGGTGACGTATATCAAGCGCTACGGGGGCTGTCGTTCTTGGGTTAAGTTGGCAGAGATGCCGACCTTGCCTGAAAGTCAACCCGTGATTGCAGACGCCGCTTATCACCAACAGGTCGAGGCCATTGAGTCAGCGATCGCGCCGGTCACGACATTAGTGGTCTCTCCGCAGTGATTAAAGCTTGGACGGCCATTTGTAAATCAGCGGTCAGGTCAGCAATTGCTTGGCGACGACTTTGTTTATAGGCTGGCCAACGATCGCTAACAGATAGCGGTTCCCCCACGGCAAGATACGCTACTTGATTGCCCAACGTCGGACGAGGAAAAGGATTTTCGCCCTTGATGCGTGTGAGCGTATCCCTGAGTAATAGCAGCGTTTCCGCAAACCGCTCGACCGACGGCTTGGTTTTGACATAGTCGCCGGTCACCGCGACAAAACTTTCAACCAAGCGCATGTGCCACATGCGGAGTTCGGCTTCTTCCGCAATGCGGTCGGCTAAGCCTCGCTCCACGGGTGAGAGGGACTTTTCGGGACGCAGATCTTCTCGATAGATCCAGTCCCAACCGGCCTGCTCGATTTTGCGACAGCGGTCAATGACAGAACCTTTGGGTGAAATGTGGAAAAACGATTCAGACACTTCCAGAGCGGCATTGAGCAAGCGATTGAGCCGCGCCGCTAGTTCATTGACTGAGCGGTCGGCGGGCACCGCGATCGAGGCAAATGTCACCTGAAAAAAATCGCTGTAATAGGACTCCATAATTTCTAGAAGCCGCCAACCCAATTGCACCAAGCGAGGATAAAGAGCTTGGGCCATCATGTCAGGAGCGGTCGGGAGCGTTTGGGAAGCGGTGTCTGCAAGTGGCGTAATGCCAATTTCGGTCTCTAGCTGCGTCACCAGCTCAGCGATCGCGGGCCAAGGGGCGTCACGGTAAAAGTACTGAATGCCCAGGGGCACAATAAAAACTTTTTCCTGCCGGTTAGCTTTGAGCAGATCGTCAACGCACCAAAAGCCAAACTGCGCGATGCCCGGTTCAAATGGACTGACGATTTCTGTGTGGCCGTTGTTCGCCCCTTCGGGAGCCGCCGCCATTGGAAACTGGCCATGGGCAAACAGGTTGCGAGCCGATTTGAGGCCCTGCCGATCAACCTTACCCCGCTGAATCGATGTCCCCCCTAACCGCGAATACAGTTCACCAATCCACTTGCCCGCCCACAGGGGAATGCCGCGATCGTAAATGAAGTGCACATGGGGGGGATAAGAGAGCGGGTTGCCCAGTTCTCGACTAATTTTGGGCAATTCGTTCCACAGCAGGTTGGTTAAACAGTAAGCATCGTCAGGGCTGGGATGCCGAAAAGCAAGAAGAAATCGAGCCTCTTGCTGCTGGAATTTTTGCAGGAGATCGATCAAGATCTCTGCACCTTGAATGTCGAGTTGCTTGACACTGCTTTTCCAGCGCATCCAGATTGGGAGCACTGTTCTCATCAGCCACAGCACTTTGGGATCAAATTTGGGCGGCAAGAAGTCCAAAGGGGGCTGGGCGTATTGAGGAGTGTGCGTCATGGGCAGTGCCAGTGAAATGGGCCAGCAGTCCGTCTGTCCGCTAGTTTAAGTGACTTAGAGAATTGTGGCGATCGCGCTGTAACAGACTATTGAAAGGTTGTACGCCCCCTCACTGTCTTATCTTCAATTACTCTGGGCACAGTTGGTATTGCTGAGTGCCGGGCACGCTGCTAATCAACCCCATCAATTCTAGCTGGGTCAAAGCACTGAGAATATCGCCGGTCGACAGATCATCAACTTGCTGCACAATGGCATCGAGCGATCGCGTCTCTGCCGTCATCGCTTGTAGCACAGTCGATAAAGCGGGCGGCAGGTTAAGCGGAGGTTGCGGCGTCGAGCGCACCGCAGACTCAACCGGAATAGCCCCCAGCGCTTCGACCAAGGTATCTTCTCGCAAAATCATTTGCGCCCCCTGACTCAAAATATCTAAACAGCCGTAACAGCGCACATTGTCGAGCGAGCCCGGTAGTGCAAACACATCGCGACCGTATTCATTGGCGAGTTTAGCGGTAATGAGGGCACCCGATTTACGGGGCGCTTCGGTCACTAGAGTGGCGCGACTGAGTCCCGCAATAATGCGATTACGGCGAGGAAAATGTACTTTTTCGGGTTGGGTGCCGGGAGGGTGTTCGCTCAACAGCAGTCCTAACTGGCCGATCTCGCCATATAAATCCCGGTTGCGATAGGGATAAATCACATCCACGCCCGTGCCCAGCACCGCGATGGTGGCCCCATTGGCCTCCAGACAACTTTCATGGGCGATGCGGTCAATGCCATCGGCGAGACCAGAAATGATGGGGAATCCAGCGCGACAAAGCGTTTTTGTCAGGCGACGCGTCCATCGTTTGCCATATTCTGAGGGGCTGCGGGTGCCCACGATGCCGATCGCGGGACGTTGCTGACAGACCGACAGTAACTCCAGATTGCCTTGATAATAGAGAATGGGGGGCGGATCAGGAATTTCGTAAAGCAGCTCCGGGTAAGCGTCGTCGGCAGGGGTGATGAACAAACCGGGAGCCTGCTCAATCGCGTCGAGATCCAGGCGTGGACGGTATTCCGAGATCGCCCACGCCAGCTTCAGCCCAATACCATCGACTGCCAAGAGCTCATCCGGCTCAGCCGACCACGCTGTTGCCAAAGATCCGAAATGCTGCGCTAGGCGCTTTTGTAAAATTGGCCCCAATCCTGGAATCTGGCTCCAGGCCAGCCACAATACTCTTTCCTGCGACAACGAGATACTCCCTACTGAAGTCGGATGACTCCGCTCAGAATGCCCGATGTCGAGGCCGGGGATACCACGTTAAGAAGCTAGGAAGCACCGGCTGTAGATTGCTGTCGTTGCTGTTCAAGGTAGTCAAAGACGCTCTTGTCCCCAATATCAGGAGGAATAGGCTGCATCACTTTGCGCAGGGCAAAAATTACAAAGTTGGTGGCCCAAAAGGCCAATAGACCCGTTTCCCACTGGGTGGGGAGGAAGTGAAATAAATGCCCCAGCAGCAAAAATGGCACGATCGGAGTCAAAATCTTGGTCTCAAAACGATCAAAGCAAAAAGCCTCTTTGAAGTAGATGCCCGTCAGTGCTGCAAAGGTAAAGCCTATTCCCCAGAGAGTGGCGGGGTTTTCAAACACTGTCAGGGCAAAAGGCTCGGGCGAAAAATGAGCGATCGCTAAGGAGGCCACTCCACCCACTAGCCAGAAGGCTTGTAACGCTCGATGCAAGGGACGCAAATAGATGTGAATCTTGAGCAAGCTATAGCCCAAAGCCAACCAGAAAATGGTGTAGAGCACGCTGACACTCTGCACGACCCAGTCAAGGTCCCCGCGCCACAGGGTGCCCGTGGTGCCGAGGGCGAAACTGAGCGCAGCGATCGCCAGACCCGCCCGATATTGCACCACTTCTCGGCGATCAACATCCGTAATGGTAAATGTGCCAAACTGCCCTTCGTAAACGATGGGGTCTGATGCAATCTTGGGACTTGCAGTCATCCGGTCACCTCCAGCATCGATTTTCCACTGAGAAATTCTTAGGCTATTTTCTCCCCTATATCCTAAGGCGCGTCATTAATTAATTCTAAAAACCTTGTGAGATAAACATTAGCGCGCCCGCTCCGACAATTTAGCTAGGGTCAGAAATCATCTCTAGGCCAAGAGTCTAGCTCTAATTGATGACCACCCCTAGCGGTAGTGTTGCCTCCCCCGCCCAGCTCCGTACATCACAACATCGCCCATCGACTATGCTGAGATTCTGAGCTTTTGAGCTTATGTAAGCTGAGAGGACACCCCATCATGGAGCCGCTGCCCCCGCCACCATCGCTGCGTGACCCGATAGAGCAGTTAGCGCTGCCGCCACAAGGGTTGAACTGGGAGCTGCTAGACCAAGCACTTGTGCACGCTTCGGCGTCTCCTGAACGCAACAACGAGCAGTTGGAATTTTTTGGCGATGCCGTGCTGCGCTTGGCGGCAGCAGAATTTCTAATGGAGCAGTATCCTAACGCGACTGTGGGTGATTTAACCCTCGTGCGATCGCAACTCGTGAGCGATCAAAACCTGACGCACATTGCGGAAAAGATCGGCGTTGACAAATTTTTGCAAACCTCTAGCGCTGCTGCGGGCGATCGGGCGGCGCGGCCCAAGCGACTAGCCGATGCCATTGAGGCCATTTTAGCGGTGCTGTACCTGAGTCGAGGCGATCTGCAACTGGTCCGCGCTTGGCTCGATCCGCATCTAGTTGAGCGAGCACAACAGCTAGTCGAGAATCCGGCGGTTCACAATGCCAAAACCGCCCTGCAAGAGTTCACCCAAAAGCACTACAAGACCCTGCCAGACTATCGCACTGAAGAAATTAGTACCCAGCACGGTGATCCAGAGCGATTTCGGTCAGAAGTTTGGCTGGGCGATCGCGGGCTCGGCTCGGGTGTCGGCGCATCCCGTAAAGCCGCCGAACAAGCCGCCGCTCGACAGGCCTATCAGGCCCTCTGGGTAGCGAACAATCGTCGCAGTGACAACTAAGGAGATTTCTGTCAATGAACATACCCATTCGGCGGTGCATTACGCTTCGCTAATGACACCCTACAAGCGGTAAATTCTTTCATGTAAATCTCCTAAGTAGGTGGGTTGAATCTTTTGTAGAACGAGCTTATGGTGACAAAACCCTTGCGAGTGTTGGGTTTCGTTCCTCAACCGCAACCTACATCATTTGCAATTTAATAACGCCTGCCTACTTAGCCATACTTAGCAGCGCTAATTGGTCGGCATCAAAAAACTAGAAGTCAGCACAAGATATTAAGATAAGTAAAGAATTAACATTTGTGTCTTGAGAGCCTTTTTGAATTGTGCAACTTCTAAATCGTACGACTGCTCAGCGTGCTGATGCAGGCGTCCCTAACGCTGTCATATTGGCGACCCGTGATTTAACTAAAACCTACGGTCGCGGCAACCAAAAGTTTGCTGCTGTTCGCCAGGTATCGCTGACGCTGCATCGTGGAGAAGTCTTGGCTTTTTTGGGGCCAAATGGAGCAGGCAAAACCACCACCATCAAAATGATTGCCGGATTGGTGCGCCCTGATTGCGGACAAGTGACGATCGCAGGCGAAGACCCCCACCGTTACGCCCGCGCTCTCCGCAATATTGGAGCTGTACTAGAAGGAAATCGTAACCTCTACTGGCGACTCACCCCAGAAGAAAATTTGGAATACTTTGGGGTGCTACGGCAAGTGCCTCGTAAGGTTGCCCACCGTCGTGGCTTAGAGTTGCTAGATCGATTTGGGCTGTTAGATAAGCGCGATACGCCTGTGCAAAAGCTGTCGCGGGGCATGCAACAAAAGGTGGCGATCGCCGTCGCCTTGATCCACGATCCGCAATTGCTGCTGCTCGATGAGCCAACCCTAGGACTGGATGTCGAAGCGGGTGAAACGGTCAAAGCTCTGGTGCGAGAAATTGCCCAAGAAGGTCGCGCGATTTTACTCACGACTCACCAGCTCGACGTCGCTGAAGCCCTGTCTGACCGTGTCGCTATTATCCGCCGTGGCCAGATTATTGCTGAGCAATCGACCGAGGCGTTATTACAAGCGTTTTCTGACTCTGCTTATCACATTGAGGTGGAAGGCTCACTAGCTCCTGCACAACATCGACAAGTCACCCGCCTGGGAGCGATCGTCGAGGGGCGCCACATCACCTATGCCGGTACTGCCGAAAATCTCTATGCCCTGTTTGCGGTATTGCAGCCGCTGCCCATTCTCTCTGTACAGCGCGATCGCGCTGATCTGACCCAAGTTTTCCTTAAGCTCGTTAAAGATACCTAAGAAGCCGACTCATGATTGATTTACTCCATGTCGAACTCAAACGCACCTGGATTCAGTTCATTCGTTACCCGGCGGAGGTGATTGCGGGGCTGATTATTACCACGTCGGTGTTTTACGGACTCTTTTTAAGTGCGCGGTATATGACCGGTCCAGGGTTTGCCTTTGGCGATCGCTTAGATGCGGTCGTGGTTGGCTATGTGCTGTGGTCGCTGAACCTCTACATCATCAACGACATTGCGATCGGCCTGCAGTCTGAGGCTGAAACAGGTACGTTAGAGCAGGTTTTTCTTTCACCCTGGGGGTCACCGCGCATATTTTTTGCCCGAGCCGTTGCCAGTCTGGCCTTACGCTTTACGCTCATCATGGGCGTTGTTCTCATTTTGATGGCGATTTCGGGCAGCCGTCTATCGTTTCCACCAGCATTGCTGCTGCCCTTTCTAACGCTAGTGATGGCAGGTTATGGCTTCGCGTTCATCATGGGAGCCTGCGCGCTCGTGTTCAAGCGGGTGCAGCAGATTTTGGGCATCTTTCAATTTCTCTTGCTGTTCTTGCTGGCGGCACCGTTTGAAGAAGCTACTGGCATCATGCAGTATCTGCGATTTTTGCTGCCGATGATTCCCAGTACAGGGCTGCTGCGGGACTTGATGGCGCGCGATCTTGCCCTAGATTGGGGCACATTTGGGTTGGCCTTCTTGAATGGGGCCGCTTACCTCGCCGCCGGGTTATTGGTCTTTCGCTGGGCCGAAACATTGGCGAAAAAACGTGGTTCCCTTAGCGGGTATTGATATCTCCAGCCACTTCTCCATCAGCTGGCCGCAACTGGTCGCCCCTTACATAGCAGCATGCGGCATTGAGAGTGCGGAATGCGGCATTGAGCAGCCTACAACATAGGCGTTTTAGAGATTGGAGCTATTCTGACCTGATTGCGGATTGCTAGACAAACGTGCAGTGCGTAGACAACGCCTGTTTCAGCAGTTTGCGATAATCGCGGTTAGAGACCACATAGGCTCCAAATCGGGCCAAATGGGGATTCATCATTTGGGCATCAAAAAAGAGATAGCGGCGCGATCGCAGATGCTCTACTAGCTTCACCATGGCGACTTTAGAACCTTCGGGAATGCGGTAGAACATCGACTCGCCGATGAAAGTGCCCCCAATGGTCAGGCCTAAAATGCCGCCAGCCAACTTGTCCCCTTGCCAGGTTTCAAAACTGTGGGCCCAGCCAGCTTGGTGCAATTCCCAATAAATTTCCTTTAAATCATCAGAGATCCAAGTGGTGTCACGAGCAGCACAGCCATCCACCACAGCAGGAAAATCGCGGCTAATGGCTGTTTCAAACCGGCCTTGATTGAGCACCCGTCGTAACGACTTGGGATAGCGAAAGCGATCGTCTAGCGGAATCAACGTGCGTTGACGACTGGAATACCAGCCCAAGCTATGACCATCGTCATCAGACATCAGAAAATAGCCTTTGGCATATCCTTCAATAATCGCTGTGACATCGTATTGAGCTGAAATCACGATCGCGCTTGCAAAACTCCTAATCTTTATCGGCTATGCCCCTTGCTTCTCCATTTCAGCATAGGCGGCGTAAACACCCTGCACGTTATACCAATTCAGAAAGACACGGGCGACCTCCAACGCCAGTTGGGGACGTCCAGCATCAATTAACCATTGCAGTAACGGTGCTAGGGTTCTCTCATTAAGGGTGCCCCCTAAAGACAACAGGCCCCACAAAATCCGGTGCAGCCAAGTCATCTGAATCATCATCCGCACGTCCCAAGTCGGGTGCTTTTGATAGAACAGGACGCCCATACGCCCCCGCTGAATTTCTTGGTCAATGAGGCGCGGCACTTGGTCTAGTGAAAACGGGGGATGCCAGTGATAGCCGACAGCAGCGGGCACTTTCACCAACGATACCCCCAGTTTCTTAAGCCGCACGCCGAGTTCTAAATCTTCCCAGCCATAGAGTTGAAACTGAGTGTCAAAGAGCCCCGCCGCCTCTAGCCAGTGACGCGCGATCGCCACATTACCGGTGGCAAAAAATGCTTGGGAATAATCCGTGACCTTGAAGGGTTCTGAAGTCGGCTCATCAAAGTTGCAAGTATTGACGACCCGTCCGTAGGTAAAGACGCGATCGCTGCCTTTGTCAGCATAGGCTCGTTGCAGTGCCGTGCCGTGATGATGCAAAAAGTCTGACAGCACCACTAAGTCACTGTCAATAAAAACGATGATGTCGCCTTGAGCCTCCGTCACGCCAAAGTTACGGGCGATCGCCGGGCCTTTATGATCTTGCTCAAATAGCCGCACATGAGGAAATTCTGCTGCTTGTTCTTGCAGCCAATCCACCGTTCCGTCAGTAGAGCCGTCATCCACAATCACGATTTCGTAACCCTCAACCGGGCTATCGGCAGACAATTGCTGCTGCTCCATAGCGCGCAGACACTTTTCTAAAATCGGTTTACGGTTGTAGGTCGGAATCACAACGCTGATGAACACAGCACACCTCAAAGCGCCTACCCAATCCTACTGTAGTGATATCGCCCTGCCCTAGTTGAGAAAACCGGCAAGCGATACCATTGGTAAATAGAACTAGTAACAGGAAAGCGTGCTTATTTTTTGATCGAGTCAAGCTAAACTTCGCTGGGCAGCGTCGGCATTTCCTCGCCCTGATAGTCTCGTATGGGTGCGTCAAAGCCACAGGAGGTGCCATCGGTGTAAACCACTTCATCTTCCCAAGGCAGCCGATAATTGCCAGCGACCATGTCCTTCATGTAGGTATAGGGGCAGTCTTGAGCGCCGCCCTTGACCGCCACATAACCACGATGGCCAAACTGATAGATGTTGTTCTCTACGCTCCAGTACTTGCGGGCTTCGCGCACTAGGTCGGGGCGCACTTCTGCTGTGATAATTTCATCAGGGCGATGGCTCCCCATGACTAACGGTTCGCCATCGAAGTTGACAATCATGCCCTCACCCATGGAGTCAAAGGTGCCGTCAGTGCCACACATGCAGACCGAGGCCGTCACGATGAGATTGCTAAAGGCATTGGCCTGGTTGGTCACCCGCCAAGAATGCCGAATTGGGGCGGTATAGCCAGCCGTGCGAATCATGATTTCTGCCCCTTTATAGGCGCACTCTCGCGCCATTTCGGGGAACATACCGTCATGACAGATGATCAGCGCTAAGGTACTGCCGTTGGGGCCTTCGCAGACGGGGATGCCAATGTTACCCGGCTCCCAAGGTTCTACCGGTACCCAGGGATGCAGCTTGCGGTAGTAAAGCTTGAGTTCTCCCTTATCGTCAATAATCAATCCACTGTTGTAAGGATTGCCCCTAGGGTTAAACTCCATGATGGAAAAACAGCCCCAGATGGCGTTATCGATGCAGGCTTGGCGCAAGGCCGCGACTTCGGGGCCGTCTAATCGGCACATAATGTCGGGGTTCGTATCCATCGACAAGCCATGCAGCGAATACTCGGGGAAGACAACCAAGTCCATCGTGGGCATATTGCGACGGGCCTTGCCGACCATGTCGACAAGGCGCTGAGTTTGGGCGGCAAGGTCGTCAGGGGTAACAACATTGGGCAATTGTGCCTGCACCATACCCAGTACAACCCCGTTGGGAGTTTTGTTTAATCCACCCAGTCCGCTCATGGCAACCTCTTAAGCAAATATTGGAAATATCGCTACTGTGCCATTGCGAGGGTCGGGATTTTGTGGCGATCGCTGCAACTCATCCCCTAATCATGCAGATAATACTCTTGGTCGTTTTAGCCATAACGGCGAATGGCATCAATTTGCATGGCAATGTAATTGCGCTCTCGGTAGTCATTGGTGTAGCGCAGCCGATGCCGCAACTCATCAATCTTTTGCTGTTGCATCCGTTGGCGTTCTTGGGCGTTGTATTTCATCATTGGAAATCGCTTTGGCTTCAGCCTTACACATTCGGCATCTGAGCCTTTGCTGCCAACGCCGGGTCATCACCAACGCAGCATCATAGGTCAGGCTCTCACTTTAAGGCTGCCGCTAAAACAGTAGCGATCGCTACGGTTTTAATAAAACGCAACATCTTGTTTGAGCCCGCCTGGCTGTCATTTTATGGGCCACCCGCATGCCCGCATTCACACCTCCTGCCCAAGAACAGCCTGACTCAGCCTCATCGGTACCCAAGCTCAAACCCGATATCCGCCTCTGTTGCTGAGTAAGATAGCCTGAGTCATCACCAGTTGTTTGCTTCACTGGCTCAGTGTATTTCAGTCAATATAGTGAGGCATCTAGCTCGGGTGCAGCTTCTTGCCACCATCGATCGCAGCTCCAGCATTTTGTTGTGTTTCAATTGGTCGTATCCCGATTAAATCGACCGTACCCATGAGCGATCCGACAAGCCCGACAGTCTCTGTCGGAGGCTAACTGTTGATTCAAACGCACAGGTAAAGTTGACATCCCTTAACAAAGGCACTGTAGGGAACCCAGACTGGTGAGGAGAAAGCTATCATCAACCCATCTTTGCTTTTAGTCTACAGAGATATCTGAATTGAGCCTTAGCGAGACTTAAACCGTTTTGCTAACTCATAACAGTCTTGATTGATGAGATTGCAAGGCGCTGAGGGCACACTATTGCCGTGCATCTTGCCAACTCCCATCGGTTCTGCCGACTTATTCACTTAGATCCTTTGCATCCGCTATGACGAATTCTTCACAGCGCCGCGCTCTTGTTTTACAACGTAGCTTTTCCCCCTTTGGCAATAAGCTCATTCAATCAGGCTTGGTTGATGGGGAACAAATGCAGCAGGCTTTGGCAGAAAGCCGTCGCTCAGGTCGAGCGTTAACTGACGTGCTCGAGTCTCTAACTGGACAACAGCTTTCGCCTGAACTAGTTCGTCAATACAAGAAACAACAGCTATTTGAACTCAAAATCCTTTACGGCATTGAATCCGTCGATCCAGAGTTGGATTCCTTGTCCTCTAATCAAATTGGGCAGTTTATCGATACGCTGATTCCAGTTGATATCTGTCGCCGTCATCAACTCGTACCGCTATCCAAGGATGAGGGGGAGAGTCCTTCGGTATTGGTGGCGATGGTCGACCCAGAGAACTTAGAAGCTCAAGATGATTTGAACCGTATTCTGCGACCTCAAGGCCTGCGCTTGCGACGCATGGTGATCACTGTAGAAGACTATCAGCGACTCATCTCTGGCTACTTAGATGAAAAGGTGGCCCGCGAAAAGCAACGCGATATGGAACAGGCTGTGGATGTGCAGGCTGATCTAGAAGATTTAGATTTCGACGCATCGGCACTACAGGATGTCAATGAAGAGGAATCTGATCTGAATGAAGCCTTGCAAGATGCAGGCGCGGCACCGGTCATTGCCCTCGTCAACAAAGTTTTGGTCAAAGGGTTGCAGGAAGGGGTCTCAGATATCCACATTGAGCCCCAAGAGGAATTCTTGCGGATTCGTTTCCGTAAGGATGGTGTCTTGCGGGAGTCATTTCCCAAGTTTCCGAAGAAGATTATTCCTGCTGTGACTGCCCGTTTCAAAATTATTGCTGAATTGGACATTGCCGAGCGACGGATGCCTCAAGATGGGCGCATCCGTCGGATGTTTCAAGGGCGGAAAATTGATTTCCGAGTCAGCACGCTTCCTAGCCGCTACGGTGAAAAGGTCGTACTGCGAATTCTAGACAATTCATCCACTCAGTTAGGCATTGACAAACTGATTACCGATGAAGAGTCTCTCAATATTGTGCGGGAGATGGCCTCCCGTCCTTATGGATTGATTTTGGTGACTGGGCCGACCGGCTCTGGTAAAACCACAACGCTCTATTCCTTACTGTCCGAGCGTAACGACCCTAGCATCAACATCTGTACGGCTGAGGATCCGATTGAATACGCTTTGCCCGGCATTACCCAAGTGCAGGTCATTCGTGAGAAAGGGATGGATTTTGCCTCGATCTTGCGCGCCTTTTTGCGGCAAGACCCTGATGTCATTCTGGTCGGTGAGACTCGTGATCCGGAAACTGCCAAGACGGCGATCGAAGCGGCCCTGACCGGACACCTTGTCTTAACCACTCTGCATACTAATGATGCGGCAGGTGCGATCACGCGTCTTGAAGAGATGGGTATGGAAGGCTTTCAAGTATCCAGCTCGCTGATTGGCGTTTTGGCCCAGCGCCTGATGCGGAAAGTCTGTTCTGATTGCAGTATTCCCTACACGCCGCGTGCGGAAGAATTAGCCCGTTTTGGCCTCTCAGCCGCAGGCGATTCTGAACTCACACTCTACAAAGCCAATGTGCTGTCTGTAGAGCAAATTACTGAGGCAAGAGCCGATGGAACTTTCTGTGAGATCTGTCAAGGGATTGGTTACAAGGGCCGGGTGGGGGTTTACGAAGTCATGCAAATGACTGAAACAATCCAAAAGCTAGTCTCTGAAGGAGTGCCCTCAGAGCAAATTAAAGAAGCTGCTGTAGAAGAGGGCATGAAGACCCTCCTGGCCTACAGTCTCAACCTAGTGCGCCAGGGATACACCACCCTCGATGAAGTCGAACGCGTTACGTTTACTGACACCGGTTTAGAAGCAGAACTGAAAGCTCGACGCAAGAGTTCTCTGACTTGTGAAACTTGTCACGCTGAGTTGAAGCAGGATTGGCTCGACTGCCCTTATTGCCTAGCTCCACGCTTTAGTTCCTAAGTTTTAGCTGCAACAGCCCCGCGGCGGCGGGCTACATGCCCGCCCACAAAAGAAACCCTGAAGACAATCAACATAAGGTGATGCCAATGGAATTGATGATCGAAGACCTAATGGAAGAAGTGATTGAGCGGGGAGGGTCAGATCTGCACCTGTCAGCTGGTCTGCCACCCTATATTCGGATCAGTGGTAAACTCACGCCGACTGAACATGAGCCGATGAGCCCAGAAGCGTGTCAACGGCTGATCTTTAGCATGTTGAACAATAGTCAGCGCAAAAACCTAGAGCAGACCTGGGAACTCGACTGCTCTTATGGCGTGAAGGGACTCGCGCGCTTTCGGGTCAACGTCTACAAAGATCGGGGTACCTATGCAGCTTGTTTGCGAGCCCTGAGTTCCAAGATCCCCAGCATGGATTTGCTGGGCTTACCGCCAATTGTGCGAGAGCTCTCAGAAAAACCGCGCGGGCTTATCCTGGTAACAGGGCCGACCGGATCCGGTAAGTCAACTACTTTGGCCTCGATGATTAATGAGATCAACATGACTCGGCCTGAGCATATTTTGACCGTCGAAGATCCCATTGAATTTGTCTATGAGCCGGTCAAGAGTCTGATTCACCAACGACAAATCGGTGAAGACACGAAGAGTTTTGCCAATGCGTTAAAAGCAGCTCTCAGGGAAGACCCAGATGTCATTCTGGTGGGTGAGATGCGAGATTTGGAAACGATTTCTCTAGCCATCTCAGCGGCAGAAACCGGTCACCTGGTCTTTGGAACATTGCACACCAGCTCGGCCTCTCAGACCGTCGACCGCATGGTTGATGTCTTCCCCCCCGAGCAACAAACTCAGGTAAGGGTGCAGTTATCAAACTCTTTAGTCGCGGTTTTGAGCCAATGTCTAGTGTCCAAAGCCAATCCTAAGCCTGGCGAATTTGGCCGAGTTATGGCGCAAGAAATTATGGTGGTGACCCCGGCCATCTCCAACCTAATTCGGGAAGGTAAAACGGCCCAGATTTACGGTTCTATTCAAACCGGTGGACGTCTGGCAATGCAGACGCTGGAGAAGGTCTTAGCAGACCTCTACAAAGCTGGAACCATCAGCTTTGATGCGGCGATGTCAAAGACCTCTCGTCCTGATGAATTGCAAAGACTGTTAGAAGGAGGAGGGAAACCAGCGGCTGGTAAGCAACAGGCAGCAGCTGGTCGGCGTCGATAGTCGGTTTAACGAAGGCGATCGCCTAGCATCGG
The DNA here is from genome assembly GCA_039185935.1 of Cyanobacteria bacterium P01_F01_bin.56. Taxonomy (GTDB): domain Bacteria; phylum Cyanobacteriota; class Cyanobacteriia; order Phormidesmidales; family Phormidesmidaceae; genus Halomicronema. The sequence goes on along the minus strand of JBCDAJ010000001.1, from coordinate 10,691 downwards.
CATCATTGACGGCTAATACTAGGCGATCGCTACCTCATCCTTGCTCTCAAAGACTTTTGAGCTCAAGACTCTATCGTCTCTTTGCAACAGTTTGAAAACTCTGTGCTAACGTAGCGGCATTGGAATATGCCACAAAACGCGCAGGTCTGCCAGACTACACTGGGGGAGAAATGTATGCTCCCTACCGCCGCTTTAATTATTGATGCCTGAAAGTTATGCCTACTTACGTTGCTACCGGACGAGATAGTGCAGGTCGTGAGCGCAAAGAGAAAATTGCTGCGTCGAATCCTAGCGAAGCCCGCAATTTACTCAAAGATCAAGGGCTGTTTATCCAGGACTTGAAAGAGGAGCGTAGCCTCAGCCTTTCCCCCGCTGAACTCAAGCTGGCATTCACATCAGTGTCGGTCAAAGATAAAGCTGTTTTTTCGCGGCAGTTTGCAGCGTTAGTCAACGCTGGTGTAGCCCTAGTGCGAGGACTAGGTGTGCTCTCTGAAGAATGTCCCAATCCTAAGCTAAAGCGTGCTTTGGAAGAGATCAACAGCGATGTCCAGCAGGGCACCAGCCTTTCAGAGTCGATGAGCAAGCATCCTAGCTGCTTCGACAAGCTCTACGTGAGTCTGGTGCAGGCCGGGGAAGTCGGTGGAGTACTTGATGAAGTGCTTAACCGTTTAGCAAAGCTGTTAGAAGACTTGAACCGGTTACAAAACCAGATTAAGTCGGCAATGGCTTATCCAGTAACGGTCTCTATCTTAGCAATCATTATTTTCGTCGCCATGACGGTCTTTTTGCTGCCAACCTTTGCTGCGATTTTTGAAGAACTCAACGCTGATTTGCCTCTCTTCACGAGGGTTATGTTGGGTATCAGTGATTTTCTGCAGCGGTGGTATAACTGGGCGATTATTATTGGTTTGTGCTTGTTGGCTGCCTTCGTTTATCGGCGTTATTATGCCACCGAGAATGGCGAGCGGACAATTGATGGCTTGTTTCTCAAACTGCCTCTATTTGGTGATTTGGTTCAGAAAACGGCAACCGCTCGGTTTTGCCGTACGTTTGGTTCCTTATCGCGTTCTGGTGTACCGATTCTGACATCACTAGAAATTGTTCGAGACACTGCAGGTAATCGCATTATTTCCGACGCTATTGACGAAGCGAGAGATGAAATTCAAACGGGCGGCATGATTAGCCTCGCATTGCAAAAGCACCGGGTTTTCCCGGCGATGGCAATTCAGATGATTAGCATTGGTGAGGAAACTGGCGAATTAGATGCAATGCTCATGAAAGTTGCTGACTTCTACGAAGATGAGGTTGAGCAAGCGGTCAAGGCTTTAACCAGCATTATGGAACCGTTCATGATTGTCATCTTAGGTGGCATGGTTGGTTCAATTCTCGTTTCCATGTATTTGCCGATGTTCAAGATCATGGAAGTTGTTGGGTAATTTCCCCTCTATCGAATGCAGTCAATTTTCTGGCTGATATCAGATATTGAGTTTGAGAGTGTTAGGCAAGTCTTAGCTGAAGTCTTTTTGTCTGGGACTACAAAAGGCTGGTCATGCTTTATTAGTTACTTGCATTTTCTAAGTTGTTGCCACGCCCTAAGTTCGGGATACCCGTTACATATTTCGGTCATGACACTTTACAATTAGCAATGTTGCCAATTTTTTGAAGTCAGTGTGGGCATGTTCTGATAAGCAGAGCGTCAATGCCTTTGCTGAGGCAGCAAAGATACCGCCTAAATGACTATTATCATTAAGTAATAGTCATCAATAGGTTTGTCGCACAGAAACTAGAGAGCAGTTATGAAAAAGGACCTTACGCGATATCGCAACATTGGCATTTTTGCCCACGTGGATGCTGGTAAAACTACCACGACTGAGCGAATTTTGAAGCTCACTGGCAAAATCCACAAGATCGGTGAGGTGCATGAAGGTGCGGCAACCACTGACTTCATGGAGCAAGAGCAAGAGCGCGGCATCACGATTCAGTCTGCTGCTACTTCATGTTTTTGGAATGACCATCAGCTCAACATCATTGATACTCCTGGGCACGTTGACTTCACGATTGAGGTTTACCGCTCACTCAAGGTGCTGGATGGCGGCGTAGGTGTCTTTTGCGGTTCTGGCGGGGTAGAGCCGCAGTCTGAAACCAACTGGCGCTATGCCAACGATTCTAAAGTTGCGCGGATCATCTATGTCAATAAGCTGGATCGAACAGGCGCCGACTTTTATCGCGTGGTCAAACAGGTTGACGAGGTCTTGGCAGCTAAGCCTCTAGTCATGGTGTTACCGATCGGTATCGAAAATGATTTTGTGGGTGTGGTTGACCTGCTAACCCGTAAAGCCTGGATTTGGGACGATACGGGTCTACCGGAAAACTTCGAAATTACTGATGTCCCTGAGGACATGAAAGAGCCAGTAGAAGAATACCGGGAAACCCTTGTTGAGATGGCGGTAGAGCAAGACGAAGAAATCTTGATGAAGTATCTCGAAGGTGAAGAAGTCACCATCGAGGAAATCAAGCAATGCATTCGTAAAGGCACTCGTAACTTGACGTTTTTCCCGACTTTCTGCGGGTCTTCCTTTAAGAACAAAGGGGTACAAAATGTTTTAGATGCGGTGGTCGATTATCTGCCTGCACCGAATGAAGTGCCCCCGCAGCCGGAAATTGACCTCGAAGGGAATGAAACGGGCAAATTTGCCTACGTTGATCCCGAGAAGCCTTTCCGATCGCTCGCGTTCAAGATCATGGACGATCGCTTCGGCTCCCTCACCTTTACCCGAATTTATTCGGGTGTCATTAGCAAAGGCGACACCGTGCTCGATACCGCGACGGGTAAAACCGAGCGGGTTGGCCGCATTGTTGAAATGCATGCCGATTCCCGCGAAGAAATCGATTCTGCGCAAGCGGGCGATATCGTGGCGCTAGTGGGTCTGAAGAATGTACAGACCGGACACACGCTGTGTGACCCGAAAGATCCTGCGACCCTGGAACCGATGGTGTTCCCGGAGCCGGTGATTTCTGTCGCTGTTGCGCCCAAGAAGAAAGGCGACAACGAAAAAATGGGTATGGCCCTGAGCAAGATGGTGCAGGAAGATCCCTCCTTCTACGTTGAGACTGACCAGGAAAGTGGTGAGACCATCATGAAGGGGATGGGTGAGCTGCACCTGGATATTAAAGTCGATATCTTGAAGCGTACCCATGGTGTCGAAGTCGAAGTGGGCAAGCCTCAGGTGGCTTACCGGGAAGCCATCACCAAGGTCTTTAACGACAGCTACACCCACAAAAAGCAGTCGGGTGGTTCTGGTCAGTTTGCCAAAATTGACTACACGATTGAACCGGCTGAAACAGGTGTGGGCTTTGAGTTTGAGTCTAAAGTGACTGGCGGTAACGTCCCGCGTGAATTCTGGCCAGCGGTGCAAAAGGGCTTTGAGACCAGCATTGATAAAGGGCCGCTCGCGGGTTTCCCGGTCGTTGACTTAAAGGTGACCCTGAAGGATGGTGGGTTCCACCCAGTTGACTCTTCGGCGATCGCCTTCGAAATTGCTGCTAGGGCAGCTTATCGACAGTCTCTGCCGAAGGCGGGCATTCAGCTCTTAGAGCCGATCATGAAGGTTGATGTCTTTACACCCGATGACTATATGGGTGATGTTATTGGTGACCTCAATCGCCGCCGTGGCATGATCTTAGGGCAAGATACTGGCCCTACCGGAGTCCGGATCAAGGCCGAAGCTCCTTTAAGTGAGATGTTTGGCTACATCGGTGATCTGCGGACAATGACTTCTGGCCGTGGGCAATTCTCTATGACGTTCTCTCACTATTCTCCTTGCCCCAGCAATGTGGCAGAAGTCGTGATCAAAGAGGCTAAAGAGCGGGCTGAAGCCTCGTAAGGGCTGCAGAAGACGCCATTAGTGCTTAAATAGTGAAAAAACGAGGGGCAAAAACCCCTCGTTTTTTGTGTCTTGCACTGATTGAACATCACACAGAACAGCTATCGTCAAAGCAATACACATAGAGAAATAGCCATAATGCCAAAAAGAGTCCAGTTTTAAAACTGAACTCTTTTTAAGCTTTCAAACTATCAACTTTCAAAATTTACAAAATGGACTTAACTAGCGTGGATGAAGTTTTTGCTTGCTAAGGTTTACAACGTCTGGCAACACTCTTATTTATTTAGTGGCTTGAGAAAATCTCAATAACCCTTTTTTGTGTTGTTTTGCGTCAATTAAAAGCCAGTTTGTGAGGCACAAGTATTCAATTTTTTAATGGTTGAGTAACTTGCGCGAGATATTTAGTTGTTTGTTTCTTACTTATTAAAGTAGCACATTCAATTTGAATAGGAAGAGGGTTGACGCAAGTTAATTTCGAGTTAAAGAAAGTTTTATGCTTGTATAATTTCTGCAAAATGCTTGACAAAAGTAGAGCTATGAGTGTCGTCAAGCGATTGCTGCCCCTGAACCAGTAGCCTCCTCTGTACCGTGCAGCATCAATTTGCGTGCCGTTCTCCAGAGTAGGGGAGCAGCGGTGCCAGGGGAATTAGAAACTGAAATGGTAGGGCGACTTCTGACACCGAGTATTAGGGATATTGGGGTCATCGATGAGCGGTGAAGTGTTGTCTGGGGCAAGTCATCAATTAAACTCAATACTTTTGAGGTCGTGTTAACGCATGAGGTCGCGTTTTGAATACCCCAAAGGACTGTCATCAGGCCCTGTATCCCTTTCGGGTGATTGGAAATGAGTTACAAATGCTTGCCAAGGTCACTGTTTTGATGACGGTGACAGCTATCTTGGGCTTGGCAATGGGCGATCGCGCGTCTCGTACCGACTGAGCGATCGCGAATCATATTCATCGCTGACCGGCTGCTATGTTATTTAGCCTTGCTAACTTACCGTATTGGATTTTCTTGGGGGCAGGGGTTGGCCTGTTCCTGATTGTGATTGTGTCTGGCGGTGGCGATGACGATTTGGATTTAGATGCTGATGTCGATGCCAGCATTGATATTGACGCTGATGTCGACGCGGAAATTGGCTTCGACGGCGATAGTCTCTTAGACGTCGACACTGACCTTGACGGCAGCGGCGACGTCTTTGGCCCTCTCCAACTTCTCAGCTGGTTTGGAGTTGGGCGCACGCCATTAATCCTCTTGCTGGCAATGGATTTAACCCTTTGGGGCTTACTCGGTTGGGTGTTCAATGTGGCGTTGGCAGACGTCTTTGCCCAGTCCTTAAATGGTTGGGTGGCAGTCGGAGTTTTTCTCAGCTCGCTGATTTGCGCTCTGTGGATGGGCAGTCTGCTCTCACAGCCTATTGGCAAACTCTTTGCAGCCTTTGGTGAAGATGTCAGTAGCGATCGCTTAGTGGGGTGCTTAGGCACCGTCACGTCGGCCTTTGTCCCCTTGGAAAGCTCCGGCAAAATTGGTCAAGTGGATGTCAAAGATGCTGCGGCCAACTTGGTGACGGTGAGTGCTAAGCTGCCCGACTGGGCAACCATTAGCCTGCGGCGAGGCGCCCGAGTAATGGTGATTGACCGATCAGAAGGCCATTATTTAGTCATTGCCCAAAATAGTATTGACCAGACCCGGTGGTTGAGCGGTGACCGGCTGTTATCAGGTCCATCTTTCCCCAACACTGACTAACTCTAGAGTTGCAATGAGGCGCTTATGTTGTTCTGGCTAACCTTGATTCAATCTTTGCCAACACTGCCCGACCTGGAAGTCGAGACGCACAGAGAGTTGGCCCCAACTGAACCAGTCGCGGCGATCGCCGAGGTGCCCCTTAGACCGCTCCCCATGTTGGGTCAATTAGGTGGGCTGGGCCTGTTGGCCTCTGGCGGTGTGGTCATCTTTATCTTGCTGCTGCTATTTGCCATCATTGCTTATACGCGTGTCTACGTCATCACCCCGACCAACGAAGCCTTTGTGAAAACCGGAGGGGTGGTACGTAAGCAAAAGAAGGTGGTTTTGAATGGTGGCTGTGTAGTGTTGCCCGGATTTCACGAACTGACCCGAGTGCCGCTGCGAGAGCTGTCAATTGATGTCGAGCGCACAGGCAAGTTGGCAGTGCGCACTCAAGATTATTTGCGGGCAGACATGCGAGTGACATTTTACGTCTGCATCAACGCCTCTGAGGATGATGTCTTGACGTCGGCGGCCCGACTTTCGCGCAGTGGCCAAATTACTCCCGAAGATATTAAAAACGCGCTAGAAAAACGGGCTGATGATGGCATTCGGGCGGCTGCCAAGACCAAAACTCTGGCAGAGATTGACTCTGACAAATTAGGGTTTGCGCAGGAAGTGCTCAACCTGATTGAACCTGATTTGAAAAAAGTGGGGCTTACCCTCAACAATCTGGCAATTTCAGAAATTGAGGAAAGTGATACCTACGACACCAATAACTTTTTCGATGCCCAAGGGGTGCGATTGCGAACGGAAACGATTCAGCGTTCGATTCAGCAAAAGCGCGAAGTCGAACTTGCCACCCGAGTTGCCATTGAGCAAAAGGAACTGGATGCAGAAAAGCGATCGCTCGAAATTGCCCGCGATAAAGAGGATGCCAAACAGGCTCAAACCCTAGAATTAGAATCTTTAAAGGCCGAACGGGAACGCGAAATTCAGGAAAAACGCGATCGAGAAGCGGCCACTGCCCAGCGCACCAAGATTTTGCAAGAACAGTCTGTCGAAGAAGAAGAAATTCAGCGACAGCTCAGCGTGCAACAAAAACAAATCGCCGCTGACATTGAACTCGAAGAGCAGCAAAAAGCATTGAAAATTACTCAGGCCCAACAGCGAGAAGAATCGGATGTGGCGGAAGTCAATCGTCAGAAAGCTGTGGATTCGGCCCAGTATTTGGCCTTGGTAGATATCGCTGAAGCTGAACGCGCTTCCAAAGTGGCCCAGCAAGAAGCGGCGATCGCGATCGCAGAGCAAGAACGAAATCGATTCATGACAGAAGCCGAGCGTGCCCAGGCTGAAGCCGCCGTCCAAACCGCGACCTCGGTAGAGCAGGCAGAACGAGAGCAGCGACTCGCGGTGATTGCCGCCGAGCGTGAAGCTCAGGAACGTCGGATTGCCGATCAAAACGTGGTCGAAATCGACGTTTTCCGCAAGCGGCGGCAAGCCGAAATCGCCAAACAAACCTCAGAGCTAGAAGCCCAAGCTATTCGCACCCTAGCCCAAGCCGAACTGGACAAAGCGCTGGCCCAGGCGCAAGGGCAGCAGGCCAATATTGAAGCCCGCAACGCCATTAGCAATGCCAACCTCACCGCTGAAGTGATCGCGCAAATTTGGCCACAACTGGCCGATCGCCTACCAGAGGTGCTGAGTGCCTTAGCGCCTCAGCCTGGCGTGATTGGTGACGCCCGTATCTATGCTTTTCCAGGCGCCCATGGCGACGGTAACGGGGCGGCGTCTGAAGACATCAACAAACTCTTGCTCTCGACCAGTGGCCTATCTTTGATTAACGGCCTACTCGAAGACGGCAAACTCGGCACTGTCCTGAGTCAGGTCAAAGATTTACTCCAGAGTGAGACCGTAGCCGCCGAACAGGCGAGCGCGACGCCTCCTGAAGCTACAACGCTCGACGATAGTTCGACCAGTTGAGCACATCTGTAGACTCATCCTCTCTGCCAGCGATCGTTGAACCCGTGGGGATCACAATTCCCACGGTAGTGTGGCGTCGTCAGCGATGTGGGGATCAGGCTGGAGCGATCGCTGGGCCTCTAAACCTTGAAAGTCAAAAAGCTGCAAATCTGCCAAGTGACTGCCAGATACATGCTGCAAGCTGCGAAAAATGGAGTCAACGCGTCCTGGCGATTCTCGTTCCCACTGAGTCAACATTTGCTTAATTTGCACCCGCTGCAGATTATCCTGTGAGCCGCACAGCTTACAGGGAATGATGGGAAACTGCCGCTGTCGGGCATACCGAGCAATGTCTTTTTCGCGACAGTAGGCCAGTGGGCGAATCACGATGTGGCGGCGATCGTCGGTCAACAGCTTGGGGGGCATCCCTTTCATTCGACCACCGTGAAACAGATTGAGAAAGAACGTTTCTAAAATATCGTCTCGATGATGACCAAGCGCGATTTTGGTCACCCCTGTTTCTGCAGCTACCCGATAGAGTGCTCCTCGTCGCAACCGTGAGCAGAGACCACACATGGTCTTACCTTCGGGGATCACTCGCTGGACAACGCTGTAGGTATCTTGCTGCACAATGCGAAACGGCACCCCTATTTGGGTCAAATATTCCGGCAACACATCAACGGGAAAGTCGGGTTGTTTTTGATCTAAATTTACCGCCAACAGCTCGAAATTGATCGGGGCGCTGCGCTGTAGGCTTAGCAGCAGATCGAGCATCGTGTAGGAATCCTTGCCCCCCGACAAACACACCATCACCTTATCGCCGTCCTGAATCATGCTGTAGTCATGAATCGCTTTGCCGACCTGTCCTCGCAACCAAGCCTGCAATTTTTTGAAGGTTTTTGAGGAAGCGGTGGACACTGGTGCTGCAGTCATGAAAAGCAATCGATAGGAGAACAGAGATCAATGCGATCAGAATCCAACGTGAAAACGGTTGATGGGGATGTCTCAGTCTGGCATAGGCGATGGTCTCTAACGCGAGCTGTCGTCAGCACAAAGCCATTGTTGATGCGGCTCAACCTTAGACCGGATCAGTTGAAAGTTAAACAGCGTCGTTGGCTCAACTGCTGGCTGAGACGACAATGCGTTTCTCTGAAGGAGAGAATTGGCCTGTGGGATCGCTTCCCAAGCCCTGCTTCTAATCATTTAGTCAAGTTAATCAAAAGGCCCAGCGTGATGGTCACACTGGGCCTTTTGAAATTTGGTGGCGGGGCATGGATTTGAACCATGGACCTTCGGGTTATGAGCCCGACGAGCTACCAGACTGCTCTACCCCGCGTTGGCTTTCCTACTATAGCGAATAAAGTTCGATAGCGACAATGGAAATCTTAAAGAGATCTGAGGAGTTTTTGCCGGTATCAGCGTCAAGCTTGAGTATCCAGGCATGAGCACAGCTATTGTGCGATCGCCGTATCTGTAGAGGACGGTCTGGAATTAGGCTTTGCGAAGGACTGTGTTAGTTAACTTTGAGGTCATAATTACCAATCACCTGAGGCCACTGTCAGTTCATGACCAGTACTTTCTAAGACAACGATAGGCAAGGTGCCATTGCCTTCTACGCGCTCAAACTGCAGAAATCGCAGCCCCGTTGATGTTGGTTCAACCGTTAGCTGGTAGGTCTCGCCAGACCATGTAAAGTCAACGACTTGATAGCCAATCAGCCAGATCTCTGCGACTTCACCTGCATTGATGGCAGTGGGACGATCGCCCTCATAGCAGGCTGACATTTCCTCAATACCGGTCCAGACGCCGCTGAGATAGATGGGTTCGGTGCGGGCACTCAAGCCGTAGGTCGTAAACGTGATTAACGATTCATGCCAAAATTTTTCAAACAGACTTTGTAGGGGATCGGTGGTCAACGCGTCTCCATAACGGGGATTATCCATCAGAGCAGCGGTTTGAGCTTCTAGGCTCAGGCGTTCCCAGTCGGGGATCTCACCACAGACACTGTAGGTAATTGCTTGCGGTGTTGAGGTGGGGATCACGGCTGCCGTCGAGGCCGGTTGGCGCACAGAAATTGTCGCCTTATGATCACGTGGCGACTCAGTGAATGATTGCGGTTGAGGGCATCCGCCTAAACTCAGACTGACCAATGTCAATCCCATCACGCTAGCCCTTGACCATAGAAATCGTGTCTGCATCTGATAGATCCTTATCACCCTAACAGCAACCGATGAATCGCTAGATGCTCAGTGGGAGCAGAACTGATTCGGTTGCCTCTGGTTGTGTATGCCTCAGTCCGAAAATGGGGGCTCTTAAACTCAACACCCACCAAATTTGAAGAATATTGAGGATTGGTGCGTCAGTCCTGAGAATCACGCCAGATCTCCGTGAAACTCTGGGACACTAAGTGACCTAAATCACCCGATAAAAGAACCGTCTTAGCGATCGCCTGCTCCCTCATCGAGAGACGTGATCAGTCAGCAGTTCTAGCTCTGTCACCCTGTACTCAGCTGGGATCGCCGAGAGAGGAGGAAAGATTTCCGAAAAGCGACATCGTTGCTAGCAATGCTCTCAGCACCAGCAGTTTTACTCATCAGGCAGCAGCCGCAAACTGCTACCTGAAAGTTTCTCTATGCGGGTGATATCAAACCTTGGTATGCCAACGGTGCAATTAGAAAGAGAGTTTGACGGGCAACTCACCCGAGCCGCACTGGACCGCCGGAGCGTCGCATCTTCTCAATCAACCGTTCTGCACTTTTTAGATGATCGAACCAACTAGGTTGTGTCGTAGGCGAAATAAATATCGCTTGCCAACAATCGATATCAGCTAGGAGGCACTGAGTATTGAGGCCACTTAAATCTGTATTACTTTTAGCACAGGCACCGTCAGGACGGTTTGTAATTTTAGGAAATTTGAAACATACCTTTGGGGGTGACGTTTCTGTTGCGATTAGTCTTGGCACATGTGGGTAGAGTCGCTTATAGCCATTCCCGGCCTGGTAAGGTACACTTAATACTACTTGAATTGCCCCAAAAAACCGAGATGAAAGCTTACTCTATCGACTTCCGTCGCAAAATTATCAAGGCTTACGAGGACGAATCAATTTCGCAACGCCAGTT